>DIBY01000016.1:0-115419 GCA_002415135.1 Flavobacteriales bacterium UBA5040 | reverse complement strand
CGCCTGCAGAAATACCCAAACTTTGTCTGTAATTATATTAACTATGATTTTAAAATAAAATAAGTTCAAAAATATGGATACAAAAACGATTATTTAACAAAACTAGCTATTCACCTAGCAGATCAAGGAAAGATTATGTCAGGTTCTGAATTAGCAGACCACCTAAACCGAAACAATATTCAAACAAATTATGGTACTGATTATGCCGGAAAAAGAGGTATTTACAATTTAGTGAGTGCTACTTACCACGAATTGGTAGCACACGGAAGGCAGTCAGATACTGACAAGGTAGCTTTAGCATTTGTAAAAGAGGATGGTAGTTATGCATATTTATAATGAAATAAAAAAAATGACAGAAAGATTTAAAAAAGCAGTAAGAAAATATGTTGCAGATTGCATATTAACTTCAGAGGAAAAAGAGGTAGAAAACAAAAATTAAAGGATGTCGGCGAAGTTTTGAATGAAGTTGGAAAATTTGGTTTAGGCATTTTAACTGTTGCAGGAGGCATTTTAGCTGGATTAGCTGCACTTCAGAATGCAAAAAATAATATTTCTGAAAAAAAATAACTGCAGACAATCGAGTAGATGGCTCCGCTCATAATTGAACTGTGTACGCCTCTCACACCACCGTACGTATGGGTCTCGTATACGGCTGTTCGTATCCTAATGGGTTAAGTGAGAAGTTCTAACATAGCGATGTAATCACGCTTCTTTAGCTTTGAAATAGTGATTGTTGTTCCTAAAATAGGACTTTGTGCGACTGCCCATCCTCCTTTCCGAGTTAGGCTAAATGCATATGTATGGTGTTGGTAAACACCTAATCGTATGAGGTTTTTCCTCTTCCGGAATTCCACAAAAAAAGATTTTCGGAGATTATGCCGGTTTTGATACTTATTCCACAATGTCACGAGCAAGCAAGGTTTTTGGTATAAAAGATGCGGTTATAGTTACTCAAAAATTTCATCTAAATCGATCAGTTTATCTAGCACAGCAGAAAGGGATTAAGGCAGTCGGATACTCGTCATCATCTAAAGGGCAGAGAAAGTATTTCGCTCGAGAGTGGTTTGCTACCATAAAAAGTTTTTTCGATTGTGTAATTGCGAGAAAGCCTAAATTTTTAGGTAAGAAGGTGAACACAAGTGACGTAACAAATATTAAATTAAATAATTAGCATTTTAAATAATAACTTTAAAGGTTCTTGAAAATTTTATATTGTATTTTGGACTTAAATTACGATAACTTAGATATGCGCCTTTCTACGATTTCATATGTTAACCCCCACATTTATCGTCCATTGTTTATGGACGTTGAAAATAAGGTAAAATTAACTAACCGGCATTGAGAGAAATTTAAAGATTGGTGTTTTGTTTCGAGTGATCAGTAAATCAAAAATAAACGTCTCTTAGATAAGAATTTACCCCCAAATGATGGATATTTAAAGATGATCATGTTAACATCTATCATTTTTTAATAATATCATTTTTAGTTAAATGGTTTATTTTCTGATGTTTAGGTTTGTCAAGGTGTACAATATGAACCTTAAAAAAAATTGTATTTTTACAGAACTCAGTATTGATGGTATTTACAAGAGACGAAAACCCTGTCAAAATCTAAAAAAAAAGATGTTGCAGCATGTTAGAACTGTACTACTTTTGTACACCTTGACCGTTGTAAAGCCTTGTTAATAAAGATATGTTTAGATTCTGTATTGGGAAATAAATTACGCAATCTAAAACAAGTAATTTCAGTTTTCAAACCAACAAAAGTCTATCTTTAATCGACGAACATCATTTTCAAAAATTCTATTTATTAATAGAAGATCACCTCAAAATTTTACATGAAGAATAACGACCTCAAATACGATTATATCATTGCTGGCTCTGGCTGTGCTGGATTAAGTTTGCTTTACCGATTGCTGATCGATCCCGTTTTACAATCTAAAAAAATCCTGGTCATTGATAGGATTCAAAAGAATACAAATGATAGAACCTGGTGTTTTTGGGAAGAAGGAACAGGTCTTTTTGAATCGGTGGTCATTCATGAATGGAAATCTTTGATCTTTAAAAATGAGGATTTTACCGGTCAATTTGATTTGGAGAAGTATCGCTACAAAATGATACAGGGGAAAGATTTTTATGAGTTCGTGTTGTCGTATGCAGCAGGTTTTGAAAATGTGACCTTTAAAAATGAAAATATAAATGGAATTACGTCAGATGCTATTGAGGCGAAGGTAGAAACGGAGGCGAATATTTACCATTCTGAATATTTATTCAATTCAACTTCTTTATTTAATCCGAAGATCACCGAAGAAAATTCGTTGCTTCAACATTTTACGGGTTGGGTGATTAAAACTAAAGAAGACACTTTTGATTCAAAGGTTGGAACTTTAATGGACTTTACTTTAGATCAAAAACATGGCGCAACCTTCATGTATGTTTTACCGACAAGCTCCACGGAAGCTTTGGTCGAGTACACTTTATTCAGCAAGAGTGTTTTACCAAAAGAAGAATATAGAACGGCTCTGGCTGATTATATTAAAAATAATCTTCAAATTTCGGATTACGAAATTACCCACACAGAATTTGGAATTATACCAATGTCATTAGCCAAGTTTGAGCGTAAGAGTGATACATTTAATCGAATTATTAATATTGGAACAGCGGGTGGTTATACCAAGGCGAGTAGTGGCTATACTTTTCAGTTTGTGCAGAAAAATACAGCTCAGATCGTTAAAAACTTATTACAACAAAAAAATCCAAACCCTGAAAAATCGTTTGATGATAAGCGTTATGAATGGTACGATCGCGTATTACTGGAAGTAATCCTTTCTGGAAAAATGGAAGGGAAAGAAATCTTTTCAATGATGTTTTCAAAAAGGTCGCCTGAAGATATTTTAAAATTTTTGGGTAATGAAAGTACGATTTTGGATGATCTTAAAATTGTGACCGCTTTGCCAATTGGACCATTTATGATGGCTGGATTAAAGCAATTGTAAAGATTAGGATATTATTTTTTTAGTGTTTTTAAATTTGCTGATTATTGTGTAAAAATCAGGTATTTTGAAACTACGCTGGTACCTTTTTAAATAAAGATCTGATTAAAAATATTGTTTATCAACACTTTAAAACAACAAACAAAAAACCTCTGAGAAATAATTTCAGAGGTTTATTATTTTAAAAATTAAAAGCAGATTATTGAGATCGCTCGTTTGAATCGGTGCTGATAAACATTTCATTTCTTTCTTCCGACACAATATCTAAGAACCGATCGTAATGCTTTAGAACGTCGGAAATTAACTCGTTTTTTGTAAAGTACTGAACATCGTAACTTTCTCTGGTATCGCCGAAATAAGCTTTTGGATAAAATGCTCCTTTCTCCTGAACTTCTGGAATATTATCTTCATCTACCAAGAAACCGGATACTTTTTTCGAAGTCGTTTCCACACCATAGACGAAATTGTTGATCGTGTCATATTTGATCTCTATTTCAACTTTTGTAGGATTAGAATTTTGATTTAAACTGGAGGCGATTCCATTTTCAGCGAACTCAGCCTGAAGTTCGATAAAGGCTTCTTTAACAACCGTGTTCACAAAGAGGTCAATCGATTTCCGGTCTTTGGTCGCCACAATCTGTTTCAATCTGTCTTTCCATAATCTGCCGGACCAAGGAACGGTCGCTTTGGAAAACGTACGATCGTAATAGGCTTGGTCAATGGCGAGCGCTTTAATTAAACTTACTATAAACAAAATCAAAATAACGGAAAATGGCAGGGCGGTGATGAGCGTCATACTTTGAAGAGCTTTTAACCCTCCAGCATTCAGAAGAAGTAAAGAGAGTCCTCCCAATAATACTCCCCACAAAACAGTTTGCCATTTCGGAGATTTCAGTGCGTTTTTTGTCGCGATATTATTCATTACAAAAATACCCGAATCCGCAGAGGTTACAAAAAAGATGATCACAATTAGAATGGTCATAAAACTGGCAATCGTAGAAAAGGGTAAGTATTCTAAAAACCGAAACATCAAAGCGTCAGGATTACCAGCCACAGCACTTAGCGCGCCAGTTCCTACATTCTCATCAAACCAAATGGCACTGTTGCCAAAAACGGTCATCCAGATGAAATTGAATAAAGACGGTAATAACAATACGGCTACAATAAACTCGCGGATCGTTCTGCCTTTCGATATTTTCGCAATGAAAAGTCCAACGTAAGGCGACCAGGAAATCCACCAGGCCCAATAGAGAATCGTCCAGTCATAAAACCAGGGCAACTGTTCTTCATCATAAACGTGGGTAGCAAATGTTAAGTGAAAAAAGTTGCTGATATAATTGCCCAGTCCTTCGGTGAAACTTCCAATTAAATAAACGGTCGGACCTAATATCAGAACGAATAGAAGTAGCGCCACTACCATGGTGACATTAATATTGCTTAATATTTTGATGCCTTTGTCAACTCCGGTGAGAGCCGAAAGTACCGCCAATGATACCAGAACTCCTACGATAATGATTTGATACATAAAGCTGGTATCTGGAACAATATTTAAATGTTGTAGGCCCGAATTAATTTGAACAACACCAAAACCCAGCGTCGTTGTAATTCCAAAAAAGGTGCTGCACAAGGCAAATACATCAATTGCGTTTCCCCAACTTCCATCGGTTTTATTTTTTAATAATGGATAGAAACAACTTCTTAATGATAAAGGAAGTTTAAGCCTATAAGTGAAATAGGAAAGTGATAATCCTACCAGTCCATAAATCGCCCAGGCGTGTATTCCCCAGTGGAAAAAAGTATATAATTGAGCGTTTTTGGGTTTGTTTACATATTCCTGCAAACCAAAGACTTCAGAGGTATAATGTTGCATGGGTTCGGCGACCCCAAAATACATGAGTCCAATTCCCATTCCCGCAGAAAATAACATGGCGACCCAGGAGAAAAAAGAATGCTCTGGTCGGCTGTCATTATCACCCAGGCGGATCTTTCCATACTTACTGAACAATAAATAAATGAGAAAAATAACGAAACACGTTACGGACCAGACGTAAACCCAGTTCAGATTGACGAAAATAAAATTTTTGATGGTATCCAATATTTGATCAGTCACTGCTGGGTAGAGGATGGACACCACAGAAACCAATAATATAAAGATAATACTGGGAAGAAATATTCCCTTGTTGAGCGTAGATTTAAACATAAAATTCGTTTGTTTTCAGGTGCTGATTTTTGGTAGACAAAATTAAATTTCTTCATATAATATAAAAGCACTGAAGCAATCTACAAATAAATCCTAATTAATTGTTAAAAAGATAGAAAAAGCTTCGTTTCTGAAGTGAAATTTATTGAATAATGATAATTTTTATCTAATTTTAGTAGGTGATGGCAAATAACAAAGCATTAAATACCGTGGTCAACAATCTTGATCTTCTGGAGCTCAACAGCGAACAGAAATCTGATGCGGAGCAATTCTCGATTTTAGTTGGCTTTATTGATGATTTAATTCGAAATGATTTCAACCGCTTAGTGAGTATTCTTTATCGGGTAGATATTTCTGAAACAAAATTAAAACAGAAGTTGGCTGAAAATACAGATAACACAATTCCAGCTGCTGAAACGATTGCGAGGCTTTTCATTGAGAGAGAAGCAGAGAAAATTTTGTCAAGGGAGAAATACAGAAGCAGGCAATAAAGTATTTAGTAATGTTCTTTACTTAAATCGTTTAAATTCCTCGATGTATGAAAACTTTTCTCATCATTACCAGCATCATCATCGTCCTGTTTCTGGCGACTCAAATTTATTTTATCATGGCAAAAACTGAAACGCAACCTTATCAAGTTATTAAAAAAGAAAAAGATTTTGAGATTCGGAAATATCCGTCAGCTACTATGGCCACTGTTTCGATGGATGCAAAATCTTACAAGGAATTATCTTCTACTGGCTTTCGAAAATTGGCGTCCTTTATATTTGGTGCAAATAAGGATCAAAAAAATATTGCGATGACGTCGCCAGTTCACATGGACATTAATGATTCTGAATCTTCGATGAGTTTTATAATGCCGTCGGAGTACAACAGAGAAAACTTGCCTAAGCCTGATAATTCAGAAATAAAAATCGAGACAACAACGGAAGAATATGTTGCTGCAATTCAGTTTGGTGGCTATGCCAATGATGAGGATATTAAAAAATATGCTGATCAATTAGAGAATTCTTTAAAGTTAAACGGAATCGAGTATTTCGGTAATTTCCGTTTTTTAGGCTACAACGCACCGTATCAAGTTCTGGATCGAAAAAATGAAATTATTGTGAGCATCCAGTGGAAATAATACTATAGAACTGTTTATTCAGTTGAGTATTGGATAGATTAAGTTTAAAGCAAAAAAAAGCTTCGAGAGAAGCTTTTTTTTTAATGATTTACTTAACCACTTTAATGTCGATTGCAGATAATCCTTTTGGAGATTTCTCAATTTCGAAGGAAACACGATTTCCTTTTTTAATTTGTTCTGCACAGTTGTTTTCGTGGAAGAAAATATTTTCCTTGCTTTTCTCCTCGGTAATAAAACCATAACCCTTTTCACTTAGGAAAGTGACCGTTCCAGTTTTAATCGCTTCTTCAGCTTCAATAGGCGCAGCACCTAACTGAATGTTATTAACATCAATCCCTTCTTCATTACTCTTGTTCGGAGGAGTGCTTGTAAGCTGACCATTTGCATCTACGTACATGATCATGTCATCAAGCCCTTTTCCTTTGTCATTGCTTTCTTTCCGCTCGTCGCGGCGCATTGCTTTTTCCTTTTGTTTCTGAATTTTTTTCTTAATGTTTTCTTTTTTTGTGAAAGAATCCGCCATAAATTTTGTATTGTTTTTGAATTATCTGATAAGGTACGAAAATTAATTAATACGATGCAAATAAAATGTTAAAATAGTTAAAATTGACGTCGCAGTTGTCCTTTGAATTTTACAAAATTAATGTGCTTTTAACTGCTAAAATCATTGGTAAACTTTTTTATCTTTTTTTCTTTAACCAATTTAGATACTCCTTACGGTAATTAGTACTTCTTAAAATAAGTAATTATAATTGCCAATGAAATACAGAAAGTCTATTTCACTTTTTCAAACAAATATAATTTGCCACCAGAGAATGCATAACTCGGCATTAAGTTGCCTTCTAAAACCATGGTCTTACTGGTAACATCAATGATAGAAATATAGTTGACTGAATTGTATTTCAAATAGTTTTCTTTATTTTTCGTTTGCGGATTTTTGCCAAACTCAAATTTATATTTCACCCACTCTTCTTTTTCTGACTGACAATGCACTGGTTGAAATTTCCCTTTTTTAGATTTGAATTCAATCACTTCTGAACCGTCCGCGCATTCGCTTTTGAAGTTATTAGCTGGATCACTGTCTTGTACAAACTGTTCGTAGGTTCCATCATAAACACCAACTACTTTCCAGGTTCCGTTGAGACGGTCTTCATCAATTTTCCCCTCCGCTTTTTTCACGGCCCAACCAACTCCTTTTACGGTTCCTTTCACGGCAGATATACCAACTTTCGCTGCGGTGGTCACTACTTTCGCTGCGGCCGCTACTACACATGAAGTCAGAAAGAATCCAAATAAAAGTAAAAATCCGATTTTAATTATTTTCATGAGTACTGTTTTAGTAGTTGCAATTTACGGTAAATTTTAGTGGTTTAAAACCGATGTGATTTTTTGAAATAGAAGAAGAGGTTTTTTGTGTATAAATAGATGAATGTGGATATCAACTGCAAACCTTAGCATTCAAAAAAAATTGAATTTATATTTAAAAAACACAATGAAGTAAGTTACGAAATAGTTAATTCATTTCGATCAAAATAAACTTGTGATCAAAAAATTGCTGATAATTCGTTTGTAAAGGCTGATCGTCACGGTATTGTTATAAAAATGATATTTATTACCCACAATCTAAAATATTATATATAATTTAGCCCGCCCTAAAAGAAAGTGATGAGCTATCACATTTTAATAGGATGATTTTAAGGCTTTTAGAAAATGACCAAGAAAGGACAAATAGTTGAGATTCCAGTAACCGCTCTTTTTTACAAAAGGGTGCAGCCTGATTTTTTATCGAAGAAAGAAGAACTACTATGGAAATCTGAGAAGCGAAAGTATTCTTTATTTGATGGCTTTTTAGTGGGAGAACATTCGGGCTTTGAAAATTTTAAATTAGGACAGCGAAAAGGAATTAAAGTAGGTGGAAAAAAAGAACCACTTTATGTCATTCAAATCGATAAAGAAAATAATCGCCTTTTTGTAGGTGCAGGAGAAAACCATCCAGGACTCTGGACGAGCGTTTTGTCTTTTCCAAAAGATCTTCTTCAATGGAATCAAGAAACAACTTTTACCGGTACTGAATTAAAAAATGGGATTTCCGTTGACCTGGAATCATCTGTTATTGACCATAAAGTTCCAGCAAAATTATACCTTTTTGAGGAACAGATCTTCCTCGAATTCAATCAGGCGACTTTAATGATCATCAAAGAAAATCCATTCCGTATTCTTTATCAGAATACGATAATCGCAGAAAACAATAAATAATTATAACATGAGACTAAAACTATCTTTTTTAGCAAGTATCATTTCATTCTTTATGTATGCTCAATCCGCACCAGCGTATTACTCGGGCATTAATTTTATTAAAACTCAAAATGAGTTGAAGAATGACTTGGCCACTTTAATTACATCAACACACACTAAGATTATCTCTTACAGCGAATTGAAAACGTTGATGGTAACGAGTGATGCCGATCCTGATCAAGCAGGAAATATCCTGTTAGTGTACGGATCGCAAGGTTCAGGTATGCATCAGCGGAGTCGCAGTGCGGGGGGAAGCTGGAACCGCGAACACGTTTATGCAAAATCAAAAGGAACTCCGAACTTAGGAACATCTGGCCCAGGAGCTGATGGTCACCATCTTCGTCCGGCTGATATTTCACTAAACAGTGCCCGAGGAAGTTTATTATTTGATGATGGTCTTGGCGCTTTAGCGTATACAACCAGTCGTGGTGGTTGGTATCCAGGTGATGAGTGGAAAGGTGACGTTGCCAGAATTTTAATGTACATGTATGTGAGATACAACACGAGATGTTTGCCTTTAAATATTACGATGAATCCAAGTACGTATTCGTCAGACTTTCCAGATATTTTATTAAAATGGAATGTGGAAGATCCAGTTTCTGCTTTTGAATTACAAAGACAGAATGTAGTGGCCAATATGCAGAAAAACAGAAATCCTTTTATCGATAATCCATATTTAGCAACGGTAATTTGGGGCGGTCCTGCAGCACAAAATACCTGGCCAGATACTTTAGGTGGTGGAGGAGTTACAGATGTTGAAGCGCCTACAGTTCCTACAAATTTAGCGGTTACGGGAGTTACTTCTTCCAGCGTTACTTTGAACTGGACCGCTTCTACAGACAATGTTGCTGTTTCTGGTTACGATGTTTATAAAGACGGTGTTATTTTTGGCAATTCGAATTCAACTTCAATAACGGTTACGGGTTTAACTCCAGAAACATCATACTTATTCTTTATTGCTGCAAAAGATGCAGCATGTAATACATCATCAAATAGTTCTTCAGTTGTTGGAACCACCGAAGCTGGTCCGATTGGACCGGGAACTACTTGTGGAACAGAAGACTTTGAGAATATTCCATCAACAGGTGGAAATCCTCCGGCTTCGTCGTATGGCGACAGAACCTGGTCTGCTAACGGAATTGTGTGGACGGCTACTTTTGCCAGAACTGATACTCAAATCTATATTGATGGTGCAACTAATAAAGCAGTTTGTATTAAAAAAGGAAGTTTGAAATCTTCTGTCATCTCTGGTGGTATCGGAACTTTGAAGGTTAAAACTTATCTTCCGTTTAGTGACAGTGCTGGAAACTATATTTTAAAAATCAATGGTGTCGAAAAAGGTTTAATTCCATATTCTAAAACTGCAAAAACCCAAACCATTGAAAACATCAATGTTGAAGGAAATGTAACTATCGAATTGATCGATGAAACAACCGGCAATAGAGTTTCTTTTGATAATCTTTCTTGGACTTGCTATTCTTCTTTAGCAACTGAGGTTACAGAAATCAGAAATGAAAAGATGACCATTTATCCGAACCCGGTAAAAAACAGCGAGTTTTTTATCAACGGAATCGATAAAAACGAAACGATAAAAATTTACAGTGTAAATGGTCAATTATTACAAACCATTAATAACGTAAATAACAAAGAAAAAATGAACCTTCATAAATTACCAAAAGGAGTTTATTTTGTAACAACAAAATCACAATCTGCAAAAATGATTGTAGATTAAAATTCGATTGTTAATCATTTATGAAATACCGGAGGAGTAATCTTTCGGTATTTTTTTTATTCTACTTTTTCGAAACTTTTGTGAAAATCAAATTGTAATGAATAGTATTAAAATGTCTTAAAGTTAATATTTTAGTAAGTTTTTGGACTAAAAGTTGATAATCTATGAAAAGTGTTTTTAAAGAATATCATTTTTAAAACTTTAAAATCACTCTTTAAAATTTACCAAAACATTAAAATTTAAATTATGGGACAAGCACAATCACCACACAAAGATTTAGGCGGAAACGAAGCCATCGAAAAAATTAAGGACTTAACTGAGAAAGCTGGAATATGTTTTTTCACGACTAAAGTAGGACATCATGCTCACAGCATTCCAATGGCTTTGCAAGAAGTGGACGAGCATGGAACGCTTTGGTTTATCAGCGCTACAGACAGTACGCACAACCAAAATATCTCCGAAGATTCTACGGTTCAATTGCACTTTCAAAATGATTCTTCTTATGAATATGTATTTATAAAAGGAAATGCGAAAATTTCGCAGGATCGAGCTCTGATTGACAAGTATTATAGCAGTTTTGCGGATGCCTGGTTTGAAGGAAAAGATGATCCGCGCGTGACAGTAATCGGCGTAAGTCCAGAAGATGGATACTACTACGAAACAAAAGATAATAAAATATTCGCTATGGCGAAAATGGTTTTTGCAGCCGTCACTGGAAGTAAAAATGAAGACGGTGGCGTAGAAGGAGGATTAAAAGTATAATCTTCCAAACAGCTCATTTACACAGAATAAAATTTAGTCACGAAGCCGGAAGAATATCTTTCGGCTTCTTTGTTTTGAACGTATCTCAATTTTATTTATTCAATTAAAATTGATATAATTGTATAAAATAGTTTTCGTTGAAAAGTAATTAGTACCACAAATGGGTGTATTACTGACACGCTTTTCACATTCGTCTTTGTAATTTTGCACCGAGATAGTTATGAACTTAAACGATTAATGAAGATGAAAACTGAAATTAAAACCATATTGGTACCAACGGATTTTTCCGACCTGTCAAAAAATGCTTTGAGAGTTGCGGTTAAAATGGCACAACGACATGAGGCAAAGTTGATCATTGCCCATACTGTTCATACGTATTATATGATCGATCGGGGCGGAAAGCAGGTTATTGGTGCGGATACCGTTCAGGAAAACAGGAACACTGCTAAAACGAAACTGCTTGAACTTCAAACTTCATTGAACCAGGAATTTAACATAACTATTGAAACAAAAATTAGCAGCGAAAGTATTCTGGACAGTATCAATGAGTTAATACTAACTAATAAGGTTGATATTGTTGTAATGGGAACGTCGGGACGACAAAAAATCAGACAGTTTATTTTAGGTTCTAATTCTTACAATATACTTTTGAATGCGAACTGTTCAGTGTTGTTGATTCCTGAAACATTTAGAAAAACTTCCTTTAAAAAAATTCTGTTTCCGGTACGCGTGAATCATGAGCTTGATCAAAAAGCAGATTTGTCTATTCTTTTAGCCGAAAAAAATGGCGGTGATATCAATCTTTTAGGGGTTGGTGATTTAGATAAAATGGAAGATGTGAAGAAAGATTACATCGCTATGAAAAGAAACTTAATGCTGAAGTCCGCAGATTACGAATCAGAATTTCAACTGTCTCACGATAATGCTGAGGTGATCATACAAGCAGCCATCGACAAGCAAAGTGACATCATTATTTTAGCCGATGAAGACGAAGATTCCTGGAAATCTTTTATGGCTGATAATTTCTTCAAAAAAATGATTAATGGCACAGATATTCCTCTCTTAATCGTTAAGTCTAAACTAGATAGAATTAATAATAAACCTGAAGACTTAATGGGTTATGATATGACAATGCCAATTCCAGGATAAAAAAAACTACAATATGATTAAAATAAATACTTATTCTCCAGACAATATAGCGGCAGAAGAAATAAAAAATGAAATCATCAATTTTCTATTTGAAAGTTTAGAGCAATATGGTGATCCAAAAGCTGATATTGAAAGATGCATGGATTACGCTTTTGGGCAAAACAATAAACCAGGTGGAATGGTTCTTTCAGCCATCGATTCTGATTCTCAAAAAATAGTGGGAGCCGTAATTACTAATAAAACTGGAATGGACGGCTATATTCCCGAAAACATTTTGGTTTATATCGCGACGGATAAAAATATGAGAGGAAAAGGCGTCGGAAAACAGTTGATGCAAACTGCCATTAATCTGTCAGACGGTGATATGGCTTTGCATTGTGAACCCGATAATCCAGCGAAATTTTTATATGAAAAATTAGGTTTTTCCAGCAAATATCTCGAAATGAGATTAAAAAAATAACATGTCATACATTACTTTACATACTGCAAAGCTTCGACATAACTACAAAGTACTCAATCAACTTTTCGCAGAAAATGAAATTGAGTGGGCAATTGTTGCCAAGTTACTATGCGGAAATGAAAAATTTTTACAGGTTTTGTTGAACTTGTCCGATAAAGAAATATGTGATTCCAGATTAAGCAATCTAAAAACCATCAAGAAACTATCTCCAAAAACGCAGACCATTTACATTAAACCTCCAGCAAAGCGTTTGGCAAAAAGCATTGTGAAATTTGCAGATGTAAGTTTCAATACCGAATTAGGAACTTTGGAATTACTTTCTGCAGAAGCAGTGGCTCAAAACAAAGTGCATAGAGTAGTGCTTATGGTAGAAATGGGCGAGTTGCGGGAAGGTATAATGGCGCTTAATCTTATGCAGTTTTATGATGAGGTTCTCGCGTTACCCAACATCGAAGTGGTAGGTTTAGGAACTAATTTGAACTGTCTAAATGGAATTCTGCCTGATGAGAAAAAATTGTATAAACTCAACCGATTCAAAGAGATCATCGAAGAAAATTCTGGTAAGAAAATCCCCTACATTTCCGGCGGTTCTTCAGTGACGATTCCGTTGATTTTTAGAAAAGAAATACCTTTGGGAATCAATCATTTCCGCGTGGGTGAAACGTTGTTTTTTGGTACCAACGTTTATAAAGATTCTTTGATTACAGGAATGTATCAGGACGTTTTTACCTTGACGGCAGAGATTATTGAAAAGCAACAGAAACCAACAATTCCGTCGGGGATTGCTGGAACAAATCTCACTGGTGAAACTCCAACTTTTTCTGAGGAGGAAAAAGGGAAATCTTCCCTAAGAGCAATAGTAGATGTTGGGTTACTGGATATTGATCTTAAAGATATCAAGTCCTTAGTTCCTGGAATCGAAATCATAGGTGCAAGTTCCGATATGTTGATTTTAAATTTAGGTGAAAATTCTGAAAATCTTGAAGTTGGTGATACAATTGACTTTAGCATGAATTATATGGCTGTTCTCCGAGCCATGAATTCCGATTACGTTGACAAAAAAGTGGATACTGAAATCGTTCCTTTAGAAAGTAGGGAAGACGAATATATTTGTCTGAATTAAACTGTTTCCTTTAAAATAAAACAAAATTTGATAGTGGAAGGGTCGAAGTCTCCCATTGTTATGACGGCTTTTTACTTCAATAATTCTTCTTTAAAATAATCTTTTTCAAAAAATATTCAAAAAACATTTCGATTAAAATGGTTTGTTTTACCTTTGAGTAATTATTAAAACAGACCTTTTCATGACCAACTCACTGATTAACACAATGACTATTGATTCTTTGAAACTTCCTTTTTCTTTTTCTGGAGAGTTTGTTTTGTTGACGCTTTCAGATGTTGTGTCGCTATTCAAATTAGATAATTCTTTTAAAACGAAATTTTACACCATGTTCATTGTAGAAAGTGGTTTTGGAAAATTGATCATTGATAATGAAGTTCATGACCTGAAAAAAGGAAGAGTCTTTTTTATAAATTATAATCAAGTCTTTAGACTAACTGAGGCAGAGAATTTTAAAGGAGAAGCCGTTCTCTTTACGCGGTCTTTTTATAATTTAATTTATACTGGAAATAGAAAAATTAAAAATGATACCGCCTTTTCTCATTTACCTTCATTTATGGATTTTTCTAAAAGTGACTTGGCGAATTTCAGAGCAGGAATCAACGATATTAAAAAAGAATTTACGCAACCAGAAGTTTTAAGCAAAGAGATAATCTGTCTTTTACTAAAGGCTTCAATGCTTAAATATATTAGAAAAACGGACAATGCAAACTATATAGATTTCAAGACCAATCGCAAAAGTAATTATATCGAACAGTTTAAAAATCTGGTAGAAATCCATTTTAAAGAATTGAAGAGAACTTCGGATTATTCCGAAAAACTAACGATCTCAGCGAACTATCTTAATGCTTTGATCAAAGAAAAACTCGATATTTCTGCAGAAAACGTCGTTCAAAATAGAGTGATTTTAGAGGCGGAAAGATTACTGCTCAACACCGATCTGTCAGTCACTGAAATTTCATTTGAACTTGGTTTTTCAGACAAATCACACTTCGGTAAGTACTTTAAAAAAATAACTCAGGAAAGTCCTAATAATTTTAGAAAAAAATTTTTATAGGCAACCAATAATTTTTAACTCCATAATTTTAAAATGATGAAAAATATAATACCAACAAAAAAAACAGCAGCATCTCAAACTTTTCATACTGGTGTAAAAGCCTTGATCGACCGAAAAATCGGTGGAATCAATGTCTTGAACAATGAGCAGATCTTAGACGAAAAATCGAAATTGAAAAACATGAGAAATGGAAAAATCCGTCCATAAAAAACTAAATGAATTGCAGTCGACTGCAATTTCTGGCAATGATATTACTTCCTCTTGCCTGTACGTTTCGGCGCTTACTATTATGTACGCGGGACAATATGCCTGGATTTCGCTGCTCATTGTAGCAATGGTTTTATTTCTTTTCCGTAAGATTTACGGCGAAGTCGTAGGAGCGCTTCCCTTGAACGGAGGCGCTTACAACGTTTTACTCAATACTTCTTCCAAAAGATTAGCTTCTCTTGCAGCCACACTTACCGTCTTGTCTTACATGGCAACCGCGGTGCTTTCGGGTTCAGAGGCGATGCATTATCTAAATCAACTGATACCAAGTCTTAATGTGATGATTGCAACGATTGTCGTACTCGGTATTTTTACTTTATTAACTATTTCAGGAATTGGTGAATCTTCAATTGTGGCAGTGGTGATATTTTTGATCCATTTGGTTTCACTAACACTATTGGTTATTGCAGGATTTTGGTTTATTGCAAATAATGGTTTGTCTACTTTACATCTAAACTGGGCAGTTCCAACGAAATCTGGTGGAATCATTATGGCTCTTTTTCTGGGGTTTTCAGCGGCAATGTTAGGGATTTCTGGTTTTGAAAGTTCTGCTAATTTTGTAGAAGAGCAAGAGCCTGGAATATTTCCCAAAACATTACGCAATATGTGGTTGGCAGTGAGTTTCTTTAATCCACTTATTGCTTTAATAATTATTTTCGTTTTACCACTTGCTTCCGTAGGTGCGCATCAGGAATCGCTTTTGTCGTATGTTGGCGAAGTAACTGGCGGAAAATGGTTGGCTTATCTCATTTCCGGAGATGCTGTATTGGTACTTTGTGGCGCAGTTTTAACTTCGTTCGTTGGTGTTTCCGGATTGGTGAACAGAATGACTTTAGATAGAATTCTTCCTAATTTTTTCCTTAAACAAAATAAAAAGGGTTCGCACTATCGGATTGCATTTGCTTTTCTATTATTATGTGTTTCAGTATTGATAGCGACCAATGGAGTGTTGACTTCTCTTGCCGGAGTTTATACATTTTCATTTCTCTCCGTAATGGCTCTTTTTGGGATTGGAAATTTGATGCTTAAAGTCAAACGTAAAAAATTACCACGTCCGGAACATGCTCCAGTTTTTAGTGTTTTAGTAGCAATTGCCTTTATCGCTCTTGCCTTCTGGGGCAACTTTATACTCAATCCCAGTTCCTTTAAAACTTTTATCTTCTATTTAATTCCTGCACTTTTGATCGTGATGGTGATGTTAAACCGTTCGATGATCATATCGGCTTTATTAGTCGCGGTTGATGCTTTTTTCAGACCATTAAGAAAATTATCCGTTCTGTCGAATAGAAAATTGAAACAGATGTATTTTAAAGTGCATTCACAGGAATTTGTTTTTTTTACGAAGCGTGATGATGTTGCGATTCTTAATAAAGTAATGCAATACGTTCAAACCAATGAAACAACTAAGAAATTAAAAATTGTCAACATCATGAAACCTGGCGATGACAATGAAAAACTGATAGTAGATATTGAAGTTTTAGATCGTGCTTACCCCGAAATTGATATTGAGTTTGTTGAAATAACAGGTGAATTTACACCAGATCTCATTGAACAGCTTTCTCAAAAATGGAATATCCCCAAAAACTTTATGTTTATCGCTTCCCCAAGTGATCGGTTTAGTTACCGGGTTTCCGATCTGGGTGGCGTTCGTTTAATAATGTAATTGTATTTTCCAATACAGCAAAATTATAATTTTAATACAAGCCGTCTCAAAATATTGGGATGGCTTTTTTCATAATATCCAACTTTATTATTCTAAAGATTGTTGTGCTCATCAGTTTTAAATGTAACTGATTTTTTGCTCTTTTAGAATAGTTCAATTTTTTATTTATTAGTAATCTTCTTATCTGAACTACAATTTCAATTTTCATGTATATGATTGTAAATCAGTATATTTGATAAAACTATATTCAGGACAAAATATATTTCTGGTTTTGTCGGATAAAAAAATGGAGATGAATACCTACAACAGTGACTTATTCTTTGTCGAGTAGAACGGATGATAAGTCTGCAGTTTTCCCAGTGAATGAAGTATCGATTTTATGACGTCCAATTATTTTTTGTTTAAAACTAATAACCATAAAAACTTGTAATCATGAACAGAAAAACATTTATTCAACAGACTTCGTTAGCTGCTGGGGCATTATTGGTGCCGTCCTATGCCTGGTCGATTGGTGGGAAATCAGCCAACGTAAAAGTGGTCATCATCGGCGGAGGATTTTCCGGTTTAGCGGCAGCGAATCAATTAAAACAGAAAGGAATTTCATTCGTCGTTTTAGAAAGTAGAAACCGAATTGGCGGTAGAGTATTTTCCCACCAAATGAGCAATGATCTCGTCATCGAATTGGGTGGTGAATGGATCGGAAATTCGCACGCCCGAATTCAGGAATTGTGTGGCGAGTTCAATATACTGCTCGAGAATAATCAATTCGAATCACATCTTATTTACAAAAATCAATATTCTCCTTCTGGAAAATGGGATTACAGCGAAGAATGGCGCCATAAATTTGAAACTATTCTAAAAAAATATCATGAAATGTCTGAAGCGGAGAAACTGAAACTTGATCAATATGATTGGTGGCGCTATCTTGTAGATAACGGTTGTGAAGGCAGAGATTTAGAAATTCGGGAACTGTTAGACAGTACCGATTTCGGGGAAAGTATTCGTCATGTCTCGGCCTTTGCAGCCCTGGCCGAATATGCTGAAAGCAGCCCGAAAAATGAAATGGATTTAAAAATGAAAGGCGGCAACGGGAAATTAGCAACAGCATTCGCGAACAGAATCGGCACAGAAAATATCAAATTAAAACATCACGTTTCGAAGATTGATCAAAGTCGTAAAAAGGTAAGTGTTCATTGCACCAATGGGACGGTGATCGAATGTGATAAGGTGATTTGTACGGCGCCTGCTTTTGCGTTGAGCAGAATCAACTGGTTACCCGCACTTCCAATCAATTTTGCCGAAGCCGTAAGGGAATTACAATACGCTCGGATTCAAAAACACGCGATGCATTTTACCGAACGATTCTGGGGAGATGAAAGTTTTGATATGATCACTGATCAGTCTCCACAGTATTTTTACCATGCGACCAAAAATCAAAAATCAAAAGACGGAGTTTTAATTGCCTATTCGGTTGGTGACAAAGCCATGATGAATGCGAATCAGACGAATGAATTTCTAGCGCAGGACGTTTTTCGATGTTTGGAACCTCACTTTGGAAACATTAAACCTTTGCTCAAAAATCAGGTAAGTTATTATTGGGGAAATGATGAATATTCGCGCGGTGCCTATGCTTTTTATGGAATTGATCAGTGGTTCAAACTTCGTCCGATCTTAGCGCAACCATTTATGAATACTCATTTTGCTGGTGAACATCTCGCTGACTGGCAAGGTTTCATGGAAGGAGCAATTGAAACTGGCGAAGCCGCCGCTGAAAATGTATTTAAAACTCAATTTTGAATTGAAAATTTACTTTAATTCATTTGACGTTTTTTTAAAAAAACTTTGCCAAAGTTCAAGACTTTGGCAAAGTTAATTCAGTTATAATATTGCTTTAAAATCAATTTACTTCGCCGGAATATTTGCTAAAATTTCTTTTAAGAATCCCCAGAATTTCTGTACGGAAGGAATATTGGCTTTCTCATCCGGAGAGTGAGCTCCGCGAATGGTTGGTCCAAAACTTACCATTTCCATGTCTGGATAATTCGCACCAATAATTCCACATTCTAAACCAGCGTGACAAGCCACAACTTGAGGTTTATGATCGAAACTTTTTTCGTAGATCTTTTCCATTACCTGAACAATTTCAGACCCGGGTTTTGGTTTCCATCCTGGATAAGAACCACCAAATTCTACGTCCATTCCAGCTAGTTCATAAACTGATTTTAATTGTTCAGCCACGGCATATTTACCTGATTCAATCGATGAACGTGAAAGATTTAAAATCTTTAAGTCGCCATTTTTCAATTCTACTCTGGCGATATTGTTAGATGTTTCTACCAAGTCTGCAACATCTGGCGACATTCTGTAAACACCGTTATGAGCAGATTTCAAAGCTAAAATAATCTTCTTGGAAGCTTCTTCAGAAATCGCTTTTTCCGGAGTAGAATACGTTTCAATATTAATTTGTAAATCTTTCTCAACAGAAGCAAATTCCTCTATGATTGAGGCTTTCAAACTGTTCGCCTGATCGATAAACTCTATAGAATTGCGAACCGATAAAACCACATTTCCTTCTCTCGGGATGGCATTACGCAAACCGCCGCTGTCCATTGAAATCAATTGAATATTTTGGTTATAAAGACCGGTATATAAAAGTCTTGCTAAAATAACATTGGCATTTCCGAAACCTTTATGAATATCCATTCCGGAATGTCCACCTTGCAAACCTTTCACAGTCATTTTCACGATTTGACCTTTAGCTTCTTCTATCTCGTAGGTTTGAGAAGCCGTAACATCAACTCCACCGGCACAACCGATATCGATTTCGTCATCTTCCTCCGTATCTAAATTTAATAGAATTTGACCTTCTAATTGTCCAGGTTTTAAACCGATTGCTCCTGTCATTCCGGTTTCTTCATCGATGGTGAAAAGGGCTTCCAAAGCTGGATGAGCAATGTCACTGCTTTCTAAAATACTCATAATTGAGGCAACACCTAAACCGTTGTCAGCTCCTAAAGTTGTTCCTTTTGCTTTCACCCAATCTCCATCCACTTCCATCTGAATTCCCTGCGTTTCAAAATCGAAATTAACGTCGTTATTTTTCTGGCAAACCATGTCTAAGTGAGACTGTAACACGATTGCTTTCCGATCTTCCATTCCAGTGGTTGCCGGTTTTTTGATGATGACATTTCCAACTTCGTCAACCCTAGTTTCTAAATTTAGATTTTCGCCAAAGTTTTTAATAAATTCAATTACTAGTTCTTCTTTTTTTGATGGTCTTGGTACCGCATTCAAAGCTGAAAAATTCTTCCAGATGATTTGCGGTTCGAGTTGTGATAGTTCCATTTTAAAATTTTATTTACCTCAAAAATACAAATAAAAAAACGCTCTTGAAATTTTCAAAAGCGCTATATTTTAATTTTAAGACTATTTAACAGCCGCATTCTCCATAAATCGGAGTGATTGTTTTCTCTCCTTTTTTATTTTCTACGGTCATCGTTCCTTCAAACATCATTACTTCCTCCAGTTCGTTAACTTTCTTTCCTTGAATAGTTACAGAAATCTCTTCATTCTTAATAACCTTGCTGAAATTATCAGGATCAAAATCTCCTTCTTTCATTTTTATTTTAACGGTTTTTCCGTCAATTTTTAAATAAGCATTGTTCCCGTAATCGTCGATGTAAATATATTTCTCTTGATCAAAATCTTCTTTGTTTTTAGAAAAATAGCAAGAACAACCATTGACCTCTGCCGGAAAACCAAAAGTTTCCAAGTTGATTTGATTTAAAGTTTCAGCGGTTCCTACATTCATGGAATCAGTTTCAACTTTCAAAGAATCCGTCGTTAACGGTTTACTTTCTGTTATCTGTTCTTCTTTTTTACACGAAAACAGCATCATTAAAGACGCAATAATCATCAATTTCTTCATCTGATATTTTTATTTTATAATTTACAATTTTTTAGCCTCGTGATCTTTCCAGCAAAACCATCATCAGGAAAGACAACACCACCAAAGACTCGTCCTGATCGTCAATATCTTTTAACCGGTCTAGCTGAAATCTTCTTCCAATTAAAGAGGGCATTTTTTTTAATCGAAAATATTCAGTTCCATTGGCATCTCTTACCGTATAAGACGGATTTAAAAAATATCCACTAAACATTCCAACGATTGGGATTTCGCCAACCATTCCATCCATAATTTTTACCCAGGCGTTATCTTCACTAATATTAAATTTCAGCTGATCATTTTCATCTAAAACCTCATAGTGCGATTTCCAGAAAGACCGCATTCCTTTTCTGGCAAGTCGGCCGTAATTTTTATTGTTAATAAGGTCGTTGATTGAATAACTGGCATCAAAATCTAACCAGCGATCGGCCCTAATTCTAAACAGTTCCTCCGATTTTGATTCATCATTAAAAACAACCACGTCCTCTTTGAGTTTAAACATTTTCTGACGAACGTAGGCCACATAATTTCCATTGGTATCGGTAATATTAAAATCACTCGATAAGGTGGTTATTTTAAATTTAAAATCAAGTGGATAGTTCAGATTTTTAAGGACCATTTATTATTTTTTTTAAAGATAATAAAATCTGCGAAACTTGTAACTTCTGTTATTAAACTTTATTTTTGTGAAATGGATTATCCGAGCAAAGTTTTAGCAAAAGCCGTAGATGAAATTTCGGGTTTACCGGGAATTGGTAAAAAGTCAGCGTTGCGTTTGGCTTTGCATCTGCTCAAACAACCCGAAAGTCAGGCGATCGCGTTAGGTGATTCTTTAAAAAAGTTAGTCATCGATATTAAGTATTGTAAAAACTGTCATAATTTTTCTGATTCAGAAGTTTGTGAAATTTGTGCAAATCCAAAAAGAACCGAGGAACTGCTTTGTGTCGTAGAAGATGTTCGTGATGTAATGGCGATTGAAAATACAGGTAAGTTTCGGGGGAAATATTTGGTTTTAGGTGGAAAAATTTCTCCGATGGAAGGCATTGGTCCCAATAAACTCAATATCTCTTCCATCGAAAAGAAGTTAGAAAACGGCATCGTTAAAGAATTAATATTTGCGCTGAGTGCAACAATGGAAGGTGATACGACTGCTTATTATATTTATAAAAAATTCAAAAGTTCACCTGTTCGTTTTTCTACAATTGCTCGTGGGATTTCAGTAGGTGACGAGTTAGAATATGCTGATGAAATTTCTTTAGGAAGATCGATTCAGAATCGTTTGCCTTATAATGAGCAGCAATAATTTTAAGGATTATATTTCTTATTTTCGATCTTTAATATAATATTTAAATTTAAAGAAAAGTAAAAAGTGATTTCGGTAATTATCCCCATGTATAATGCAGAGAACGTTATCATAAACGCTTTAGATTCTGTAAAAAATCAAACTTTTCCTCAGGAAAGATTTGAGATTATTGTGGTGAATGATGGTTCTACCGATAAAAGTAGGGAATTAGTTGAAAGTTATATTCAAAATAATTCCGACTTAAAAATTCAGTTGATCAATCAAGAAAATGGCGGAGTTTCGACAGCGAGAAATGCCGGATTGAAAATCGCAGAAGGAAATTATATTGCCTTGTTGGATTCAGATGACGAATGGTATCCGCAAAAAATAGAGCACCAAATGAAGGTTTTAGAGGATCAAGATTTTCAAATTGACTTTCTGAGTTGCAGACGAAAAAATCATCAAATTCTTTATCCTTATAAAGTTGATGGTAATAATCTGGTATCAGTTTCTTTTCGCAAATTAATGGTTCGAAATGAGATCCAGCCGTCCACTGTTATCTTTAAAAGAATAGTCTTAGAAAATTGCGGATACTTTGACGATCATCAGAGATACGCTGAAGATTTAAATTATTGGTTGAAAGTTTCCGAACATCATAAAATGGCTATTTTAAATGAAGAATTGGTTTTAGCGGGTTCAGGAAAAAGAACATTTGGAGTTTCTGGACTTTCGGCAAATTTAGAAGAGATGGAAAAAGGTTTTCAGAAAAATTTGAAGGAAGTTTTAAATCTAAATAGAATTAATTTCGCGGAATATATTGGATATTTTATATTTTATAAAGCAAAGTATATGGTGAGAATCAGTCGAAATCGGTTTTTAAATTTACAGGGGAAATGAAATTATCAATTATCATTGTCAATTATAATGTAACGGAATTACTAAGAAATTGTCTAAGCTCAATAATCAATTTCGTACAGGATTTACCTTATGAAGTTATCGTTATCGATAATCAATCCCCAGATGCTTCGTGGAAAGATCTTATGATCGAATTTCCAAAAGTACAATTCATTTCATCAGAAGTAAACTACGGATTTGCGATTGCCAATAATAAGGCGGTAAAAAAAGCAAAAGGAGAGTACGTTTTGCTCTTGAATCCGGACACAGAATTGGAAGGTTTTTACATAAAAGAAATCGTAGAATTTGCTGATCAACATCAAGATTTAGGCTGTCTGGGAATTCGTATGCACGATGCTGCTGGAAAGTTTTTGCCAGAAAGTAAGCGTTCTGTTCCAGATATGTTCAATTCTTTTGAAAAACTATTTACCAACTTTAAGAAGAAAAAATCAAAGTCTTATTACAGAAATGATATCAATGAATTTGAGATCGCCGAAGTAGAAGTGATCACAGGAGCTTTTCTGCTTATTAAAAGAGCGCTTTATCTAGAGATCGGCGGATTAGATGAGAAATATTTTATGTACGGGGAAGACATCGATCTATGTTTTACTCTATTAAGAAAGAAACATAAAAATTGGTATTACGGCAAATCCTCAATTCTTCATCACAAAGGAGAAAGTACTGTTCGCGATGCTCAATATTTGGAGAGATTCTACGGAGCGATGCAAATTTTTATCGATAAATATTATAAGAATCAAAAACCAGTTCAACATCGATTTTTATTGGCAGGACTGAAACTGCGTCACAGAATGGAAGTAAGAAAATTAAAACCAAAAAAAGAGATACTTAATTAAGTATCTCTTTTTTTATTTTGTAATAAACGATTTTTTATTTATCCGCTGGTGCCGTTGCAGGCGCAGGAATAGGCATTGTTGCTGAATTGTTAGTGCCTGGTGCAGTTTGTGGAGCTGGTGCTTCCTGTCTTGCTGGCGCAGTTTGTTTAAATGCTGTCGAAGGTTTTGCTGTTAAGACTACACTTAGCAAAATTAATAGAACAATAATAGCTCCTAAAGTCCAAGTCGCTTTCTCCATAAAGTCATTGGTTCGTTGAACTCCAAACTGAGCGGAAGATGTTCCACCGAAAGTTCCGGAAAGACCTCCACCTTTTGGGTTTTGTGCCATGACCATAATAATTAGTAAGATACTCGCAATCATGATTAGAACCATGAATAATGTAAATATAGTGCCCATTTTTTCTTCTGAATTTTAGTGTGCAAATATAGGATATTTTTTGTAATTCCGTAACATTAACAAAGAATAATTGTGCTTTTACTTAAATATTTAAAAACACTTATTTCCTTTAAAATTAATTATTGAATTAAGTTGATAACACTCTGTTTGTTGGAATTGATCCGAATAGAAGAGTTCGTTTTTTCTTAAATGGAAAGTTTAGACTTTTAAAAAGGCTATAAAAAACGTACCTTTGTCTGTCAAATTTTTATGAAAATGGAGTATTTAAAAGGATTAAATGAAGCGCAACACGAAGCGGTAACAACACTTGATGGCCCTCTAATGGTGCTTGCTGGTGCAGGTTCTGGTAAAACGCGGGTGCTTACGATGCGGATTGCTCATTTGATTACCAACTTGGTCGATCCTTTTAATATTTTATCCCTAACCTTTACCAATAAAGCGGCGAAGGAAATGAAGGAAAGAATTGCAAAAGTGGTTGGACAAAGCGAAGCGAAATCTATTTGGATGGGAACTTTTCACTCTGTTTTTGCGAGAATACTTCGGTCAGAAGCGCACTATATTGGTTTTCCGTCAAACTTTACGATTTACGATTCTCAGGATTCTTTAAATGTTATTAGAAAAGTATTGAAAGAACTCAATATTGATTCAGATTTATATAAGCCGAAGAAAGTTCAGGCAAGAATCTCTTCTTACAAAAATAATTTAATTACGGTAAAAGCGTATTTCAATAATCCAGAACTCATAGAAGCCGATGAACGTGCCAATATGAAAAACATCGGTGCGATTTACCAGAAATATGTTGATGTCTGTTTCCGAAATGGAGCGATGGATTTTGATGATTTGCTCTTAAGAACCAATGAATTACTAACTAGATTTCCCGAAGTTCTGGCGAAATACCAAGATCGGTTCCGTTATATCTTGGTTGATGAGTACCAGGATACCAATCATTCACAGTATTTAATTGTAAAAGCGTTGGCTTCGAAATTTGAAAATATCTGTGTGGTAGGTGACGATGCTCAATCCATTTACTCTTTCCGTGGAGCGAATATTCAAAATATCTTAAATTTCAAGAAAGATTATCCAGACGCGGTAACCGTATCCTTGGAACAGAATTATCGCTCGACCCAAAATATTGTTAATGCAGCAAATGTGGTCATTTCGAAAAATTTGCAACAATTCAAGAAAAACGTTTTTAGTGATAACGAAGAAGGAGAAAAGATAAAAGTGTATCGTTCTCTTTCAGACGCCGATGAAGCAAATTTTGTCGCTTCTAATATTTGGCAGCAGCATAATTCTGAGCAAAAAAAATTTACTGATTTTGCGATTTTATACCGAACCAATTCGCAAACGCGTGCTTTTGAAGATGCTTTGAGAAGGAAAAATATTCCGTATAAAGTTTTTGGTGGATTATCATTTTACCAAAGGAAAGAGGTGAAAGATCTGGTCGCTTATCTTCGTATTTTAGTCAACGAAAATGATTCGGAAGCACTGTCAAGAATTATTAATTATCCAGTACGCGGAATTGGCGAAACGACTCAAAATAAATTAATTGTTTTTGCCGATTCTCAAAACATTTCTGTTTCTCAAGTTTTAGATAATCTTGGTTTTTATGCTCCTAATCTCAAATTAAATAATGGAATTTTAACCAAACTTTCTGATTTCTGGTCGATGATTAAAGCATTTCAGGTGATGCTAAAAACAGAGAATGCGTACAACGTCGCTATGGAAGTCGCGAAAAGAACGGGAATTATTAAATTTTTGAAAGATGATCAGACGCCAGAAGGAATTTCGAGGGTTGAAAATATTCAGGAGTTAATGAACTCGATGCAGGGTTTCATCGAAGAACAGCAACAGTTAGACGATGGTGATGCGTCACTTTCCAATTTCTTAGAGAATATTGCGTTGTCTGCAGATACACAAACCGATAAAGATGCTGATGGAGACCAAGTGTCATTAATGACCATTCACCTTTCAAAAGGATTGGAGTTTCCTGTTGTTCATGTAGTTGGTTTGGAAGAGAACCTTTTCCCAAGTTTTATGAGTTCGTCGACCCGCGAGGAATTAGAAGAAGAGCGTCGATTGTTTTACGTTGCCTTAACAAGAGCTGAAAAGCAAGTGTTTTTCACGTACGCAGTTTCCCGTTTTCAATGGGGGAAAATTACGAGTGCCGAGCCTTCTAGATTTTTGAGTGAAGTTGACGAACAGTATTTAGAATTCGTCAATCCAGCGACTGAAAGTCGTTTCATGAATAATTCTGGATTAAAATCTAATATTTTTGATGATGAGCCTTCAGAGCCTAGATTCTTTAAAAAGAAAGATCCTAAGAAAACCATCGAAAAAAATGAACCAGCTCCGATACCACAAAATTTAAAACCTGTTGCTACGGCCAGAATTATTAATCCAAGCGGAAATTCGTCCCAAGATATCGAAGTAGGCGACAGAGTTCGTCACGATCGTTTTGGTGTAGGAGAAGTTATTTTTCTGGATGGAACCGATGCACAAAATATTAAAGCAAAAGTTAAATTCCAGCACGAAGGTGAAAAGAATTTGATCTTGAAATTTGCGAAGTTGACCAAGATATAAAATGTAGGAATGCGACTTAGAGGCGCATTCAAAATTAAAAGATCGACATAATTTAATGTAGAATCATTGATAACAATTTTCTATCTATTTCACCAATTCCTCAAACAATCTATCAAAAGTTCCATCCAAATCCTTTGTTTTCCCAGGATGCGGACGAGAAGTCTGAATCACAGAGCTTCTAACTGCGGTCAACCAACGGAATCTTTCCGGAATTTCGAGTAGGGCAATTGGACCGCCCTCTTTTTCTCCGCTTGCGACATGTTTGAAATTCGCTAAATTCTGCGAAATAGAATCAAACTCAAGTTTACTTTTCATGGACTGAAATTTCTCCGTACAAAGGTGAAATTCAAATCGGATATATTTTTCCCTTTTCGAAAACATAATCAGTCCAATGTTGAAAAACTCTTCTCTTTCCACTTTCGGTACGAGCCGAATTACTGCGTATTCGTAAATTTTATTTTCTGGCATTTTTCGCTTCGTTTACAAAGTTTACAGAGTGATCGCGGCGTGTTTTCAGAAAGTTGAAATACACTTCTTTTATTTGCTCGGGAGAATCATCAGTGTCATTCCAATCCAGCCAATCCAATGGAATTAATTCTACAATTTCGTGTAAAACTTCATCAGTTAAAACTGTTTTTGCAAACTGATCTGCGTCGTCAAGCATGGTGGCTTGGGAAAGTAGCACGTGATCTTTGATATAAGCAAAAGGGCTAAGCGCATGTTTCTCAAAATTCATCCATGAATGATGGAAATATAAAGAAGCTCCATTATCGATAAGCCACAATTCTTTGTGCCACATCAATAGATTGGTATTCTTGAAAGTACGGTCGATATTGGTGATGTAGGCATCTAGCCAAACAATCTTTGAAGCCAACAGTGCATCAACCTTAATGGAAGGATCGTAGGCAATGGCTTCTGATAAAAAATGAAGACCTAAATTTAAACCTTCGGAAAATTTCAGTAAATCCTGAATTTCTTCATCGGCTTCTGTGCGTCCGAAATCTACATCGAGATTAGCGAAAACCAACTCTGGAATAGGTAAACCTAAAACCTGTGATATTTTTCCGCCGAGCAATTCAGAAATTAACATTTTCACGCCATGACCTGCGCCTCGAAATTTTAAAACATATTTGAAATCGTCGTCGGCTTCCGCAAGTGCCGGCAAAGAACCACCTTCTCGCAAAGGCAAAATATAGCGCATTACGGTTACGGTTCGAAGTGATAAATCTTGACTCATGAGACAAAAATACGAAAAAAGGTTCGAGTTGAGTTAAGAGTTTAGAAGAGGCTAGAATCACTATCAGCCCTCAACTGTAAACCCTCAACATTAATCATTATGATAAGGTTTTCCCTGTAGAATCTGGTCTGCACGATAGATCTGCTCTACAAAAAAAAGACGAATCATTTGATGGGTAAAAGTCATTTTAGAAAGTGACATTTTTTCATTGGCTCGCTCGTACATTTCATCGGAGAAACCATAAGCACCACCGATAATGATGGAAACTTTCTTAACGGAGGAACTCATCCAATTGTCTATTTTTGAAGCAAATTCCCGACTCGTAGATTGCTTTCCTTTTTCATCGAGCAGAACGATGGTATCTGAATTTTCAATAAGATTGAGAAACAACTTTCCCTCTTCTTTTTTAAGTAAATCAGGACTGAGATTTTTTGCATTTTTGACATCAGGAATTTCAATGATCTCAAAATTCCAGTATTTCGGCAAGCGGTTTTGATAATATTTTACCAGATTGGTAATTTCTTTATCATCGGTTTTGCCCATGCAGACTAAATTAATTCGCATTTCTTATCTTTGTTTTGCAAATATAAATTAATGGGCATTAAAACTCCGCAATTCATCATCAAAATAAAAGATTTTCTGGATGAGATTCACATTCCCTTTTTAGGGATTTCTCTTTGGAAAATGTTTGAAATTTACGGACAAGGTGTTTTTAAAATGCAAATTGGCCGCAGTGCTGCGAGTATTTCCTGGAGTTTCTTTTTGAGTTTGTTCCCTTTTATTTTATTCTTTCTTTCCTTTTTGCCGTATCTTCCACACTATGATAAATTACAGTTTTATATTTTTGAAGTGCTGATGCACAATATCTTACCTGCGAATATGCAAAGTGATGTGACTGGTTATATTCAGGATTTTATTATTCCTAATATTAAAAACATCAGCAATATCACCATCGTTTTTGCTATGGTTTTCGCTGTTAATGGAACGCATTCTTTAATTAATGGTTTTAATATTAATACCAATTTGCAAAGAGGAGCAGTGAAGGAATATCTGGTAGCATTTGTAATCACCATCGCATTTATCCTTTTGATTGTCGCTTCTTTATTGGGAGTCTATTATAGTGAAGTGGTGCTGAAACTATTTACGCCAGAAATTAATATTTCCTGGTTAGTCGATAATATGTCTAAAATTATTGGATTTATTTCGTTCCCAATTTTCTACTTTATATTGCTTGCTTTGTTTTATTGGGTAGGTTGTTTAAAGATCACCACTTTTAAACAAGCGATTCCGGGCGCGATTTTAACGACGATCTTATTTGTTTTATTGACGTATTTCTTTGCTATTTACGTTAGAAATTTCGCTCGTTATAATGTCTTATACGGTTCCATCGGGACCATCATCTTAGTAATGGTTTGGGTTAACATCAATATCATCCTGATCCTTTTAGGAAATGAATTGAACATTGCCATCAAAAAAGTACGGGTAGATAAAATGATCGCTGAGGAAATGACGTCCAGTGATTTGCAGTTCACCACCGATTTAGATAACATTGATGCACCTATCAGTGATCACCACCATATTAAAATGGATTAATGAACTTTCAACACCTCCTCTTTTTCACAGAAGTTAGGTAAACGCCTAACCTTTCTGTTCAGCAATAATTTCTCTCTTTTTTCCGATATATCTTAGTAATGAATATCCTGCAAATCCAGAAATAATGGAGGCTACCAGAATTGCGAACTTCGCTTCGTCCTGAATTTCGGGATGACCTTTAAAGGAGAGTAAACCTATAAAAATGGACATCGTGAAACCTATTCCAGCTAAAAGTCCGGCTCCTAACATTTGCGACCACGAGACTTGATCTGGCAAACCACTGATTTTTAATTTGATGAAAATCCAGGAGAATAAATTGATTCCGATAATTTTACCCAGAACTAATCCTAAAATAACTCCGTAACCAAAGTTGGTGAAGAGACCGTCTACCATTCCATCTTTAAAGGTAATATTGGTATTGGCTAAAGCAAATATGGGCATAATTAAAAAGTTAACAGGCAAATGTAACTTTTGCTCCATCTTTTCTAAAGGTGAAATTTCAGTCGTAGAAATATTGGTTGGAATCGTAAACGCTAAAAGAACGCCGGCAATCGTAGCATGAATACCCGAATGATGCATAAAATACCAAAGGAATAATCCCGGAACGACATAAAAAATATGTTTCTTAAAATTGAAAACATTCAATAAAACTAAAATAACTACCATCAGGCCACTTAATCCTAAATAAATCCAGTGAAGTTGGTCGGTGTAAAAGATGGCAATCACCATAATTGCACCTAAATCATCAACAATTGCGAGGGCAGCTAAAAATATTTTCAAAGACAAAGGAGCGCGTTTTCCTAACATCGAAATAATAGCCAGAGAAAAAGCAATATCAGTCGCCATGGGGATTGCCCACCCATTTGCATATTCAGTTCCGTAATTGAAAGCATAGTAAATTAGGGCAGGAACAACCATTCCGCCGATTGCGGCTACAATAGGTAAAGAAGCTGATTTAAATGTAGAAAGTTCACCTTCCACAATTTCCCGCTTAATTTCCAGGCCAACAAGCAAAAAGAAAATAGCCATCAAACCATCATTGATCCAAATGCTTAAAGGATAATTGAGCTGAAAAATATTGGTTCCTATTTTAGTGTCAAGGAGCGTTTGAAATGAAACGCCAAGCGACGAATTGGCGATGAGAAGTGATAATAAAACACAAAGAATTAATATAATTCCTGAAGATTGTGAACTGTGTAGAAATCTTTTGAAATAGTCGGTTATTAGCATAAATGTTATTTAGAAGTGTTTTTACATTCGTTTTACACGAGAAACACCGTTAATGTTTTTGAGTTGTTTGAAGGTTTCATCTAATTGAATTCGATTTCGAACTTCGAGATTAATGTTGCCTAAGAAAACACCGTTGTTAGATTCAATCGACATGCTTTTCATGTCCATATTCATATTGTTACTGATGACGGCAGTGATATCGTTAATCATTCCCATTCTGTCCAAGCCTTCAATTTCAATTTTAATTCTGTTTTTGAAACTTTCTTCGTTCACCCATTTTGCAGGTAAAACGCGGTAGTCATATTGAGCTCGAAGATTTATTGCATTTGGACAATTGTCATTATGAACTTTAATTCCTTCTGAAATCGTAATGAAACCAAAAATCCGATCGCCTGGAATTACGGTACAGCATTTTGCATAGGAGTAATTCATTTTCTGTTCATCTTTGCCAAAAACAATCATATCGAGATTGGTTTCCGGAGTTTCAGAATAGACCTCATTTTTCGCTGGCGACTTGCGGAAACGCTGCATGATATTGCTGAAGATTCCTTTGCCTTCGGTATATTTTTTAATATCGCCGATATCTAAATCACCATTCTGAAATTTGAGAAATAATTCCTGAGAGCTTTTTAATTCGAAGAACTTCTGCATTTTGTTCAGTTCCTCATCATTAAAATTCAATTTTGCATGACGCATTTTACGCTGCAAAATTTCTTTTCCTTCATCAACCAAGAAATTCTTCTCTGAATTAAGAATCGCTTTTATTTTTGATTTTGCTTTAGAGGTAACCACAAAATCCAGCCAGTCCACTTTCGGTTTCTGATTTTGAGAAGATAGAATATCAACCTGATCGCCGTTTAATAAAACGTAGGAGATCGGCACTAATTTTCCGTTTACCTTCGCACCTAGACATTTCGTTCCTAAATCTGAGTGGACAGAAAAAGCAAAATCCAAGGCGGTAGATCCTATCGGTAAGATTTTTATTTCTCCGCGTGGCGTAAAGACAAAAACTTCTTTTGAATAAAGATTTAGTTTAATGTCATCTAAAAGCTCTGTTGTCGAAAGAGATTCCTGATTTTCTAAAACTTCCCTTATTTCGGTAACCCAACGTTCAAAGTTTTTTTCATCAGAACTTTGACGGAATCCTTCTTTATATTTATAGTGAGCTGCAACTCCTTTTTCCGCAATATCATCCATTCTTTCAGAACGGATCTGAACTTCGATCCATTTTTTATCTGGACCTAAAATGGTAAGGTGTAAACTTTCGTAACCTGTCGATCGCGGTTGGGAAATCCAGTCGCGCATTCTTTGCGGATTGCTGTGATAAAGATCTGTTACAATTGAATATATTTTCCAGGCCAGAAATTTTTCGTTCTTCGCATCGGATTTATAAATAATTCTGATGGCGTAATTGTCAAAAACCTCATCGAAAGCAACGCCTTGTTTCAGCATTTTTCGATAGATGGATGAAATTGCTTTCGCGCGACCTTTAATGGAAACGTTCAAATTTTCATCTTCTAACTGTTCGAAAACTTCTTTCTTAAATTCTTCAATATATTTCTCACGGCTTTCTTTGGCCAGCTCCAGTTTTTCAGAAATATCCAGATAAACTTCAGAATTATTAAATTTTAGAGACAGATCTTCTAACTCCGACTTGATGTTATATAAACCAAGGCGGTGGGCGAGTGGTGCATAAATATAAACGGTCTCAGACGCAATTTTCTTTTGCTTTTCTGGCGTCATACTTTCCAGCGTTCGCATGTTGTGAAGACGGTCTGCAATTTTAATTAAAATCACCCGAAAATCTTCGGAAAGGGTCAGTAAAAGTTTGCGGTAATTTTCAGATTGTATCGAAATGTTCTGATGATTCATGACCGATATTTTGGTCAGTCCATTTACGATATCGGCAATCTTTTTTCCGAATATTTTTTTGAGATCTTCGTAAGTGTAATCAGAGTCTTCGATAACATCGTGCAGAAGTGCACACGCAATGGAAGTGGCTCCCAATCCTATTTCGTTGGCTACGATTTTGGCTACTTCAATTGGATGGTAAATGTAGGGTTCACCCGTTTTCCGACGCTGATCTTTGTGAGCATCTAAAGCAATATCAAAAGCCTTTCGAATGAGTTTGTTCTGTTCCTCATCCAAATTGCGGTAAGTATTCGTGATCAGATCTTTATACCGTGCGAGAATTTCTTTATTTTCCTGTTCTAAATCGTAAACCATTTCTGAAAGCCAATTAGGACACGAAAATAAGAAAAAAAAAGCGCAATATTGTGGCTTTGCTCAAAAAATGCAGTTATCAGCTCCGTCGCTTTTCTCCATCTAAATATTTGTTGTTTAAGGTTCTTCTCACATCCTCTTTTTTAATGACCCGTTTTTTTGTGCTGAACAATAAAATATTGCTTGGTTTAATTTAAAAGTTCTTATTTTTTTTAGTGGAAATTTTAGTGAGAAGCCGTTCCATATAAGATTTTCAAGTAATTATTTGTTTTTTTCGATAATTTAATTTAATGATTTTAAATTTAAATTAAATTTAAAGAAGTAATTAAAACATTGTTATTTCATAGGGTGTTTTCACTGTTAATTATTATAATCCGTAATTTAATTTGTTTGGGTGATAAAAAAGAATTAATTTCGAAACCTAATCAAAAAAAATTACTATTTATGAAAAAACTTTACACCAGATTAGGAATCATTGCGATGATTGTCTTCTCCAATTCAGCATTTTCTCAAGAGAAAATAACAAATGAACAAATCCAACCTATACTCAACAAGTTGGATGTATTAGGTAAGCAAAATCCGGCAGGAGCTTTCCCAATAAACAAATTAACTAAAGAAGAGGCAAATCTCTTCCGTGCGTATCAACTTCAGAAAAAAGAAGATGCACAATATGCACAAAATAATCCTTATGGGATTACGGAACAAGATTTAAAGAAAAAAGTTTCGCAAAGTGAAGTGCAACCCATTTTAGATAAAATCAAAAATTTGGGAAATTCACCACTTGCTTTTCCTGATCATCTATTTACGACACAAGAGTTGAAAACTTTGAGAATTTTTGAACTTCAAAATCTTAAACCTCAAAGTGCTAGTACATCTAAACTTTTTAATAAAGCTTTTGCAACCAATGGAAGAGGTGCAGCAAATGCACCGAGACCTTTTGGAACCTTGCCATTAGTACCTCCACATATCTTAACTGTTAATGGAAATATTCCTGGTGTGCGAGCAATTTACGCAGATGATATTGCCGACGATGGGAAATTATATGCTTTGGATAATGCGAGCAGAAATTTCGTTACCGTAAATAATGCTGGAGTTATTACGGATATTGGTCCTGTGACTAATATTCCTGTTGCTTCTACGTTATCTGGATTATCTTGGAACAGTGTGAATAGCACCATGTATGCGGTTGCAATTACAGGCACGGTAGGCGAACTTTATACGATCAATATGACCACAGGCGTAGCAACATTAGTAGGTACGATGACGGGAACTACAGCTCCTATCTGGTTGGAAATTGATAATACAGGAAAAGCCTACTCAGCAGATATTGCGAGTGATAAATTATATAAAATAGATTTGGCAACGGGTACTGCTACGGAAGTTGGAGCCTTAGGAGTCAATATGCAATTTGCTCAGGAAGCAGATTTTAATAAAGATAACGATGTGCTTTATGCAGCTTCTTACACAGGAGGTGGTGTTGGTGGTATTTATACTATTAACACAACAACTGGTGTTGCAACTCTGGTAGGTGATACTACGGCTCAAAATGCGGAGTATACCATGTTCAGTATCGCTGATACCACAGAGCCGCCAACTAATAAAACGTATGATCTGCGTGGTTATCCGGACAATCCGGCTAAATTTGGTACTTCCTTACTATCTGCGCCTCAAACACAAACTTTAGTTAGCACATTATCAACGGCAATCTTTGCAGACGATATTGATGGAGCAGGTGTTTTATATGCGGTGCAAAATGATACCAAAGAATTGCTAAGAATTAATAATAGTGGTGTTGCCACAGTTGTTGCCACATTGGCCGGAATTCCTCTTGCAGATAATATTGGTGGTCTTTCCTGGAACAGAGCTGATGGTAAAATGTATATGGTGTCCAGCGGCGGTGCTGCAAAACTTTATACTGTCGATCTTACGACAGGTGTACCAACCTTAGTAGCAAATATCACAGGATCCACGATTCCTATATGGTTAGAAATAGATAATAATGGCTTGGCTTACGTTGCAGATGTAGGAACAGATTCATTATATTCACTTAATTTAACTACAGGTGTGGCAACTCTTGTTGGTGCTTTAGGAATCGATATTAATTATGCGCAAGAAGCAGACTTCAACGTCTCGGATAACAAACTTTATATGGCTGCTTTCTTAACTGATTTCACCAGCGGCCTTTACTCTGTAGATGTAACAACAGGTGCAGCAACTTTCATGGGTTCTACTAACGGAAGTGAAGTTACCATGTTTAGTATCGCGAATACAATCAATACTTTAGCTGTTGATAATGTGAATGCAACTAAATTCAGTTATTATCCAAATCCAACAACTGGAATATTAAACATCACGGCTTCTGGTAAAATAGAAAATGTTGAAGTTTATAACTTAGTTGGACAAAAAGTAACGAGCTTCTCACCGAAAGCAGATAAATCGCAAATCGATATGTCCTCTTTATCAAAAGGCGTTTACTTGGTAAAAGCAGTTGTAAATGGTAAAGTGATTACGAATAAAGTGATCAAACAATAATGACTTTCACTATTTAAAAAGTATTTTATTAATACTAAAAAGAGAACCCTTCAATTGTTGAAGGGTTCTTTTATTGATAAATGTTTTCTTTGATAATAAAGGCGGAAGTTTGTTTCTAAGGCTGTAATTAATTGAACCTTTTCTAGAAAGTGCAGTTGTAAATTCTGAATCTAAAAATAAAAAGAACTATTGTTCTAACTTAGAATTTCCAAAAGTTACTTCCGAATTAATCCCTGCCGATTGACCTCTGTAATTAACTTGTGGACTATTATAAATTGCAGCTTTCGCTCGCAACGAAACGATCTTTTTTAAATATTCTAACGACTGAGCCGCGCGAAATTTTATGTTTTGAAAATAATTTTGATGAATGCAGTTGTTTTTAGAAAACACCTCTTTTACCTTTTCTATCTGATCAGGATCTCTCACTTTCACACTAACAACCAAACTGTCATCTTCCAGCTGAGTTTTATCCTTAAAAAAATGTTGCCAAATAGAGGTTTTAATTTCTTTATTGATTTTTTCGTCATGCAGATAGAGGATATAATCTTTGTTTTGAATACCTGCATTTTCTAGATCCCTTCCAATTGGCTGAGACTGACTTTGGCTTTTAAATAAGCCGGTGATAATTGATGCCATTATTCTAAATTTTAAGTTTACAATACAAAGTTTACGATTTTTATGTGAATTATGCAAGTTAAACCGATGGTTATTATGTATTTATTAAAAAAGAACGCCTCTATCGTTAATGTTTTTAACACTTGAAAAATTATATTTCTTTATATTTGAAAATCAAAAAATGTTTATGAAGAAGTTGATTCCGTTGGTTCTATTTATTTCGCAATTCTGTTTTTCGCAGAACGTTTCGCAAAGCTTAGAAAGTGCTACTAAAAAGCTATTAAATTCCAGTGCGGCTTACTCTGCAAATCTTTCTATCTACGTGGCGGATGAAAATGGTAATTTCATTTATGAGAATAATGGAAATAAAGGACTGTCAACCGCTTCTACCCAAAAAATATTTACGGCTGCGGCAGCACTAGAAACTTTGGGGAAGGACTTTCAATATGTCACCACCGCTCATTATTCAGGAACGATTTCAGCGGGTAATTTAAATGGAGATTTCTATATTACTTCTACTGGTGATCCGACTTTAGGAAGCTGGCGGTACGATGGTTACAAACCGGAAAATTTTAAACAAAAATTAATTCAATCCTTAAAGGATAAAGGAATTACTAAAATAGCGGGAGATTTAATTATCGATGATTCTTACTTTGATTTTCAAACTATTCCTGGTGGCTGGCCGTGGAATGATATAGGAAATTATTACGGGGCAGGAGTTTGGGGCGTCAACTGGCGTGAAAATCAGTTTGATATGCAGATGATCGGTGGCGAAATTAAAAAACTGAATATCGATTTACCGAAAGTGAATTGGGTGAATGATATTAAAACCGGCGGAAGTTCTGATCAAAGTCTCATCTACACCGCGCCACATTCTAATGTTGCTCATATCAACGGAACATTACCTTCGAAATCAATTACCGTCTCTGGATCAACGCCTAATCCACCTTTAAGTCTCGGACAAGAAGTGACAACTTGGCTTAATGAAGCAGGAATAGAGTTTAACGGAAAAGTGACTTCTACCTCAGAGCAGAGAATTGCGGGAGAGAAGATCACTTTTGCTCCTAAAAACAATGTTTTGCTTGAATACAAATCGCCGACTTTAGATAAAATAATTTTTTGGTTTATGCGAAAAAGCGTTAATTTTTACGGTGAAACTTTAATTAAAACTTTAGGAAAGGAAAAGAAAAATGTAGGAAGTTTTGATGCCGGCATTTCTTATTTAAAGGACTTCTGGAAAGCGAAAGGAATTAATTCAGTCATGATTAACTTTGCAGATGGAAGTGGTCTTTCGCCTCAAAATTATGTTTCTGCCAGAGCGGAAGTACAGTCTTTACTATGGAGTAAAAAACAACCTTGGTTTAATGAGTTTTTTGATGGATTTCCGACCCAGGGAAATGGAATGAAAATGAAAAGTGGAACCATGAAAGATACCAAATCTTTTGCAGGATACCACACTTCAAAAGACGGTAAGAAGTACGTATTTGCCATCATTATCAATAATTATCAAGGTGGTAATATCAGCGATGCCTTGTATCAAGTGCTCAACGTTTTAAAATAACAGGATTTCCGACCAATGAACGAAAGAGGAATTTTTTCAAAACTGAATAACTGGATTATTTATATTTTGCTCACTTCGGCGGTAGCTGCAGTGGTTTTCGCGTCAGTTATTCTTATCGATTATTTGCGGAAAGAGGAGATCAAAAGAATCGAACTTTTTGCAACGACGATCAAATATCAGCAGAATGAGATTATCGAAGATGCCATGACTCTGGATTTAATTCTGCAGATTAATTTATCCAATAATACCATTCCGATCATCATTACCGATAAAAATAAAAAACCATTGGGTATCGATTTTCAAAGAAATATTCCAGAAACTACGCTCACAGATCCCAAGAAGATGCAAGCCTTGATCAATAAAATGGCGAGTTCTTACAGACCAATCGAGCTGCAAATGCCAGACGGAAATAATCAATATGTTTATTACACCAACTCCGATTTATTGAATAATTTACGGTATTCACCTTATATTTTAGGTGCACTTATTTTAGCTTATATTTTCTTTTCTTTCTGGTTTTTAAGAACGATTAAAAAAACGGACGAAGGTTATGTTTGGGCAGGTTTGGCGAAAGAAACTGCCCATCAAATCGGTACGCCATTATCCTCAATGATCGGATGGATTGAAATTCTACGCATGGAAAATGAAAATAGTGCCGGTGTAAAAGAAATAGAAAATGACATCAATCGGCTGAAAACAATTTCCGAAAGATTTTCTAAAATTGGTTCTGTTCCAGAGCTTAATGATTTGAATATCAATGAAACCATTCAACAAAATTATGATTATTTGAAATCCAGAATCTCCAAGAAAGTAAGTTTTATGCTGATCTTACCCAAAGAGCAAATTCTGATTCCGCATAGTCGAATCTTATTGAGTTGGGTGATCGAAAATATCGTGAAAAATGCCGTTGATGCGATGAAAGGCGAGGGTAGACTGGAAATCGAACTCTATGAAAAAAATAGAAATATCGTTATCGATTTTAAAGATTCTGGCTCAGGAATGACCAGAAGTCAGGCAGCGAAAGCTTTTAAAGCGGGATATTCTACTAAGAAAAGAGGGTGGGGCCTTGGCTTATCTTTAGCAAAAAGAGTGATCAAAGAATACCACCGCGGTGATATTAAAATCGCTCAAACCGAAATTGGCACAGGAACTACCTTCCGGATCTCTATGAAAAATTCTTAAAAAACACGCCTTTAAAATATAAAGTCATTAGTCAATTAGGGTTAAAATACGCTCCTTTATTCTTCAATAGTTTAGAATAAAAGATATAAATTCGTACAAATACCTAAAAACTAATTGATTATGAAAAAGCTAATGCTCTCGTTTTTGCTTGCTGGTTCTTTGCTTGCAAATGCGCAAATTTTAGATTTACTAAAGGACAAAGTCAAAGATAAAACCGCGAGTTTGGTTGGAGATAAAGTAATTGGTGCCATCACTACCGAAGCGATTAGCACCAGTTTTAAAGATTGCAACAAAATCGATGTCAAAAATGCGGACTTTGGAAAAAATGAAAAATATACTAACCTTTGTAATGTCAATTTTTTTCCGTCAGAAGGTTATGTTCTAAAACCTGGTTTCTACACTGTTGAACTGAAGAGTTTCTGTATGCACGCCGGGACCTACGCACCAAGTAAAGGAGACGGTTATCTGTATGGGCCGCTGAAAGGTCAGAAAAAAGAAATCGTAAATTCTTTAATTAAAAACTGGTATAAAAATCAAGATATTCCGCAGCAAACCGTTCAGGCCTTGGTTTGGGGAATTATTGCTAAATCAAGTTTCAAAAATATGAACCCAGATATGCAATTGGCAGCAATGAAACTTTTAAGTAAAAATGAATTGCTTTCTTTAACGAAGATGGGCTTAGACTTTGTGCCGGCAAGCGTTATGTCTAGGGCGAAAAGCAATCTACCTCAATCGGTCCAGATGGTCTTAGAAGCTGAAAACAAAATCAGAAACTTTTTCAGCTCTTCCTCCTCCAATTATTCGGACTTAGAACGGTTGGCTTTGCTTGGAGGTGTAAATCCGGTAACTTCTGAAATTGCTTATGGAAGTTGGGGACTTCACCCAAATGGATATTGGACTTCTTACCAGCCGCATGGTTACAAACAAATGACCGTTAGAATATACGTTCCAAGTACGATTAACTCTGTAAGTTATATTCCATCTGACGATGTAGCGGTACCAGCAAATACGGGAAGTCAGCGATTGAAGGTTTCCGATATTTTGAATTGTAGAAGTGAAGGATAACACAAGACAAATAAAAATGCCGTTCTAAAAGGAGCGGCATTTTTTGTTGAATTAAAATTGGAAAAATTTATTTTTGTTCATCGTAATAGATGTAATAATTCTCGTCAAATTTAACCGGATTTGAATTGGACAATTTTACAGTTTGCCATTTTTGAGTTGGATTAATTTCCTGATTTTCATTGATTCTGATCGGTAATTTTAAATTCTTTACACCTGCATCATATCTGAATTTAAGAGTGTTTCCCGTTTGGGAATATTGTAAAGTTGGGATCTGAGTTGTTCTTAAATATTGATCAAATACAGTTGAAAAGTCAATTCCTGACTGATCCGAAATATAATTTTCTACCTGTTCTGTTGTTACCGTTTGATGATAAAAATCTTTGTTTAAGCCTCGTAAAATTTGTCTGAATTTCTCTTCATTATTAATGACCTGCCGAATGGTGTGAATCATATTCGAACCTTTGTAATACATATCGCCACTTCCTGATTTAGCGACTCCATACGATGCAATAATAGGTTCATCATTTTTTATGTTACGGCGAATTCCAACGATATACTTTTCCGCTGAAGCTTTATCCATATAATTCTCTACAAATAATGTTTCCGAATAATTGGTAAAACCTTCATGAATCCACATATCAGCTTTGTCTTTTGCGGTGATATTATTAGCAAACCATTCGTGCCCACTTTCATGAACGATAATGAAATCCCAGTTTAAACCAACTCCGCTTCCCGATAAGTCTCGACCTAAATAACCATTTTCATAATTATTTCCGTAGCCAACACCACTTTGATGTTCCATTCCGAGATATGGAGTTTCGATCAGTTTATAAGAATCCTCGTAGAATGGATAAGGACCAAACCAATATTCAAAAGCTTTCATCATCGGCTTCACCTGTTGAAATTGTTTTTTCGCTTTTCCTAAATTATGATCTAAAACCCAGTAATCCAGATCGAGTGGTCCTTTTTCTCCCGCGTAAGTTTCTTTAAAATTCACATATTTTCCAACATTAGGAACGATAGAGTATAGGTTGATTGGATTTTTAACTTCCCAGGTAAAAACGTTTTTATCTTTTTCTGTAGTTTGAGCAATCAGTCTTCCATTACCCACGCCAACCAGATCTTTGGGAGTAATAATTTTCATCGTCATTCCATTGTCAGGTTCATCACTCCAGATATCCTTCGAAGGCAACCAAACCGACGCACCAATTCCTTCCTGTGCAACCGACATCCATGGATTTCCTTTTTCATCTTGCTTAAAAACCCAGCCGCCATCCCAAGGTGCGTTTTTCGCCACCGTTGGATTTCCGAAAAACTGAATCGTAAACGAATGCGTTTCTCCTTTTTTATAGTCTTTCTTGGTTTCAATAAAAATAAAATTACCATCTCTCCTTGAAGAACATAATTTTTCATCAGAATCAATGATCTTATAATTCATTGGTTGCTGCAAGTCAATTTGAAAGACGGGATTTTTAACATTCTTTAAAATCTCAAAAGTGATTTTATTAGTACCGGAAACAGTTTGATCTGCAAACTTTGGTTCCACCGTAATTTCATACTTTTTAACATCCCAAAAATTTCTAAACTCTGTGTTGGAGCCTTTCAGTGTATCTTGTTTGGTGAAGTTCTGAGCAGATAAAAATGCCGAGGAGAATAGAAGAAGTGCGAGCGTTTTTTTCATTTTAATTAAATAAGTGAAGCAAATATAATTATTATTTTACTTGATGAATTTCTGTTTTAAAAATTTGGCTCTTGATGTCTTAGTAAAATTCAGTATTTTTGAAAAAATTTATTTAATGAATCTTAGAATTGTTTCCATCGTTTTTGCACTTGTTTTTCTTGTTTCTTGTAACAAAGACAAAGAAATTCTCAATACTTTAAATGACTATAATCTTTCTATGGAAAGCAAAGGTTACCATTTTGGGGACGCTTTAGAATTACCGAAAGAAGTGACCGATAATGCGGAAAGTATTTCAATTAGTTTTGGCGACAAAGAAACTTCAAAGCTGGTTGTAGATCCGCAGTTCTTTACTTTAGGTGATAATCCGGTTACTTTTAATATTAAGAAGAAAGGAGGAGAAATCCTTAACCAAGATGCGACCATTAATGTCTTTGCAAAAAATCCAGAAGCAATCTTGACCTATGAAATCATAAAAGAATATCCGCACGATCCCAAAAGTTTTACGCAAGGTTTTCAGCTTGAAGGAAATACAGTTTTTGAATCAGATGGTCAAAATGGAGAATCCAGAATTTGGAAATATACTTTAGGAACAACTACTCCGATTGCTCAAACTGCTCAACCTGATGAAGTTTTTTCGGAAGGGTGTGCGATTTTAGGTGATAAGATTTATCAATTGACCTGGAGAAATAAAAAAGGGTTTGTGTACGACAAAAGCTCTTTGAAATTATTAAGTGAATTTCCTTATCCAAATGTGATGGGTGAAGGTTGGGGTTTAACTCATGATGGCAAAAACTTTATCGCGTCGGATGGAACAAAAAATATTTATTTCCTTGATTCCTCTGATCCTTCAAAAATGGTTCGCTATATTTCGGTTGCAGGAAATACCGAAGCTTATGATCAACTCAATGAGTTGGAATATCACAAAGGGTATATATATGCAAATGTTTGGCAGAAACCGATCATTATTAAAATCAATCCTGCAAATGGTGAAGTGGTAGGGAAATTTGATTTTACCGATGTTGATAAACTGAACACTAAAGATCCTACTAATGATGTCCTAAACGGTATCGCTTTCAAAGGTGATAATATGCTGGTTACCGGAAAGTTGTGGTCTAAAATTTATGAAGTTTCTATAAAATAATTAAATGCTGAACATTAGCAAAATTGTATTCCTTTTTTTATTTTGTTCACTCTCTGCGCAGAAAACGCTTGCTTTTGATACTTTAAAATTAGGAACTGCGAAAGATCTTTTAGCTGATGATTACGGCAATATTTATCTGTATCAAAACAAAGATTTTAGTTTTACCAAATACGATTCTTTAGGAAAACAGAAAGCCAAGATAATGTTGACTTTACCTTTCCGAATACAATCGGTTCAGAATCCTTTGAATATTCCGTCGTTTTCTGAAAATGCTCAGGAATTAAAGTTTTTCGATAAAAATCTGAGTGAGATTCAGACGATTAATTTTCGACAGAAGTTTGGATTCATTAGATCAGCATATGTTGAAGATTTACAACAAGCCTGGTTACTGGATGAAAGTACGAAAAGTCTAATTCAGTATAATTTTCGCGACGATCGTGTGATGAATTCTTATTCATTCAATGTAAGCTTTGACCATATTATAGATCTTTTAATTTTTGAAAAAAAGGTCTATTTATTATACCAAGACCATTTATTAATTTACAATTTTAAAGCTGAAAAGCTGGGCGAATTTCATGTAGAAGCTGGCAGAAAGCTTCGTCGGGAAAATGACCAGATTTTAATTGTCGCTAATAACAAGATCCAAAAGCTACAATCGGACGATTTAGAAACGATTTTTAGCGCGGACCATTCACAAATTGTGGATAAAAACTCTGCTTCTTATTTTGTTATCAAAGGGAACAAACTTTATCTTTACCGCATCAATCAATAAATATGTTGAATTCTTACTTTTCTTCATTATTTATCATTCATTAATCATCAATTATATTAGGAAATGCACATTGCTGTTACAGGAAATATCGGCGCGGGTAAAACTACCCTGACCACTATGTTATCAAAACATTACGGATGGGAAGCGCAATTTGAGGACGTTGATCATAATCCTTATTTGGAGGACTTTTATGCCGATATGAGCAAGTGGAGTTTTGCGTTGCAAATCTATTTTTTAGGCAGCAGATTTCGTCAGGTCAAAGAAATTAGAGACAGTGGCAAAAACATCATCCAGGATCGTACGATTTATGAAGACGCGCATATTTTCGCGGAAAACCTAAATGATATGAATTTACTGACCGATCGTGATTTTGCAAATTATACGTCGGTTTTCAATTTGATGAAAAGTTTTGTTTCGGCACCCGATTTGCTAATCTATTTAAAATCAGACGTTCCGAATTTAGTAAAGAAAATTTACAAACGCGGACGTGAATATGAAGCTTCTATTTCCATAGAATATCTCTCCAAACTGAATCATAAGTACGAGAACTGGATTTCTGAATACAAAGAAGGAAAGCTGTTAATTATCGAAGTTGATGATTTAGATTTTGTCGAAAGACCTGAAGATTTCGGTTTAATTTTAGAAAGAATCGAAACTGAGCTGCACGGATTGTTTTAATTCTAATTGAAAAATGAAGAAAAACAATTTTATTTTTAGATCAATTCCTACGTTTTAGGATTAACTTTTTAAATAGAAAATAATGATTAAAATTCTTCATAATAATTCCTGCTCCAAGAGTCGCGGTATTTTAGAATATCTGGATGAAAATGGGGTGGCTTTTGAAATTATTGACATCATTAATGAGCCATTAAGTGAAACCGAATTACGTACCGTGTTGAAAAAGCTTCACTGTCCAGTGAAGGAATTGGTGAGAACCAACGATAAAATTTACAAAGAAACATTTCGAGATCAAAATTTGTGCGACGAAGATTTATTTCAAATGTTGCTGAAAAATCCATCACTCATTCAGCGACCCGTAATCATTAAGGGTTCTGTAGCTATGATTGGTCGTCCTATCGAAAATGTGAAATTTTTTATTGAAAAATAAACAGTTGTCAATTTCTAAAGCGTGAATTCGCGAAGAAGTCAATTTGTTCGAGTGAATATTTAGGTGGAAATTTCTTAAATTCACTATTCACTATTCTTTTTAAACTAAATTTTTAAAAGCCTCATCCAAGGTAGAATATTTAAAATCAAATCCCTGCGATTTGATTTTTTTGTTATCTGCTCGGGTGCCTTCTACAATAATCGAACTCATTTCTCCGAAGACCGACTTCATAACAAAAGGTGGAACATTGAAAGGGAGAAAGAATTTGTCAGCCGCTTTCGCCAGTTTTTTCATAAATACTTCATTAGTCGGTATGTCGTCAGCAACAGCATTGTACTTCCCGTTAATTGAAGTATTCTCTGCCGCTTCCACATACATATGAACAAGATCGTCAATGTGGATCCAGTTCATCCATTGTTTTCCTGTTCCAACTCCTGAGCCAATGTTCAGATTAACTGTTTTTTTCAAGAGCGGAAAAGCACCACCTTTTTTTGATAAAACTACTGCCGTACGCAAGCAAACCACTCGTTCAGCAATCGATTCAAATTGATCAGCAGCATTTTCCCACGCTACACAAAGTTTTGCCAGAAAATCATTTTCAACAATTTCTGATTCTTCGGTTAATATTTGGTCAGACGTAAAAGTCCCGTAATAATTAACTCCAGAGGACGAGATAAAAGACTTTAAATGGATTCCTTTTTCCACACAATATTCCCGAAGTAGATGAGCAGAATCAATTCTGCTGGAATACAGTTCTTTTCTATAATCGTCCGTCCATCTTTCACTGATGTTGGCACCTGCCAGATGAATAATGCAATCCAGATTTTCGAACGCTTTGTCATCGATTTTTTTGTCATCGATATTCCAATAGAATTCATTTTTTTCCTCACTTTCTGAGCGGGTTAAAATTCTAACCGTATGGTTACGCTCTTCTAATTTTTTAACTAAAGCTGTTCCGACTAAGCCGGTTCCTCCGGTGATTAATATATTCATCATTTTAAAGTGACATTACTCCTTCGATTTCGCCCACTTTTTTATAAATTGAAATCACATGCTCTGCATCTAATACAAACGCACTGATACTTAAAGAGACATATTTCGCATTTTTACTTTCTTTGCTGGAAAGCGTGAATTTCATATCGTCAAATGCACGGTATATTTCAGTGATTTTTTTTTCTTCATTTAAGATGATGAACTTGAAAAGATAATCTTCTGGAAAGTTGTGATTGTTTTCCAATTTTTCTTTGAGAGAAGAATAGAAATTTTCGGGATCTTTAGGATCTCCAAGATTGCAACTATTTGACATGGTGTGGTAATTTTAATTAAAAAAATTCCGGCCTAAACCGGAATTCAAAGATAGTTAATTATATTTTTTATTTCATTCCGTTAAGAGAATTTAGAATCGTATTTGAATTCTGCTGCTCGTGGCTTTGGATAATATTGAAAAGTCCATTTACCATTTGTTCTGCGGCAAAATTACTAATGCTGCTGGTCGCCATATTATTGGAGTTTTGTCCCCCGAAAATACTTCCTAATAAATTAGTTCCTGATAGTGCTGAATTTAACGACTGGACGATTCCAAACTCATTTAATTTTGCATCAACTTTTGGAGCAATCGCCGCCATTAATTGCGCAGATGTTTTTTCTTTCAAAATTTGCGTTGCAGCGCCACTTCCTCCCTGTACAATTCTGGCGGCATCTTGGGCGTCGAGTGAGTTCACGGCGTTGATTAAAATTGGTCTGGAAGTATCTACTGTAAATGCAGCTGCTCTCGCGATAAATTCTTTTTCCTTCTGAACCAAATTACTTAAACCTATTTTCTGCAAAGTGCTGTTTAAATCACGCAGTTGACTCGGAAGTGCCGCATCAATCAGTTGATTTGAAAGAAAACTGTCTTTATCACTAAAGATGTTAAGACCTTTGGTTATGCCGCCTAACAGTATTTGTTTTAACACCGCTAAACCTACACTTGAGGTTGCTAAGGCTACACAAGATTGTGCAGTAGTTCCGATTGTTGCGATGGCCATTGTGGCTACTAATATGGTATTTCTTCTCATGATTTTTGATTTAGGAATTTATCTTAGTCAAATAGTACGCCACAAAATTAAAGGACCTGATGATTTATTTCATTAACATAAATTATAAAAAATTATATTATTCTTAACATTGTAAAAATTTATTTATAACTTTGGTAGAGACGAACCTTCTTTCAAATTAGGCGTCCGCTTCAGCAAAAAAAAATAAAACTTAATATATGAAACACAGTCACTTAAGGTTTCCTTGTTTAATAGCTGCTTTATACTTCGGTATTAGCGTGAGCGGGCAAGATGTAAGACAAGACACTACTCTGAAAGAGCAAAAAATCGAAGAAGTAGTAGTCATCGGTTATGGATCGGCTAAGAAAAGAGATCTTACCGGCACCATTGCGAAGGTTAGCGGTGAAGAGATCAATGACAAACCTGCGTCAAATCCTGTGAACTCTTTACAGGGAAAGGTAGCTGGATTATCGATTGTAAATTCGGGTCAGCCAGGTTCGCAAGCCGATGTTAGGATTAGAGGTACGGTAACAATTGGGCAGACACAACCTGTTTATATTGTAGATGGAGTATTTGCCAATAACATTGATTTTTTAAATCCAGCGGATATTGAATCCATGGAAATCCTAAAAGATCCTTCATCACTCGCAATTTTCGGTAATAAAGGAGCGAACGGTGCGATCATCGTAACTACTAAAAGAGGAAAATCTGGACGTACTACCGTTAACTTAAGTTCATCCCTTGGTGTAAAATCCTTGGATAATAGACCAGATATTACGAACGCTGAACAGTTCAAAATTCTTTATAATGAAGATTTAGCCAATCAAGGTTTACCTGCTTATGATAAATTCAATATTTTTAATGCAGATACCAATTGGATCGATCAGATCGCGAAAAAAGGTGGTATTATTAGTCAGCATAACGTAACGATTTCAAATGGAAGCGATAAGAACAGAGTAAGTTTTTCTTTTGGTTATCACGAGGAAGAAGGCTCGATTAAATTTGAAGATTACAGTCGTATGACGCTTAAATTTAATGATGATTTAAAGATAAGTGATCATCTTCGTGCAGGTTTTGGTTTAACTGGATCTTATGCGAAACTACCACAGCTTAGAGGCTTTGGCGGAGCATTAAATGCAACACCGGTTGTAGCTCCTATTAATATGATTGAAGGTGAATTTTATGGATTGTATAATTCTCTACCGCAAGAAATTGGTGCTGCACAGATTGCGAATCCTTTAGCACAAGTGGAAGGAAGAAGATATACGCAACTCAATAGGAATTTGCAGTTCAATCCTAATATGTATGTGGAATTTGACTTCTTTAATAATTTCACATTCCGATCTAATTTCTTCGTGAATTACGCAAGTGGCTTCGGAAGAGGATATCAGCCTATTTTTAATATTTATATTCCAGAAACGAATACTCAGGCGCTTGCTGATGGACAAGCTTTAACGAGCGTAAGTCAGTTTGAAAATAGAATCATCGAGTTTCAACAAAATCAACTCTTAACCTACAAAAATAAATTTGGATCACATGATTTAACGTTGATGGCAGGTTTTGAAACGATCAGTTTAGATAACAACTCAATGTCAGGTAGCGCGAAAGGAGGACTCTCCAATCCTTTGGGCCAGATTCCAAACAATCCTCGCTTCTGGTATTTGAACAGTGATTTTGTAGATTCTACGACTAAGACTTTAAATACCGGTCAGAGTAAAAGGAGAAATGTATCTTATTTTGGACGTGCGTTATACAGCTTCAAAAATAAATATTTATTAAATGCCTCCTTACGAAGAGATGGTTCATCAGCTTTAGCACCAGGCAATCGATTTGATACTTTTTGGGCTGTTGGTGGAGCATGGGAAGTAACAAAAGAAAGTTTTATGGAAAATGTTACTTTTCTTAATTACTTAAAAGTCAAAGGTTCTTATGGTGATTTAGGAAATCAAAATTCATTCTACAATTACTTCGGTTACCCTGTTTATGTAGAAGGTGGAACTGGAGTTTTTAATGGCAACTTATATCCAGCTTTTATTAAAGAATTTGAAGAAGCAACTGATCTAAAATGGGAGCATTTAAAATCGTATGAATTCGGTTTTGAGTCATCGATGCTCAATAGAAGGCTTTCTTTGGATGCTGCTTATTATAACAAACAAACGCAGGATTTATTGAATCGTGTCGATGGAAATCCAGATTATTTTCTAAATGCAGGTTCTATCGAGGCGAAAGGTTTTGAATTTACCGCAGGTTGGAAAGATCGTATCGCAGAAAACTTCACTTACTATATTAATGGTAACCTTACGACCACTAAAACAGAAGTGCTAAAAACGCTGAACGATGGATATATCGGATATTTCGGTTCCTCGATTTATCAGCAAGGTTCGCCGATCGGATCTTTCTACGGTTATCAGGTTGAAGGAATTTACCAGTCTTATGCAGACATTTTAGGGCATCCAGCTTCTACAATTGGAGATGTTGCTCCGGGGGATTTCAAATACCGTGATATCAATGGCGATGGAAAAATTTCCGCAGATGACAGAACGATAATTGGCGACCCAACTCCTGATTTTACTTACGGATTCAGTCTTGGTGGTGATTATAAAGGATGGTTCTTAAGCGCTGATTTTTATGGAGTTTATGGAAATGAAGTGTATAGAAGTTGGGGCAATGGAAGTTCTTTCGCACCGTTTAATTATAGAGAAGAAAGAATGGATCGTTGGACAGGACCAGGAACATCAAACTGGGAGCCTAGAAGCTACACAGGTTCAGGTTACAACGCACTTCCTTCTGATTATATGATCGAAGATGGTAGTTTCTTCAGAATTAGAAATGTTCAGGCAGGATATAATTTTAACAAGGACTTAATTTCTGGCTTGAAGCTACAGGCTCTTAAGCTTTATGTCAACGTGCAAAATCTTAAAACATGGGATCACGTAAACAGTTTTACCCCTGAGTTTGGTGGTAGCGCTGTAGAGTATGGTTACAACGGCAGCGGATATCCAAACCCAAGAATTGCCAGTGTTGGTATTAACGCAACCTTTTAAAAAATTACAAAATGAATTATAAAATATTTAAAAATATAATGCTGACAGGAGTTCTTTCTGTCGCAGCAGTCTCTTTCCAAAGTTGTGGAGATGATTGGTTAGATTTGAAACCTGAAGGCAGACCTGTTGGAAATGAAGTGACTGTAGGTGGATTTGAAGCGCAAGCTTTTGGTCTATACGCAGGTTTAAGAGAGCAGAGTGGAGTAAGTGATTTTACTTACGTCTGGACCCACGGCATCCGTGCTGACGATAATGAAAAAGGAAGTACAGCTTCTGATGCAGCTACCGATGGTAACGTGTTTAATAATTTTGCCTACAGTGCTTCCAATGGCCACATCGGTACCAACTGGAACGGACATTACAAAGTTATTTATGATGCCAACGAACTCATCAACGATGCTGCGGCTTCTGGTGATACCTCTGCTGGAACTGCGATCAATGTTGCTGAAGCTAAAGTAATTCGTGCTTTTTGTTTCTTTGAATTAAGACGTGATTATGGCGAAGTGCCTATTAATCTAAAAACGATTGATGTGCCTGCAGATGAGGTTGCTGCAAAGAACACTCTTGCAGAAGTAGATGCTCAGATCGTTAAAGATCTTACGGAGTCGAAAGACATCTTGCCAAGCCAATGGGCAAGCGCTTACTTAGGTAGAGCTACTTCTGGTTTAGCCAACACCCTGTTGGCAAAATTATACCTCTATCAAAAAGATTATGCTAAATCTTTGCAGTTTGCAGATGCAGTTATCAACTCCAACGCTTACATGTTGAATGCTTCGTATGATACCGAATTTACTTTAGATGGAAATAACTCGAAAGAATCCATTTTAGAAGTTCAGAAAACCTATGACTTTCCTAAAAAATACACCAATAACTTCTTCGAATCACAAGGGGTGAGAGGTTCTGGCGAATGGGATTTAGGATGGGGATTCAACGTTCCCTCCGAAGGTTTAGTCGGAGCTTATGAACCTGGTGACTTGCGTAAAAAAACGACGATTTTATTTTCAGGAGGACCAGATATTTATAACTCTCCTAATCTAACTTTACCTGGTTCACCACCTTTAGCACAAAAGTACTGGAACGGAAAAGCATATACAAGACCTTCAGAAAGAGTTAAATATGCAACCGGTAAAAATTATTGGGAAAATATAAAATTCATTAGATATGCCGATGTAATATTAATTGCCGCCGAAGCTGCAAATGAATTAGGACAAACTGCTACAGCTGCGATCCATTTAAATAAAATTCGAACAAGAGCTGGTTTAGCCAACACTTCTGCTGCAGATCAAGGAAGCATGCGAAATGCAATTAAGCAAGAAAGACGTGTCGAGTTTGGAATGGAGTTCGAGAGATTCTATGATCTTGTGAGATGGCAAGACGCCACTACCGTTTTAGCACCTCTTGGTTATACGGATCGAAATAAATATTTCCCTATTCCTCAAGGTGCAATCGATAAATCACAAGGGGTTCTTATTCAAAATCCTAACTATTAATTACGATTACAATGAAAAATAAAATAATAAAAATAATAGGGATACTCAGTTTAGCTGTATTGGCAGTTTCGTGTCAAAATTTAGATAGACCTGAATTGGACGCTGATTATCCGAAAGACATTAATGCTCCTGGTGGACCTTTGAAGTTTTATGTCGCTTTTGATGGAACTACGAACAATCCTTTGATGAATGCGGTTGACAGTGTCAAAGCGAAATTTCCAAACGATAATCCTTTAGCTTCTATTGATGGTGCAAAAGGCAAAGGCGTGCAAGGTGCAAATTATAAATATATTAAGTATTCAAATGCTAACGATTTTGCAAAAAATGCCGGAAGTTTTACCGTTTCTGTTTGGACAAAAAAAAGTGTGATGAAGACAGATCATGTTTTCAGTATGCCTGCAGTTGATGGTTACCACTGGTCTGGTGGATCAATGTTTTTACTAACTGAAGGTTCTGTAGCTGAGCCTATTCTGAAATTTTTTGTTAGAGATAAAACAGGCGAGAAATGGTTCGAATGGGTTCCATGGGCTTCAACTGGATTTGTCGCAGGAATATATGATGGAAACTGGCATCATTTAGCTTTTGTTTATGATGGTGGTACGTCTGTAATGACCTTATATGTAGATGGACAGCCAAAACCAACATCTGAATGGACAGGTCATGGTAACATCGTTTTAGAACCTGCTAAAATTACAGGTTTAAAAATAGGAGCGGGACCTCAGGAATTTACCCCAGCTGAAATTGCAAATAATGGCGATGACTGGTTAAAAAATTCTTGGACCGGTGGAATCGACCAGTTTAGAATGTACACTACACCATTGTCTGCGGCAGAAGTTCAGACCTTGTTTACCAAAAAAAGATAAATGAAATTACGTTATTTACATCTCTACATAGTAACTGCCATAGCATTAAGCTGTGGCAGTTGCTCTAGTGGAGACAGAGAAATATTTATTCCACCACATTCAGGTGAGCCGCCTGCAAGCATCGTCTATACCGATTCTCAAATCATTGATATGGTTCAAAAAGATGCCACCAAATATTTTTGGGATTATGCTGAGGTGAATTCAAAACTAGCACGCGAAAGATATCATACTGATAATCCAGGCGCAGATGCTTCAGTCGTCAGTACTGGTGGATCTGGTTTTGGTTTAATGACGATTTTAGTAGGCATTAAAAATGGAAATGTTCCTCGTTCAGAAGCAGTTTCCCGATTAACAACTTCACTAAATTTTCTACAGAATGCAAACAGGTTTCATGGCGCCTGGTCCCATTGGATCAATGGAACTAACGGAAATGTAATTCCTTTTGGAACAATGGATAATGGTGGCGACTTGGTTGAAACAGCATTTCTCGTACAAGGTTTAATCTGCGTCCGTGAATATTTTAAAAATTCTACTGATCCTTCCGAACTTGCATTGTCAGAAAAAGCCGATTCACTTTGGAAAGGGGTAGAGTGGAATTGGTACACGCAAGGTCAAAACGTTTTATATTGGCACTGGTCTCCAAATTATGATTTTCAAATGAATCTTAAAATTCAGGGATACGATGAAACGATCATCACTTATATTTTGTCAGCAGCATCTCCAAATTATTCGATTGATAAAACAGTTTATCAACAGGGTTGGGCCAGAAACGGAAGTATAAAAAGTTCTGCTTCCCAATATGGAATTCCTTTAGTAGTCAATCATAACGGCGCAAGCGGAACGGTCGGTCCTATGTTCTTTTCACACTATTCTTTCCTGGGTTTAGATCCTCGTGGTCTTACTGATGAATATGTCAATTACGGTAATGCAACTAAAAATCATGCTAAAATCATGCATCAGTATGCCACTGCAAACCCTAAAAACTGGACTGGTTACAGTGCTAAAAACTGGGGGTTAACAGCGAGTTATAGTCGTAACTCAGACGGAACAACCGGCTATTCTGCGCATCAACCCACAAATGATTTAGGCGTAATTTCTCCAACAGCAGCGATTTCAAGTATGCCTTACACTCCAACCGAAAGTATGAACTATTTACGTTTTCTATACAATGATAATTATTCGAAATATATTGGAGTTGCAGGACCTTACGATGCTTATTCGATACATTTTAATTGGTTAACGCCAAGATATTTGGCGATTGACCAGGGACCAATTTCTCCCATGATCGAAAATCATAAATCAGCCTTCTTGTGGAATTTATTTATGAATGCTCCCGATATTAAACAGGGATTAATTAAATTGGGCTTCCATTCAACCCAATATGGATTCTAAGATCTACTAAGTAATGAAGAAAATAGTAATGAATAAAATTGCCCTTATTTCCGGACTTCTAACTTTATCACTACTGTCGTGTGAAAGTGTGAAACCAGCAATTGTTTCCACTGAAAATCCTTTAAATACAGCAGATGAGGTTTTGATGACCCAAGTTCAAAAGGACGTTTTAAAATATTTTTGGGAATATGCAGAACCTAATTCCATGTTAGGAAGAGAGCGTTACCATGAAGACGGCATTTACCCGCAAAATGATAAAAATGTAATTACCACCGGCGGTTCGGGATTCGGAATGATGACTATTTTGGTTGGGATTGAAAGAAATTTTATCCCACGGAAAGAAGCGGTGAAAAGACTGACCACGATGGCAGATTTTCTCGCCAAATCAGATCGTCATCACGGCGCATGGTCGCATTGGATCAATGGCGAAACCGGTAAAACCGTTCCGTTTGGAAAAAAAGACAATGGTGGAGACTTAGTAGAAACCGCCTTTTTAGTTCAGGGAATTATTTCAGTACGCGAATACTTTAAAAACGGAAATACAGAAGAGAAAATTCTTGCTCAAAAAATGGATGGGCTCTGGAAAGGAGTAGAGTGGAACTGGTACACCAAAGGTGGCGAAAAAACGCTTTATTGGCATTGGTCACCAACGTACGGCTGGGATATGAATTTTCCATTAAAAGGTTATGATGAAACTTTAGTAACCTATATTTTAGCAGCCTCTTCACCAACGCATCCGATCGATGCGGAAACTTATTATAAAGGTTGGACTAAAGATGGAACCTACACTACGGATAAAACAAAATACGGCTTACCGATATACGTGAAACACAATGGAGCTGAAGAATACGGCGGTCCACTTTTTTGGGCACAGTATTCTTACCTTGCCTTAGACCCAACAGGTTTATCCGATAGATTTGTTTTCAATTATTTTGATTTAAATAAAAATCACGTAATAATCGATTATAAATACTGCGTTGAAAATCCTAAAAAGTGGAAAGGTTATGGACCTAATTATTGGGGGCTTTCAGCGGGATATACCAGAAATAAAGATGGTTCAGCTGGTTATACGGCTCATACGCCGATCAATGATTCCGGCGTCATTAATCCAACTGCCGCGCTAAGTAGTTTTCCGTACACGCCAAAAGAATCAATGGATTTTTTAAGATTTTTGTATCAGCAGAAACCACAATTTATTGGTTCAGCTGGACCTTATGATGCCACTTCAATTAACTATGAAAACTGGTTTACGCCACGATATTTGGCCATTGATCAGGGAACAATTTCGCCCATGATCGAGAATTACAGAACAGGTTTGATCTGGAAGTTATTTATGAATGCGCCAGAAATTCAGCAAGGATTAAAAAAATTAGATTTTAGATCGAAAAAATATAATATTCAATAAAGGTTTAGTAAGTTTTTTTTAGAAGCTTACTCCCGCTCTACATTATATCTTTTTCTTTTGCCAGCGCGAATCCAGCACCTAAAAAAAAAAAAAGGATGCCGTTCTGATCGGGGCTAGAGATTCGGTATAAATAATAAGATATGAACAACAAATTAAAATACGTTCCGCTTTTCCTACTCGGATTATTCTTCAGTGTAAATGCACAAGAGATCAAAGCCGAGCTGAAAAAGGAAATTAAAAAGGAACAGAAAATTTCCTACATTTTGGATTATCCTGAAAATGCAAAAGGGAAAGTTCCGCTGATGGTTTTTCTGCATGGTTCTGGTGAAAGAGGAGATAATTTGGACATGGTAAAAGCGCACAGTCCTTTCACTTATAAAAATTTATTTCCAGAACCAGTGGCCATTTTAGCGCCCCAATGTCCGAAAGATGTTTGGTGGGATACTGAAGCGGTTTATTATTTAATCAAAGAAATTCAGCAGAAATATCAAATTGATGATTCCCGAATTATGCTTACCGGTTTATCCATGGGCGGTTGGGGAACTTTAAAATTAGCCATGGAACATCCTGAACTATTTTCAGCAGTAATCGCCGTTTGTGCGCCGGTAGACCGTTTGATGAAAGTGAGAGTTTCCCAGTATAAAGATTTACCGATGAAATTATTTCACGGTGGGAATGATGACATCGTTTCCCCAATGAATTCCATTGAGATCTATCAGGAAATTAAGAAGGTCAACAAAAATGTAGAACTCACTATTTTCCCGGATGACAATCACAACTCCTGGGATTCTACCTATTCTGATCCGAAGTTATACCAGTGGATGTTGGCTCAAAAGAAAAATACAGTAAAGAAATAAACGAAATTTAAATAAAATGAAAAAATTAGTTTTACTCGCCGCGATGGCTCTTTCCACTTCAGTGATCGCACAGGATACCGTAAACAAGCCGGTTCAGTCTTTCCAGACGAGTCAGTATAAAGCCAAGAAGAAAGCTTTTGTCGAATCGCTTTTGGCGAAAATGACTGTAGAAGAAAAAATCGGTCAACTCAATCTGCCAAGTGCTGGTGATTTCACTACTGGTCAAGCTCAAAATTCGGGAATTGGTAAAAAGATTGAAGACGGTTTGGTCGGTGGACTTTTCAATATTAAAGGCGCTGAAAAAATTAGAGCAGTACAAAAAGTTGCCGTTGAAAAGAGCCGTCTGAAAATTCCACTTCTATTCGGGATGGATGTTATTCATGGTTACGAAACCAATTTTCCAATTCCCTTAGGTCTTGCCTCTTCCTGGGATATGGATCTTATTCAACAATCTGCCAGAGTAGCTGCCAAAGAAGCAACTTCTGATGGAATTTCGTGGACCTTCTCACCGATGACCGATATTTCCCGTGAGCCAAGATGGGGACGGGTCTCCGAAGGTTCCGGTGAAGATCCTTATTTAGGAAGTGCGATCGCAAAAGCCATGGTTTACGGTTATCAGGGAAAAGACCTTGCCTTGAGTAATACGATTATGGCTTGCGTTAAACATTTTGCCTTATATGGAGCTGGTGAAGCGGGTCGCGATTACAACACCGTTGATATGAGTCATTTACGAATGTTCAATGAATATTTTCCACCTTATAAAGCTGCAGTTGATGCGGGTGTTGGATCGGTCATGGCTTCTTTTAATGAAGTTGATGGTATTCCTGCGACCGGAAATAAATGGTTGCAAACCGAGATTCTCAGAAATAAATGGGGATTTGATGGTTTTATTGTGACTGATTATACGGGAATTAATGAAATGGTCGATCACGGAATGGGAGATTTGCAGCAGGTTTCTGCCATGTCACTCAATGCCGGTATCGATATGGATATGGTGGGCGAAGGTTTTTTAACGACTTTAAAAAAATCATTACAGGAAGGCAAAGTAAAACAGGCAAAAATTGATCAGGCAGCCAGAAGAATTTTGGAAGCAAAATATGATCTGGGCTTGTTTGAAGATCCTTACCGATATGGCGATGCTCAATTAGCCGCCAAAGAAGTGTACAGTATGGAAAATAGAAATATTGCCAGAAATACCGCTGCACAGTCGATGGTTTTAATGAAAAATGATAACCAAACATTACCCTTAAAAAAATCAGGAACGGTTGCCGTTATCGGTCCCTTGGTGAACAATGCTCTTAATATGGCTGGAACCTGGAGCGTTGGTGCGAAACATGAAAATTCAGTTTCATTACTCAAAGGCTTGCAGGATAATCTGGGTAAGCAGGTGAAATTTCTTTCTGCAAAAGGAGCGAACATTGATTACAGCGAAAAACTTGAGAATATTTATGCAGCCCATGGAAAATTAACCGACCGCGATTCCCGTTCCAAAGAAGAATTGTTAAAAGAAGCAGTTTCAATTGCTAATCAGTCAGATGTGATTATCCTTGCCATCGGAGAATCAGCCGAGATGAGTGGAGAATCTTCTTCCAGAACAGAAATTGATATTCCAACTTCGCAAGTTGATTTATTGAAGGAGTTGAAGAAAACTGGGAAACCAATTGTAGTAGTCCTTTTCACAGGAAGACCTTTGGCTTTAACCAATATAAAAGATATCCCGGATTCTATATTAAATGTGTGGTTCCCAGGTACAGAGGCTGGAAATGCGATTACCGACGTTCTTTTCGGTAAAGTAAATCCATCGGGGAAATTACCGATGACGTTCCCAAGAAGTTTAGGTCAAGTACCTTTATATTACAATCATAAAAATACAGGAAGACCTTTGAGCGCTGAAAAAACGGAAAAATGTGAATACGAAAGATTCCGCTCGAATTTTATGGATGAGTGCAATGCACCGCTTTATCCGTTCGGTTATGGTTTAAGTTATACCCAATTTAATTATTCCGACATGGCTGTTTCTAATGCGAATCCAAAAGGAAATCAAACCGTTCAAGCATCTGTTACGCTCAGTAATACCGGGAATTATAATGGAGCAGAGGTGGTGCAATTGTACATCAGAGATATTGTGGGAAGTATTACAAGACCGGTAAAAGAGTTGAAAGGGTTTCAAAAAGTATTTTTGAAGAAAGGAGAAAGCAAAAAAGTGACTTTCAATATTACTCCCGAAGACTTGAAATTTTATAATAATGAATTAAAATTTGATTGGGAAGCAGGAGACTTTGATATTATGATAGGCACTGATTCTGAGCAAGTAAAAACGCTGAAAATCAACTGGTCTAAGTAAAATAGACTTTATCAATCGAACCGTTTTCAAAATTACTGAAAGCGGTTTTTTTTACCCACTTATTATTATTATTTTTGGGGTCATAAAATAAAAAATTTATAATGAGAGAAAAATTCATTAGGTGGGGATTAGTACTTTTGGTTGTAACATGGGTTATATCGATATTGATTAAGACTCATTACTGGATACCGATTTTGCTTAGTTGCATTTATTTTCTGGGACTTTACAACAGTTTCCAGACCAAACATGCTATTCTGCGTAACTTTCCGGTCTTAGGATATTTTAGATATTTTTTCGAAGAGATTTCGCCAGAGATGCAGCAATATTTCATCGAGAGAGAAACTGATGGAAAACCTTTTCCAAGAAATGAACGTTCTGCAGCGTACAGAAGAGCTAAAAACATTAGCGACACAGTACCTTTCGGGACACAACTGGAAATCAATAATAGAAAATACGAGGGAATAAAACATTCCATTTACGCCAAATCACCTGGAGAAGAATTACCGACCGTTTTGGTTGGAGGTGATCAGTGTACTCAAAAATATAAAGCTTCACTTTTCAACATTTCAGCGATGAGTTTTGGATCATTAAGTGACCGTGCTCAAATGGCTTTGAACAGAGGTGCGAAAAAAGGTGGCTTTTATCACAACACAGGAGAAGGAGGAATTTCTCCTTACCATTTAGAAGGTGGTGATTTATGCTGGCAAATCGGTACTGGCTATTTCGGTTGTAGAGATGACAACGGTCGTTTTTCACCAGAAATTTTTAAAAAGAATGTTGCGCTTCCTGCAGTGAAGATGATTGAAATTAAAATCTCTCAAGGAGCAAAACCAGGACATGGTGGTGTTTTACCAGGTTCTAAAAATACGCCGGAAATTGCCGCGATTCGTCACGTACAACCCGGAATGACCATTATTTCTCCGCCCTCGCATTCTTCCTTTTCTGATGCGGCGGGATTATTAAGATTTGTACAACAGTTGAGAGACCTTTCAGAGGGGAAACCGGTTGGATTCAAATTATGTATCGGTGATACCCGTGAGTTTGAAGATATCTGTGCACAAATGAATGTTTTGAAGATCTATCCGGATTTCATTACTGTTGATGGAGCAGAAGGAGGTACAGGAGCCGCACCACCAGAATTTTCTGATGGAGTAGGAATGCCGTTAGAGCCTTCTTTAATATTTGTGAACAGAACGCTAACCAATTTCAACGTTAGAGATAAATTGAAAGTAATCGCAAGTGGTAAAGTATTAACTTCCCTGGATATCTTACGCGCCGTTGCGATGGGTGCAGATATGTGTAACAATGCGAGAGGATTTATGTTTGCTCTTGGATGTATTCAAGCTTTGAGATGTAATACCAACACATGTCCTACCGGAGTTGCAACCCAGGATAAAATGCTTATTAAGGGGTTAGATGTAACCGATAAAAGCGAAAGAGTATACCATTTCCATAAGAACACTTTGCGTACGTGTAATGAGCTTATTGGAGCTGCAGGAAAATCTTCGTATGATGAAGTTGACGCCAGCATGTTTATGCGTGGAGATGAATTCGAACATTTAGCAGACTTCTACTTCCCAGATATTTTAGGAAACGTAAAAACACCGGTTGGTAAATATTAAAATGTAATAGACCGTAATTTATTATAAAATTAAAAGCTTCAGAAATATTTCTGAAGCTTTTTTTGTAGTGAATTTTGAAGTAGAATGTAAGGACTTACAATAGCTTTCTAGTGATGCAAATATTTAATATAATGTGTAAGCGGATTTATCACATAAGTTTGCTCCGAATTAACCGTGATTAAACTTGACAAGGTTAGGAAGAAAAACTATCAAATTTATTTCTGAAGTTTTTCTAATGTAATAAAATATTGATTTTGATTTTAAATTCGATGTGGATGAATGAAAAAAAAGAAGTTAGAATGTAATTCAAATTCTCCTTCGAATCGTTGACGACCTCTTGAAATCTTTTCCGAATTAACCTTGTCAAGGTTCTAAACCTTGACAAGGTTAGGTAATATGATTATTCTCAAATATAGGAGTTAGTTCCCAGTGATCTATATTACGTATGACTATTATCCAATAAATTACCAGAAAGAATCTGCTTTAACCTTGACATGGCGAAGCAAGATCATTTTTTCTACATATTACATCTTCTATAATGGACCACTCACAATTGACCATTCACCATTCACAATTGACTATTGACCATTCAAAATTTCCCAATTCCACTTAGATTCAAACCAAAAAAAATCCGCTATCAACTAAATGATAACGGATCTTAAATATTTCAAAAACTCTTATGCTTCTTCAGCTGGAGTTTCTTCTGTAGCTTCAACTGCTTTAGGCTTCGCAACTGGTTTCGGAGCTTCTACCACTGGTGGAGCATCTGAAACGATTTCGAATTCGTAGTTGTATTCTACATCTCTGTGTAATCTGATTACTGCAGTAGATTTACCAGTTCTCTTAATGTTGTTTCCTGGGATCTTGATGTATTTTTTGTCAACTTGCACGCCTACTTTAGATAACTCATCAGAGAGGTTAGCATTGTTGATAGAACCAAATAATTTGTCACCTGTACCAACTTTAGTTGCGATAACGATATTTGTTTTCTTCAATTGTTCTACGATTGCATTTGCATTCGCAACCAATTTAGCTTCTTCATCTTTTCTAGCTTCTAGAGTTTCTGCTAAAGCTGCTTTGTTTTTTGGCGTAGCCAAAAGAGCAATACCTTGTGGTAACAAGAAGTTTCTTGCATAACCAGGTTTTACACTTACTGTATCAAACTCTAAACCTAAGTTTTCTACGTCTTTTTTTAGGATAATGTCCATTGTTGTTGTCCGTTTTTAATTTTAAATAAAAGAGTAATTTTCTTTTATCAAAAAATCGTTAGAATTAATTTATAAATCAGCAACAAAAGTTTTAAAAAAGAAACTTAATCAAATTAAGTTTCTCTCTTTATTCTTTTATCTATTTTGTCTTATTTCAAAAGATCCGCAACATAAGGCATCATTGCCAAGTGTCTTGCTCTTTTGATGGCTGCAGATACTTTTCTTTGGTATTTCAAAGAAGTTCCTGTATATCTTCTTGGTAAAATTTTACCTTGTTCGTTAACGAACTGAATAAGGAAATCTGGATCTTTATAATCTACATGTTTGATTCCGAATTTCTTGAATCTACAGTATTTTTTGTCAGATTTTGTATTGATGTCTAGTGGAGTTAAAAATCTTACTTCAGATTCTCCGCCTGCTGAGGCTTGTTTAGCCATATCATCTATTGCCATGTCTTTTCTTTTTTAAGGGTTAAAATTAAACTTTCGCAGTTTTCACTTTCGTTCTTCTTGTTACTGCATACTCGATCGCGTGTTTGTCAAGTTTTGTAGTAAGGTAACGAAGTACTCTTTCGTCACGTTTGAACGCAAGTTCTAAGTCTGCTACTACAGTTCCTTCACCTTTGAATTCGATCAAAGTGTAGAATCCATTCTTTTTTAATTGAATTGGATAAGCTAATTTTTTAAGGCCCCATTTTTCTTTGGCAACCATTTCGCAATTGTGTGAAGCCAATAGGTCTTCAAATTTTTTCACTGCTTCCTCCACCTGAGCATCAGATAGAACGGGAGTTAAAATGAAAACAGTTTCGTAATTGTTCATAATGTTAATGAATTTTGTTAATTATTTCGAGGTGCAAAAATATAACTTCTTTTGCTAACATGCAACAAAATGAACTTATTATAGCATATTTTTATTGCAAAAAAGCACAAAGAAAGATCGATTACTACACTTGTATTTCAACTATTGTAATAAATCGGTCATTTTAGCGTACACGATCTGGTTTTCCTCATAAACTTCAAATAAAGTTTTACCATCGGTCCAGCTTGCATTTTCACCCTCCATTTTTAGTTTTCCCAGATATTGGTAGTCTTTAATTTTTGACCTTAAATTAGTTTCGTTTCCATAACTGAAAATAATTGCACTAATTTTTCCTTGTGAATTCTGTACCAATTGAATCGATTCTGATCCGCCGAAAACGTTTTGTTTTAAAAATTTATGATCTCCATTTTTTTCCAGGAGCGAATCAAATTTTGAAATATCCTGTCCCAGTTCAATTTTCCCGTACTGATATAAATCGACATATCGGAATATTGGTTTAGAATGAAGATCTTTTGCAACACCACAGGAAGCAGTGACCAAGATGAAAAGAAAAAGATAGATTTTGTTATTCATTTGAAATATTATTTTTGACTAAAGTACAAAGATACAGATTGGCGAGATGACTGATTGGGAAGCCTAAGTTCACTTTTAGTAAACACTATAGATGATTAAAAGGCCTATTAAAAGTGCAAACGGAGAAATTAGTTGAAAATAAATGGGTAGTAAAATATCAGCACATTTGTTAGAAAACTGATAATGCAGTTTTCTCGGCACGAAATACAATATAAAGGAAGTCAATAACATGAACCAGCCGAAGATTTTGAAAACATCAGGAAACTTAGAATTTTCTGCAACTAATATCAGTCCGGCGGCTGGAATCATTCGTAAAGTTATTTCGGCGTAATTAATAAAGGCGGTGCTACCAGCTTTTCGTAAAGTGGCTCTTGCTGAAGTGGGCGTCAATAGCATAATTCCTGAAACAACGATAAAAAATAGTCCAAAACACAGTACAATCCATCTTCCAATTTCAATACCCATTTTATTTCTTTTTATAACATATTTTATAAATATAAGAAACTGAACAATCAGCAAAAATCTTTATGATAAAAACTGCCGGTGCGCTAATAGCAATAACTTTTTTTGCGTTCGTAATTTTTGCTTTAAATCTTAAATAAAAAATTTTAACCGCTTGTACAAATGGCGTGTAAGCAATAGTATAATCTTACATTTGCTTTTCAATTTCGGTCATTTCCGATTCAAGATCTATTATTCCTTTATTAATTTTAATATGTTCTGACATTTTATATTCTGCAATATTCGAAATCAGAAGTATTTCATCAAATTCTTCTATAATATTTAAGCATATTTTTTCCATTATTTTTAAGAATACTAATTTTTCATTTAATGAGTCTGGAAATGAATATTCGAAAACTTTATTCTCTTCATTATCAAAAAAAGACTTATTCTTAATTTGAAAGTTATGAGCCAGAAGTTGATTTCTAATATCGAATAAATTTGTCCATCTATTGACTCGTTTTAATCCGTATTTATTTTTATTTCGGACTTTTCTTATTCTTGCCTTTAAATTTTCATTCTCTGTTAATGTATGATTAAAATTTTTGTATTCATCTAAAAATGAACAAAACTGAATTACTGAATAATTAGAAAGTAATCCGCGAACTGAATTACTAAAGGTCGTTTTATTATAAAATTCTTCATCAAATTGAATTTCATTTAAATATTCACTATTCAGCAAGCATTTCTCGATTGAAATAACTGTTAATTTTGTTTGAGTGAATAAAAAAGATAGTCCTTTGTAAACTTCGACTAATTGTTTCATAAAATATTCTGACTAACGTTTTTCTTTTTTATTTACAATGAGCTAGTTACGAAACTGACATCTTCATTAGTCAGACCAAATTTAGTGATTTGCTTTTGAATCCTTTTTACTAAACCTAGATTTCTTTTTTCGTCCAAAAATAAGTAGCCTTCAGGATTGACGTAGGATTGATTTTTAACGACCATATTCCAAATAATGATTGCTAATTTCCTTGCAGTTGCTGAGATTGCAGATACTCTGCCTTTTCTAAAATTGATTCGCTTGAAAAAATCCGATAATGGTGTGGAATCTTTTAAATTACCAATCGCATTTGCTGCATTTCTTAAGGCTATTTTTAAACGGTTACTTCCTTTTGGGATTCTATTAGAAAGTATTTTACCACCACTTATTTTATTATTTGGAGTCAATCTTAACCAACTTGCAAAGTGTTTTGCCGTCGGGAATTTCTTGATGCCTTCCAATCCAACTTCACTCATTATAGAAAGTACGGTTGAATAGGAAACTCCTTCTATTGCCAGTAAATCTACGCCTTCAAAATATTGATAAGCCATTAAATTTAAGTCGATATTCTTAGGAGTATTTTTATTGATTTTTTTGTGCTTTTTAGGTTCTATGTAGTGTTCTTTTTTATTGTTGTCTTCATCAATTGTTGTATTTAATATTTTCTCAATTTCTACATCGCATTGTGAAATTTTACTTTGCAAGACTTCATACATTTCAAGCTCTTGATTCAGGGCAAATAAATAATCTTCTCTTCCATTGGTATGAAGTGCTTTTGCAATTTCTTTTTCGGTTTTTCTACAATTACCGTGTCTTAATTCTGCTAATTTTAAGGCATCTGTTTCTCCGTTGCAAATTGCATGAATAATGAGAAGTCCGGTTAAACCACAAATGTCATTTACCACCACATCCAATCGGAGGTTGAGTAGGCGTAAGTATTTTTGCATTTTTTTAGAAGTGCTGGCTGCAGAATCTAATAAGTTTGCTCGATCACGACAATAGGTACGGAGTTTTTCGGTAGTTTCATCGGGCAGAAAACTACCTGTTAACAATCCAATACTGTGTAGTTTTTGAATCCATTGACAGTCTTGAACGTCTGTTTTTCTGCCTTTTATGTTTTTAGTAAATTTACCATTACATAAAATAACTTGGAATCCATCAGCCAATAAGATAGCATAAAGTGCTTGCCAATAGGTTCCTGTGCTTTCCATGGCAACTGTTTGAATGTTCCTTTCTTTCAACCAATTTGACAAATTTTTCAAGTCCTCATTGAAAACACCAAACTCTTTAATATCTTCCTCTTTTTGGCCAACCGCAACCCAGTGTGAGCGACTTCCAATATCAATTCCTGCTGCATTTGAATTGACAATTTCCATTGAAATTTTGTTCTCATTCATATTTTCAAAAATTAATGATTAAAAATACTCTAAGGAGATGTTCTTTAGGCTAAAAAAAATATTCTGAACGGGGTTCTGATCAATCAGACCGCCACTGAAGTCATCACATACATCTCAACCAGGATTGCACCCGTGCTATTACGCAACAGTTTTAAAATCGGCCTTGCAAAGAGCATAATAAAATTAGAAAATATTTCTCATAACTACCAAACGTTAGCTTGAGAAGTCAATTCGGTGGTATAGGGGGGATTGTCGCTAACGTTTGGGTATTTCCGCAGGTGGGATAAAAATACGAAATCTTTCTGCTTGTTAAAAACTTAATTAATTGTTAAAATCTTCGAAGTAAACTTCATAACCGATTTTAGAATTATCTTGTTCTGCGAAATATTTTATTTCCAAACTTCAAAAATATTCGAGTCATTCATTTTGAACAATTTATTCGAAACAATATGATCTCCAGTTTCATTTATTTCTTTTACTCTGTTTTTTAGTTCATCAATCTCAGATATAGAATTGCTTCCAGTTACAAAAAGTAAATCGCGGGCTGGAATCGCTACAATTATTTCACCATTAACAGGAAAGTTATCATGATTCCAAATGTCTAATAGTATTAAACATGATTCATAATTTCCACCCGCAATTAACATGAAAATTTCTTCGTTACCGTTTCGTTCGATATTCTCAATTACTGATTTCAAATTTTCGATTGCCAGATTTTTGAGTTGATTTAATTCCAGGTTTAAAGACTTTAAATCTTGCTTTTTTAAATAAGAAATACTGCTTTCAAGGTCTTCGGCGTAGAAAATGTACAAATCTGAATTGTATTTTTCATAAACATGGTCGTCAAGATTTTCAGTTAGGTTAGATAATTCCAATACAAAGCGATGATCTTTAATTATTGGAATAATCCTAGACAATTCTATTGATTCTTTTTCTGAATACAAAGTTTTAGAACCGTTTATGTATCGTGCGATTATTTCATCCAGTTCTTCTGGATTACAACGATATTCTGAATAACTGTTATTCAAGTAGTGAGAAAACTGTTCACCTTTTTTGTCCTGCGTTTTAATTTCTAAACTTTCAATACTTAGTAATGAAATCCCGTTTACTTTTTCACATAATTTTTCTAAAAAAAGATTTGAAAACTGGATTTCTGTTAGTAGTTTATTCTTTAATTTTTCCATGAATTTAGAACGTACTTTGTTAAGTATACCGGTTTTCAGCTTTGCGATGGTGCGGCTTAAACGCGGAAACTTACTTATTATAAATACTCTTCGCAAAATCTAAAATGGTTAAAATTGCGATTCCTCCGCACTATTGCGAATACGATGTTGTGCGTTCAGTTTTGTTAGCAGGGAAACCACCAATGAATAAAGTATAATTTCCCATTTTTTACGAATATTTTTATATGTCCGTCAGAAATATTGTTTCCATCTTCTCTTAATTGAATAACTTGTAGTTCACCTTCTTCATCAACATCTAAAATACCAATATTTTTTGTTGCGTTTGGAAAAAGTATTCGTAATTCGGAAATTGTCGTTATTGAGTTTAATTTTTTTCCCTTAAATAAAATAAAATTATTTTTTGTAAATCTAAATTCATCAACAGCAACTTTTTGTTTTGTGTTTTCAAATCTCGACCCATCTTTATAAAGATATTTATCGTCCAAATCTTTATTTCCATCTCCATTTTCAAAAATATAAGTACAAGGTGCTTCTTCGGACATCAATTTTATACTGTCAGTTTTTCCAAATACTTTTTGGAATTGATTTAAACTAAAATACCTGTTTAATTTACCGTTAAATAAAATGTCAGTTTCTAACATCACTTCATTTTGTAAGTCTTCAACTTTACTACTCTCGGTTTTAATTTTATTTGTAGAAATTGTTTTTAAAGTGTCTTTTAGTGTGTCATCTTTTTCAACAAATTTAGTGTTCTTCCCATTACAAGAAAAAAGTAAAAACAAAATTGATATAATTACTGATATATTCATTTTATTCGGGGTTATAAACTGATACACAACGGTTACGTATTGGCGATGGTGCGGCTTAAGCGCGGAAACTTTTTTATTATAAATTAATCTTCGGAACATCTAAAATGGTTAAACTTGAAATTCCTCCGCACTATTGCCAATACGATGTTAGCAGTTGCTTTTATTCCTATAATGTTCAGTTATTTTTTCAAGAATATCTTCCAATTCAATTTCTTTATTCACATTTTTGTTTTGCTCAAAATCAAATAATTCTAAGATAGAACTCAATGATTCCATTTTCCAAGCATCTTTAATTGGATTTAGCGTTTTTAAAAATCTACTTATATTATCAAATGTAAGTTTGTCTTGTACTTCTTTTTTTAATTCTGGGATCATCTCGGAAACTTCTATGTTTTCGGTCGGCCAATCTGTAAATGCTTCTAACAGATTATCCACAGTAGATTTATAATTATTATCTGTGGGATCGCTTTCCAAAACATCAATCAATTCCGTAAGTGTTATGAATGTTTCTTTATGCACGTTCGTTCTTTTAAAGTTACTGCTAACTCTCAAATATACACAACTTTCCCAATACAACAAAAATATTTATTTAGGGTGTAATCCGCTCTGACAGAGCGATGGTTTTTTTTATTCGTTTAGAGTTATGCAAAATACGCAAGTTGAGATATGGAAAATACGGAGATTGTTTTTACAACTAATTCATTTGCAATAAAAAAACTGCTCGAAGTGGTAGCCCCGATCGTAACGACATCCTTTTTGAGGAGGAACGACGAAAAAAGATACAGTGTAGAGCGGGTCTGAATAGGTAAAAACGCCTGATGTTGAAGCTCCTTATTATTTCCGTAGTTCGTCCAGATACATTACTTTTAACTGGTCGTAAAGTGAATGTTTGCTGACTAAAACAGAAATTAGCGAAGAAACCATACCAGCCAGCATTAGGTAAAAAATCAAACTGTGGCGATCGGTCATTTCTAAAACAATGATGGAAGAAGTAAATGGTGCACGTGTAATCCCGGTTAGAAAGGCAACCATTCCTGCAAGAATAACGACATTGGTTTCATGTGGCGTTAAATTGATCCAGCCGGCAATCACCGCTCCCATACTTGCACCTGCAGCTAAAGCTGGAGCGAAAATTCCGCCCGCGCCACCTGAGGTAAACGATAAAGCCGGACCGATCATTCTGAATAAAGGCATGTACCAGGCTTCGTTCTTATTTTCGGTGAACAACACTCTTTGCATAATTCCTTTTCCCGAGCCTAAGATTTCTTGATTGATAAAATAGGCGAGAGAAGCGATGATTAAAGCGGAGATTACCAAAAAGATAATGTTGGAACGATCCGTTTTCAGTCTTTTTTTCCAGTTACTAATGCTGATCATTATTCGCGATAGCTGACTGGCGAAAATGCCGGAAACGGCAGAAGTCAAAATCACTGGAAAGATGATCATCATGCTGATGTCGCTGGTTTTCGGATATCCTAAATAGAGATATGAACCTGCAAAGGTTTGGGCAGTTAAACCTGCGATGATGACCGCCGTAAATAAAGCGGTTTTAAAATAATTGATATGCGTTTTTGAAAGTTCTTCTACAGCGAAAACAATCCCACCCAATGGCGTATTGAACGCAGCAGAAAGTCCGGCCGCAGCACCGGTCATGATCATATTTTTCTTAGAGATCTTTGGCCACCATTCGGGTAGATATTCATTTACTTTTCGAAAGACTGATCCTGCAATCTGTATCGTCGGACCTTCCCGACCAACCGCACCACCACCAATGACTAAAACAATGGAGGACAAGACTTTGAAGATGATGATCTTAATACTGAGTAATTTAGAGATCTTATAATGTTCCTTTGGATTTGCTAATTCTACAGCAGCCATTACTTGCGGAATTCCGCTTCCCTTACCATACGGAGCAAATCTTTTCACCAACCACCAGGACAGAACGAATGCAACGGGAGATACGATGAAGATAAGCCAGCTGTGCCAGTTCATCATGGCGTGCATCAGATTTTCTCCCCACTGAAACAGTTGTGCATAAAAAACGGCGAAAACTCCGGTGATGAATGAACCGATCCAAAATGGGATTGCCTGGAGCAAATTGTGCTTCAGGTTTTCGTTGTGAATGTTATCAAAAGAATTTTTGATGGATTGGCGAATAAGAATAAAGAGACTTCGCATACTGCAAAAATATAATTTTTTAACGGTTTATTTCGCTTAATCAACTTTAATTTTAGTCATCAAAAAAGGTCTGCACTCGTGCAGACCTTCCTATTGTTCAAATTGATCAGTATTATTTTTTAACAATTTTCACTGACTGAATTCCTTTCTCAGTTTGAATAGTAACAACATAAACTCCTGGAGTTAATTTGCTAAGATTCACTTGGTTTTTCACAGCGTTTAAAGCATGTGAAGAAACTACTTTACCAGTGAGGTCAAATACTTGAACCGTGCTTACTTTAGAGTCAGCTTCGATATTTAACACATCAACTACTGGGTTAGGATATACCTTAACTTGAGCTTTGTTTACATTAGAAACTGCTAATGAAGTAAGGTTTAAAGTATAATCTTCAACTTGTCCAAAACTAGAAGTTCCACAAGGAGTTACGTTAGGAGTTAATGAAGAATCATGCATTCTAACTCTCATTCTTACCTGACCTGAAGCTACATTTGCTGGAATGGTAATCGATCCTGTCCAAGGTGATGCTTTTTTCGGAGTTACCAAAACTTCTTCGCCTGCATCATTAAAGTCTTTATCGTTGTTATAGTCGATCCAAACCAGTACTTGATCATCTGAGTAAGAGTTACCAGAGAAGCTAGCGGTAAACGTGTAAGTTGCACCTGCTGTAACATTACCTACCACTTGGGTGAAATCTTCGTAACCTGCCGGAGAAGTAGAATTATTGTTGATATCCGCAAAAGTTACGTTGGATATTTTTTCGAAACTGGTCGATGTTGCACCTGCGCTACAGTAAATTGCGCCAGAAGTTGCAAATGAACTGATTGCACAACCAGTTGCAGAACCTGCTGTATTTTTTGGAACTACTTGCCAGTAATAGGTTGACGACGCATCTAAATTAGTTGCTGTGAAGCTTAGTCCAGAAGAATTACCAACCAGAGTTGTAGGCGTTGGATTTTTATCCAAATAAATATCATACGAATCTACAGAAGCTCCAGCCGCTGGGGCAGTCCAGGTTAAGTTGACAGAATTATACGCAACTTCAGTTGAACCGTTTGCTGGTGCTAGCGGAGCTGCACAGTCAGGAGCGATCGTTGCTGGTGCAGCAACTTTAACATCATCAATCGAAATAAAATCTTGATCTGTAACATCATGATGACGGAACGCAACATAGATCGTTTGACCTACCAAACTGCTAACATCCAGCATTCTTAAATAGGAAGTTCCCTCATTTGCCGGATCATCATAAACTTCTGAGAAAGTAACTGGAGAGGCCATCAAAGTAGCCATATCACTTGAGGTAGAGACATATACCGAGTATTTTTCGGTATCCCATGTTTGGGCGGCACATTGTACTTTCCAGGAAAGATTGACAACGCCCGTGGCAGCAGTAAGGTCGATCGCCGGTGATACAATCCAGTTGTTAGGGGTCAAAGGTGAACCTTGCCAAGATCTCGAAATCATTGAAACTGGTGTTACGGGCGTTCCATCAGTATCAGTTACTTGAAAGATATCTGCCCATTGATTCCCATCGCCATCAACATCATACCGAGTCCAATTGGAGACATCTTTGTCATTAAAATCATCATAAAAATAGGTTTGTCCGTACGCGGCAAAAGGCAATGCCAGCAAGGAACCGAAAAGTAAAAGTTTTTTCATAATAGTATAATTTAGTTAAACGTATTTCAAAAATAGGTTAAATAAACTTATTATGCAAAATTTTGTACGTATTTTTAATTAGTCTTTATTGAATTTAACTTTTAGGTAAGGATTTTATAATATGAAAAAAATAGATATAGAAAGCATTGACGCACTAAAATGCAAAATCTTTGACCCGAGCATTGGCGAGTTCATTTTCAATCATCCAGTTGCAAAAATCATCTAATTTGTCATGCAGTTTTTTACCGGAATTGTATTTTTTATAAAATGAAACGTCAAATGATTTTTTCTCAAAATCAGTGAACTGCCACGAGTTTAGATAAACCAACACAAATTCATCTTTTTTAATGGTTTCAATCACCATGCTTTCATAAAAAGAAAGAGGAATGATCTGAAAAATAAAATCATTGTACGGAATTTGGGAATAACGGGAAATGCTTTCATGCAGAATACTCAATCCATTTTGCTCAGTGAAAGATGCTTTTCGCTCAAACCTTTTAAAGGGAAAAATCAAAGCCGTGTCTTCATCCAGAGAAACATAACTGAACCGTAAATTATGGATCTCACTTAAAAGAAAGTCGTTTTCTTTCATTCTAATTCCGCGGATCTGTTTGCCGATAAGATCTTCAGTCCACTTTTTAATTTCCTCCAATTGACTTAAAGTAGAATCGATATTATAGAAGGAGATTTCATGACCGTCAGCAATTATTTTTTTTATTAATTTCTCCAGGTTAGAAACGAGCGAAATTTCAATGAAGAAGGTCGCACGAATTTCTTTATTATCTAAACTTCGTAAGATCGCTTTGGTGTTTTGAATGGTAAGTTCTAAAAGTTCCTCGTCGCTTAGCCCTGCAACATTTTTAAATGCCCGATCAGGATTAATAATATTAAAAGTCAGTAGAATCATTTTGTTATAAGAATGTTTTGGTGAAAGTATAAAAAAAATCTGCAAAATCCAGAAACGCTATTTCCTTTGATTTTGCAGATGATTATTGAACTGAACTTTCTTTCCTTGTTAATAAAGAAGAAACGTTCGTTTTAATTTTTTGCCAACTTCACTTTTAAATTGGTCAACATATCTTGCGTCATTTCGGTGATGCCGTAGTCGTAAGAAAGTCCCCAATCTTTTTTGGCTACCGAATCATCAATCGAGGCTGGCCACGAATCCGCAATTTCCTGACGGAAATCGGGCTTATAATCAATCGTAAATTCAGGGATCTCTTTCTTAATTTCTTCGGCTAATTCTTTAGGTGTGAAAGACATTCCACCTAAATTATAGGCAGTGTGAACGGTTAAGCTTTCTTTTGGAGCTGCCATCAGATCAAGTGTTGCTTTAATTGCATCACTCATATATAACATCGGCATTCCGGTGTTTTCAGAAATAAAACTGGTGTATTTTCCTTCTTCAACCGCTTCGTAGAAAATTTCTACAGCATAATCAGTCGTTCCACCACCAGCAGGAGTTTTCCAGGAAATCAAACCAGGATAACGGATGCTTCTTACATCAACTCCGAATTTAGTATTGTAATATTCGCACCATTTTTCGCCCGCCATTTTCGAAATTCCGTAAACAGTTGTCGGATTTAAAACCACTTCCTGTCCTACATTTTCTTTCGGAATTCCTGTTCCAAAAACGGCGATAGAACTTGGCCAGAAAATTTTTTGAAGCAAACCTTCCTTCGCCATTTCACAAAATTGCAGCAAAGGTTCTATATTGAGTTTCCACGCAAAAAGAGGCTGTTTTTCAGACGTTCCAGATAGGAGAGAAGCCAGATGATAAACGGTCGTAATGCCGTAATCTTTGATGACTTGTCTAACCAGTTGCGTATTGGTCACATCCATTCTTTCATAGAATCCAGCGGATGTCAGGTTTTTATCCCAACGGTCAAGGCCAGAAGCGACCACATTTTCGGCGCCATGAATTTCAACTAATCGATTGGTCAGTTCGGTACCAATTTGTCCGAGGGCTCCGGTGATAAGAATTTTTTCCGTTTGCGATTCCATTTTTAGATTTTAGATTTGACGCAAATTTAATAAAATCGAGTCTGAAAAGAAATACTATTCACAAAATAATTTTTTGGGCGACTTTTTCCGCCTTCCATTCCCGCTATTTTTTGCCTTTCTAGTTCCAGCGCTAAAAAAAATGAGCTTCATTCAAGTCGGGTCGCGACTCAGGACTTCATTATAAATCTCCGTTTTTATATTAGAATTCCTTATTTTTGATAAAATTATTTTCCACATGAAAAAACTGTTTCTATCCTTCTTAGTTGTTTCCCAGTTTGCCTTTGCGCAATTCACGGATATTAATATTGTAAAAGAGATTCACACCAAAAATAAAGGTTTGGTAGTTTCTGCACATCCATTAGCGAGTGAAGCTGGCGCAAAGATCATGAAAATGGGCGGAAATGCTTATGATGCAGTGATTGCTACTCAATATGCTTTAGCGGTCGTTTATCCACAAGCAGGAAATATTGGTGGTGGCGGATTTCTGGTCGGCGTTAAAGATAATGGCGAAAAATTCACCATTGATTTCCGGGAAACGGCTCCAGAGAAATCATCCCGAGATATGTACCTCGATAAAAAAGGAAATGCCAATACGGATCTTTCTCAAAACGGAAGATTAGCAGTGGGAATTCCGGGTTCGGTAGCTGGATTTTTTGCTACCTTAAAGCATGCAAAACTTCCGATGGACCAACTGATTCAGCCCGCGATTGATTTGGCAGAACAAGGATTTGCGGTGACTCAAAGAGAAGCCAACTTACTCAACAATCAAATGGATTATTTTCATCAACATAATAAAAACAAAACCGTCTTTCAAAAATCAACACCGTGGAAACAGGGTGATCTTTTAATTCAAACAGAATTGGCGGCGACTTTAAAGTTAATTCAGAAAAATGGCGCAAAAGGTTTTTATGAAGGGAAAACCGCTCAACTTATTGTGGATGAAATGAAACGCGGAAACGGAATCATCACTTTAAATGATTTGAAAAACTACAAAGTAGTCGAAAGAAAACCGATCTCTTTTAATTATAAAGGAACCGAGATCGTCTCGATGCCTTTGCCTTCAAGTGGTGGAATTCTGTTAGCGCAAATGTTGAAAATGAGCAGTTTTGAAAATTTAGAAAAATACCAGCAAAACTCAACTCCAGCCGTGCAGATTATGGTCGAAGCCGAACGCCGTTCTTTTGCTGACCGAGCAGAATATATGGGCGACCCTCAATTCATTAAAGATCAAACGGAAATGTTAATTTCTGACGACTATCTGAAAAGCCGTTGGAAATCGTTTACTATGAATCGTGCAACTCCTAGTTCAGAAGTTGGAAAAATAATTTCGCAACCCAAAGAATCTACTGAGACTACGCACATTTCAATTATCGATAAAGAAGGAAATGCGGTGTCGGTTACCACAACCATCAACGGTTTATACGGAAGTAAAGTGGTCGTTTCGGGAGCAGGATTTTTATTAAATAATGAGATGGATGACTTCTCCGTAAAACCTGGAGTTCCTAATATGTTTGGTGCAGTTGGTGGTGAAGCCAACGCTATTCAACCCGGAAAAAGAATGTTGAGTTCGATGACGCCGACGATTGTGATGAAAAATAATAAGCCGTACATTATCGTGGGAACTCCTGGAGGAACTACAATTCCGACGGCGGTTTACCAATCGATTGTTAATATTATCGATTTTAAATTGAGTCCAAATATGGCTGTTAATTTGCCGAAATTTCATCATCAATGGCTGCCTGAAAGTGTTCTGGTAGAAAAGAACTTTCCTGAAACGACAATTTTAGATTTAGAAAAAAATAAATATACCATCGAAAAAACTGCGCAAATTGCCAGAACAGAAATGATCGTAATCGATGAAAACGGAAACGCTACCGCAGTTGCAGACGGACGTGGAGACGATTCAGTTGGAGTTGAATAAAATTAAAAAAAATGGCAAGTACCAGATTTAAGCAGAAGCTGAGAGAAAAGATATTATCCTACAAACCAGATTTCGATTTAGAAATTTTAAATATCGGTTTAAATCAATTTCAATTATCAGACTGTAAAGCGGGCGATGATATTGTGAAAGTTGGGGAGCTTTGCAGAAATGTGTTTTTTGTCGAAAAATCAATTTCCCGCTGTTATTTTGTAGGCGAAGATGGTGAAGAAAAAACGCTTTGGCTGGAGCCAGAAATGAGTTTTGTAACCGATTATGAAAGTTTTAATCTGCAAGCCATAAGTAAATGCAATATTCATATCTACGAAGATTCTCTTATTTTCTCTATTGATCGCGAAGTTCTGCTTAATCTTTACACTACGTATCACGAATGGGCTTTAGTTGGTATCGCAATTATGGAAACTCATTTTCTTAATTTATTCAAAATCACAACGACCATTCATTTTAATAATGCCAACAGTAATTATGAACATGTAGAAAATTTTTTCGCCAAATATTTAGATGTTGTTCCTATGAAACATATCGCTTCTTGGTTTAATATATCCGCAGTTCATCTGTCCAGAATCAAAGCAGAACGATTTAAAAAAGGCGAAATTAACATATGTTAAGTGAGAAATAGAGTAGTGCAGTTACCTTTGCAATGATTCTATAACACATGATGAAAAGAGAATATTCTCTTATCTTGCCTTTGTTGTGTTGGTTGTTTTGAGGAGTTGGTTTTTCAGCTTTATTTAATTGGACCAAATTGATGCAACAAAGTAGCAAGTTTTTATCTTTCTAAATTTGATTATTTGCCAGCTAATTTTTTTAGCATTCCATTAAAGATCAAGCCGTGAAAAGGCAATACAGAATACCAGTACAATCTTCCCGATAAACCAAGCGGACGGAAAGTTGCTTCTTGATGCAAGATCCCGTCTTTTATTTTAAACTCCAACCAAGCTTCTCCCGGAAGTTTCATTTCAGCAAACAGCAACAATCTTTTCTCTTCACGATTGGCATACAAAACACGCCAGAAGTCAACAGAATCACCAGCTTCTAAACTATTCATATTTCTTCGACCTCTTCGCAGACCAACGCCACCAAAAAGTTTATCTAAAAATCCGCGAATTCTCCACAAAAAATCGGCATAATACCAACCTGTTTTTCCACCAATGCTGAAAACGCGGTCAAATGCTTTTTCTTCATCGTCCACTTTTTCGTCGCGAATATCTTTGAAGCAACCTTCTTCAGGAACTTCTAAATATTGCCAAACTTTTCGGCTGTGAAACTGATTGCTAAACGAATCAAACCAACTCGACAATACATCATTCTGTTTGATTTTATCGAAAGCCAAACGAATTGCTTCCTGATAAGAAAAAAGGTGAATATCTAATTTTTCGGCTAAATTATTTTTGTTGGCAACGACATCAATTTTCATACTGTCTACCAGGTTTACGGCTAAAAAATAACTCGTTGAAGTAACGAAATACAGCCAGTAGGAGGACAATCTTGGCGTCATAACCGGAACGATGAAAATATAACGTTTCAAGCCTCTAATCTCCGCATATTGCAGCAACATTTGCTTGTAGGTAACCACAGTGGTTCCGGCAATATCATAATTTTGATTATAGGTAAATTCCTTTCCTAAAACACCTACCAAAAACTGGATCACATTTCTAATGGCAATCGGCTGACATTTCGTATTCAACCATTTTGGTGTGATCATTACCGGTAATTTCTCTACCAGATCGCGAATGATCTCAAAAGAAGCACTTCCAGACCCAACAATAATTCCAGCTCGCAGACTTGTTAAGCCGTAGATGGAACTGGCTAAAGCTGCTTCAACTGCTTTTCTTGATTCTAAATGTTTGGAGAGCTTTTCTTCATTGATAATTCCAGTTAAAAAAATGACCTGCTTAACATCGGTGTTTTCTAAAGCTACGCGGAAATTATCGGCTGAAGTTTTTTCTTTTTCCTTAAAATCTCCGTCACTTGAAGACATGGAGTGAATAAGATAATAAGCAGTATCAATATCTTTTGGAATATTATTTAAAGTAGATTCATCTAAAAAATCATTCTCAATAACTTCGATCTGGTTGAGTTTTTCTTTAAATAAATTAAGACCAAATCTATTTTTATCTCTTACAGAACATACGATATGATGACCTTCTTCTAATAATTGAATGAGAAGTCTTTTGCCAATGTAACCTGTAACGCCTGTAAGTAATATTTTCATGAAGTAAGGAATTTTTCTAAAATGGTATAACGGCTTTCAAAAATAAATTTAACCTTATTGGTTACTAATTTACCACCAAATAAATCTCCTAAAATGCCAAATGGCATTTTATAGTTCACGATATCCGTCATCAAAACTTCATTTGCTGAAATTTCTTTAAAATGGTGTTCGTGATGGCACATTGCGTATGGTCCAAATCTTTGTTCATCTACGAAGAACTGTCGATCTTCTAAATGCGTAATTTCGGTAACCCAATTGGAACTGATTCCGGGTAGAATGCCGATTTTGTAAGTAATGATTTGTCCTTTATACGTTTTGTTGGGTGGATTATTGGTAATACGAAACTCCATTTCACCTGGCGTAATTTTATCTAAGTTGGTAGGCAACGTAAAAAACTCCCACGCTTTTTCTAATGAAAGAGGCAAAATCTGTTCGGAAGTTAAAGTATAAATTCCAGATTGTTTAGTGATGTTAATTTTCATTGATCGTGGAGAGATTTCGTTATTTTATCAATAACCATTTAATCGTAATTCATCATCCAGTGTAGCAATTCCATAATACGAAATGCTTCCGGACGATTCAATTTTTTTATTTAAAGTTTTGAGAAAAATGTTGTCAGATAAAAGACCTTATTTTCTAACAGTTGACATGCGTGCCTCTTTGAAATATTTCATCGGAACGTACAACATTCCAAAACATTCGCCTTCTTCTTTTCCCAAATGCTTGTGGTGCATTTTATGCGCTTTTCTTAACCCTTTCAAATACCAGTTATTGGTTTTATCAAACCATTTGAAACGGCGGTGAATTAACACATCATGAACTAAAAAATAAAGAGTTCCATAAATTAAAATTCCTAATCCGATAAAGAACAAATAGTTGATTCCACCTCTTGTTCCAAACCAAAAGAGCAGAATGCTGGGGATTGCACCAACAATGAAAAAAGCATCGTTCTTTTCAAAAACATGCGGGTAACCTGGCTGATGATGATCTTCATGCAAATACCATCCGAAACCATGCATTATAAATTTATGAGTAAGCCAAGTTGCCGCTTCCATCAGAACTACGACAATTGCTGTTAATAATAAATATCCTATAATTTCCATTTTATAATTTTAAATAATCTTTGATGTAAATTTTTAAATCTTCATCGGTTGTGTTTTTGTAGGACCGCGTCAAGTAAGTTCTGTCCTCTGAAATATTTTGAGAATATCCTAGAATTTTCGGCACACTTTCCTGCGTGATAAGGCGCATCAATCTAACTTCCAAATTGTCTGGCTCTGCTTTCAAAGAGTTTTCCATTAATTTTTTTCCTTCATTAAAATATGACATTTTCTTTAGAGGATTAAATGCATGTTTTGCCATAAAGAATTTCCCTACTGCTAAAAATCCCAGGTAAACTGGTTCTTTCGAGTTCTTGTAAGCCGTAGTTGATTTGTCAATCAAAGTTTTAGCTGACTTTTCTGACTTTTCACCTGTTTGTAGCAAGGCTCGATATTCTTTTAAATTTTGAGAAAACATCAGATTAGAAATTAGTAGTAATAGTAGGAAGGTAAGTCTTTTCATTAAAGTAAATTCAAATTTTTATTGAGAATCATTTCTCCAAAAAGATACATTTTTCTAGCGTTAGAAACGCGGATTCTTTTTGTCAAAAGTAATTCTGGTTTTGTTTTTCTGATCTTTTTAAATAAATTGAAGTAATATTTATAAGCCATAAAAACTGCTAATTTACAAGAAATTGGTAACATTTTAATTCCGGTTTTTGCGTGGGCAAAATCTCTGGCAATGTCTTTCTCAATTTCCATTTTATCCTGTGCCGAAAAGTTATTGAAATCAACCCCTGGAAAATAAGTTCGGTTAAGATCAATAAAATCAGCGCTGATATCTCTTAAAAAGTTAATTTTCTGGAAAGCTGCACCCAAACTTTGAGCATAAGGTTTCAATCTTTCGTATTCTGGAACATTACCATCAACAAAGACTTTAAGACACATCAATCCAACAACTTCGGCTGAACCATAAATGTACTCGTTGTATTTTTCGTCATTCAGATCTTTGATTTCACCAAGGTCCATTTTCATGGAATGTAAAAAAGCATCCACCAAATCCTGAGGAATATTTTTTTCTCTTTGAGTCAAACAAAACGAGTGTAGAATTGGATTTAATGAAATACCGTTTTCTTTTGCAGAATGGTAGTTTCTTTCAAATTCCGCCATTAATTTTACTTTGTCGTAATCGTGGAAAGTATCTACAATTTCATCCGCCAAGCGTACAAAACCATAAATATTATAAATGTGCTGACGAATTTCTGGCTGAAATAGGGAAGACGCCTTGTAGAACGAGGTGCTGTATTTTTCGGTAACCATCTTGGAAGATTGTCCACAAAATGCGTTAAAAATTTCTAAATTATTCATGGTTAGAATATTTTGTTTTGATGTTGAATAATGTAATCTGTCACTACTTTTCCAGAGATTAAAGCTGGCGGAACTCCGGGTCCCGGAACGGTCAGTTGACCTGTGTAGAAAAGATTTTTTATTTTTTTATTACTGATGCTCGGTCGTAAGATAGAAGTCTGTAATAAAGTGTTGGCAAGGCCATAAGCATTACCACGGCAAGAGTTGTACCGCTCTTTGAAGTCCTGTACGCCAAAACTTTTTTTGAAGAGAACTGAACTGCGTAAATCTACGCCAATGTTTTTTTGTACCCGATCCATTATTAATTCGAAATATCGATCGTGGATATCCTGGTTGTCCTCTAGATCTACGGCTACCGGAATTAAGAAGAATCCAACTTCCTGGCCTTCTGGACACAGATCTAAATCTGTTTTAGAAGAAAAATTAGCGTAGAACAAAGGTTTCTTTGGCAATTTAGGTTCATCGTAAATATCAACTGCGTGCTGTCCGAAATCGGTATCAAAAAATAAATTGTGATGCTGAAGTTCCGGAACTTTTTTATCAAAGGCTACATAATATAAGAACGACGAAGGCGCGAAAACTTTCTTCTGCCAATAGTCGTCGCTATAATTTTTCTCCTCCTTTTTTAATAATTTCTCGGTATGAGCGTAATCTGCTCCAGAGATCACCAAATCAGCTTCGAAAGAATCAGTGCTTGTTTTAACTCTTTTTGCTTTGTTATTTTCAGTTTCAATTTCAAGAACATTTTGATTGACATGAAACTCAACCCCTAATTCTTTAGCAAGTCTCACTATACCCAAAGCAACAGCATTAAATCCTCCTTTCGGATACCAGGTTCCTAATCCAAAATCCGCGTGATTCATAAAATTATAGAACGCTGGCGTATTCTGAGGTTTTGCACCTAAAAATAAAACAGGAAACTCTAAAATACTTTGAAGCTTTGGATTTTTAATATTCTTGCGAACGGTCTGAGATATATTTTGAACAAATAAATTTAATCGCGTAGCCGTTTCTAAACTGACTAATTCTAGTAAAGATTTTCCCGGATTATAAACCAAATCTTTCATCGCGATATCATAATTCTTTCGGGAATCTTCCATGAATTTTCGAAGATGTTTACCACTTCCTGGTTCAACTTCTTCGAATTTCGCTATGATTTTTTCAGGTTCGTCAGAGATATCAATGTAATCATCTTTACCAAAAACCACTCTGTAACCTGGCGATAACTTCTGTAACTGATAATATTCTGAAACTTTTTTACCAAAATCTGCGAAAAACCGCTCGAAAATATCTGGCATCCAATACCAACTTGGACCCATATCGAACTTAAACCCATCAATTTCTAATAGGGAAGCACGGCCTCCCAACTGTTCGTTTTTTTCTAAAACCTGAACAGAATAGCCTGCCTTAGACATATAACAGGCAGAAGCGAGTGCTGAAAATCCGGATCCTATAATGACTACTTTTTTCATGTTTTAAATAATGGAACAAAAATACACTTTTATTTTGAAAATAGAAAATATTTTTACTAAATTTGTACTTTAATTTAAACCAAGATATGAAAAATACAGAATTAACTCAGGAAAAAATATTAGATCTTTATTCAAAGTATGTTCTTAGAAATAATAAGAAGCCACTCAATGTATTTACTTTCTGCGACGACCATGATTTAACTGAATCAGAATTTTATTCTTTCTATGCCAATTTTGAACAATTAGAAGCAGATTACCTTAGATTTTTCATGGATCAAAGTATCATGTTGATCACGGCAGAAGATTCCTATTATATGGACCATGCTAAAAACAAATTGCTTTCTTTTTATTATACTTTTTTCGAGCAACTTACTTTAAATAGAAGTTTGGTGATCTACCTGATTGGGCAAGACAAAAACAATTTGGAAAACTTAAAAAAATTGTGGTCTTTGAAAAGAGAGTTTCAGCGTTTTATTAGGTCACTAAATATTTCTGAGCCACTAATGGACAATGTTAATGACCGAATGGAGAAAATGGAACGCTTCAAAAATAAAGGCATTGAAGAATTATATTGGGGTCATTTTATGGCAACCTTAAAATTCTGGATTGAAGATACCAGTCCCAACTTTGAAAAAACCGATATATTTATTGAGAAATCCGTTGATACGAGTTTTGAACTATTTGAGGTCAAACCGTTGAAGAAGTTAATCGATTTAGGAAAATTTCTTTTTAAAGAAGCAAAAAGCAAATAATGAAAACATTAGATAAAATACCTACGAGTAAAATTCAACGAGCCAGTAAATTAATTTCTACCGGAGCGAAAGTTGGCGTGAATTACTTAAAATATTACGGCGAAAAAATCACGAAAAGCGAAGAGGAAGCCAAGGTAAACCTGAATAATAATAATGCAACAGATATTTATGACGGATTAAAAGAATTAAAAGGAAGCGCTCTAAAAGTTGCTCAAATGTTGAGCATGGAGAAGAATATTTTGCCAGCTGCTTATGTAGAGAAATTTTCTTTATCTCAGTTCCAGGTTCCGCCTTTGTCTGCGCCTTTGGTAACCAAGATTTTCAAAAATTATTTTGGCAAAAGACCCAGCGAATTATTTGATCATTTCGAACCTGATTCTACCAACGCTGCGAGTATTGGACAAGTTCATAAAGCCATGAAAGATGGCAAAGAACTGGCGGTAAAGATTCAGTATCCTGGAGTTTCAGATTCTATTTCGTCTGATTTAGCGATGGTGAAACCTATTGCGATGAAGATGTTTAATATTAAAGGGAAAAACTCTGATCAATATTTCAAAGAAGTTGAAGATAAATTATTGGAGGAAACCGATTATAATTTAGAGATTACCCAAAGTTTAGAAATCAGACAAAGTTGTGAAAACTTGCCTAATCTCGCTTTCCCAAACTACTATCCAGAATTTTCGAATGACAGAATTATTACGATGGACTGGATGCATGGCAAACATTTATCTACTTTCTGTGCGGAAAATAAAAACCCGTATTTAGCGAATCAGGTTGGTCAGGCTTTATGGGATTTTTACATGTTCCAAATTCATAAGTTGCGCAAAGTGCACGCTGATCCGCATCCGGGGAATTTTTTAGTTTCTGAAGAGGGAACTTTAATTGCCATTGATTTTGGTTGCATGAAAAGCATTCCAGAAGATTTTTATATCCCATATTTTGAATTGTCGGTTCGTGAAAACTTAGATAACAAAGAATTTCTGGATGCCAAATTGTTGGAATTAGAGATCATCAGATTAGATGATTCTGAAGATGAGAAGCAATTTTTTACGGAAATATTTTATGAATTGCTGTATTTATTTACGACTCCATTTCAGGAAGAAAACTTCGATTTCTCTGACGGTAAATTTTTCGAAGCGATTGCAGATCTCGGACAGAAATATGCTAAGAACACTCAGATGAAAGGTAGAAATGCCAATCGTGGATCTAGACATTTTATTTATATGAACCGAACATTTTTTGGTTTGTACAATTTGATGCACGATCTTCAATCTGAGAATATCATTATTAATAATTATAAAAACTTTCAATAAAAGTGAGTTTTACAGAAGTACAAATCGATAGGATCATCGAAATGGCTTGGGAAGACCGAACGCCTTTTGAAGCGATTACTTACCAGTTCGCGTTGGCAGAAAAGAACGTGATTGCGTTGATGAGAAAAGAACTGAAAAGAAGTTCATTTAATTTATGGCGGGCACGCGTTAATTCGGGAGTAAGTCAAAAGCATTTGTTCAAAAGAAATAGTGAGATTGATCGGTTTAAATGTACGCGACAAAGAACGATTTCCGGAAATAAAATTAGCAAAAGATAAAATGCAACAGGAAGAAATTTTAAATCTCAGTCAAGAAAATATTTTGGAAAGCGAGAAATTGTTTTGCACCAAATTGATCAATTCTTTAGCTGGAATTCGGCAGGTTGCTTTGATTGGGACAAAATCGAAAGATGGTCAGGAAAACGTTGCGATCTTTAATTCGTTAATTCATTTGGGAGCGCATCCTCCATTATTTGGATTTATCTCCAGACCGCATTCTGTGGAGCGTGATACTTTAGAAAATATCAAACAAACTGGAAGTTACACGCTTAATTATTTGGATAAAAAATGGATGAAAGAAGCGCATCAGACTTCAGCAAGATATCCGAAAGATCAATCTGAATTTGAAGCCACAGGTTTAAAACCGCAATATTCAGAACATTGTTTTTCTCCGTTCGTAAAAGAAGCAGAAATTAAAATTGAAATGAAATTCCAGCAAATCGTAGATATTGAAATTAATAATACCAAAATGGTGATTGGAAGTATTGAGCGAATTCATATTCCCAAAAATAGATTGGCGGAGGATGGTCTGGTGAAACCATTTGATTTGCTGCTCAGCGGTGGTTTAGATGCTTATTATACCAGTGATTTTTTAAGTCAATTGCCTTATGCAAAACCTTAAAAAGTTTTGAAAAATATAAAAAAAGAACATCTTCCAACGAAGATTTGTTTGACTTGCGAAAGACCTTTTTCCTGGCGGAAAAAATGGGAAAAAGATTGGGAAGCAGTAAAGTACTGTAGTGAGAAATGTAAGAAGATAAAAAATAAAAAACATGAATAACATATTGATAGTTGGCGCAGGAAAAGGTATTGGACTGGAGACTGCACGACTTTTACGAAATGAAAATCTGTATACGATTTCTAGAAATACAACTCCGGAATTAGACGAGCTAAATACTCAATTTTTTGAATTGGATGTTGCTAAAGATGACCTTAATGAGATATCTTTGCCCGATGAATTGCACGGAATTGTATTTTGTCCAGGTTCCATTAATTTGAGACCTTTTAATCGCTTAACAGAAGAAGATTTCTTAGCAGATTTTAATCAAAATTTTATGGGAGCGGTGAGGATCATTCAGAAATGTTTGCCGGCTTTGAAAAAATCTAAATCAGCGAGTGTCGTTTTATTCTCAACGGTTGCAGCAAAAGTAGGAATGCCATTTCACACCTCTATTGCAGCGAGTAAAGGAGCTATTGAAGGTTTTGCCAAAAGTCTGGCGGCTGAACTGGCAGCGGCAAATATCCGCGTTAATGTAATTGCGCCATCGCTTTCAGATACTTCGCTCGCAGCTCAATTGCTATCAACAGAAGAAAAGAGAGCGGCTTCTGCGAAAAGACATCCATTGCAAAGAATTGGTACACCACAAGACAGCGCGCAATTGGTAGCGTTTCTTTTATCAGAAAAAAGCTCCTGGATGACAGGGCAAATAATCGGCCTTGACGGTGGCTTAGGAAATATAAAACTTTAAAAATATCCAATCATGGAATTAAATTTAATCATAGATATCTTAACAGAATTAGATACGTTTCAAAAAATTCAACCGAGTACTCAAACAAGTTTAGAGGATTTTAGATTGTATCTGAATCAAAAGGCTTACGAAAAAGAAACGCCCAGAAACTTATCGGATAAATTTGAGTTAGAAGTAAATGATCTTGAAAATGAAATCGCAAAACAAGTGATTATGTTGGGCAGATATTCTAAACATTTAATTAAAAAATCTTTGGAAAATCATCGCGATTTGGTCAATGAAGATTTTACTTATCTTTTCAGGTTGATGGACTATCCATCTTTAACCAAAATGCAACTCATCGAGAAAAACGCCCACGAAAAGCAGTCTGGAATCGAGATCATCAAACGACTGGTTCGAAATGGACTATTTGAAGAAACGCCTGACAAAGACGATAAGAGAAGTACCCGAATTTCTGTTACAGAAAAAGGGAAAAAAGTATTCACGGAATCGATGAAAGACATCACCATGGTTTCGAAAATTATGTGTGGTAAACTAAATGAAAATGAAAAGGAGCACTTGTTGATTTCTCTGAAAAAACTCAACACGTTCCATCATACCATTTATACCAATTTGCGTGATGAAGAGCCAACAAATCTGTTGAAAATGGTTGCAAATGCCTGATAAAATATCAGTTTTTTGGTTTCGGCGCGATTTGCGTTTAGCCGATAATCATGGACTTTTTAAAGCTTTAGAATCTTCTGAAAAGGTTTTGCCTGTTTTTATTTTTGATACCGAAATTTTATCAAAATTAGAAAACAAAGAAGATCGCCGAGTTGATTTAATTGTTCAGGTCTTAAATATTTTAAATCAATTTTTAGAAAAATCAGGAAAGTCGATCAAGATTCTTCATGGCAAACCACTAACTGTCTTTAAAGAACTTTCGGAAAAATATACGATTGAAAAAGTGTTCTGTAACGAAGATTATGAACCTTCGGCCATTAGAAGAGATTTAGAAATAGAAGAGTTTTTAAATCAAAAGCATATTGAATTTCATTCTTTTAAAGATCAGGTGCATTTTCACAAAGATGATATTTTGAAAGCTGACAGAACGCCGTATTCTATTTACACGCCGTATTCAAAACAATGGCTCACTAAGTTTAATGCTGAAAAAGTGCAGTTTTATGCCAGTGAGAAACTCCTCCATCATTTAGTTGATGTTGAAAAACAGGATTTGTCTTTAGATCAAATTGGATTTAAGGAAACTTCTTACCAATTTGAGATTCCGCAAATCAATCGCAATATTTTAAAGACTTATCACGAAACGCGAAATTTTCCCACTACGCCAACTTCTGAAATGAGTGCTCATCTTCGATTTGGAACGATCAGTGTGCGTAAACTCGCTGCAGAAGCAAGTCAGCTTAATGAAACTTATTTGAAAGAGTTGATCTGGCGGGAATTTTTTATGCAGATTTTATTTCATTATCCAAAAGTGGTTACAGAATCGTTTAAACGGAAATATGATCATATTGACTGGCTTTACGACGAAGAGCTTTTAACAAAATGGCAGGAAGGAAAAACCGGTTATCCGATTGTAGATGCAGGAATGCGGGAATTGAATGAAACCGGATTTATGCACAATCGTATTCGAATGGTTTGCGCAAGTTTTTTCACCAAACATCTGTTGATGGATTGGAGGATTGGTGAAGCTTATTTTGCGGAAAAATTAATGGATTATGATTTATCTGCCAATAATGGAAACTGGCAGTGGAGTGCAGGTACGGGTTGTGATTCGGCTCCTTATTTCAGAGTATTTAATCCAGCAGAGCAACAAAAGAAATTCGACCCTGATTTTAAATACATTAAAAAATGGGTCAAAGAATTTGGAACCAAACAATATCCAGAACCGATTGTTGAGCATAAGTTTGCGAGATTAAGAGCTTTGGAAACCTACAAAAAAGGATTGCAGGATCAGACCTAAATTAAAATCTTTAAACTTTTTGGCAGTACTTTAATTTGAATAGGAGAGGTTATTTCATTGTATTCACCATCCAAATGCCAATCGTTCGTATTCACTGTAAATTCGATTGCGGGAACCGAAAGATAGGTGATGTATTGATCTTCTTTTAGGTTTTTAGAAAACATTCTTGCTGCAAATAAAGCTCCATAATACAATGGAAATTTCTTAACCAAAACGATCTCTACCAGACCGTCAACCGTGCTTGCGTGAGGAGCAATATAAGCGTTATTGCCGAATTGACGGGTATTTGCAATATTCAGCATCAGATATTCACCATCGTGTTTCTTAAATTCTTCGGTTTTAAATTTTACTTGGATCGGATTAAAATTAAAGAAAGTTTTGATGGATATTTTAATATAATTTTTAAATCCACGGCTTGTTTTTTCAAATTGCTTTACTACCTTTCCGTCGAAACCAGTTCCTGAAACATTGATCGACAGTAGATTGTTCACTTTGAAAGTGTCGATTTCACGAAATTGACTGGCTTTTATTTTTACTAAAAGTTCATCTAAATTTTTGCTAAAATTATTCTCATTAGAAAAACCATTTCCTGATCCAGCTGGAAAGATAGCCAGGATTTTTCCGGTATTGATCAATTGTTTTGCGACAGATGAAATGGTTCCATCTCCTCCGACTGCTACAAAAATATCGGTGGTATCAAAGTGGTCTTTGATGAATTTTTCAGTTCCTGCTAAAGATTTAGAAATGTAGAAATTCGGATCCTCAACTTGCTCTTGAAGTGTATCTAAAAAAGGTTGATAATTTTTCTTCGCAGAAAACGGATTGATGATAAAGGCGACATTTTTCATGGGGTACAAAAATAGAAAAAGCAAGCGATAAAAGCCTGCTTTATAAAATTATTATAATCCTTGACGCTGAATGAATTCTTCGGTCAGCAAAGGTTTAATATCCGATAGTGGAATTTTAATTAAAACAGTTCCAGCTGCATAAGCGGTAATTTCATATTGATTGTAAAGGAAATAAAGAAACTCTTTGTCGAAATAGAAATTATCATTCAGTGGAATGTCTTTGACTAAAATCATTTCGGCCTGTCCTTTCTCTGAATCATTTTTCAAAAAATTATCCATTAAAATTTTTTGCCATAAAGAAGAATCTGTATTGGAAACAACATCAGATAATTGAACGGATTTTTTATTTTTCAAATCAAAAACTTTATAGTTTTCATAGTAGTAGCCGTGTGCTCCGCCAGTATAACCATCGCCTGTATATTGAACAGTCATGAAATCATTATCCTTTGAAAACACTTTCATGCCGCTGTTGTTAAACCAGTTTTGGGCGAACTCAGGCGTATAATCTTTTAAAGATACTTTTTGCTCCTCATAATATTCTGTCTTTTTTTTAGTGAGCGCTTCACTAAGATTTGCTTTGGAATATTCTGCTAATTGAATTTGTTTTGGAGCATAGATGGAATCTAAAAGCTGTTTATTTTTGAGACTAGGAAATACAAGTAGTTTTGACTCAAAACCTAAGGTTAGATTTTTATCTATTTTCAAGGAATCTTTTACCCGAACCGAATCGATTTGGAAGCTTTGTGTTTCCGCTACGATCTCTGTATTGATCATGGTGGAATCATCTTTTAAGGTTTTTTCTTTTTTACAACTTACAACTGAGATTGATAAAAATAGGGAAAGTGCTACTAGATTTTTCATTCTTAAATTTAATCAAAATTTTACTGACGTAAAAATAAAACTTTTAGACTGAAAAAAAAACCGTCTCACTGACGGTTTTAATATTTAATTTTATTTTCTATCATCGGGCAAAGCATCCGGGTGATAAACAGCATTACCAAATGCAAGCACAGGCAAACCGATATACGGAAATAATACCAGTACAACAGTCATTAGCGTGTCTTTGCCGAAGAACTTTGCTAATCGATCTGCCATCATAATTCCAAATATAATATTGACAAATGGAATCAGCAGCATGATAAACCACCAAATCGGTTTTTTAATAATATCGACCATTACGATGGTATTGTAAATTGGAATAAAAGCTGCCCAAGCATCTTCTCTACCTGCTTTTTGGAATATTTTGTAAACACAGAAGGAAAATAACAAATAGAAAATCAAAGAGAAAATTAGAGCTCCGCCCATGATCGCAAAATAAGTTGCGGCATCTCCGGAATCCATTCCATTGTAAGAAGTAGTTTGTAATAAAGTTAGCATCATTGTCAGTTTTAATTTTATCAAATATATCGAATTTTTTATAGGAAAATGACATTCGAATAAGATGGCTTTTTTCATTAATAATTTCAAAAAAAAGCTGCTCAAATCAATGAACAGCTTTTTTAAATTTCTTAGATATAATTAAACATCAATTTTTGCATAAACAGCATTCTTCTCGATGAATGCTCGTCGTGGTGGAACTTCGTCACCCATCAACATAGAGAATACATTGTCAGCTTCTGCTAAACTTTCGATTCTAATTTGTTTTAAGGTTCTGCGTTCAGGATTTAGAGTGGTATCCCAAAGCTGTTCAGGATTCATTTCCCCAAGACCTTTGTAACGTTGAACTTCAACTCCTTTTCCGTCTGGTGACATTTCCAGCGTAATTTCTTCACGTTCCTTTTCATTATAGGCATAAACCTTCTTATTTCCTTTTTTCAAAAGATATAAAGGTGGCTGAGCGATATAGATATAGCCATTTTCAATAAGTTCCTTCATGTATCTAAAGAAGAAGGTCATAATTAAAGTTGCAATGTGAGCACCGTCAATATCGGCATCACACATAATCACCACTTTATGGTATCTTAATTTGGAGATATTTAAAGCTTTGCTATCTTCTTCTGTTCCTACAGAAACTCCTAATGCTGTGTAAATATTTTTGATCTCTTCGTTGTCATACACTTTGTGGAGCATCGATTTTTCAACATTCAAAATTTTACCACGTAAAGGTAGAATCGCCTGGAAATGGCGGTCACGGCCTTGCTTAGCCGTTCCACCTGCTGAATCTCCCTCGACCAAGAAAAGTTCAGAAATCTCTGGATCTTTCGAAGAACAGTCAGAAAGTTTTCCTGGAAGTCCACTTCCGCCCATTGGGGATTTACGCTGAACAAGTTCTCTTGCTTTTTTCGCTGCCTGTCGCGCTTTCGCTGCAAGCACCACTTTCTGTACAATAATTTTTGCTTCGTTTGGATGCTCTTCTAAGAAGTTGGTTAGCATTTCTCCCACAATCTTATCAACAGCACCAGAAACTTCAGAGTTTCCTAATTTTGTTTTGGTTTGTCCTTCAAACTGAGGTTCCATTACTTTAACCGAAATCACCGCTGTTAATCCCTCACGGAAATCATCACCTGTAACTTCTACTTTTTCTTTTGCCGGAAGTCCTAATTCATCAGCAAATTTCTTGAGCGTTCTTGTTAAAGCTCTTCTAAAACCTGCAAGATGAGTTCCACCTTCGTGTGTATTGATATTATTAACGTAAGAGTGTAAATTCTCGTTGTAAGAAGTGTTGTATCGCATCGCAACCTCTACCGGAATATTATCTTTTTCTCCTTCCATGAAGATCACATTATTCATAATGCTTTCACGGTTTCCGTCAATGTATTCTACAAACTCTTTCAAGCCACCTTCAGAATGGAAAATATCGCTTTTCAAAGAACCGTCTTCCTCTACAACTCTTTCATCCGTTAAAGTGATCGTAATTCCTTTATTCAAATAAGAAAGTTCGCGAAGTCTGCTTGCTAAAGTATCGTAGTTGTAAACCAGTTCCTGAAAAATGGTATCATCTGGCTGAAAGAAAACTTCTGTTCCTCTTTCGTCAGTAGTCCCGATTTCAGCAACATCTGCTAAAGCCTTTCCTTTGCTATATTTTTGTTGGTAAACTTTACCATCTTTATAAACCGTTGCAATCAATGAATTTGACAATGCATTCACACAAGAAACGCCAACACCGTGCAATCCACCAGAAACTTTATAAGAATCTTTGTCAAATTTTCCACCAGCACCGATCTTGGTCATCACCACTTCCAGAGCTGATTTTTGCTCCTTCTCATGCATATCTACCGGAATACCACGACCATTATCTTTCACGCTAATGGATTCGCCTTCGTGAATGACTACAGAGATCGTGTCGCAATGCCCTGCTAACGCCTCATCTATAGAGTTGTCGATTACCTCATAAACTAAATGATGCAGACCTCTGGATCCAACATCACCAATGTACATTGATGGACGCATTCTCACATGCTCCATTCCTTCTAACGCTTGTATACTACTCGCTGTATATTCTTTTTGGCTCATATTTTTGTTATTCATCAAAGCGAAGTCGCCTCGAATGTCTTAGTATTTTTAATTAAAATTTTGCTGAAAACAAAGTGTTTTTTCTCTATTTCAAAATGCTAACAAATATACTGAATTTCGTCGGAATATGAAAGTTAAAAAAGTCATAAAACTGGAGTTATTCTATGCGAAAAATCCTCAAAATTTTGAGGATTTATATCTTTTAAATGATTTTAAATTGTCTTAAACTAAAGTCGCCTGAATTTTAATTTCAGTATTCAATAATTTAGAAATCGGACAGTTTTTTTCAGCATCGGCAACCAGTTCATCAAATTTTTCTTTTGAAATTCCTGGGACAGTTGCGGTCAGGGTTAAAATTGATTCTGTGATTTCACCTTTTGAAGGGTCTAAATTGATCACGCATTTTGTTTCCAAATTTTCAGCTTTAAAACCTGCTTCATCAATTTTGAATGATAACGCCATATTGAAACAACCCGCATGAGCAGCTGCTATTAATTCTTCAGGATTGGTTCCCACGCCTTCTTCAAAACGGGAATTATAGGAATACTGAGTTTTATTCAACGTGGTACTTTGAGTCGTCAAATTCCCTTTACCTTCTTTACCTGAACCTTGCCAAACGGCTGTTGCATTTCTTTTCATAATACTGTTTGTTAAGTGTTAATATCAATTTGATCAATGCAATTTCGTCAATTTTTTTCACTTTGATCAAATGATACTTCATGAAATTTTGAGCAGATTAATCTCATCGTTAATTTTTGGGATTAAAAAAAAGCGAACTGCAAAGTCCGCTTTTAAAAATATATTTCGATTTTATTAAATCAATTTCATCAAAACGACATCGTCGATTTTTTCTACTTTAATCAAATTATACTTAGTTAAATTTTTTGCTGCTTTGTCCCACTTCTTTCCAGAAAGGTTGCTCTTCACTTTCACGACTCCCAAAGTCATTGGTTCTTCTGAAGAATTCAAAATTTCCAAAACCAGTTTTTCATCTTCATCCAATTCGAACGTTGGTGTTGCTTTCTCTGGTTTCATTTGAGGGAAAAATAAAACTTCCTGAATAGATGGATTGTTCGTTAAATACATGATCAAACGGTCCATTCCAATTCCTAAACCTGACGTTGGCGGCATTCCGTATTCCAAGGCACGTAAGAAATCCTGGTCGATGAACATTGCTTCATCATCACCTTTTTTACCTAATTCTACTTGTTTCTCAAAACGCTCTCTTTGATCGATTGGATCATTTAATTCCGAATAAGCATTCGCGATTTCTTTTCCACAAATCATCAATTCGAAACGTTCGGTTAAACCTTCTTTGCTTCTGTGTTTTTTTGTTAAAGGCGACATTTCGATAGGGTAGTCGGTAATGAAAGTTGGCTGAATAAAGTTTCCTTCACATTTTCCCCCAAAAATTTCATCAATTAATTTTCCTTTACCCATCGTTTCATTGACGTCAATTCCGATCGATTTTGCGAAATCAAAAAGTTCTTGTTCTGATTTCCCAGTAATATCAAAACCGGTGTATTTTATAATCGCATCTGTCATTGAAATTCTCTCAAACGGTGCTTTGAAATCAATTTCCTGCTCTCCGAATTTTCCTTTCGTAGTTCCATTTACCTGAATCGCACAGTATTCCACTAATTTTTCCGTGAAATCCATCATCCAATTGTAGTCTTTGTAAGCTACATAAATTTCCATTACGGTAAATTCCGGATTGTGAGTTCTGTCCATACCTTCATTTCTGAAGTTTTTCGAGAATTCATAAACACCATCAAAACCACCTACAATCAATCTTTTCAGATAGAGTTCGTTGGCAATTCTTAAATATAATGGAATGTCTAAAGCGTTGTGATGCGTGATAAACGGTCTTGCAGCGGCTCCACCTGGGATTGACTGTAAAACAGGTGTTTCCACTTCAAAATATCCTGCATTATTAAAGTAGGTTCGCATCGCATTGAACAATTTTGTTCTTTTAATGAAAACTTCTTTAACTTGTGGATTTACGATTAAATCTACATAACGTTGTCTGTATCGAAGTTCAGGATCATTGAAAGCGTCGAAAGTATTTCCCTCAGCATCAACTTTTGGTAAAGGAAGTGGTCTTAATGATTTTGTTAGAATTTTGAAATCCGTAACCTTCACGGTCATTTCACCAACTTGCGTGTTGAACAGTTCACCTTCAATTCCGATGATATCACCGATGTCTAAAAGGTGTTTGTAAACGTCATTGTAAAGCGTTTTATCTTCACCAGTACAGATTTCATCACGATTAAAGTAAACCTGAATTTTACCTTCCGAATCCTGAAGTTCCGCAAAACTTGCTTTCCCCTGAATTCTACGGCTCATCAAACGACCTGCAATCGTAACTTTTTTACCTTCAACAAAATCTTGTTTAATGGTTTTGGTCGTTTCTGTAATTTTATATTCTTCGGCTGGAAAAGCGTTAATACCCATTTTTTCAAGGGTTTGTAACTTTTCTCTCCTGATAATTTCCTGTTCTGATAACTGCATTTTTCTTGCTATTTTAAGAGTGCAAATTTAGTAAATTTTTCGCTAAGATTTCAATGTTGAAATTCAAGATAGATTTACAGATTGAGTAGTAATTATTTCATTTTTAAAAGTCATTTCATTTCTAAAGGTTTTTCTCAAGATAAACATGATATTTATTTGGATTGATTCCAAATCTGCAATATATTATATTCTGTGTACTATTTTCCGTAAATTTGTGTTGTGAAAAAATGGTTTATTTATTTCCTATTGTGTACTTATCTTACTTCTTTTAGTGAGGTCAGACAACTGGTGAAAATGCCGAGATTGGTTGAGCATTTTATTTCACACAAAATGGCGAATCACGATATGTCAATTTATGCCTTCATTAAGATGCATTATATTGATGAGCAGATTGTAGACAGTGATTACAAACAGGATATGAAACTGCCTTTCAAAACGCATGATTTTTCCCATTCGATTGTTAATCTCAATATTCCGCCAGAAAGTCCAAGTTTAAACATTTTACAACAATCCATTTATGTGGATCGTTCGACTCATTTTTCGTATTCTGAAAAATACTATCCTTCGGTTTTTTCTAAAATTTGGGAACCTCCAAAAATTTAATTTAAAATTTCAGTCTAAATAATGATGTCTGGTCTTTCGATTTTGACAGTCATTAATCTTACTTATAGTTTAATTTTAAATTAAAAAAAATGGACGAATTACATTTGCATTTGGTGGTCAACCATATGCCGATTATATTTCCTATCGTTGGAATTATAATACTTCTTATCGGAATTTTCACTAAATCCGAAGTCACTAAACGAAACGCTTATATCATTTTTATTCTTGGAGCAATTACTTCCATTGCTGCCATGGGAACAGGTGAAGGTGCCGAAGATTCTGCAACAAAAATCGCAGGCCTTTCTGAAAATCTGATAAAAAAACATGAAGAAGTCTCTGAAATATTTGCAACCTTAACGTATGTTTTAGGAGCAATTTCCTTGATTGCTCTCATTGCCAGTTTAAAAAACTCCGTCATCTCTAAATATGCCCCTTTTGTTGTTGGCATTTTCGCGGTCGTTGCATTATTTTTTGCACAGAAAGCCGGGACTACAGGCGGCGAAATTCGCCATACCGAAATCAGAACGGGCCAAGACTTCGACTATCGAAATTATGAAGGCAACGGTCCGGCTTCCAAAAGTGATAAACATGATGATTAACAATGTCAGCGTATCATGCTCTGGCAACTTTTTAAAGAAAAAATATGCTTAATAAAATAATAGAATTTTCCATAAAAAATAAACTGATCATCATTTTGATGACGCTTGGTTTAATTATTTATGGATTGTTTGAACTCAGAAATCTCCCGATTGATGCGGTTCCTGATATCACGGATAATCAGGTTCAGATCATTACCGTTTCGCCAAGTTTGGGCGCGCCCGATGTCGAACGGTTTATCACCTTTCCTTTAGAACAGATCAATTACAATATTCAGGGAATCAAGGAAATGCGAAGTTTTTCGCGCTTTGGTTTATCGGTAATTACGATTGTCTTTCATGACGATATCGATTTAATGTCTGCTCGTCAACAAGTTGCAGAACGGCTTCAACAAGTCTCGAAGGATATTCCTGTAAGTTTAGGAGTTCCGCAAATGGCCCCAATTTCCACGGGTTTAGGGGAGATTTATCAATATGTTGTCCGTCCGAAAAAAGGCTACGAACATCGCTATAATCCGATGGAATTACGAACCATTCAGGATTGGATCGTTCGCCGACAATTACTCGGAACGCCCGGAGTAGCAGACGTTGCCAGTTTTGGTGGCTATTTAAAACAATATGAAGTCGCTATAAATCCCGCCATTCTTAAATCGATGGGCGTTACGATTACCGAAGTTTTTGATGCCTTGCAAAAAAACAATCAAAATACTGGTGGTGCTTATATTGAAAAAGGACCAAGCGTTTTGTTTATCAGAACGGAAGGTTTGATGAATCAAATTCCGGACATTGAAAATACGGTCGTAAAAAATCTGGCTGATGGAACGCCAATTCTCATTAAAAATATTGGGAAGGTTCAATACGGAAAAGCCATCCGTTACGGTGCGATGACTTATAATGGCGAAGGCGAAGTTGCGGGTGCAGTCGTGATGATGATGAAAGGAGCAAACTCCAATGAAGTCATCAAAGACGTAAAAGGCAGGATTGAAGAAATTCAAAAAACACTTCCGGAAGGAGTGAAAATCGATGCTTTTCTGGACCGAACAAAAATGGTGAATAACGCCATCAGTACGGTAAGTAAAAACTTATTGGAAGGTGCTTTGATCGTCATATTCGTCTTGGTTTTATTTCTCGGGAATTTCCGTGCGGGATTATTGGTCGCTTCCGTCATTCCTTTGGCCATGCTGTTTGCGATTATTATGATGAATATTTTCGGCGTTTCAGGAAACTTAATGAGTTTGGGCGCGCTGGATTTTGGATTGATTGTCGATGGTGCGGTGATCATCGTCGAAGCTATTCTGCATCGATTCAAACATTTGACAAAATTCCAGGACAAAAAGATCTCTCAGGAATTTATGGATAGAGAAGTTTATACTTCTTCCAGTACCATGATGAATTCGGCAGTTTTCGGACAGATCATTATTCTGATTGTTTACTTGCCGATTTTAACTTTACAGGGAATTGAAGGAAAGATGTTCAAACCGATGGCACAGACCGTAATCTTCGCTTTGCTAGGTGCCTTCATCCTTTCTCTGACGTACATTCCAATGATGAGTTCTTTGTTTTTATCTAAAAAAATAGATCTAAAGAAAAACTTTTCAGATAAAATGATGGACAGATTCGAAGCTTTTTATCATCGAACTTTAAATTTCGTTTTAAAAATTCCAAATCTGGTTTTCTTCAGTGTTGTCGGACTATTTCTAATTTCTCTTTTCGTCATGTCAAGATTAGGCGGCGAATTTATTCCCTCACTTCCTGAAGGTGATTTCGCGGTTGACACCAGAGTTTTACCCGGAAGTAATCTGAAAACTTCTACTGATGCCGTCCAGCAATCTTCAAAAATATTAATGAAGAAATTTCCCGAAATTGAAAAGGTTGTTGGAAAAACCGGAAGCAGTGAAATCCCTACGGATCCAATGCCGATCGATGCCAGTGATATGATGATCATTCTGAAACCACGTAAAGAATGGACTTCCGCTAAAACTTATGATGAACTTTCCGAAAAAATGTCCGCCGAATTAAAGAAAAATTTGATTGGTGTTACCTATTCCTTCCAATATCCAGTCGCAATGCGGTTTAACGAATTAATGACGGGAGCCCGGCAAGATGTCGTTATTAAAATTTATGGTGAGGATCTCGATACTTTGAAAGTGTATGCCGAAAAATTAGGCGACATTTCCAAAAAGATCAACGGCGCTCAAAATATTTACGTAGAACCAATTTCTGGAATGCCACAGATTGTCATTTCTTACAAAAGAGAAGCACTTTCGCAGTTCGGTTTAAATGTAGAAGATGTTAATAATATCGTGAACACTGCGTTTGCTGGGCAATCAACAGGTTCTGTTTTTGAAGGTGAAAAGAAATTTGATTTGGTTGTTCGTTTAGATGGCGAGCAAAGAAAAAATGTCGATGATGTCAATAATCTTTTAATTTCCACACCATCCGGAACTGAAATCCCTTTGAGCACCGTTGCTTCTGTTGAACTCAAAGAAAGTGTCAATCAAATCCAGCGTGAAAATGCACAACGCAGGATCATCGTCGGCTTCAATGTCAGAAACCGCGATATTCAGTCCACCGTCGAAGATTTACAGAAAGTAGTTGAAAAAGATTTCAAACTTCCTCCCGGATATTCCATTTCTTATGGCGGAACTTTTGAGAACCTTCAACATGCGAAATCCCGCTTAATGATCGCGGTTCCCTTAAGTTTATTGCTGATCTTACTCATGCTTTACTTCGCTTTTAATTCGGTGAAATACGGATTGCTCATCTTCTCCGCAATTCCACTTTCAATGATTGGCGGAATTATGTCGCTCTGGATTCGGGATATGAATTTCAGTATTTCCGCAGGCGTTGGTTTCATCGCACTTTTTGGAGTTGCAGTATTGAATGGAATCGTTTTAATCGCAGAATTTAACCGACAAAAATTAGTTCATTCCGATTTAAAAGAGGTCGTAAAAATCGGTGGAAGAACCAGATTACGCCCTGTTTTAATGACGGCTTTAGTAGCCTCACTCGGATTTTTACCAATGGCAATAAGTCAAGGCGAAGGCGCAGAAGTGCAAAGACCGTTAGCAACAGTCGTCATCGGCGGTTTACTTTTGGCCACATTCCTCACGCTTTATTTATTGCCCTTAATTTACATTTGGTTTGAAGAACATTTCCCGGACCGACGTAAAAAAATTGTAGAAATAAGTGCCGAAGAAGATGGTTATGATGAATAGTTTTTTTTGGGCAGACATTTCTCTCGTCCTTAAAGACGAGAGGCTGCAGATTTTTGCAAGTATATAAAGAATGTAAAAACAAATGAAATCACACAGTTTTGTCATTCCGTAGGAATATCAACGAATTATAGGACAGTAATTTAGTTTCCTTCGGAATGACAAAAAAACCGAAACAAAATCATATAATAATTTACAGATAAATGACAAAAGAATGAAACAACTTATAAAAATATCAATAGCTTTTTCAGTTTTGATCGCCATTCAACTGAAAGCACAAACGCCGATTTCCCTGGAATCCGCCTACGAAAAAGCCTTTAAAAACAATCTGAATTTAAAGAACGGACAACTTCGGATTGATTATCAGGATAAGATCAAAAAATCTTACGCCGTAATCGACCCATTAAATGTTTCTGGAGAAATTGGACAATTTGTTTCCGCTTATACTGATACCAAATTTTCGGTCAATCAAACTTTAAGATTACCCGGATTCTACAATTCCCAAAAACAAGTGTTGATGGAAGAATGGAAAAATTCAATGTTAAATTTAGACGTTCAGAAATGGCAACTTAAACGTGAGATCGCTTTAATTTATAATGAACTCAATTATCAGAACGAAAAAGAAAAATTGCTTTTGAGAGCCGATTCTATTTATACCAATTATTACAGAAGAGCAGAATTTCGACTCAAAAAAGGAGAAAGTAATATTCTGGAAAAAACCACTGCTGAAAATTACAGAAGTCAGGCAGAAATTCAATTGACAAATCTGAAGAAAGACCGGGAAGTTTCTCTTAATCAGTTTAATTATCTCATCAATGATGAAATTTTATATTCGAATGAAAATTCCAATTTCTACGAAACGAATGGTTTAAATCAAGATTTAAATTATGCGGGAAATCCAGTCGTTTTAAAACAATTGGAACAGCAGAAAAACATCGAACTCGCCAAATTAAATGCAGAGAAATCGAAATTACTGCCCACTTTCAATATCGGATATAATAATTCCAGCATGTATGGAACTGGCGCCGATGACAAATTTTATGAAAGATCAGCTCGTTTTCATTCCGGAATGGTTGGCGTCGGAATTCCACTTTTTAATGGCGCCCAAAAATCATTAATTGAAGGTCAGAAAATTAACCAACTCATCGCCGAAAATAATTATGAACTCGGTTCCAAAAACTTGAAAAACCAATATACAACGCTTTTCGGTGAATATGAAAAACTAAAAAGTGAAACCGATTATTACAAATCCAAAGGTTTAAAAAATGCAGAAACCATTATGAAAACTGCCAACCGTTTGTATTATGAAGGTGAAATTAATTATCTGGAATGGTCCATTCTGATCAACCAAAGTTTAGACATTCAGAACAAACTCATTGACACTCAGAAAATGCTGAATGAGAAAACAATTCAACTCAATAATTTAACGCAACAATAATTTAACACAACAATAATTTAATATTAAAAAAATGAAAACATATACCGTTCTACACCGCATCCTTCACTGGATCTTTGCCATATTTATGCTGGTTCTATTTACCACTGGATTTCTCAGAATGTATTGGATGAGCAAAACTGTCATTTCAGATGCTGTGAATAAAAATACAGCAATTCAAGCTCTCAATTTAGATAAACAAAGTCTTCGAACCATCGTTCATTCCGTTCAGGATCCTATGTTTGAATGGCATGTTTATGCTGCTTATATTATTACTTTTGCCTTTATTGCCAGAGTGATTTATATGTTTGTAAAAGGAATTAAGTTTCCAAACCCATTCGTTAAAACCACATCTAGCAAAGCGAGATTTCAAGGGTTTATGTATCTCGGATTCTATGTTTTAATTGCAGTACAAATAATAACAGGAAGCATTTTAAAATTTGAAATCGGCTCAGAATCTCTAGCTGATTTAGCAGAAACTACGCATAAATTAGCAGTTTACTGGACGCCTGCTTTTATTCTTTTACACTTGGCCGGAATCGCTATTGCCGAAAATACAGATCGCAAAGGAATTACTTCAAAAATGATAGGCGGTGATTCTGAATAATAAAAATTTAACAATGAAAAATATACTTTTAATATTATTAAGTCTTACGGTTTTATCTTGCTCCAAAGAAGAATCAGTTCCGGAAGAGATCGGCACCGTCGTTGGTGATCAGGTTTCTCTAACTGATTTGCAAATTAAAAATTCTGGGATTGAAACGAATACTTTAAACAACCTCGATATTGCGCATAAAATTATGCTGTCTGGGCAAATTGATGTTCCACCACAGGGAATGGCAAGCGTTTCGGCACCAAGTGGTGGCTACGTGCGAGTTTCGAGATTTATGCCGGGAAATTTTGTTAAAAAAGGACAAACTTTAGCAACCTTAGAAAATCCTGAACTGGTTCAATTGCAGCAGGATTATCTCCTGGCAAAATCGAATCTTCAATACGCGCAACAGGATTATTCCCGTCAAAAAGATTTGAATGAGAACAAAGCCAGTTCCGATAAAGTGACTCAAAAAGCCTTTAACGAAAGACAAAACCAAAACATTATGATGAAAGGAATGGCCCAAAAATTAACCGCGATGGGAATTAATCCTGGTTCTTTAAACGCTAATAATATCCGCCGGACTTTTGCCGTAACCTCGCCGATCTCAGGGTATATTTCTACCGTTAATGTCAATATTGGACAATACGTTTCGCCTATGGATAAAATGTTCGACATCGTAAATACTGGTGATCTACATTTGGTTTTAAAGGTTTTTGAAAAAGATTTAGATAAAATTAAAATTGGTCAAAAAGTTTTCGCTTATACCAATCAAAATCCGACCAAAAAATACGAAGCCCGAGTTTCAATCATAGGAAAAGATTTTTCTGGAGACAGAAGTGTTTTCATTTATTGCCGTTTTGTTGATAGCAGTTTGCAATTGCTGCCGGGAACTTTTATGAACGCAGAAATGGAGGCTGATTCCGAAGAAGGTATTGTAATTCCCGATGACGCCATCGTAACCTGGGAAGAAAAGCAGTATGTTTTTGAAGAGCTCAAACCCAAAACTTATAAAATGTTTCCGGTAGAAATTGGAAATGCGGAAAACGGATTTACCGAACTTTTAAACTTTAAAGAAGAAAATAAAAGCAAAAAGTTTGTTACAAAAGGTGCTTATCAATTATTAATGGCGCTGAAAAATGTAGAAGAATAAAAAAAATTAGCAGTCTTAAGTAGACCGCTAATATTTTTAATTATGGTTTGACCAATGTTGAATCCGCTGCCATCGGCTCGATTACTGCTGCAGAATCAGGAACTGGCAAGGCTTGTATTGTTGGAGTTTCTGGTTCACCTAACATCGTGTTCGACTCGGTTGCTGTTTCTTTTTTCGAACAGCTTGAGAATACTAATCCGCCAATGAATGCAATTGCTAAGAATTTTTTCATAATAATTTATTTATACAAACATCTTAATTTTTTATCGAACTATCAAACCTTAAAATTTAAAAGAAATGTTTGCAGATAAAAAAAACATTTATATATTTGCCTCAATGAAATGCGAGGGAAATATTTTCAAAAAGAAAACTACCTTAATAAGCGTTGCATTTGACTTTTAAGAAAATAATTATTTTCAAATGAAAACAAGAACAAACAATACTTGGTGGTGGCATTCAAACTCCTTTAGGGTCTGAAGCAAATCTTGTATTCTGTTTGTAAAAACATATAAAAGACTTTGACGGGCTCCGTTGAAGTCTTTTTTTTATCTAAATTTTTAAAAATATCATGGAATTTAATCAAACTATAAAAATAAAAACAACTGTAAAATCGGTGATGAGCGATCTCTTCACGCCGGTCGGAATTTATCTTCGTCTTCGAGACAAATTTCGCGATACGATTCTTCTTGAAAGCGCCGGAAATCAAAACACCGATAACAACTTTTCGTTCATTGCTATTAATGCAGTTGCCGGAATTGAAATCCGTAATTATAATGAGGCAGAAATTAAATTTCCTATCGGTAATCCACAAAAAATCGCTTTAGAAAAAGAGAAGTTGAGTGAATTACTCAATGATTTTACCAAAACTTTTGTTTGCGAAGAACCTGCCCAAGAAATCGGTAAATCTGCCCAAGGTTTTTTTGGTTACACGAGTTATGATGCGATTCCGTTTTTTGAAAATATCAAGTTTAAAGAACTTTCGGAAGAAAATAAAATCCCATTATTGCGGTATCGCCTTTACCAATATGTGATTGCGATCAACCATTACAACGATGAAATGTTTATTATCGAAAATAAAATCGATGGACTTAAATCAAATACCATCGAAATTGAAAATCTCATCAATCAGAAAAACGCCCCTATTTTTCCTTTCCATACAACTGATTACGAAACTTCAAATTTAAAAGATGAAGAATACCGCGAATTGGTGGAAACTGCAAAAAAGCACTGTTTTCGAGGAGATGTTTTTCAATTGGTTTTGAGCAGAAGATTCGAGCAGAAATTTAACGGTGATGAATTCAATGTTTACCGAGCTTTGCGACATATTAATCCTTCGCCTTACTTGTTTTATTTCGATTATGGCGATTATAAATTAATGGGTTCAAGTCCGGAAAGTCAGTTGATTATTAAAAATGGAAAAGCGATTATTCATCCAATTGCAGGAACTTTTAAAAGAACTGGTGAAGTTCAGAAAGATTTAGAAGCGGCAGAAGAATTAAAGAAAGATGCGAAAGAAAATGCAGAACATACGATGTTAGTTGATTTAGCGAGAAATGATTTAAGTATTTGCGGAAAAAACACGACGGTTACCAAGTTGAAAGAAGTTCAGTTTTTTTCTCACGTCATTCACTTGGTCAGCGAAGTAACGGCAGATGTTAAAGAAAATCAAAATCCTTATGAAATGATCGCGACTACTTTTCCGCAGGGAACTTTGAGTGGCGCACCAAAATATAAAGCGATGGAACTAATCGATTCTTATGAGAAAACTTCGCGCTCTTATTACGGTGGTTGTATTGGTTTTGTCGGCTTTGATGGAAGTTGCAATCAGGCGATCATGATCCGGACTTTCTTAAGCAAAAATAACACGCTTTATTATCAAGCAGGCGCCGGGATTGTCGCAAAATCCTCTGCTGAAAATGAATTGCAGGAAGTGAACAATAAATTAAATGCACTGAAAATGGCTGTTAGAAAAGCCGAATCAATTTAAGAACATACAATTATGAAAATATTAGTCTTTGATAATTATGACAGTTTTACCTATAATTTAGTTCAAATGATTGAGCAAATTAGTGGTGAAAAAGTAGATGTATTTCGCAATGACCAAATTGATTTAGAGGAAATCGAAAAGTATGATAAAATAGTCCTTTCGCCAGGTCCAGGAATTCCAAGTGAAGCGGGTATTTTAATTGATTTAATTAAAAAATATGCACCAACAAAATCCATTTTAGGAGTTTGTCTTGGTCAGCAGGCGATTGCAGAAGCATTTGGTGGAAGTCTGATCAATCTGACAGAAATATATCATGGCGTTGCAACCAATGCTCAAACTGTGAAAAAAGATTCACGACTTTTAAGAGATTTACCCGAAAATCTGGAAGTAGGAAGATATCATAGTTGGGCTGTCAATCCAAAAGATTTCCCTGAAGAATTGGAAATTACGTCAGTTGATGAAAACGGAATGATCATGTCGCTTCAACATAAAAATTACGATGTTCAGGCTGTTCAGTACCATCCCGAAAGTATTTTAACTCCAGATGGAAAGAAGATTATTGAGAATTTTTTAAAGAATTAAAATGAAAGAGATATTACAATATTTATTCGATCATCAAATCCTAAGCAAAGCACAAGCGAAATCAATTTTATTAGAAATTTCAAAGAATATATTTAATGAAATTGAAGTGACATCTTTCGTGACTGTTTTCTTGATGCGAAGTATAACGCTCGCCGAATTAGAAGGTTTCACGGAAGCCTTGCAACAACTCGCACCGAAAATTGATTTGGGAACAGATGATTTGGTCGACATTGTTGGAACTGGCGGCGATGGAAAAAACACTTTTAATATTTCGACATTGGCAAGTTTGGTCGTGGCTGGAACCGGACAAAAAGTAGCCAAGCATGGAAATTACGCAGCCTCAACAATTAGTGGCGCGTCCAATGTTTTGGAAACTTTGGGTTATAGTTTTAAAGAAACCGAAGAAGATTTAAAAGCCGATCTGGATAAAGGAAATTTCTGTTATTTACACGCACCAATTTTCCATACTTCTTTGAAATCTATTGCACCAATGCGTAAAAATATCGGGTTGAAAACGTTCTTTAATTTATTAGGACCGTTGATTAATCCGGCGAAACCGCGATATACCATGATTGGTGTTGCAAACTTGGAGATTGCAAGGATTTATCAATATTTATTGCAAAAGAAAAATGCTGATTTCTTGCTCGTAAATGCTTTGGATGATTATGATGAGATCAGTTTGACCAGCGATACCAAAATCATGGACAAGAACGGTGAGAAGATCTATTCAGCCGAAGAATTACAGTTTAGAAATATCGATCCAGAAAAGATTTTTGGCGGAAACAGTATTGAAGAAGCCGCGGAAATTTTCAAAACTATTTTGGAAGGAAAAGGAACTTATGAACAGAATGCCGTGGTTTTAGCCAATGCGGCAATGGCTTTGAAGAATACCGAAAAATATGGCGATTACGAAAATTGTTTGCAGATGGCGACAGAAAGTTTGATGGAAGGAAAAGCCTTGAATTGTTTAAATGTTTTAATTGATTAAAAATGAATATTCTCGATAAAATAATTGAACAAAAAACGATTGAAGTTGCTGAAGCGAAAAGGAAAGTTTCTTTAACGGAATTAAAAGATGCAGCATTTTTTAATCGTAAGACTTTTTCCTTGAAAGAATCGGTGAAATCGGGTAGTGGAATCATTTCTGAATTCAAAAGGAAGTCGCCGAGTAAAGGAATTATTAATGATCAAGCCGACGTTTTACAAGTTACTCGATCATACGAGAAGTTCGGCGCGAGTGGAATTTCGATTTTGACTGATGAAGAATTTTTTGGTGGAACTCTTCAAGATCTATTAAAGGTTCGAAAGGAAATTTCTATTCCAATTTTGCGTAAAGATTTTATGATCGATGAATACCAGTTTTATGAAGCAAAAGCCAATGGAGCAGACGTAATCTTATTAATTGCAAGTTGTCTTTCTCCAATTCAAATTGAAGAATTTACTGAATTGTCACACGAATTAGGCTTAGAAGTTTTACTGGAAATTCATACCGAAGATGAATTAAAACACTTCAATAAAAATATCGATTTGGTGGGAATCAACAATCGAAACCTTAAAGATTTCAAAGTTGATCTGCAACATTCAGTTAATTTGAAAAACCTTCTACCAAAAGAAACGTTGTCTGTTGCAGAAAGTGGAATTTACTCTATCGAGGATTTTAGATTTTTGAAAGACAAAGGATTTGATGGATTTTTAATGGGCGAATATTTCATGCGAAATGAAAATCCGGGAAATGCCTTCGAAAAGTTTATAGTAGGAGTTAGAAATTAGATTTTAGAAGTTAGAATGGACCAACAATCAAAAACCAACGATCAAAAACCAAAACTAAAAGTTTGCGGTTTAACGAAACTGGATCAAATCGAAGAATTAATTTATTTGAACACCGATTATCTGGGCTTTATCTTTTATGATAGATCACCGCGATATGTTTTGAATACTTTGACTTTAGAAGAAATAAAATCAATCAATCATAAAGGAAAAGTAGGAGTATTTGTAAATGAAAATATCGATAGAGTATTTGAGATCTCCGAAAGAGCAGGTCTTAATTATATTCAACTTCATGGAGATGAAAGTGATGACTTTATTTCTGAATTACGACTTAAGTTGGATAAACAAATTGGAATTATCAAAGTTTTCCGAATAGGAACTGAACTAAAAAATTTAAAATTTAAAATACAAAATTCAAAATTGGAAGTCGATTATTTTCTTTTCGATACCGATTCAATTGCATTTGGTGGAACGGGGAAATCTTTCGACTGGCAAATTTTAAATGATTTAGAGATTGACAAACCGTACTTTTTAAGCGGGGGAATTTCAGAGGAAATTGTTAAAAATATAACATTGCTGAAACAAAAGCCTTTTGCACTCGATATCAATTCAAAATTTGAAATTGAACCTGGGAATAAAAACATAGATAAAATAAAAGAATTTAAAAAGCTTCTCAATTTATCAGTTGAGAAATAATTAAAAAAGACAAAATGAAAACATACAGAAACCCAGATGAAAATGGCTATTACGGCGACTTCGGCGGCGCTTTCGTTCCCGAAATGCTCTATCCAAATGTAGAGGAACTTCAACATAATTATTTAGAGATCATCAATTCGGACGAATTCCAGGAAGAATATCAAGATCTGTTGAAAAATTATGTCGGACGTGCAACTCCTTTATATTTTGCCAAAAACTTGAGTGAAAAATATCAAACGCAAGTATATTTGAAACGCGAAGATCTCAATCACACGGGAGCGCATAAAATTAATAATGCTTTAGGTCAGGCCTTGCTCGCAAAAAAATTAGGAAAGCAAAGAATTATCGCAGAAACTGGCGCTGGTCAACACGGTGTTGCCACGGCGACTGCCTGTGCTTTGCTCGGTTTAGAATGCATTATTTACATGGGCGAAGTTGACATCGCTCGTCAAGCGCCGAACGTTGGTCGAATGAAAATGTTAGGAGCAACGGTCATTCCTGCAACTTCAGGTTCTAAAACCTTGAAAGATGCAGTAAACGAAGCGCTGAGAGATTGGATCAATAACGCCACTACGACGCACTATATCATTGGCAGCGTCGTTGGTCCACATCCTTTTCCGGATTTGGTCGCAAGGTTTCAAAGTGTAATTTCGGAAGAAATAAAATGGCAGTTGAAGGAGAAGATCGGACGTGAAAATCCTGATGTTGTGATTGCGTGTGTTGGCGGTGGAAGTAATGCTGCCGGGACTTTCTATCATTTCGTAGACGAGCCGAGTGTGAAAATTATCGCTGCGGAAGCGGGTGGTTTTGGAATTCATTCCGGGAAATCTGCCGCGACTACTTTCTTGGGAACTTTGGGTGTTTTGCATGGAAGTAAAAGTTTGGTGATGCAAACGGCAGACGGGCAGGTTATCGAACCTCATTCGATTTCCGCGGGGTTAGATTATCCGGGAATTGGACCTTTTCACGCCAATTTATCCATTGATAAAAGAGCCGAATTTTTCAGCATCACAGATGATGAAGCCTTAAAATCTGCTTTCGAACTGACGCAAATTGAAGGAATTATTCCGGCGCTGGAATCTGCGCATGCTTTGGCGGTTTTAGAAAAGAAAACTTTTGGAAAGGATGAAGTGGTGGTGATTTGTTTAAGCGGAAGAGGCGACAAGGATATGGAAACGTATTTGGCGAAATTGTAAATTTTTTGTTTGGGCGACAATTTCCGTCTTCCGCTCCCAATCTTTTTTGCCTTTACTTTTCCAGCCGCAAAAAAAAGGATTTCCGCTCACGCCGGGTCGCAATTTTCGCTGTACATTAAAAGGCAGATATAAAACAAAATTGATCTTGTTATCAAAGTCCCAACCGGGCGATTTAATTAAGAATAGGGTTTCAACCTTATGAAAAATAATAAAAAAATGAAAAAGAAACTCAATATATATTTCACAGCGGGAATTCCCAAGTTAAATGACACGACTGAAATTTTAAAATTAATCCAACATTCTGGGGCAGATTATATTGAAATCGGCATGCCTTATTCTGATCCTGTTGCTGATGGACCGGTGATTCAGAAAGCACACGAAATTGCCTTGAAAAATGGAATGACTATCGCTGAACTTTTGGGTCAACTGAAATCGGTGAAATCAGAAATGGATATTCCGATTATTTTGATGGGATACATTAATCCGGTCTTAAGTTTTGGATTTGAAGAATTCTGCAAAGAATGTAAAGAGTCTGGAGTTTCAGGATTGATTATACCAGATTTGCCACCAGTAGAGTTTGAAAAAAATTACCGTTCAATTTTAAAAAAACACAATCTGAATTTTATCTTTTTGGTGACACCAGAAACTTCTGATGAAAGGATTAAATATTTGGATTCTTTAAGTTCCGGATTTTTGTATGCGGTGTCAAGTTCTTCTACAACAGGAAATAATGCGAAAGAAATCAACAATGAAGAATATCTTAATAGACTTGCGAATTTAGGTTTGAAAAATCCGGTTATGATTGGTTTTGGAATTAAGAATAAATCTGATTTTGATAAAGTTACAGAAAAAGCAGATGGTGGAATTATCGGAACTGCTTTCGTAAATATTTTGCTGAATAATGAAGACTGGTCAAAGAAAGGAGAAGATTTTATTCGTAGCATACAAAATTAATTTTATAAATTTGTAGAGGAAAAAATCGAGGAAGTATCTGGTTTAATTTTAAACAGAATTTAATTAGAAGCAGGATCTCGCAATAGGGATAGCAGTGGAAATCCTTTTTGTTTTGTAGGAATTCGCCTCAAAGGCGAGTTCGGGAAATGGCGAAAGAAAACAAAAAGATTGTAACGGATAGCCCGACCCGAGTTAGCGTGGCTCAGCAAAGGCAACGAGGGGATTGCCCAAAAAAGTAAAATAAAATGACAAGCACACAGAATAGAATTTTGCAGTTTCAGGAATTAGGTTTGATGGATTATGAGCCGGCGTTTGAATTTCAGGAGAAATTGATGAAGGAAATCATCGATTTGAAATTGGAGAATCGCAACCGAACTGACGATGAACAGACAGAAACTCCGAATTATTTATTGTTTGTAGAACATCCGCATGTTTATACGATCGGTAAATCTGGGGACGACCATAATATGCTGGCAAATGCTAAAAAGTTAGAAGAAATCAATGCGACTTTTGTGAAGACCAATCGTGGTGGAGATATTACGTATCACGGTTTCGGACAGATTGTAGGTTATCCGATTTTGGATCTGGATAATTTTAAATCTGATATTTTTCTGTACATGCGAAATTTAGAAGAAGTGATTATTCGGGTCATTGCAGAATATGGTTTGAAAGGGGAGAGAAGTGAAGGCGAAACCGGAGTTTGGCTGGATGTCGGAAAACCTTACGCCCGAAAAATTTGTGCGATGGGTGTGAAGACCTCCAAATGGGTAACCATGCATGGTTTGGCGTTGAATGTGAATACTGATCTGCGGTACTTTGAATATATTATTGCGTGCGGAATTAAAGATAAAGGAGTGACTTCTTTGCAAAGAGAATTAGAACGGGAATTTTCAGAAGAGGAAATGGCTGAAGTGAAAGAGAAAATTAAAAAACATTTCTGTGACGTTTTTGAAGCTCAGATTGTTTAGTGTTTTAAAAGTTTTTTTTTTACCGCAAAAGATCCAAAAATTTTATTTTAATACGCTGTTCAAAAGTTTGCAAAATACGGAGAGTCTTACATTTTGCAACCTTCTGAAATTCTTTTTTACCATTCATTATAAAGATCTTTTGCCTCTTTTGCGGTAAAATAATTTTGCGTTTTCAAAAAGATTGATTTTCTATCGTATTTCTTTAAACAATTCCACTTTTTCGAAAGTCTTCATTTTCTGATCTTCAATTTTATCAGAAATCAAAATCCCAGAAAGATGATCGATTTCGTGCTGCAGAATGACTGCCGTGAAACCTTCCACAATTTCTGTGTGTTTCTTTCCCTTTAAATCGAAGTATTCTAATTGAATAACTTGACTTCTATAAAAGTAATCTCTGAAAACTTCGATTGATAAATCACCTTCCGGACCAAAATTCAAAACTTCCGATCGCCAAAGAATTTTCGGATTAATAAAATATTCCAGCGGGTTTCCCTCTTTATCAAACCGTTTTGCCCAAATGATATTTCTATTAATTCCAACTTGTGGTGCAGCAATTCCGACACCGCTGCCTGTAGCAATAAGTGCTAATTTCATTCGGTTGACCAGAATCTTTGTGTACGAATCTTTTGGATTTACGTCAATCGATTGATCTAGTAAAACCCGATGTTGCAAAGAATCAGAGGTTTGGAAAATAGGCAGGGCTGAATCGATAGTTCCTTCTGTAATACGTGAAATTTCTGACTTTGTATATTTTTGAGAAAAAACGAAAACAGAAAATAAGACCAGCAATAAGGAAACCTTTTTCATGATTAAAACGTTTTATAACCTTTATAGACTTGTGCTGATTTCTCTAACATTGAAGCAGACTGATTTCTGAAATTCATCAAATGATCGCTGCCATTGTGTTGATGGTGATGCTCTTCACTTTCCCAAAGTTCAACAATAAAGAAAACTCCTTTATTATTATTGTCTTCGATCAGGTCATATTGCATACAACCATCTTCTTTTCGGGTTTCGAAAACTAATTTTTTTAATAATTCCAGAGCGTCCATCAAATCACTTTCTTTGAATTGGAACAAGGCAACGATATACAGGTTTTTCATAATTTAATTTAAACATCAAAGATAGAAACTGTAATCTAAACTTTTGAAATAAAATCAAAAAAATGCCCTAAAAAATCGTTTTTTCTTAATGGGAAAATTTTTTATCTTTGTGAAAATCGAAATATAAAATGGCAGAATATAAATTACTACTTCCATCGATGGGAGAGGGCGTGATGGAAGCGACGATTATCAGTTGGATGTTCAATGAAGGAGATTCCGTAAAGGAAGATGACTCCGTTGTAGAAATTGCAACCGACAAAGTTGATTCTGATGTTCCGACCCCAGTTTCGGGGAAAATTATTAAAATCCTGAAACAAAAAGATGAAGTTGCTAAGATTGGTGAAGCAATCGCAATTCTAGAAGTTGCTGGCGTTGGTGATGCAGTTGCAGATCAGCCTCAAGAACCAAAATCTGTGGAAGAAGTAAAAACTGAAATTCCAAATGTAGATTCAGATGTTGTAAAAGGTTTGGAAGAAGCCATGGAAAGTTCAAAAACTTCTACTAGTTTCGAAGGTTCTGACTTATATCTATCTCCATTAGTAAAATCTATCGCACAAAACGAAAAAATTTCTGACAATGAATTGCAATCCATCAAAGGAAGCGGTTTAGACGGAAGAATTACCAAAGAAGATATATTATCATTCGTTGCCAACAGAACTGCTCCTGTAGCGCCACAAGCAGTTTCTGCACCATCAGTTGCATCAACTCCAAGTCCGGCTCCACAAGCTGCGGCCCCAGTTTCTGCACCAATCAAATTAAATGAAGGTGACGAGATCATCCAAATGGATAGAGTTCGTAAGATCATCGCTGATGCAATGGTGAAAAGCAAACACACTTCGCCTCACGTTACCTCGTTCATCGAATCAGATGTTACGAATGTGGTAAGATGGAGAACGAAACATAAAGATATTTTCGAAAAGAGAGAAGGTGAAAAATTGACGTATATGCCAATTTTTGTTCACGCGATTGTGAAAGCAATTCAGGACTTCCCGATGATCAACGTTTCTGTAGATGGCGATAAGATCATCAAAAAGAAAAACATCAATATCGGAATGGCAACCGCACTTCCAGACGGAAATTTGATTGTTCCTGTTATTAAAAATGCAGATCAATTGTCTCTTTCCGGTTTGGCAAAAGCGATCAACGATTTGGCTTACCGTGCAAGAAATAAAAAACTGAGACCAGAAGACACGCAAGGTGCAACTTACACGATCTCCAACGTTGGAGGCTTCGGAAACCTAATGGGTACGCCGATTATTCCACAACCTCAAGTTGCTATTTTAGCAGTTGGAGCGATTGTGAAAAAACCTGCAGTTTTAGAAACCAAAGATGGCGACGTGATTGCGATCCGTAATTTAATGTTCATGTCACATTCTTACGATCACCGTGTAGTAGATGGTTCGTTAGGTGGAATGTTCCTGAAACATGTTCACGATTATCTTCAAAACTGGGATATGAATACGGAGATATAATTTTCCGCAGATAAAAATATATAACAAACCTTCAGAATTTTTTCTGGAGGTTTTTTTTAGGAGCTTAATCCCGCTTTCACTACTCGCTTTTTTTGGCGCCGCATTTGCCAACACCGAAAAAATAGCTCAAACAGGCCGTTCAATCGCGGCTAGTTACGATGGGATTTTTTAAATAAAATTCTCTTAAAATTATTAACTTTGACTATTAAAATTAAAAAGAAATGTTCACCATTAGAAAAGCCACGCCTGCAGATACTCCAATCATTTTTGATCTTATTAAAAAACTAGCCGTTTACGAAAAAATGGAAGACGAGGTTGTGACTTCCGTAGAAGAACTTCAGGAAAATATATTTATAAAAAATTTCGCCCATGTGATCATCGGGGAGGAAAATGGAATTCCAGCTGGATTCGCCCTGTATTTCTATAATTTTTCCACTTTTGTAGGAAAACCAGGTTTGTACTTAGAAGACCTTTACGTAGAACCGAAACACCGCGGCAAAGGATACGGAAAAACTTTGCTTATTGAACTCACGAAAATCGCCAAAGCAGAAAACTGCGGAAGAATGGAGTGGTCGGTTCTCAACTGGAATCAACCTGCCATCGACTTCTACGAATCACTGCAAGCAAAACCAATGGATGAATGGACGGTTTACCGTTTAGATGGAAAAGGAATCGCTGACTTGGCGGAATAAAAAACTTACTAAAAACAAAAAGTGTGGACTCTCTAAAAATCCACACTTTTTTTATTTAATCAAATTTGATTACATAATCTTCGCAATTTCTGCACAAAGCCATTCTAACATTTCACGATCTTCATCGGTGAATGGATCTACTTTGTGAGAATCAATATCAATTTGACCAAGATTTTGACCATCCTTCATAATAGGAACTACGATTTCTGCTTTGGTGTCGATGGAACAACTTAAGTAATTATCTTGCTCATGAACATCAGGAACCACGAAAGTTTCATTTGAAACTGCTACTTGGCCACAAATTCCTTTTCCGTAAGGAATAATGGTATGATCTGTTGGAGCTCCAACATAAGGTCCTAAAATCAATTCTTCTTTATCTCCGTTTTTAAAATAAAAACCGGTCCAGTTAAAGTAGGAGATTTCCTGGTCGAGTAGATGACAAACTTTTTGAAGCTTCTCTTCTGTATTATCTTTCGGACTTTCCAGTATGATTGAAAGACGTTTTTTTATTTCTGACATTGTATTTTTTTTAAATAAATTCTTTTAGTTTTAATTCTTCTTTGTAACCGAACATTCCGCGTTCTTTTATTAATTCTGAAACGCCCTCCGGAACTTCTTTTTCCCATCCTGGAAGATGATTGGCGATTTTATCGAGGATGGTTCGGGAATAGATCTCAGAATAATCTGGATTGTAATTTTGAATATCAACAATTCTTTTATTGAGTTTAAAGTATTTGTACAACTCTTTCAAACTGTCATTTACTTTCAAATTATTGGCGGTTAATAACTCATGAGTCTCAGGATCTTTATACGGATAAAGATAAACCCGCATTCCTTTTCTGAAAAACTTACCAAAAGCTTCCAAAATTCCACCTGAAAGATTTTCGTAGTAATTCTCATCAAAAACATCCAGCATATTATTGACGCCCATGGCTACTCCAATTTTTCCGTTGGTATAGGGTGCAAAATAGTCGATCAGTCGATAATATTCAGAGAAGTTAGAAATGATAACAGTGTATCCCAGTTTCCCTAAGACATCTACGCGGTCTAAAAAGTCCCGTTCATCAATATCACCAGCGGCTCTTAAATTGGCAATGGTGATTTCGAACAAAACTTCAGTCTCTTCTTCACTACAGCCCCAATCTTTCTTGAAAAGATCTAAACCCTTCTCAAACATATCAGTGTTGACCAAAGTTACAGGACGAAAACTTCCACGTACCGCAAAAATATTTTTTCTGTAAAGAATATCTGCAGGTAACATGTTATTTCCTTCTGAATTGAAAATCACGGCGTCGGTCATTCCATTTTTCACCAGTTGAAGACTCATCAAACGATTATCAACATAGGAGAAAGCGGGTCCACTAAAGTCGATCATATCGATCTCAATATTGTCTTTAGAAACATCATCCAGCAATGAATTAATCATCCGGCGTGGATTATCAGCATAATTGAAAGCTCCATAAATCAGATTGACACCCAGGCTTCCTAAGGTTTCCTGCTGTAACGTTGCATCATTTTCATTGAATTTTACATGCAGCACAATTTCGTTGTAATCTTCATTCTCATCCAACTGAAAACGAAGTCCAACCCAACCATGACCTCTCATGGTCTTATCGAAATTAATGGTCGTTACTGTATTGGCATAAGAAAAGAATTTTCTGCCCGGACAAGCCTCGCGCGACACGCGTTCTTCTATCAATGAAACTTCATAGCGCAACATCTTGCGAAGCCTGTTTTGCGTAACATATCTATTCTTGGCTTCTCTACCATAAATTGCATCACTGAAATCCTTGTCGTAAGCAGACATGGCTTTTGCAATAGTTTGGGAAGCACCTCCCGCTCTAAAGAAATGGCGAACAGTTTCCTGACCCGCACCAATTTCGGCAAAAGTACCGTAAATGTTGGGGTCTAAATTAATCGCTAAAGCTTTTTGTTTTGGGGTAAGTTTCTGAGGAGTCACGGGCAATTCTAATTTTTTGTAAATTTACCAAAATTAAACCAACATCAAAAAAAATGAAGTTGAAATTTTTAGGAAGTGGAACATCGCAAGGAGTTCCCGTTATTGCCTGTCACTGCGAGGTTTGCACCTCACTCAACCCAAAAGATAAACGTTTCCGTTCCTCCGCTTTGGTCACTACCGATTCTGGAAAAAAGATTCTAATCGATTGCGGACCTGATTTTCGAATGCAAATGCTCGACAATAGCGAAGAGCAAGTCGATGCTGTTCTCCTGACGCACGAGCATAATGACCACGTGATTGGCCTGGACGATTTACGTCCCTTAATTTTTAAAAATAGAAAAAACATTGATCTTTATTGTCAGAAGAGAGTAGGAGACGAAGTGAGAGCGAGATTCCCTTATGCTTTTTCAGATGTAAAATATCCGGGTGCGCCGTCTTTTGACCTGCATGAAATCGATGATACTTTTTCAATTTTCGGAACTGAGATTATTCCAGTGGAAGTAATGCATTCGAAAATAAAGATTTTAGGATTCAAATTTAAAAAACTCGCTTACATTACAGATGCCAGTTTTATTTCTGATCAGGAGAAAGGAAAGTTACAAGATCTGGATTACTTGATTCTGAATTGCATTCGTAGAGAGGAGCTCCATCCTGCTCATTTTATTCTACCACAGGCTTTGGAACTCTTCGAAGAATTGAAACCCAAGAAATTATATTTAACGCATATCTCGCATCATTTAGGATTACACGATGTATTAGAACAAGAGCTTCCCGATAATGTTCGTCTTGCCTATGATGGACTGGAACTGCAGTTTTGATAATCAAATAGTTAGCGATACTAACCGATGTTTACTGAGAAAATGTTGGAAATTTTAGTAAATAATTTTCCTTAAATTAAAAAATAATTCTATATTTGCACACCAATTTAAAAAGAGCCCGGCTGGCGGAATTGGTAGACGCGC
>DIBY01000025.1 GCA_002415135.1 Flavobacteriales bacterium UBA5040 | reverse complement strand
CCTTAAATATCCAGAATGTGACCCAGCTACTAAATGTCCGGAATGGAAAAATAGAGCGAACAGAAGAGTTTATTTTGAAGCGAAATAATTTCTTTAGATTAAAGAATTTTTGATAGGGAGCCACGATTATATCGTGGCTTTTTTTGTTTTAAATTTAATAGGTCTTATAGTTAGTTCGTAGCCAAAAAGTTATGTAGAAAAATCAAATTCACTCCCTTTAGGGTTGGGGAAAAGGAATTTGATTTTTCTTTCCTTTACTTTTTACTTCATCCTATTTGTTTCTTTAAAGAATCAGCGAATCATTAAAATAGGTTGTTTCGAAACAAATAGTAACAAGTCACTTTGATTAAAAGATTCACTTTCGTTGTGGATCAAATTAACTGTTGGGCCCCTTGCTGAGTGAAACGCCTTTGCGACCGTAATTTTTATGCAGCATGTTCGTTATTCTCTTTGCGTCATTGCGTTAAAGAAATTCTATGTTCTTTTAAGCATATTAGCACCAAACATAAAGGTTTAAATGGTAAGAATCTTCAATCTCTTTGACGAAAACTCACTCAAATCGATTTTTTTACAGCTCCTTTCGCTAATGTAATGCATCATTTACTTCAGAAAATTCCCTTATTTTTGTAGCAAAGAAAAACTTATGTTGCTCATCGACTCTCCTTCTCAAAATGCCTATTTCAATATCGCCTCGGAAGAATATTTACTGAAAAAATTTACAACTGAAGATATCTTTCTGCTTTACGTCAATGCTCCCTCGATCATTGTGGGGAAATTTCAGAATACGTTGGCGGAGATCAATCTTGATTATGTAAGAGAAAAAGACATTAAAGTTGTTAGAAGAATGTCAGGCGGTGGGACAGTATATCACGATTTAGGAAATCTTAATTTTTCGTTTCACACGCTGCTCGGTCAGAATGATTTTGGGGATTTTTCTTTTTTTACGCAACCTGTGCTCAATATCCTGAACGGCTTAGGAGTACCCGCTGTCTTACAAGGACGCAACGATCTTTTGGTGGAGGGTAAGAAATTCAGTGGCAATGCCAAACTGGCGCGTCATGGAAAAATGATCCAACACGGTACCATTTTACTCGATTCTGAAATGGAAGTTTTGGGCGAAGCATTGAAAGTGAATCCACTGAAGTTTATCGATAAAGCCATTAAGTCGAACCGGTCCCGCGTGACGAACCTTATCAATTATTTACCCAAAGAAACAACCACAAACGATCTTAAAAAATTGCTTACCCAAGAGATCATTAAAAATAATCCAGTTGCGGAGAGGTACGAGCTGACCGAAGAAGATTTACAGGGCATTCAACAACTTATGGCCGAGAAATATGAAACCTGGGATTGGAACTTCGGATTTTCACCGAACTATAATTTCCAGAAGGCCATTAAAGTTCCGGCGGGATTTATCGAAGTCCATTTGGATGTTGTCCATGGCATCATCGAAAAAGCAAAAATATTTGGTGACTTTTTTGCCCCGAAACCAATTGAGGAATTGGAAGAACAGCTGCTTGGTCATAAACATGAGATTTCTACTTTGAAGGAGTTATTTTCCAAAATTGACCTGACGGAATTTTTTGGAAAGGTGACTTTGGGGGAGGTAATTGAAGGGTTTAAGTAAGGGCTGTAAGAGCCAAGGAAAAAGTAAAAAGAGCCAAGGAAAGTTAGTGAATGAAATCAGTAAGTTGATTGGAATTGGATGATTTGATATTGTGAATGAGTGAATGGTGAATTTTTAAGGAAAATTATTTTTTCCAGAAAGTTCTTTTTTTCAATTTGCGAAGACAGCTATCATTAGTTCTTTAATATTATTTTTTTCCTTATTTACTTTTTGTCTTTACGCAAAAACATCTTAAGTCATCCTCATTTCGTTTTATATCGAAATTGTATAGAAAAATCAAATTCCCTCCCTTTAGGGTTGGGTAAAGGAATTTGATTTTTTATTACTCTTACTTTTTGTCTTAGCACAAACCATTGAAAATGATGCGCTTTAAAATAATAATTAAGATGAAGCAAAAAGTAACAATCCCGATAGATATCCGGGACAAGACTTGGATTCTTTTTTATTAACGCAAAAGTCTACTAAGTCATTCTTAGTTCGTTTTATACCAATATTTTATAGAAAAATCAAATTCACTCCCTTTAGGGTTGGGGTAAAGGAATTTGATTTTTTATTACTCTTACTTTTTATCTCGACACAAACCGTTGAAAATGATGCGCTTTGAAATAATAATTACGATGAAGCAAAAAGTAACAATCCCGATAGCTTTCCGGGACAAGACTTACATTCTTTTTTATTAACGCAAAAGTCTACTAAGTCATTCTTAGTTCGTTTTATATCAAAGTTTTATAGAAAAATCAAATTCGCTCCCTTTAGGGTTGGGTAAAGGAATTTTATTTCTTTTACTTTTTGTCTTGACACAAAAAAAAAATCTTAAGTCATCCTCATTTCTTTTTATATCGACATTTTATAGAAAATCAAATTCGCTCCCTTTAGGGCTGGGGTAAAGGAATTTTTAGGTTTTGCAAAAATGGAAAGTATTTTTATAAGAAATTCTAGTTTTTCTTTACGCAAAAATCTCCTAAGCTAAATTTAAGCGATTATTTTCAGATCGATCATTGTATGATTTTAATTGCGCCTTTGCTGAGTGAAACGCCCCTGTCCGCCGACAGGCAGGTTTGCGATCGTAATTTTTGTGCAGCATGATAGAGAGTTCTTTGCGTCCCGATAGCTATCGGGATTGCGTTAAATTAAGTATTCATTAAGTAAACCACGTCGACAGGCCATGTTTCAGAGATGATTCCGACAAAATAGGAACTGGCTATCAAGGCGATATTTCAATTTTTTAAAATAATTAAATTTCGTACCTGTCAAATACATTATATTTGTCTAAAATCAAATAACCTTATGAAAAGAACACTACTTCTCGTTTTAAGCTTGTCTTTTGTGTGTGGTTTCGCGCAGGAATCGAAAGAATTAGCAAAACTGAAAGAACAGACGAACGCCAGCATTACAATCAGTAAAAGTACGGCAAATCCCAATTTTATACGATTCGTTAACGCTGAAGGACTACAATTGAAATCTGCCTCATCTCAAGGAAAGGTCAATGAGTTTTTAGCTTCCAACTTCAAAGCTTTTAATCTGAATTCTGAAAAGGATTTGGTTTTTGTGGAAGAAGTGACGGACAACTACGGTCTCAAAAATGTTTACTACAGACAATATTATCAAGGAGTTCCGGTGTATGACGGAACGTTGAAATTTCATTTTAATGGAAAAGGGCAGTTAACTTCCCTCAACGGCAATACGATTTCCAATATTAAAGTGAGCACCAAAGCAGCGGTTTCTCAAGCAGAAGCTGGCTCCATCGCTAAAAAGATGGTCGCTCAGCAGGGAATTACCAATTCCACAGCTCCCCTGGAGATCCGAAAAAACAATCTTTTAATCTTCCCGAAAAATCTGGTACAAGGTGGACAGGTCATCTCTTATCTGGCTTATGAAGTGGAAGTGACCAACAAAAGTGATGTTCGGGAGTTTCTGTTCATCGACGCGCAGACGGGCGAATTGGTAGAGCAATTTACCGGAATTCATCCAATTGACCGTAAACTGTATGAGAAAAATACCAACGCGGCTAATTTAAAATGGAAAGAAGGCGATGCTTTGCCCGGAACGCTGGATCAATGGCAACAGAGTGAAGTGATCACGTCGGAGCACGTTTACAATTTTTTCAAGAACGCCTTTAATTATATTTCTTTTAATAATGCAGATGCGACCATGATCACGGTGAATAATGATCCCGGCATCAGCTGTCCAAATGCCAACTGGAACGGTGTTACCGCTAATTACTGTACCGGTACCGCTTCTGATGATGTGGTGGCGCACGAGTGGGGACATGCCTATACGGAATATACGAGTGGCTTGATTTACCAGTACCAGTCGGGTGCCCTCAATGAATCCTACTCTGACGTGTGGGGAGAAACCATCGATCTGTTGAACGGCTATGATGATGTTGGAGAAAATTTAGACGTGAGAACGGGCACCACCTGTTCCGGTACGCAACGTTGGAAAATGGGCGAGAAAGCGACCGCTTTCGGCAGTCCGATCCGCGATATGTGGAACCCGAACTGTAATAATAATCCGGGCAGGGTTTTAGATACTTCCTACTACTATTGTGGCACGGGAGATGCTGGTGGCGTACACCGTAATTCTGGAGTGACGAATCATTTGTACGCACTATTGGTGGACGGTGGAACTTATAACGGTTATACTATTACGGGGATTGGCTTTGTGAAAGCTGCCCATTTATGGTGGAGAGCTCAGAACAATTATCTGACTCCAACCAGCGATTTCGCGGTTTTTGCAGATGCCTTAGAAGCTGCAGCAACTGATCTGATCGGTATTAATCTGCAAGGATTGTCAACGAGCAATGTTCCGGCTGGATTGAGTGGACAATCGTGGGCAGTCAGCGATATGGAAAATCTTCAAAATGCAATTTTAGCAGTACAGATCAGACTGTCACCCAATACACAATGTAATTACCTTCCTCTTTTGAAGGCGACACCTGACTTGTGCTCGACTGCTGTTTCTGGTGCTTTATTCAGTGAAACCTGGGAAAATGGTTTAGGAAACTGGACCGTGAATAACGTGCCAACTAATCCTGGATCTTGGGAAAATAGAAACTGGGTGGTTAAAAGCGCTTTGCCAAAAGGAAGAACCGGCAATGCTATTTTCGGCGCCGATCCCGTCAACGGAAACTGTACCACCAGTATGCAAAATGGAATTCTTCGTTTAGAAAGTCCACTGATTACTTTCCCAACGTTCACCGCAGGAAAATATGAAATGGCCTTTAATCATTACGTTGCAACTGAGGCGACGTGGGATGGTGGAAATATCAAGTACAGCTTAAATGGTGGTGCCTGGACTATTCTACCGAAAACGGCTTTTAGTCAAAATGGCTATAACCGGAATTTGGATGGAACATCAAATAACGATAATCCACTGAAAGGACAGCCTGCCTTCAGCGGAACCGACGGTGGTTCACTGGGTGGAAGCTGGGGACAAAGCGTGATCGATCTGTCCAAGATTGGCGTGAACTCGGGAGCGAATATCAAGTTCCGTTTCGAGATGGGAACGGATGGATGTAACGGCAATGACGGTTGGTATGTAGATGAGATCTACGTTTACAACTGCGATAATCCGGTACTTGCCGTTGATAATTCGTCGATGAAAAATGACTTGCAGGTCTTTCCGAATCCAACTTCGGGACTGCTAACTATTCAAAACAACAAGCAGTTAAAATTGAATACTGCGCATGTTTATTCGATGACCGGACAGTTAGTGAAAAGTTTTAAACTGGATCCAACGGCTAAGAATACGACGATTGATTTAACGTCTTTTGTGAAAGGAACGTATATCGTCAAGGTGAATTCTGACACGGAGAGTACAAATATAAAAGTGATGAAGAAGTAAAAGTCTTCTCCTTTATTTAAAATGATCCGGAAGAGTTTTCTTTTCCGGATTTTTTTTGTGGATTGCAGGAATGGGAAAGATTTAAGTTAATTGTAATATCCTGCTCTTTTTAGATGCAGCTGTGGCTTTTAGCTCACTTAGATTATTTCTGGAGTGAGAATGATTATTGGCTAAATTACTATTAAAAATGCGCAGCGAGTGAAAGAAGACGTTCCTGATGCTTAGAGGAAGTTCATCTTATAATTTTTTGCTTGCCTAGTTTTTTCTAAGGCAGAATGTTTCGTAATGCTTTATTGGTTAGGTAGATAAGTTTTTAAATTACAGATATAATCTTCATTACCTTGTTTTATATTGTCGATTTAGTGGCTTAGTCGTAATATGACCGATCATTATGTAATCTTATATTGGTTCTCGCTTCTTGTTTTTGCTTGCTTACTTATTTTTTTATAGTTCGTGCTTTCACAGTTTAAATCCGCCTTATATCCAATCTTGTTAATGTTTTGAATAGTACATTTAAACATTTTTCATTTTTACAATAAACTATTATTTCCTAAAAAATTGATGATTACCAAATAAATTTGGTAAGTTTGCGCGTTGAAGAAATAATAATAATAATGTTTCTTTAATGAAAATAACACAAAATAACACAAAGGAAAACAAAATGCAGCTTTTGTATGCATTGTGCTTCAGGGAGATTCGCATTTCCTCAATGCATCGTAGCTCTTTCTTTCCAGGAGGAAATTGTCACTTTTCTTCATAAAAAAACAAATTATCTAAAATGAAAAGTAATTTTAGTTTCGTTAGGGAACTCCTTGTAGGGTTTTTTAGCACTTCGCGTAAAACCCTTTTTCAACTCACTTTTCTTTTACTAGTCTCTTTTGGGTATGGACAAACAACGAAGACGGAGACGCTTCCAACTGATAAGATCTCCTGGCTGGTACCATGTGGTGTTACCAGTATTACCATTCAGGCTTGGGGCGGCGGCGGCGGCGGCGGTTATCGGCAACTTGCTGGTGCTGCGAACGGATATGGTAGTGCCGGAGGCGGTGGTGGGGCTTATGAAGTTAGGTCTATTTCTGTAATCCCAAACGAAACAATTGATTATGGGATAGGAGCAGGTGGTAGCGGTGGTAGTATTAGCGGCGCATTGAAAAAAGATGGTGAGGATACATTTGTGAGGAAGGGGGGCTTCAATCTGATCGTGGCGGCTGGCGGAAAAGGTGCTGATGACAATACGGTCCAAAATGATAAAGGTACTTACGGACTTGGAGGTGTTAAAACCACAGTTGGCGGTCATAATGGCGGAAAAGGTGGTAATGCGGGGAAAGCAACAAACGGGGTGGACTTTGGCGGTGGCGGCGGCGGTGCTGGTCATCCAGGTGGCCCGGGCGGCCCGGGTGGTACGGGATCTGGTGGCACTTCTTCTACTAATAATCTATTAGGAGGTGCAGGTGGTAAAGGGGGTGAGAATACTTCTACAGCAAATCCTAAAGCACCTGGTAGCCCAGGTCTACTTTTTGGTGGCGGCGGGGGTGGTTCCTTGAAGTTTTCTTCTAAAAATACGGCGGCCAGTTCACCATTAGGCGGTGCTGGAGGAAACGGAGGGATTATTATTACTTATACTCTTCCGGCCACTTTAAACGCAGGAAGAATCTCAAGCATAGGAGAAACTATTTGTTATAATACAAGACCTAAGGTACAAATTGGAAGTGATGCAGTTGCAACTGGTGGGGATGGTAATTATACTTACCGATGGCAGTATAGTACTGATAGTTCCTTTGAAACGCTGGTCAATACGGTACCCTCTAGTAATACCGCAACGTATACACCGACGCAAACTTTAACCGAAACGACTTATTATCGTCGGCAGGTCAAAGATGGATTGTGTAACAGTACTTTCGTAGATTCTGGAGGAGTTTGGATGGTGACGGTAGGTCCATCTTTTAGCCTTACAAAAGTTGAAGCAGGTGATGCCTGCAACAGCAGCAGACAATCTACTGTTACTGTTTCTGCATTACCTGCTAATTTACCGACTGGAAATTACCAAGTAAGTTACAAAATTAATAATTCAAACCCTGAACTAACTGCAACAATGAATGTAGCTACTGCAGGGAGAGGAGCTTTTATAGCAGATGTGAGCGTACTACGATATGAAGATACCGGAACTTTGACAATAACAAAAATTTCGAACGGTACTTGTTCGTCGGTTATGTCAATTCAATCGAACTCCTTAAGAGTTGTAGGTGTTACAAAACCTTCTGTTTCGCAAGGGGATTATCAGTGTGATAAAAAATGGATAGCACAGTGGACGCCTGTAAACTACGCGAATGGTTATATAGTAGATGTTTCAATCTTTAGTGACTTTAGTACTATCTTTAAAACTTATACTGTTACTGCAAAATCTACCGTAAGTCAGATAATTGACAATTTGGCTTTTGGAGGAACTTATTATTATAGAGTACAGGCTACAAGCGATTTATGTGAACCAAGTCCATACTCAAACCCAATTAAATTTACTATTGTAGGGAATAATTCGTCGACTCCTGGTACTATTTCAGGTGTTGCAACGCTTTGTCTCAATAATAGTTCTCAATTTACTGTATCGGGTAGTAATCCTGTGACGGGAACATGGTCTGTTTTTAATGAAACTGGAAGCGCTACAATTTCAACTGCAGGCGTCGTTACAGGTGTTGCTGCTGGAAAGGTAAAAGTTGTATTTACTACTATGAGGGGAGGTTGCAGTACCTCTACTACTAAAGATTTGACGATTGCAGTTGCTGGAACAATAAGTGCGGCTTCATCAAGTCCTATAGTTTGTGTTAATTCCTTAATTACTAACATTACACATACCACAACTGTTTATACGGGAATAGGTAATCCAATAGGTTTACCAGCGGGTTTAACAGCAAATTTTTTAAATAATACAATTACAATCAGTGGTACTCCAACAGTATCGGGTAATTTTAATTATACGATTCCTTTAATAGGTGGGTGTGGGTCAGAAAATGCAACTGGGACAATTAAAATAAATCCCGCATCAATTTCTCCTATTCTTAAAGACGTGGTGCAGCCTTCATGTTCGACAACCACTGGAAGCTTTACGATTGCAAATTACGATAAGACTAATAACTATATTTTTTCACCTTCAATCAATGTTGTGAATGACAATGGTAACGTGACCGCGCCCCCCGGAAAATATACCATTACTTCTACTACAAATAATTGTAGTTCTGCGGCTACAACAGTCACAATCAATGCTGTGCCTGTAACACCGGCTATGCCGAATGTTGATAAAATAGGGCAGCCTACGTGTGATGTCTCTACAGGAAGTGTGTTGCTTAGCAACTTACCTGCTAAAGGATGGACGATTAATCCGGGTAACATCAGAGGAACGGGGTCGACAACCATTATCACGGGTTTAGCGCCAGGAACTTATCAATTTACAGTTTCTAATGCCAGCTGTTCTTCCGTTGCGACTACAGACGTTGTCATTAATTCAATTACAAAAATCTGGAACGGTACTATGTGGTCGGCGGGTGGAGCTGCACCGACTACCGAACAGGCTATCGTTATTAATGGAAAATATACATCTACAGGTGATTTAAATGGCTGTTCCTGCATTATTAATTCAGGAGATGTAATCATCAGTTCGGGACATACCTTAAAGTTACAGAACCAGTTGGAAGTTAATGGTGCAGCTACTTTTACCTTGGCTGACGGTGCTGTTCTACTTCAGGAAAATAAGGACGCAGCGAATAAAGGCAAGATCTCAGTAGAACGTTACGTAAAAGGGTTAAGAAATCAGCCCGGTAAAGCGGTTGATTATGTGTATTGGAGTTCACCAGTTACTGGTCAACAGACCAAAGGACCCGGTGGTTTTTCACCTGGTACACCCAATGCCAACTTCTTCTTTTATAATGAAGCCAATGACCGTTTCTATGAAACTGGAGATGTCACCTTCACACGAGGAAGAGGTTATGCGGTAAGAGCAGAAACTATAATTAACCCAGCCACAGGATTATCTGATACAAATCCGTACAATAAAACTTATCAATTTACAGGCGCGCCCATTAATGGTGATATTTCGCGGGATATTGCAAGGTCGAACGACAATCCTGCAGGCGTCGTTCATGGCTATAATCTCGTGGGTAATCCGTATCCTTCTGTTATTGACTTTAATGAGTTGTACCTCGGAAACTGTAAAGGTAAAGATGGTACCGATTGCTTAATTTATAATACAGCCTGGTTCTGGACCAACAATGTGTATACTGCTAATCAGATGGGCTCTGGTTACGGCGGAAACAATTACGCGATTTTCAATGGTACGGGCGGCGTGCCGGCTACGTCTCCTTATACTGGTGGTCTAAGGCCTGATGGCATGATAGGAGTAGGACAAGCCTTCATTGTCCAGAAGAAAACTACTGGGACAGCACCGCTCCAGTTTAAGAATTCTTATGCTGAAGGACACAAACTGCGGGTTTCCACACCCAGCACGTTTTTTCAGAAAGTAAACGGTGAAAAAAATAAATTCTCAATGAAACTGATTTCCCCTTCACAGCTTGTGAATACTCAATTGATCGGATATGTCACTGGCGCTACCGATGGCTATGAACAGGACTTTGATGCAGAGGCCTTTGGCGATTTCTCTGATTTGTTCTATTCGGTGCTTGATAATAAAAAAATGGTTATTCAAGGGAAGGATGGGAACTTTTCGGCAGATGATAGAGTCACCCTAGGAGCAATCTTCTTTCAAAACGGAACCTACACCATAGAGCTGGGAGAAACCGAAGGGATTTTCTCTGCCAACCAATATATTTATCTGAAAGATAAACAAGCGAATATTATCACCAATTTGAGTCAGAGCTCTTATACTTTTACCGCTTTTAAAGGGAATACTGCAAACCGCTTTGAAATCGTGTATAAACCTGAAATGGTTTTGTCAACGGAAGGAATGGTAAACGAAAATATATTTGTCTACAAGGACGACAATGACTTTGTGGTAAAAGCAAATCGAAAAAACATTACCGCTCTGGAAATGTATGACACTGCCGGAAGATTGATGCTGAAACTCAAACCAAATTCGTTGAAGGTGTTCATTTCAATGGAAAAAATGGTGAACGGGGTTTATATTTTGAAGATCGATCAAAATGGTGAAATGACGACGAAGAAAGTGATCAAATAAAGTGAAATAAATTTTCTCCGTTACAAATTGGAAACTTAAAGTGAACCAGGCGATTGTCTGGTTCACTTTTTTTGTGCTTAATGAATTACAAATGCATTGATACCAAAAGTTGAAGTCGAAAAAAAATTATCTTGAAAACACGTTTTAATGCAATCCCGGGTAAATTTTGAGAAGACAGCAGTAGCTGTGATTGTTATTAGCGAAAATCAACACAATTGAAGACCTGGAACCAAAGGTGTTATCTTTATTCAGATGAAAAAGGATTCATGGATAGAAGATGAGGACAATGAAAGTTCTCTTGTGAAGAGTTAAAAATTTGGCGAAAGTTTTTTTAAGCATTGCTTTATTTTCATGAGCACTAATTATTTGATTAGCATCTTATAATATTGAAAGATGCATTAAAAAATATTTTTTTCATTTATACTCATAAAAAGATATACATTTAACACTTCTTAACACAATGATGATTTTAAATAAAATAACACCCTATTTTATATGAAAAATCATTTACCTACTAAGGCCCGGAACTCCTTGACGTTTCGCAATGTTAAACCAGTAAATACCCTTACGTACGGGAAGAAAGTTCTTTTCTTTCTGCTTACATTTTTTGTTGTAAGTTTTTACAACGCGCAAAGCCCCTCTAACTTTACAACATCTGGCACATGGATTGCGCCAATAGGTGTAACATCAATTACCGTAGAAGCATATGGTGGTGCTGGTGCTGGTGGCGCTGGACTACCAGGAGGAGGAGGAGGAAACAATGGTCGCGGCGGTGGCGGTGGCGGCGGTGGAGCTTTCCAGTCTGGAACGTATACCGTAATACCAGGAATTTCATATACAATTACAATTGGAACTGGTGGTACAGGAGGAAGTGGAACTCGAAATGGAGGTAACGGAACTGTATCAACTGCTACCTTTAATAGTGGAACAATTACTGCTGACTTCGGAAGAGGAGGAGGAAGTTACACAAATGGAGGGAATGGTGGCGCTGGAGGTACTGGAACAAGAAACGGAGGAACTGGTGGCTCTAATCCTTTAAACGCTAGTGGATCTGGAGGCGGCGGCGGATGTGCAGGAACAACTGGAAACGGTGTTAATGGAGGCCAAACCGCAGGAGGAACAGCAGGAACTGGAGGTACAATTGCTGGAGCTGGTGGTAATGGAGTTTTAGGAAACAACACAGGAAACATAGGAAACAATTATGGAGGTGGTGGCTCAGGTGGAACAAGAAATGGCGATGGTGCTAATGGAGCTTATGGATATATGAGAATAACATTTACTTGCCCTACATTTTCTGCAGGAAGCAATCAAACATTAGCTACTTGCGCTACAACTGCAACTTTAGCAGCAACTGCTGCAACTGCACCTGCAACTGGTGCATGGACAGTAGTTTCTGGAACGGGAACGGTTACAACACCTACTTCGGCAACTTCTGGAGTTACAGGTATAGTGCCAGGAACACCTTTAGTATTAAGATGGACGGTTTCTAATGGAAATTGTGGCTCCACATTTAGTGACGTAACGATTACGTCGCCGGTAGGAGCGGGTTGTTTAAGTTATTGTACACCAATATCAACTAGCTCATCAGATTATATATCAAGTTTTGCAACAACTGGAGCGGTTACAAATATAAATAACGCATCTGCTGGATTATCTGGAACAGGATATGGTGATTTTTATGCTACAAATTCGGCAAGTCAATTTGCAGGAAGTAATCTTAATTTCACTGAAACATATAATGGTGGAAATCATGGTTTAAGTATTTGGGTAGATTTAAATAAAAATGGAACATTTGAAACAACAGAGCGTTTATATAATGCTGCAGCAATTGCTACTGGTTTTACTGGCGCTATCACAATACCTCCAGCAACTCCAGCAGGAGATTACCGAATGCGAATAAGAGCTTGGTGGAATAATTTAAATCCAGACCCTTGTACTTCTATAACTTATGGTGAAGCAGAAGATTATAAATTAACTGTTCTAGCATCTGCACCTTGTGTTGCTCCTACCGCTCAACCCACCAATTTAGTCTTATCGCCAAGTGCAACGTCGGTTGCAGGAAGTTTTACGGCTTCGGCGAGTGCGAATGGATATTTGGTCATTAGAACTACTTCTGCTACGGCACCTACCGCACCCTCAGATGGAACAACCTACACCGCTGGAGCGACCGCTTTGGGGGGTACGATTTTACAATCAAGTAGCGCAACAACTTTTACAGATCCTTCCTTAACAGGCGGTACCCAATATTGGTATTGGGTTTATGCTTTCAATAATGCCTGTACCGGTCAACCGGCTTATTTAACGACAAATCCGTTAAACAATAATACAACGACCTTAATTGTTTATTGTCCGCCTACACATTCCTTTTCCTGTACAAATGGTATAATAACAAATGTTAACTTTAACACCATAAACAACACTTCAACTTGTAGCAGCATAGATGGTCCATCTTATACCAATTATGCTACAGCGGGTACCCCTACTACAAATTTGGTAATTGGAAACTCGTATAATTTATCGGTAACCACCGATGTATCATCCATCGTATCTGCCTGGATTGATTTTAATCAAAACGGTACTTTTGAAACTACCGAATGGGTTCAGGTTTACACAACCGGAACAAGCGGAACAGTTAGTTTTCTGATACCCTCCGGCGCTAAACCCGGCGTCACCAGAATGAGGATTCGTTCTAGAGTAGCTACAAATCAAAATGGAAGTGCAGATGCATGTACCACATTTGGATCCGGAGAAACAGAAGGATACGCGATTACCTTGATTACACCTGTCCCGTGTTCAGGCACACCAACAGGAGGAACGGCTAATTTATCTGCAAATACCGGAACGCCTACCACCGTATTTACGGCAAGTATTACAGGGGTGCCTAATAATGTCTCAGGTTTAACCTATCAATGGCAAATTTCTGATACTGGGACAGGAGGTTGGACTAATATTTCAGGTGCGACAACTGCTACCTCTAATTTAACCGCAGATGCAGTGGTAGGTTCTACTAAATATTACCGTTTAGCAACTACCTGTACCTCTTCTACCTTAACAGGTTTTTCCACGGTTCAAAGTTTTACGACGACAGGGTGTACCGCCCCTCCGACTTCCACCTCAATTGACCGATATATATCCAATGTAAAATTTCTGGGTACACTGAATGCAGATACTGCCAATCCCACCCCCTATTCACCAAACGGTTATATCGATTACACCGGTTTACCAGCCAAAGCCAAACAAATTGTTGGTGGAGGTATTAATGTTTTTTTAAGCAATACAGCAACTGCTTCACCTGATAAAATTAGTTTAACAAAAGCCTGGGTTGATTGGAATAAAGACGGCTATTTTAATGATAATAATACAGAGAGAGTATATACCTCCGGAATAGTGAGGTTAAGCTCGACGACCTTTGGTTTTATTGTACCACCTGGAACGCTTCCGGGAAATTATAAGATAAGATTAAGAACCTATTATGTACCAACTACTGGTGCTGGTTCAACTGATCCTATTTATTTTGACGGTTGTGGATCATTGAGTAACGGAGAAACTGAAGATTATAGTTTTGATGTTATTAGTGACTGTGCAGCTAAAATAACAGCAGTACCTAATTTTGTACGATGTGGTGATGGTGACGTAACATTGTCTGCAACAGGTAATGGCACAGGTTTTATGTGGTATAAAGACGAATACGGCGGGACTGCGTTGAGCAGTGCGGATACTTATAATGCAACCGGACTTTTACAAGCAGTAGGCAGTTACACTTATTACGTAGTAGCTACTGGTGGAACTTGTGAATCGACGAAAAGAACACCCGTTTATGTTACGGTCAGTCCGGTGCCAACTGTAAGTTTTTCTACAAGCGAACCCTCCATTTGTGGGAATGTAGGCTCTATTATCGTAGGCGTTTCCGGGGATAAAGAAGAAATTTCTTTAATCAATGAAAATTTCGAAAGTGGTTTGGGTGTTTTTATACCGTCTTCCACCATTATTAAAACTTCAGATGGAACTACTCCGACGCCCGCAGTTTTGGCAGATTTAAAAAGCCGAACCCAATGGCAGAGTAAGACAAGTACCTTTATTCCTGTTGAGGCGGTTTGGTTTCCGGCGATTGATTCCGGGTCCAATAAATTTGCATTTGCAACCTCAGATATCTCAACTTACACATACAATACGACGTTAACCTATAATTCAACCACTTTAAATACCACTGGTTTTCTTAATTTAAATTTAAGTTTTGACGCGTATTTCTCTTATTATGGGTCTACCAACGAAGGCTTGTTCGTAGAAGTTTTTAATACAACTGCTTCAGCTTGGGTACCCGTGGGGACTTTCCAATCCAGTATTGGTATTGGAACTCATTTTGTAAACAAAACGGTATCTATTCCTTCTGCATACGTAGGATACACGGATTTAAAGGTGAGATTTAGATACAGTGCGGGTTGGAATGATGGTGTTGCCATCGATAATGTCAGATTATATGGAGACAAACCGCTAGCTACCCCCTTTACTTTTACCAGCACAGCTTCGGGTCAGGTTTTTAGTGCTGCTGACTGTACTTCACCAGCGACATCTGGAACATCAGTATGTTTTAAGCCAGATCCTGCACAGTTAGAAAATACTGCAGTTTGGACCCTAACCGCGAAAGCTACGCTCAAAAACGGGTGCGAGGGAAGTGGAAGTTTCATCATCAACAATAATAATAAATTCTGGAATAAACCCGTGGCTACCAATGACTGGAAAAGCAGCAATTGGTTGCCGGAAACTGGGGTACCAGATAATACCAAATGTGTAATTGTTAAAACTCCCGTTATTCTGGATGCCTCAACCACTGGTTTTGCTAAAAATATTACAATACTTACTGGAACACTTAAAATTGCAGGAAATCTTACTGTAACAGATTATATTAAAAATGAATCAACACCACTAGCGTCCAATGAAACGAACTTCATTGTAGAGACAGATGGTAACTTAATTCAGCTTAACAGTACTCCGTCGAATTCAGGTAGAATGACGGCACAAAGAATGGTAAAAGGATTACGGTACAATCCAGGTTCTGCTGTAGATTATGTGTACTGGAGTTCACCGGTTGCCGGTCAGCAAACCAAAGGAGCGGGTGGTTTTTCTTCCGGAACTCCTAATAATCGTTTCTTTTATTACCGCGAGTCTAATGATTATTTCTATGAAACGGGCGACCTAACCTTTACGCCGGGTAGAGGGTATGCTGTACAGGCAGAGACCAATAAAGGAACTTCATTCGACCGACTTTTTGAATTTAAAGGAACACCGAATAATGGTGATATTGGTTTTGGTTTAGCGTTTACTAATGCTGTACACGGTTATAATTTGGTGGGAAATCCTTATCCCTCTAACATCAATTTTGAACAGTTAAAATATGGAAATAATGATTTAATTTGGGGAACTGCCTGGTTCTGGACCAACAATGTTTACACCGCAAATCAAATGGGTTCAGGTTATAGCGGTAATAATTATGCAATTTATAATGGTACAGGTGGAGTTTCCGCAACTTCTCCTTATGACGGCGGAAAAAATCCTAATGGTATTATAAAAGTGGGACAGGCTTTCATTGTACAGGCAAAAAGTGCCGGAACCTTAAACTTTAAAAATAAATATGATGATGACCATGTTTTGAGGGTTAAAACAACAGGTGACTTCTACTCAAGGGACGGCGTTGCTAAAAACAGATTCTGGATCAGTTTACTGTCGCCAACCAGGTTATCCAATTCTCAGCTGATTGCTTATGTTTCGGGCGCTACCAATGATTTTGAGCAGGACTATGATGCGGAAGTCTTCGATACTTATTCTGATTTGTTTTACTCGGTTTTAACAGATAAAAAACTTGTTATTCAGGGCAAAGATGAAGGGTTCACTCCAGAAGATAAAGTTAAGCTTGGTGCTAATTTCTTCCAAGCGGGAACGTATAAAATTGAATTGGATAATGCCGAGGGTATTTTTGAAGAAAGCCAGAATATTTACCTGAAAGATAAACAGGAAGGAATTATCACCAATTTGAGTCAGGGTTCTTATACCTTTACGGCTACAAAAGGCGATAATGCCGGAAGATTTGAGATCATTTACAAACCGGAACAGGTCTTAGTAACAGAAAGTTCGGTGAAAGAAGAACTCACAGTCTATCGAGACGCTGATATTTTTGTGGTAAAAGCGCAAAGCAAAAAAATCACCCATCTGGACGTTTTTGATGCGGCAGGACGACTCATGTTGCAGTTGAAACCCAATGCGCTGAAAGTTATGATCCCGGCAGAACAAATGGTCAACGGCATCTACCTTCTGAAGATCGATCAAAACGGAGCGATGACGACGAAGAAAATCATCCGTTAAATAAACTTTTAAATTTTTACTTAAAAATCCTCTTCGGGGGATTTTTTTTGCAGATTGACTATAGACAAAACAGGAGATTTAATATGTGTTGCATTGGATTTTCTGTGTCGTAGGGTGTTTTCACCCTTAGTATTTTCAAAAAGTTTAGTAATTTTGTAGCAACACAAAAACACCAATGATGAAAAAAAAATTTACTTCTGTAGGGATTTCCTATATATCCCGAATTCTGTGCTCTTCTGAGTGCATTACTACTCAATCATTATCAAGATCATTTTAAACGAAGGAAGAATTCTCTAGAATTTTTCCCCTTTTGCTGTTGGTATTCGCCGATTGAATTTATTCAATCGGCTAAATTTACAAAATAGGATATTTACTACTTCCCGGTTATTTTAAAATTTAAAAAACACATAAAATGAAAAAACAATTACTTTTGATGTTCGCTTTGCTGCTGGGATTTATATCTTATGCGCAGACACCAGTGGTGTACTTTCCACTTAATAGTAATCTTGCATTTCAAGCGCCACCCACTCCGCCGGCTGGAACTCTATTAACCTACCATTCTTCAAATGGCAATACAAAGACGACAACTTTTGAAAGCGATTGGCTTAGAGGTACAGGAGCAGGTGACTATTTAGAGCTATCGATAAATGCAACCACTTTAAATAATCTTGCAATATCTTTTGATGCAAAATTTAGTTCTGCAATAGGAAACGGTACTTGGAATGTTTATGCAAATACAGGAACTGGTAATACTTTCGAACCAGCTGGAACTATTACTTTACGTTCGTTATTTGGATCAACTTCAAATGGGAATCTTATAGAAAGTTTGCCTCCAGGCGCAGATGGCAAAGCTGATCTCAAAATCCGCATTCAGGTTGATTTTGGTTGGAATCTCGGAGATAACTTAAGAATAAATAATTTAAAGTTAATTACCGGAAGTCCGAAGATTAAAGTTTATTCTGATACAAATGCAAATGTGGAAATCCCAAATAATGCGGATGCCGCCGTATCATATAATACTGTGTTCGGTGAATTTCAGACATTATTAGAACCTGGGGAATCAAAAACTTATCGTGTACGAAATTGGAATGGAGAAATTGGTTCTACTCTATCAGTAAATAATATTGAGATTATCCCAGCTTCGGGCACATCAGCGAACGATTTTGTAGTCGCCTCAACAAATAATGTTAATGTTTTACCTAGAGTTAATGCATTTCAATATTGCTCTGATCCACGATGGTGGGGTTGTAACCAATACAGTGATACCGAATATGGTGAAATTACCATTAAATTTGTACCGCAAGGTGAAGGAGTACGCAGTGCGATTGTAAAAGTTTCTTCTAATGGAACACCAAGTCCCTATTTTTTTACAGTTATCGGCGGTGGAAAGAGTTGTGATGTGTCGAATACCCCTTATGTAAGTAATACGGCAGATAACGGAGGTCAGACCTTGCCTTCTTCAGATTTAACAGCAGCAGATTTTATTGGAGGAACCTCAGGTAACCCGCTCCCTACTGGAGTTCTACCTATTCTTTATCCAGCCTCGTCAAATCTTTTTACTTCCGCAGATACATCTTGGTATACAAAAGATGTTGAAAAAGAGAGAACCTTTGGTGGAATTGATATTTCCAATTTAAAGAACGTAAGTGTTGAATTTAATGTGGCAGCTTTTGCAAATGCAAATAGTGATAGAGGTGTTTCTGTAGGCGATTATATTATTCTTTCTGTAACAGATAAGAATGGTAATTGGTTTGATGTGATGAGATTAAATGGGTCTGATGATAACAGAGATAGTAGACGCAGAAAGTATCAGTTCAACACTTCAGGAAAAATATTTTCAAAAAATTACTTTCCGTTGACTTTATCAACTCAGGCAAATACGAACAGTGATACAGGTACCAATGGAAATAATGGAGGTGCTTATGCCCGATTTAAATTCAATATCCCGTTACAATATTCCAAGGATTTAAGCAACTTTAAATTTAAAATTAGAGCGAGAGCAAATGCAAATGCAGTATGGTTAATTGATGATATCAGTATTAAATCAAATAATGCCAACTTTAAAACATGGAACGGTTCTGAATGGACTCCTGCCGGAAGACCTGGTACAAAAGAAAAGGCGGTATTTGACGGTGATTATGATTTCACAGGCGGAGAAACAGCTAATTTAGAGGTTTGCGAGTGCGAAGTCAATGAGGACAAAACACTCACAATTCCTGCAGGTAAAACGCTAACAGTCCAAGGAAATGTGATCAATAATGGGACTGAAGCAAATTTAGTGGTAAGTAGCGATGCGAATTTAATTCAGAAAGATCCTAGTGCACAAAACATTGGTAATGTAACCGTTAACCGATATGTATCCAACTTGAGAAACAATCCAGGTCCTGATCCACTCGTTAACGCAGTAGACTATGTATATTGGAGCTCCCCAGTTGCTGGACAAAACTTACAGGCCTTTTCCCCTGGTACTCCTGCTGCCAATATTATGCAGTACAGAGAAGCTACCGATTATTTTGTAACTTCTTATGATGGGGTTTTCAAGCCTGCGAAAGGGTATGCAATCCGTGCAGAAGGTGGGCCAAGCCCAACTCCATACAACAAAACATATCAGTTTGTAGGACCTCCTAATAATGGTAATTTTAAAATAGCAATTACACGGTCGCCTGATACGGGTCCTCCTGCAACGCCGATTATTCACGGTTACAATCTAATTGGTAATCCTTATCCATCTAATATTGATTTTGATATACTTTTTGCTAATAATTCCAGTTTAATTTATAAGACAGCTTGGTTCTGGAAAAATAATTCTTATACTTCGAATCAGCAAGGACAGGGTTATACCGGAAATAATTATATGATTTACAATGGTACAGGAGGTACTACTCCAGGTGTTACAAAAATTGTAAAGGTGGCGCAGGGATTCTTAATTCAAAAGAAAAATTTTGGTTCGGATTCTTTAGTTCTCAAAAACTTATATGACAAAAATAATGTTTTAAGAGTTTCTACAGGCGGTACATTTTATCAAAAAAATAATGAAACTAAAAACCGCTTCTGGCTGAAACTCATATCACCTAATACGGAAGAAAATACGCAACTTATCGGATATGTTGAGGGTGCGACAGATGATTTTGAACAGGATTACGATGCAGAAGCTTTTGGGTTGAGTTCAGATCTGTTTTATTCTATGTTAAATGGCAAAAGATTATTAATTCAGGGGAAAGCTGCGCAGTTCAATGTAGAGGACCGAGTGATTTTAGGTGCCAATTTCTTTGCAAATCAGGATTATACTATTGCGATTGAACAACCGGAAGGAATTTTCGAGGGTTCTCAAAACGTTTACCTGAAAGACAAACTTACGGGAACCATCACCGATCTAACGCAGGGTTCTTATACTTTCGAAGCCAACAAAGGCGAAACCAACGGACGCTTTGAAATTATTTACAAACCGGAAACAGTTTTGGTTACCGACAGCAAAGTAAAAGAGGCAGTTGTGGTTTACCGCGACAGTGATAACTTCGTTGTGCAGTCTCCGAAAACCATTGCAACAGTAGAAGTTTATGATCTTTCCGGAAAACTGATTACCGTAATTAAAGCCAATAACACTCAGGCTACATTAAATGCCGCTTTCTTTACAAAAGGGATGTATCTATTAAGAATTAAAGCTATTGATGGTGAAATTATTAATAAAAAAATTATAAAGCAGTAGGAGCGATGGTTTAGGGTAATTTCATTAGCTACTGCTAAACAACTAACAAAGTATGATAATAAGAAATCCTCTTCGGAGGATTTTTTTTATGCGTTCTCCGAAAATTTTTAAATAAGAGACTATACTTTATTTCTTTTTATTTAATTTTTAACTATTAGATTAATATTGCGCAGACTGTTTTTATTAAAGGAGAAATTGATCTTATTTATAGGTCACGAGTATGAAATTTAGGTATCACAGTACAGTGTTATAAAACTAGTAAATAACTGATTTTCTGGTAGTAGTAATTGGGTTTTTTCACTCCTGTATTTTTTTTTTATTGGTAGTAATTTTGTGGGTAACACAAAATTCAAAACGATGAAAACAATATTATTTTTGGTTAAAAGTAAATGTTTGTTCATTTGCTTCTTATTAATTCCATTCGTTTTTTTCGGACAATCTACCATAGCAACTTATCAATTTCAGGATAATTTGCAAGCAGATGAGGCGGGGAAACCACCACTAAAATATTACAGTTCGGCTAACGTACAAATAACGCCACCCAATGGACCTGTGAAGTATGTTAATCAATACGCGTTTTTTGGTGGTAGTCGCATGTTAGAAACAAATGATAACGGATCATATGTTGAAGTAACATTAAATACAACTGGACTGAACAATATAAATATTTCTTTTACAGGAGAAATGTTAGAGAGTTTTTTTGGAAGCAGAGAAACGGGAAGACTATCGCTTTTTGTGGACTACACAGGAACTGGTTCTAGCTTAATATTGATCTCGATACTAACAGCGGGTTTCTGGGTATTTACGATGCTGATACGAAGAATGTCACGCTACCCGCAGTGGCAGATAATAATCCCAATTTACTAATTCGTATTAAAGTCGCTGGAATTAATGGACAAGCTTCGGGATTGAACGGACAGATTAGAATCGATAATCTAGTAACAACAAGTAAAAGTCCGAAAATTAATGTATTCGGATATAATACCTCTAATACTTTACAATCTCTTCCTGTGAATGCTCCTGCTGCTACATTATATGGAACTGATTTTGGAATCGTTATCACAGATGATCCAAATGCTTCGACAAAAACGTATAGGATTAGGAATACTGGGGCAGAAGTGCTGCAAATATCAAATATTTCCTTTTCTGGTACCAATGCCGCTGATTTTTCCCAGGTACCAAACCCGGCAACCCCACAGCCAGAACCAGTACCAACGTTGCCTATTAATTCTTTTCCGGCCACTGTTGGTATTGGTGCGTTCAGAGAGTTTATTGTAAAATTTAATCCGTCGTCCGATGGCAAACGTACCGCTCAGCTTAATATATATTCCAATGCAAATCCGTCCCCCTACAGTTACTTTGTAGAGGGAAGAGGAGCTACCTGCAAAACACAGGATTTGATATTAAGTAGAAATACGATGGAAGTCGCCCAACCAATCGAGGGGTTTTTAAACGCAACTATTGTGAGTGGATCGTTTAATAAAATTTCAGGAACATCTCCGCCAGGTAGTCATGTACCGCTTGCAAGTAATCAGTTATTTGGTCAAAACAATAATATAGGGAGTAATTTCAAATTATTCAAAAGCTCAGATAATTCGTGGTATACCTCTGGAAATGCTACTGTAGAATTTGGTCCCGTAGATGTTACCACCGAAAAAGGAGTGTATATATCATTTAATCTTGCAGCTGTAGGTACTGCAACAGATATAGATTTTAATAATGGAGATTATGTAGAATTGCAAGTGTTAAAACCAGGAACTACAAACGGGTGGTCGTCTGAGTTGAGGGTTGCGGCAGATGGAATTAATAATAATCTATCCAATGAAGACACAAGATATACTTTCGGAGCTGATGCTACTGCTTCCACTTTTTATGATGGTAATAATTCTGCGCAAATATTCACGAATGGATCTGGAGTAGCCAACAAATATGCAAAAGTTGAATTAAAATTACCGGGAAGTGCCAATTTCCAAAACTTATCTTTTAGAATTGTATCAAATAACAGCGGAAATGGCAAATTATGGCTAATTGATGATGTTGCCGTTTATTCTGCAAATGCAGTCTTTAGAAAATGGTCTTCAACCGGATGGCAAAATGCCGCAAATAATCCGGCAAGTTCTCCGAATAAAAACATTAAAGCTTTAATCGATTTCCCCTATAAAACATTAACTGATGGTGATTTTACAGCATGTGAATGTGAAGTGAATCCTGCTTATAGTGTTATTATAAATCCTGGTGGTGTAATTACTTTACAAAATAAATTGACCAACAAGGGATCATTTACAATTGAAAGTGACGGTAATCTTTTACAAGTTGAAGACGATGTAATAAATACCGGCCAAATAATAGTAGAGCGCAGTGTAAACGATATGAACAATCTTTCTACGAAAATGGACTATGTCTATTGGAGTTCACCAGTCGATGGACAAAATCTGCAAAGTTTTTCTCCCGGAACGCCTGCATCCAATATTTTGGAATACAAAGAATCTACGGATTATTTTGTGACCTCCTATGACGGCATTTTTAAACCAGCGAAAGGATATGCAATTCGTGCGGAAGGAGGACTGGCGGATGGTTACGCAAAAGTTTATAAATTTATTGGAGTGCCCAATAATGGGGATTATAAAATTGCCATAACGAAGTCCCAAAATACCGGAGCAACGGTTCATGGGTATAATTTAATTGGAAATCCTTATCCTTCCAATATTAATTTTGATCAACTTTTTGCAAACAACTCCTCTTTAATTAATAATACTGCTTGGTTCTGGAAGAATAATAGTTTTACTCCCAACCAACAGGGACAGGGCAGGGCTACACCGGAAATAATTATATGGTCTACAATGGTACAGGTGGAAGTACGCCGGGTGTTACTGGAATTGTAAAAGTAGGACAGGGATTTTTAGTTCAAAAGAAAAATTTAGGATTGGACAGCTTGATTTTTAAAAATTCCTACGGACCAACCAAAGATTTAAGGGTATTTACAAATGGAACTTTTTATCAAAGAAATAGTGAAAGTAAAAACCGTTTTTGGCTAAAACTGATTTCACCTGGTGATGTAGAAAATACCCAACTGATCGGTTATATCGAAGGTGCAACAGATGATTTCGAAATAGATTATGATGCAGAAGCATTTGGGTTGAGTTCCAATCTTTTCTACTCTTTATTAGAGGACAAAAGACTGCTGATCCAAGGTAAAGCGCCCCAGTTCAAAATCGACGATCAGATTAAATTGGGCGTAAATTTTTTCCAGAATGGGAATTATAAAATTGAACTTGAACAACCAGAAGGTATCTTCGCCGCCGGTCAAGCTATTTATCTGAAAGACAAACAAACTGGCACTATAACCAATTTGTCAGAAGGTTCTTATGCTTTCGAAGCGAATCAGGGCGAAAATACGGGACGCTTCGAAATCATCTATCAGCCAGAAACAGTTTTGGTAACAGATCAGAAAGTAAAAAGTACGGTTGAGGTATACCGTGACGGTGATCGATTTGTGGTTAGGTCTCCCAAAAACATCGCTATGCTAGAAGTGTATGATCTTTCTGGAAAAATTATTGCCGTTTTGAAGGCCTATAACAAACAGGTCGTTGTAGATGCCTCATATCTCACCAAAGGAATGTATGTGCTGAGAATCAAAATGATTGATGGTGAGATCACCAACAAGAAAATTTTGAAATAGATTACATTCAAAACTATAGAATTTTAAGATCCGAAAGAATCTTAAACCGTACTGGTTTGAGATTCTTTATTTAAACACAGTTCGATCTTCGTTAACTTTCAAGCAACGTGTTAGATACTAATTATTAAAGATTTCTGGTAGTAAAGTAAAATTACTGGTGAAGTTTTAAGAACAATGTTTAAGTGAGCTTTGTTTAAAACTACACAAGGATGATCAATTGTTTGGTACTATTGATAGTACTCTTTGTTAAATATTGAATTTATTTAGGTGAAAATTTGTTTAAATTGATTATTTGATAATTAAAAAGATGTAATTTTGCTCCCCCCAATATGATGTGGGTTCACGCAAATATTATTCTGATGAAAAAAATTTATTCTCCGTTCTTCCTTAGAACCGCATTCGTTGTACTTTTTATGCTTTCTTTCGTGAGAGGTTGGGGGCAAGCTACAGATTTATTCTTTTCTGAATATGTTGAAGGCTCAAGTAATAATAAATATGTTGAGATATATAATGGTACTGGCGTATCTGTGAATCTTAGTGATTATCAAATCAGATTATTTCCGAATGGAGGAACAACAGCTAATCCAACTCCCATAAACCTTTCAGGAACATTAACAAATGGATCAGTAATAGTATATAAAAATAGTGCAGCGACAGTTTATCTTGGAACTGCAACAAATAATACCTCTATAACTTTTAATGGCGATGATGCGATAGCTTTATATAAAATATCAACAACTTCTTATGTAGATATAGTTGGAAACATAGGATGTGACCCTGGAACCGGATGGACTAGTGCTACCAATAGCACCTTAGATAAAACATTAAGAAGGAAGTCTTCAATTTGTGGTGGTATTACTATTGATCCAGCGAATTCTCCTTGTACATTTCCTACTCTCGAGGCTGAATGGGATGTATATGATATAGATGTGGTGTCTGGTCTGGGAAGTCATACCGCTTCATGCAGTTCAGGAGCTACCACAATAACCGCAGGAGCAGGAACAGAACCTGCAACTTTATCTTCACTCACCACATCTCTAACAGGTGCCGTTGTTCCACAACAAAATGCAATAGTCAATTTTGATTTTAAAATAAAAGATGATGGTGCAACTGCTGCTACAGATGCTGTAGCCACGAAAATATCTCAATTGGTTATTGGTCAAGGTACAGGAAATGATATAACAAATTGGATACAAGCAATAGCTGGTGCAGAATTGAGTGATGGTACAAATACAGCTACTGGTTCTATCGCTACGAATTCTATCACTTTTGCAAGTGTTTCCAATGCAACAGGGCAATTGGGCTATATTGCAGATGATGCCGAGAAAACATATAGCCTTAAAATATGGTTAAACACAAGCTTGGGTGGTACTTTACCAGCCGATATTGATGGGAAGAAATTCGTATTCAATATCCAAAATTCTGGAGTAACATTGGGTACAGGTTCTAGTACACTTGCAACGAGCCAAACTGTTTCATCTGCTACATCAGAAAACGAAGTAACTGTTGTCGCAACTGCATTAAATTATACAACGAATCCGTCGCCTACAACTATTAACACCAACACCAATTTCACTACAGCAGCAGTTGTAAAAGCACAAGATGCAAATGGCAACACGGATTTGGGATGGAATAATGCAGTTACGGTTGGTAATAGCCAAAGTTTTACAATGGCGAATGCACTTACAACTTTTGCTTCTGGGGTACTAAATTTTCCTACTAATTTCCAATTCTCATCAGGTGGCGCAACTCCAACGGTATTGACGGTTGATGATGCTGATGCAACAACCACAAATGCAAGTTATTCGAGTATTACGGTAAACGTGCCGATTCCTGCACCAGAAATCAATATTAAAACAACAGCAAGTATTGCAACTGGCGGTACTCATGCTTTTGGAAACCAAGTATCCGGAACAAGTTCTACAGTGGTTACATTTACCATAGAAAATACAGGAACTGCCGATTTATTGTTGAGTGGCGCTCCTAAAATAGAAATCACCGGCTCATCTGAATTTACTGTTAATCAAACTTCTACTGTTTCATCTGTAGGAGCGGGAAGTAACACAACATTTACGGTTACTTTTTCGCCAACAACACAAGGTGTTAAAAACGCACAGCTTTCTATTGCAAGTAATGATGCTGATGAGGCTTCTTATATAATCAATTTAATAGGTACAGGTACAGTGAGTACCGTTTCTGATATTGTTATAAAAGCAGGTTATGGATATTCACAAAATATTCTTTATGCTAACTATCAAGCCACAGATTTAACATTTGCAAATAGCATTGAGATTGCACAATTCACAATTCGTGATGGTGGTGCAACAGCAGATGCAGATAATTTAGGAACAACCTTAACCCGATTAGATTTTAACTTAACTAATGGGGCTAACATTAGAAGAATTGCTATTTATGATGGTGCAACAGAAATTGCAGAACAAGCTGGTTCTACGACCCACTCATTTACTAATGCGTTATTAACAACATTGACAGCAGCTGACGGAGGAACTAAAGACTTTAGTATTAGAGTTAGTTTTAAAGATATTGTTACGGATAACCAGCAAATAGGAATAACCATTACAGCTACTACAACTGCAGCAAATACAGGTTCGACCTTTGCAAATGCTTCTGCTGGTGGAGCAGCAACTTCAAATTCTTCTAACAATAACCGGATAGAAGTTGTGGCGGATCGATTGGCGTTTGTTCAACAGCCTACCAATACTGGAAATGCAGCTACAATGAGTCCTGCGGTAACAATAAGAGCTATAGATGTAAATAGTAATATCGATTTAGATTTCACTTCTAATGTGAATGTAAATTGTTCTACACCTACAGCTTTGACAGATAATCCTGTTTCTGTGGCAGCTGTAGCGGGTCTTGCTACCTATAGTTCTTTGGTTCATACCATCAATGGAACTTATACAATGATAGGATCTTCTGCGGGATTAACTTCTACTGTAGCAAGCAATAGTTATATCATCTCACCAATATCGTATGCTTTAGGTGATTATAGAACAAATCCTTCATTTGTGGGTAATATATTCTTTAATTCAACTACGATAAGTGGAGGGTTGTATCCTTGGCAAAAGTGGAATGGTAGCAATTGGATAGATGTAACAGGTTCTAGTGCTACAGCATCGCCTCAGAATTTAGTAACAAAGCCGGAAAATATTTATTTAAATGGTTTTAATGTTGATTTTGCAGGAGGCGGTACATTTAATAATATAATTGTAGAAGGTGGTTATGTTTATTCTGGAAATACAAGTACAGGATTAACTATAGCAGCAAATAAAACATTTGATATTAAAGCAGGTACAGTTTATGTAGATGGAAAAGTTTCTTTTTCAGCTGGTTCTAATATATATGTTAGATCCAACGCTCTGTTAGAGATTGGAAGTTTGTCCACTAATTTCTCAAGAAATATAACGTCCACATTTACGGTTGAAGATTTGGGTTTTGTACTTATTGATAATTATTTAGCAAATATATGGTCAGGTAATGAAAATTTTTCAGGTGAATCCGTCTTTCAAATTTCTGGTTGGGATGGAACCGTCAGTTTATTTGATTCAGGAACAGCAGCTACAACAATTACAAATAATTCTGTTAGTTCTAAATTTGGATATCTGTATGTTGATTTAGGAACAAGTGGTATTTCCGGAAACTGGACTTATATGTTTCCTTCCGAAACGTTTAAATTGACCAATAAAGATTTTGAACTTATAAATAGTACTAGTAATAATGTCTCTTTAAATATGTCATCAATGTCTATTGGAGGAGATTTCACAGTAGATGGCACAGGAAATATCCAAGGACAAACTCAAGCTGGTACTAAAACAATAAGTGTAGGTGGCAACTTCATAAAAAATGGTTCGGGTAATTTTAGGTTATTGGTTTCTGGAGGAGCTTATGTATCAATTTTAAATGTAGATGGTAACTTTTCTGTAAATGATGGCTTTTTTGTATTGGATAATAATGCAACTGGAGCAGCAACTGCAACTGTAAACTTAAAAGGTAATCTTTACAAAGCTACTGGTAGTTATATGACAAACGCAAATACCAATAGTAATTTAGTTACATTTAATTTTATAGGGAATTCTCCACAAACGGTTAATTTGAACGTAGGTGCGATTGACGACATGCTCCGTTATAAATTTTTTGTAAAAAACGGGGCGTATGTTAAGCCAATTACACAGGATTGGAAACTAGCAACAGATGCGAAAATAACAATTGAAAATGGTGGGACTTTAGACTTTGGTTTTGTGGCATCTACTCCATTAAATGTGATAACAAATGGCTCTCAAGTTGGAATGACTTTTAATGCTCAATCAGGTAGTATTTTAAAAATTACTTCACCAAATGGTCTTAACACGAGTGCACCAAGATCAGCATTAGGAAACGTTCAAACTCCTGTTGCTGGTAGAACTTTCGATCCAGGTGCTACTTATTATTACATTGGGAAATCAGCAACTCCACAAGTTACCGGAAATGCGGTAGCGATCACAACTCCTGTAGCCGTACCTCTAACGGGAAAAATCATTGTAGATATGGAAAATGGTAGTGGTCAGTTTGCCGCTTCATCCGAGCGAACAATTAGCTCTCCCGGGACTTTAGAAATTATAAAAGGTGTTGTGACAGACGATTCCACAAATAGCTTTATTGGAAGTGGGAATGTAAAAATGGAATCAGCTAATGGTAAATATATTACAAGTAAAACCGGAGCTCAGCCGTCACTCACAGGCACTTACACTTTAACGAATGGCGTTGTAGAATTTGCAAATTCGCAAACTACGAAAGCTACAATAAGAGTTACTCCAGAATATTACAATATAGATGTTTCAGGTTCTAATGTTGAAAGTGGTGGTAAAGATTTGATTATAAATAATTTGCTAAAGATTACAAAAGCGGGGGCGATTTTAACAATTCCTGAAGAAACAGATATTGCAAATCCTTACGTCGTAACCGCTAAAAAAGGAATCCAGGTGATTACGGGCGGAAAAGCACTATTTTTAAACAATGCTAATCTTATTCAGGATGTAGATGCAATAAATACTGGAAACATAAACGTTCAACGAAAAGCAGATGTGCCTTCAATTCAATATAATTATTGGTCATCACCTGTAATTGGTCAAAAATTGTATAGTTTATATGACGTTCCTGATAATACCGTAATGACTTATAATTCTTGGAATGATAAGTTTACCATTCTACCAAAAGCAAGTAATCCTTCTTCTGTATTTGCAAAAGGCTATTCTATCAAAGGTTCTCCTACCTTGCCTTCACCGCTTATCGCAGAATTCGTCGGAACTCCAAACAATGAAACTTCTATGGGGATAAATTCCATCACCTTATCAACCGCAGGAAGCAACTATAATTTGATCGGAAATCCATTTCCTTCCAATCTTAATTTATTGTCATTATATGGAGATGCAGGTAATACTAATAAATTTTATAATGTAACAACTGGACCAGATATTGAAACTCCAACCGCTTATTTTTGGGATAATACCAGTAATGGTGATCTTGTACAAATTGGTTCCACTTATGCTCAAAATAATTATGCTGTTCTGAATCTATCTTCTGGAATGGGCACTTCGGCTCCAAGATTTGGAACGACCGGTAAAAAGCCGAATGGAATTGTAAAACCCGGGCAAGGTTTTATTATAAGAGCTGCAGAAACAGGAGGTAGTCTTACTTTTAAAAATTCTTTTAGAACTACCTCAGTAGGAACAGCAGGTACTTACTTTAAAAATGGTGGGAAAACCACTGATAAATTCTGGATTAATTTAACCACACCAAATAACATGAATGTTGTAATTGCGTTGGCATACAATCCAGAAGCAGAAAATTCTTTTGAGCGATTTGACAGTGCAATTTTGAGCGATGGGGTAAGTGAAAACTTATATTCTTTTAGTTCAGATTCCAAAAAACTCGCGATCCAAAGTAGAAAAGGTGATTTTAGTGATACTGATAAAATTTCTCTCGGTATTAAAACTTCAATAGCAGGAACTCAAAAAATCAGCATTGATGAAAAACTGGGTGTTTTTGAAAATCAACCTATTTATCTTAAAGATAATCTCCTCAATATGATCACGGATTTATCTGCTTCTACTTATGAATTTACAAGTTCGCCCGGGGTGGATCATAATCGTTTCGAAATCGTATTCAAACCGAGTGGTACTTTGGTAACTACCAATCAACAAAAAGGGATATTGGAGGTCTATCGCAGCGGTGAGTACTTTGTGGTAAAATCCAATGATGCCACAATTGAGGAAGTAGAAGTATATGATGCTGTCGGTCGTTTGTATCAGAAAGTAAAAGGAGGTACTGTGGAAGTTAAAATAGATGCAGCGCCATTAACCAACGGTCTGTATGTTTTAAAAATAAAAAGAAATAATGAAACCATTTCTAAAAAAATAATTAAGTAAATCCAATGTCTTTTGTATATTTGCCATAGAAAAGACCAACTATTGAAATTATTTTTAAGTTGCCTTCTTGAAAAATGATGATAATGAAAAAAAATATCAGCTTGATTTTGATTTTTCTCTTTGCGATTGTGTTTTCTCAACACAGTGAAAATCGTTTTGATCAAGAGTCAGAGTCAGCTTTTGAAAATACAGCGCCAGAAAATAAAGTCCCTAAAAATAACGGTCCAGTAGTAGCATACGGTCCAGGTAACCCAGGTAATAACGTGCCAATCGACGATTACATTCCATTACTAGTCCTAACCGCGCTCGGAATCATTATTTATAAAACCCGTAAGAATAGAAACTTGCTATCCTAAACTAATAACCTGTAAAGATGTTTGCTGCGGCAAGCGTTTTTATGCAATAGCATTTTATTCATGTATACGAAAGCGATAAAACCTTTATCCGACTTTTTAATTGCAGGGCTCCTGTTATTATTTTTATTACCCGTATTTCTGGTGATCACTTCGTTGTTGTGTATCAGCAATCGGGGAAATCCTTTTTTTATTCAAAAAAGACCCGGTAAAAACGGTGCTATCTTTCATATCATTAAATTCAAAACCATGAATGACCGGAAATGCGAGAATGGAATTCTCTTGTCTGATTATCACCGGCTGACTTTTATGGGGAAAGTAGTTCGGAAAACTTCTTTAGATGAACTTCCTCAGTTGATTAATGTTTTAAAGGGCGAGATGAGTTTGATCGGTCCAAGACCTCTTCTGCCAGAATATCTTGAGTTGTACAATGAAGAACAGAAAAAAAGACATTTTGTTAAACCGGGAATCACTGGTTGGGCACAAGTGAATGGAAGGAATGCTTTATCCTGGGAAGAGAAATTTCAATTTGATGTAGAATATGTTGAGAAAGTTTCGGCACAACTCGATGCAAAAATTGTTTTGGTCACGCTTGAAAAGGTAGTGAGAAGACATGGCGTGAATGCCAATAATTACATGACCATGGACGCTTTTAAAGGAACTGCAGCATGATTTTATATGGTGCCCGAGGGCAGGCAAAAGTGATTTACGATCTGATTCTTTCTAATAATCAGCTTTTAGAATATTTGGTTGATGACAATCCGCCAACTGATTTTCCGCATAGTCTCGATATTTTTAAACCTACCCAAGCGCTTCTTCAAAATAAAGAAGTAATCATCGCTATTGGAGATAACAAAGTGAGGGAGGCGATCTATCATCAAATCAAAGACTGGTGTCAATTTGAAATTATGCAACATTACAGTGCATATGTTTCCCGTTTTACAGAAGTGGGTGAAGGCACGGTGATCATGCCTAATGTTTGCATCAACGCTGAGGTGAAGATCGGAAGACACTGCATCATCAATACTGCCAGCGTGATCGAACACGAAAGTGTGATCGAGGATTTTGTGCATATTTCACCCAATGCAGCGCTGGCCGGAAATATTCTGGTTAAAAAAGGAGCACATATTGGACTGGGCGCGAATGTTATTCAGGGAATTACTATTGGCGAAAATGCCATCATTGGGGCAGGTGCAGTTGTTTTAACCAATGTGCCCGATCATGCAGTCGTGGTAGGAAATCCCGGAAGAATTGTTAGATTTGTAGGAGAACACAAGGATGGAAAATAAAATATGGCTGTCGTCTCCACACATGGGCGGCGGTGAAATGAAATACATACAGCAGGCCTTCGATGAAAATTGGATCGCCCCGTTAGGACCTAATGTTAACGGGTTAGAAGCTGATTTAGAAACTTTTCTGGGTGAAAATGTTTATGTTGCTGCTTTGAGTTCGGGTACCGCGGCACTCCACATGGCGCTTATTTTATTAGGCGTAGAAAGGGGTGATGAGGTGATCTGCCAGAGCTTAACTTTTTCTGCTTCAGCCAATCCGATCATCTATATGGGTGCTTATCCCATTTTTGTCGACAGTGAAAAAGAAACCTGGAATCTTTGTCCGAATGCGGTAGAAGATGCAATAAAAGCTGGTATTGCAAAAGGAAAAAAACCAAAAGCAATTATCACCGTAAGTCTGTATGGAATGCCTTATCAGACAGATGCGATCAGTGAAATTTCTAAACGCTACGGGATTCCGGTTATCGAAGACAGTGCGGAAGCTTTAGGAAGTTCTTATAAAAATCAGAAGTGCGGAACTTTTGGTGATCTGGCTGTTCTCAGTTTTAATGGGAATAAGATCATTACCACCTCTGGCGGTGGTTGCCTGACTTTAAAGGATGAGGCGATTAAGAAGAAAGCTGTTTTTCTGTCCACCCAGGCTAAAGATGAAGCTCCTCATTATGAGCATACCCATATTGGTTACAATTATCGAATGAGCAATATCTGTGCGGGAATTGGCAGAGGACAAATGGAGGTTTTAAATGAAAGAATTACTCAGCGTCGAGCCAATCATCATTTTTATCAGGACTTATTTCGGGAATCTAAAATGCTGAGATTGCATACGGAACCCACTGCCGATTATTTTTCGAACCACTGGCTAAGTGTTGCTTGTGTTTCCCCTGAAATAGGCATTAGCAGAGCTGATTTGATTCAGAAATTCACAGACAATAACATAGAGACGCGTCCTATCTGGAAACCGATGCATTTGCAACCGATCTTTAAAGATGCGGCTTATTTCGGGTCTGATTTAGCTGAAGATCTATTTACTAATGGGCTTTGCTTACCCTCTGGATCTAACTTGAGTGCGGAGGATAAAGACCGAATTAAAAATGTATTAAAAGAGATCTTGAAGTAAATCAAATGTTGCGGTTTGGTATATAAATTGTAAATTTGCAAAAACTAATAAAAACACGAATGAAATTGAGAGGCAAAGAGGTAAAGTGTTCTTATCATTAAGTTTTAGTAAAGATGAATTTTCGTACCAATTTTAATAAAAAAATTTACAGTGGTGACAATTTGATGGGTTTATCCGATATTCGGTATTTACCGCGTTGGGTTATTTTGATCATTGATATCTGTTTTATTGCTTTAGCGGTATACTTTTCCTGCTACCTCATTGAAAAATTAAGTTTCAGTTCTACGCGAGTCTTTTCTCATCAAAGTTTAGTTTTTCTGATGATCATTTCGATCAGTGTCCTCTTTATGTTCATCTTCCGGACCTATGCTGGGATCATCAGGCATTCCACTTTCATTGATCTTTTTAAATTATTTTTAGCCACCTTCAGCACTACGGTCGTAGTTGCTCTAATCAGTTTTTCGTACTATTTGACCACCGGTCAGAGAATGATCTACATGTCGGTGCCATTTTTAGTTCTCTTCTTTGCTTCATCGTTCATGATGATGTTTTTGTTCCGTCTATTCGTCAAGGAGTTCTTTCACTTTGTGCGTGAAATTCGCCGCAGTACTTTACGCAAAAGAATACTGGTTTTAGGAATTGATGAGCAGGCAGTTGCTGTAGCTCGTGCAGTGTTAGATAATGCTAATCTGCCGTATCATATTGTTGGATTTCTAACGCAGCGAAATGATTCCAAAAGAGCGAGTTTATTAGGAAAACCTATTTATACCAGAGAGAAAATAGAAAATAACACCAAATTTGATTTAGTGATCGATGGTGTTTTACTCATTAAAGAAGCAATGACGAAGGAGGAAATGAACTCGTGGGTTAATTTGTTTCTGGAAAAAGATCTTCAGGTTTACAAAGCACCTGAACCTCAAAAATTGAAAAGCAAAGATGAGGAAGGAGCTATAAAAACTTTACAGATTGAGGATCTTCTTAACCGGAAACCTATTAAGATAGAAAATGAAGATGTAAGAAGCAGACACCAAGGTAAAAACATTCTGATCACAGGAGGTGCCGGATCTATTGGGAGTGAGATTGTAAGACAGGTTGCCTTATTCAAACCCGCCTTAATTGTGGTTTTGGATCAGGCCGAAACGCCACTGTACGATATCGAAATGGAGATGCGCAGTGCTTATCCGATGCTTTCCTTTAAGTTCGTTTTGGCTGATATTTCAAACAGACACCGTATTGAGCCCTTGTTTCAAAAATATGAATTTTCGATGGTGTATCATGCTGCTGCATATAAGCATGTGCCGCTAATTGAAGAAAATCCTCACGAAGCTATTTTAGTGAATATTTTAGGAACTAAAAATCTGGCCACTTTAGCTTCGCAATACAACGTGAATCGATTTGTAATGGTATCAACGGATAAGGCAGTGAAACCGACTAATGTGATGGGCGCTTCCAAGAGAACGGCTGAACTTTTTGTTCAGGCCTTGCAGAAAACCGATAACAATTCCACTAAGTTTATTACTACCCGCTTCGGGAATGTTTTAGGTTCCAATGGATCAGTTATTCCACATTTTAAGAAGCAAATTGAAAAGGGCGGTCCGGTTACGATCACCCATCCCGATATTACCCGCTATTTCATGACGATTCCAGAAGCATGCGATCTGGTTTTACAAGCTGGAGCTATGGGGAAAGGAGGAGAGATTTATGTTTTTGACATGGGACAACCTGTGAAGATTGTAGATTTAGCACACCGCATGATCAAACTCTCTGGTCTTGAACCTCATGTGGATATTAAAATTATTTATACCGGTCTTCGACCAGGTGAGAAACTCTATGAAGAACTACTCAGTGATGACGCGACGACCATGCCGACGCATCATGAGAAAATTTTGATTTCTAAAGATCCAACAATGGATTATCAAAATATCGAAAAATACTGCAACCATATCGTGAAGGCTGCGCTGCGAAGAGAAAAAGTAGAAGTAGTGCAGATTTTAAAGGAAATAGTACCCGAATTTAAAAGCAATAATTCGATCTACGAAATTTTGGACAAGTAAGATAGAATTGTATATTTGCAAGAATACTTATTTAATCGTACTAATGAACAAGAATATATTCCTATTACTTACTTGTTTTCTTTTGTTGGCCACTTCCTGTAAGACTAAAGAGAAAGCAAGTGAACTTAGTTACATGCAGAATATTGAAGAGATTGCTACCCAAGCGACGATTAATACCTCTCATTCTACCTTACAAACCGGTGATCAACTGGTTGTTTTAGTTACCGCCAAAGACATGGCTGTTGTAAAGCCATTCAATCAAAATTATTCTTCGGGTGAAATATCCCAACTATCTGTACCCAGTGGTAATACCCCATTGCAAGGGCAAAGTAATCTGCCTGGTCCCACCTACATGGTAGATGCCCATGGCGAAATTGATTTCCCGGTCTTTGGGAAATTACAGGCTGGTGGAAAAACACTGGTTCAGTTTCAGGATGAATTGCGGTCAAAATTGACGGCTTATGTTAAAAATCCTTCTGTGAGTATGAGGATCTCTAATTATAAAATAACACTTCTTGGCGAAGTGGCCAGACCTGGGCAATACATCATTCCTGATGGACAGACCACTTTACTCAGCGCCTTAGGTTTAGCCGGAGATTTAACGATGTACGGTAAGAGAGATGACATTCTAATTGTTCGTAACGACGACGGTCAGATCACCAAACAGCGTGTTAATATGCTTCAGGCAGATTTTATTAATTCTCCTTATTTTTATCTTCAACAGGGCGATGTGATCTACGTGGCTCCCAATAATACCAAGGAAAAAGCATCGCGGCTTGATCCCAATATGCCCATTTACATCTCGGTTGCGGGCATTATTGTAACCGTTTTAGCTTTAGTTTTCAAAAAATAAATCCTCTTTTATTACAATGGATCAAAGTACTTCTCATAAAGAACCTCAACAAAAAAATAATTCCTCTGCAGAAATTAATATTAAAGAAGTTCTGAAGCCTTATACCAGAAGATTTTTCTGGTTTATTATAGGTGCTATCTTAATGTTAGCGCTTTCTTATTTATATTTGAAAACGAAACAGCAGATCTACGAAATTTCTTCTACGGTCCTTATTAAAGAAACGAAAAGTGTTCCCGGGTCGCAGGATTTTGCGGCCTTGCGCGATATTTCAGGCTTTGGAAAGATCAGCAGTAATGGCGTGGATAATGAGATGGAGATCTTTAAATCCAAGAAGTTAATGCAGGAGGTTGTACAACAGCTTGGCTTACAAGCGGTCATTTATCGTCAGGGAAAATTTCAAAACACGGAAGTTTACGGAAAAAGCTCGCCTGTAATTGTACAGGTTATTACAGAAAAACCTGGCGTAAAATATTTTGAGAAACCTATTGAACTTTCTATTTCAGGAAATGAACTGAAACTTAGTTCAGATGAATTAAAACCAATAAGGACGAGTTTTGGAAAAACGGTCAGTTTGCCTTTTGCCAATATTATCATTACCAAAAATAAAGAGTACGTTCCTCCTAAAGAAGCTTCTAATCAGTTTTTATTGAGTGTAAGCAGTCTGCAAACTCGAACGAGCCAGATTCAATCGATCCTGAAAGTCGCTTTGGTAAATAAAGACGTTACGGTCATCCGGCTTACAATGAATTATGCTGAAACTGAAAAAGCGAAAGCAATTCTTAATAAACTGGTTCAGGTTTACAATAATGATGCGATCGAGGATAAAAATTCGGAGTCGAATAAAACGGCAGAATTTATTGATGAAAGAATACGGATTATTGGTAATGAACTGGGTGAGGTCGAAAATCGCAAAGAACGATTTAAGGAAGCCAACCGCATTACTGATTTAGCCACCGAAGCAAAACTGGGATTACAGTCGTCTGCAGAAGCCCGTGCAAAACAAATCGAAATTGATTCTCAACTGGAAATCACCAATACGTTGCTCAATTATGTTAATCGTCAGGGAACCAGTCAGATCTTACCAGGAAATGTCGGTCTGGATAATCCTGCTGCTATTTCGAATATCGCCATTTACAATCAACTCGTTTTAGAGCGCAGCCGTTTGCTGGAAAATGCGACCGCGCAAAATCCCCTTGTTGTTGATTTATCTAAACAGATCAACAATATGAGAACGTCTGTTGTTGAAAGTTTAGCCAAGAGTAGAAGTGCCTTACAAATTGCCAAAAACAATTATGTTATTGAACAAAACAGTTTAGGAGGAAAGATTTCTAAAATGCCGGCACAGGAAAAAATATTCAGAGATATCGAAAGACAGCAGCAAATCAAAGAAAGTTTGTATTTATTGCTACTGCAAAAGAGGGAGGAAACTGCCGTCTCGTTAGCGGTGACTGCACCGAAAGCCCGCGTGGTAGATGAAGCTTTTGTTTCTCCGATTCCAGTAGCACCTAAAAGATCGATTGTCCTTTTGATGGGATTGATGTCGGGATTGATTCTTCCTTTTATTTTGATTTATCTGATCCAGCTATTTGACGATAAGGTTAAGACCAAACATGATATTGAGCGGTTATCAAAAGGAAAAACCGTTCTTGGAGAAATTCCGTCTCTTGAAAAAGGACAAAGTGAAGTGGTGTTGCAAAATGATCTTACTCCATTGGCAGAAGCCTTTAGAATTCTGATCACCAATATGAATTTTATGTTACCAAAGCGGTCTGATGGGCGCGTAATTTTTGTAACATCAACGATCAAGGGTGAAGGTAAAACTTTTGTATCTGTCAATCTGGCTTTAACCTTAGCGACTCCTCATAAAAAAGTGGTTATTATCGGTTCAGATATTAGAAATCCACAGTTGCAGCGTTTTAGTGAGGTGAGCCGAGGTTTGATAGGGTTGACTGAATATCTGCATGATGATCAGGTCACCAAAAGCGAGATCGTTCAGCCTTCTCCTTTTAATCCTTACTGTGATTTTATTTATTCGGGAAGTATTCCACCAAATCCGACTGATTTGTTAAACAATGGTAAATATCAGGTTTTAATTGAAGAGCTGAAAAAAGAATATGATTATGTTATTCTGGATACGGCCCCGCTAATGCTTGTTACCGATACATTACTCATTTCTGATCTGGCAGATGCTACTATTTATGTGATGCGTTCCGGATTTACCGAAAAGGCGCTTATCGATTTTGCGATTAAGCAAATGGACAGTAATAAAATTATTAATGCAGCCTTTGTGCTTAATGATGTGAGTAGAGAGCATTATGGCTACGGCAATAAATATGGCTACGGTTACGGAGTAGATAATAGAACGTTTTTTGAAAAGCTTAAAGACCGCTTCTAACAGACCGCAATAAATTTGCGAATGTAGTGGGAGTTAAAGTACACTCCGTTAATGACAGTGTTGCGTGGATAGTAATTGAATGGAAAATGATGGACATTAATTAAGTACGAAGTTTTTTTAACACGATCGTGTAATTTTCGGTCTGCTCTTATTTGCCTTAAAATATAATGCTATTTAACCAAGATATTTTAGATCCCAACATGCAATGAAATATGACGCAATTATCATAGGAGCAGGTTTAGTAGGGCTTTCAACAGCTTATCAGTATCAACTCAAAAATCCTCAAGCCAAGGTTTTGGTCTTGGAAAAAGAGCATACCGTTGCACAGCATCAATCCGGACATAACAGTGGAGTAATTCATAGCGGGATTTATTACAAACCAGGAAGTTTAAAAGCGAAAAACTGCATCGAAGGCTATCAGTCGATTGTACAATTTGCGGAGCGATATGGTATTTCCTACGACCTGTGCGGAAAAATTATTGTAGCGACCAACAGGGACGAACTGCCCTTGCTCGACACCATTTATCAGCGTGGTTTAGAAAATGGATTACAAAATCTACGGTATCTTTCCAGAGATGAGTTTAGAGAAATTGAACCGCATTGTGAAGGCGTACGTGCGATCAAAGTGCCTCAAACAGGTATTATTGATTATCCTGCAATTGCTGTACAAATTAAAAGATTATTGGAAGAATTGGGGGGCACGGTTTTGTTCAATGAAGAGGTCATCAAAATTAATGAACACGGCAACGAACTCTCCGTTCAAACTGAAACGTCGGACTATATGACCAAGAAGATTGTTTCATGTGCCGGTTTATATTCTGATAAAATTTCGAAGTTAACCAATCCTGAAAATGATTTCATCATCGTGCCTTTTCGGGGTGAGTACTATCAATTAAAGCCGGAAAAGAAAGGTTTGGTAAAACACCTTATTTATCCGGTACCCGATCCGAATTTTCCTTTCTTAGGCGTGCATTTTACCAGAATGATTGATGGCAATATCGAAGCCGGACCCAATGCGGTGCTGGCATTTAAAAGAGAAGGTTATACGTTTTCAGATTTCAGTTTTTCTGATACCTTAGAAACTTTTACTTATCCTGGCTTTTGGAAAATCGCAGCAAAATATGGTAAAACAGGCATGGGCGAGATTTATCGGTCCCTTTCCAAAGCTGCTTTTACCAAAGCTTTACAAAAACTGATGCCTGAAATTCAGGAGAATGATCTTATTCCTGGTGGAGCTGGAGTGCGTGCCCAAGCTTTAAATAGAAATGGACAGTTAATTGACGATTTTGATATTCTAAAAAATGGGAACATCATTCACGTCAGAAATGCGCCTTCACCTGCAGCAACTTCGTGTCTTTCGATAGGCAACAGAGTAAGCGACCTTCTTATTGATTAACGATAATTAAAAAACACATGATGAATATTCAAATGGTTGACCTTAAAAGTCAATATGAAAAAATTAAGGAGGAAATCGCTGCTGGAATTCAAAATTGTCTGGATACAACAGCATTCATTAATGGTCCTGCAGTTAAGGAATTTCAACAAGATTTCGAACAGTATTTAGGAGTAAAACATGTTATCCCGTGCGCAAACGGAACCGATGCGTTACAAATAGCGCTGATGGCTTTGGGTTTAAAACCAGGCGACGAGGTGATCTGTCCCGCTTTTACCTACGTTGCAACCGCCGAAGTGATAGGTTTGTTGGGACTTATTCCAATTATGGTTGATGTTGATCCTGAAACTTTCAATATCTCTTTAGAAAATTTAGAGCAGTACGTTACCGACAAAACCAAAGCGATTGTTCCTGTACATTTGTACGGTCAAAGTGCAGATATGGAGCAGGTTTTAGCGTTTGCTAAAAAACATAATTTGTTTGTCGTTGAAGATAATGCACAGGCCATTGGGTCTGATTATACTTTTTCTGATGGAACCGTAAAAAAGACAGGTACCATAGGAGAAATTGGTTGTACCTCATTTTTTCCCAGCAAAAATTTAGGATGTTACGGCGACGGAGGTGCGTTGATGACGAATGATGATGAACTGGCAGGGAAAATTAGAATGATTACGAATCACGGTCAGGAAAAAAAATATTACCATCAGGTTTTGGGATGTAATTCCCGCCTCGATACCTTACAGGCAGAGATTCTGAAGGTTAAACTAAAACATCTGGATACCTATTCTGGCGCGAGAAATAAAATGGCTGATTATTATGACCAGCATCTCTCAGAAATTGCTGAACTTCAGATTCCGAAAAGATCTGCTTTTTCCAACCATGTTTTTCATCAATATACCTTGAAGATTAAAAATGGAAAAAGAGATGCCCTACAACAATTTCTTGCAGAGAAAAACATTCCATCGATGATTTATTATCCATTGCCACTGTATCACCAGGAAGCATTTCGACCCTATGTGAGTGCAGATTTTTATTTGCCTATTACCGATCTTTTATGTCAAGAAGTATTATCTTTACCTATTCATACCGAATTTAATCAAGAGTCGTCAGACTATGTTATTGAAAGTATAAAGAACTTTTTTACCCATTAAATTGAATACTATGACCGATTTTTTCGCGCACGAAACAGCCGTTATCGATGAAGGCTGTACGATTGGAGCAGGGACTAAAATATGGCATTTTTCGCACGTCATGGCAGGTGCTGTTTTAGGAGGTCACTGTAATATTGGTCAAAATGTAGTCGTATCCAGCCAAGTCGTTTTAGGGAACAATGTGAAAGTTCAAAATAATGTTTCCATCTATGAAGGAGTTACTTGTGATGATGATGTTTTTTTAGGACCATCGATGGTTTTTACCAATGTGATCAATCCTAGAAGTGCTGTTAATCGCAAAAATGAATATTTAAAAACCCATGTCGGAAAAGGCGCGTCGATTGGCGCTAATGCTACGATTGTCTGCGGCCATAATATTGGGGAATATGCATTTATCGGAGCCGGTGCTGTTGTGACGAAAGAGGTTTTAAATTTCGCGCTTGTTGTTGGGAATCCGGCCCGTCAGATGGGTTGGATGAGCGAGTTTGGTGAGCGCCTGGAGTTTGATGAAAATGGAATCGCCACCTGCGCCGACACGGGTGTAAAATATCAATTAAAAGACGCCAAAGTTTCAAAAATATAATTTGAATTAAATGACTCAAAAAATAAAATTCGCCGTCGTAGGATGCGGCCACATCGGAAAAAGACACGCTGAAATGATTGCCCGTAACACGGAATGTGAATTGGTAGGTTTGGTGGATGTTAAAGATCCTGCCACCTTAGGAATTGAAGAATTTAAAGTTCCATTTTTTGCTACCATCGATGAATTGCTGCAATCTGATTTAGAAATTGATGTGATTAATGTCGCGACTCCAAATGGATTTCATGCAGAACAGGGCATGAAAATTTTGGAATCTGGTCGTCATTTGGTTATTGAAAAACCGATGTCTTTAACCAAGACCGATTCAGAAAAATTGATTTTTAAGGGATTGCAAAAGCATAAACAGGTTTTTTGTGTCATGCAAAATCGATATTCTCCACCAAGTGTCTGGTTGAAAGAATTGCTGGATACAGGTACGTTGGGTAAAGTATTCATGGTGCAGATCAACTGTTACTGGAATCGGGATGATCGATACTACAAACCAGAATCCTGGCACGGAAAAGGAGATTTAGATGGTGGTACTTTATTTACTCAATTCAGTCACTTTCTGGATTTAATGTACTGGTACTTTGGAGACATTAAAAATATTCAAGCCAAATTCGCAGATTTTAACCATAAAGATTTAACCGATTTTGAAGATTCGGGCTTCGTGAGTTTTGATTTTGTTAATGGCGGAATGGGAAGCATCAATTATTCGACCTCGATCTGGGATAAAAATCTGGAAAGCAGTATCACCGTTATTGGCGAAAATGGATCGGTAAAAGTGGGTGGACAATATATGAATGAAGTAGAGTATTGCCACGTAAAAGATTACGAAATGCCGGAATTAGCTGCAACCAATCCAGGTAATGATTACGGTGCTTACAAAGGTAGCGCTGCCAATCATCATTATATTATTGAAAATGTTGTCGACGTTTTGAAAGGCCGTAACAGTATTACCACTAATGCTTTGGAAGGATTAAAGGTTGTTGATATTATAGAAAGGATCTACGAATTGAAGGTACAAAAAGGATAAGTGAAGCAGAAAGTACAGCAAATATTTCGGAATCAGTTTTTAAAAAACGTTTCTACTTTAGCGTTTGGTACTTTAATTAGCCAGGGTTTAGTGGTGGCAAGTTCTCCTTTGCTGACCAGATTATTCTCTGTAGAAGCATTTGGGGTGCTCTCTGTTTTCACCAGCATCACCGTTTTTTTTGCCGTAATTTCTACGGGCCGTTATGAGTTAGCGATTGGTCTTCCCAAGAAAAACTCTGAGGCACTTCCAATTATCAAACTCATTTTATTTTTAGGATTTGGGATTTCTCTTTTGTATCTGTTTGGTATTATTCTGTTCAAAGATATTTTACAAATTCACGATCAATCTGGTTTTTTAGATCATAGCAGTTCTTACTTAGCACCGATCTATGTTTTTTTTATCGCTGTTTATTCCGCCTTAAGTTACTGGAATCAACGGAATAAGAAATACAAACTCATCTCTATTTCAAATGCAGTGCAGGTTATTGCAGCAACCATTTTTAGTATCATTTTTGGTTTGTTGGGTTTTAAAGAAGGGATGATATGGTCTTTGATCATCGGAATTATAATCGCTTGTCTTTTCATTTTAATTAAGGAAAAATTACTTTCTCAAATTTGGGCACAGAAAGAAAAGATGTTGCCGGTAGCGAAGGAATATCAGTCTTTTCCCAGGTATATGATTTTTTCTGATCTATCGCTCACTGCGAGTCAACAATTTATTCCCCTTCTATTTTCGATATTATACAGCACTACCGTGGTAGGGTTTTTTGCGATGGCGAACAGGATGTTAAGGCTACCTAATATTGTGATCACCAGTTCGATTGCTAATGTTTTTCGAAATGATGCCATTGACGAGATCAGGAAAACTGGCGACTGCAAAGCTCTATACGAATCAACTTTTAAGAAATTGATCTTTATGTCACTCCCTATTTACCTGATTGTATTTTTGGTTGCTCCATTTTTATTTAAATTTTTATTTGGTGAGGTCTGGTTAGAGGCGGGCTACTACGCCCGGATCATCGCGTTGTTTTTAGGTATTGAATTTATCGCCACGCCGTTGAATACTCTCTACTACGTTCGGGAAAAACAAAAATTTCTGATGCGTCTTCAATTTTTTAATGCTGCATTTGGTGCCCTTGCGATTTATTTCGGTTCAGTGCTGTTTAATGACGCAAGAATCTCGTTGGTGCTTTTTTCGGTCAATGCGGTGTTTTTTAATTTATTGATGTTATTTTTCTCCTATAAAATAGCGAGGAATAAATTGTAGAAAATAAAACGTACTATTGAACAGAGCAGATTGATAACAAATATTAATTTTTAATTACAAAAGAAACCTCGCAAAAGTGATATGGCTAATCTAAGAAAATTTGCAGTTGTTATTTATATTTTACTGGTGTATTCAGGACTCATTAAATGGATCCCAGGCTTGCCAGTTGATTTAACATTGGTTTTCACGGTTTTGCTCCTGGCGATTTTTCCATTTTTGTTTAAACCGCATTTTACTGCATATTCCTCCTTTGGTAAAACAATTGTTTTTTCTGTATTGGGAATTTCTATTCTCTTTCTACTATCAAATGCGTATACCATCTCCTCTAATTACGCATTAAGCAAATCAATTGCAACCGTTCTTAATATGTTCTGCTTTTTATATCCACTTTTACTTTTTGAAAAAGAAGATATTCCCTATTTTAAAAAAGTAATGATGGTCGGCAATATTATCATCTTGGTCATATTAAGTTATTTATATTTTACCGATCAGTTTATTTACTTCCAAATGAGTGAGAAGACGATTGAATCAGTGATCGGTTATGGCATTCCCAATTACCTATCGATTGGAACATTTATTTCTGCAAGTTTAATTTTCCATATCGATAACAAAACCTTATTTAATAGAATTATTATTTTATACAGTGTTTTTATACTATTTGTTCTCGGTGGTAGAGGACCCCTCATCTTTCTATTTTTCATTTTCATCCTGCACTATTTTCTGACTTTAAAAGTGAAAAAGCTTTCGTTAAAAAATGTGTTGATTATCATGGTGGGTGCAATGCTTTTTTTGCAATACTTTGATTTTTCAGCCATCGATTTCAATCGTTTTAATGTGCTCGAGAATTACAGTGAGGACGAAAGTGCGACCGCACGAATTTATTACTTTGAACAGGGGTACAGATCAGTGACCAATCATCTGTTTAGCGGTTTAGGTATTGGCAGTTCTGGCATGATCCTGAGTGATACTGACCTTGTACTTTATCCGCATAACCTTTTTTTAGAAAGTGTAATGGAAATCGGCATTGTTGGCGGGCTTCTTTATTTAATTTTATATTTGGTATTATTTTTCAAAGTTTTTACGTGGGTAGATTATTTGCCGCTATTATCCTTAGGACTAATTTCTTTATATTTGTTTTTTCAGGATATGAAGAGCGGCTCTTTTGATTCGTGGAGAATTTCACTTCTGTGGATTGCCTTATTTATTATTCAGTATCATTCAAAAGAGAAAATAGAAGTATGAAAATATTAATGTTGTGTGAGCTCTATATCGAAAATTTAGAGTATCAGGAAAATCTATTGGTGAAATATTATCGAAAGCATGGCCATGAGGTAACGGTGATTACCTCTACCTACGACAATGTTTTTGATTACTATAATAACATTCACGATAATTCAAAACCTGCCCGTGAATTGGATGACCACGGAGCTAAAATTATAAAACTTCCTTTTAAATTTAATTTTAAAGGGAAAATTAAAAAATATACCGATATCACTACAATCGTCGAACAATTTCAGCCAGACCTGCTTTATGTACACGATATCATGCCCAACATGTTCGAAATGTTGGATTACAAAAAAAGAAATCCACACGTAAAAATGATTATGGATTATCACGCTGACTACAGCAACTCGGCCAACAACTGGTTATCTTTAAATGTCTTACATAAAATTATTCGTAAGAAACTGTATATGGACCCGATCCGAAAGCATATATCAAGATTTTATCCAATCGTTCCAGGCAGTACCAAATTTTTAAACGAAGTATATAAAATCCCCGAAGCTGAAATGGAGGTGTTACCTCTCGGTGCTGATGTTGATTTAGTAGCCGACATTAAAGCAACCAATACCAGAAACGAGTTAAGATCCAAACTGGGAATCTCCTCTTCTGATAAAGTTATTTTCACTGGTGGTAAATTTACTCCCGCTAAAAAAACCGATCTACTACTAGAAGCTTTTAATGAAATTAAAGATGATGCACTCCATCTGATAATTGTTGGAGACGCTGATGAACAGAATAAAAATTACAAAGAAAAATTACTACATTTGTCTGCTGATAATCCTAATATCCATTATGTAGGTTGGCAAAATAATGTTGGCGTGTACGAACATCTGGCAGCATCAGATTTGGCGGTATTTCCAGCAAGTCAATCTATTGTTTGGCAACAGGCTTTAGCTTCTCATTTACCTTTAGTAGTAGGCGATGTAGGACAACAGTCGCTTCTTTATTTAAATGAATTTCAGGCGATTATTGAATTGGAAAGAAGTAATATAACAAAAGGAAATATCAAGAAAGCAATCGAAAAACTTATTGTTGATGAGTGTTTAATTGAAGGAAAGAAGAATGCCGCTCAAACAGCAATGAAATATTTAGATTGGAACAATTTAATAAATAAAACTTTATCCCATGTTAAAGTTTCTACTTAGTACCTTATTGTTACTTACTTTTTGCACCAGTAAGGAATCAATGATTTCGGAGAACATTTATCTGAATGGTAAAGTTGTGGATAAGCAAGTTTCTGATGTTAAAATACTTGTTTATGCAGACAGCAATACTTCTGTTTTTAACAATTTTTTAAAGAAAAATAACATTCAGAAAGTGGGCTTTGTGAATGATGTGCAATTTTTAGATAAAAGCAACAAATTTTCGTTCAGCGCCAAATTACTTGATCAGGAATTGCAAAGAGCTTATCCTAATAAACTCGAGCAAGGCATCGCCTACATTGATTTGGAGGCGCCCTATCTGGAATATTTAATGAATGGTGATATTAATTCTCTTGAATTTAAGAGGAGTAAAAAACTTTTTTTAGATGTCCTTTTCTATGTTAAAAAATCAAGACCTAACGTGAAATGGGGATATTACTATGTTCCTTTCACCACTTATTGGGGGCGTACAGATCAGTTTTATAAGAAAGATGACCGGATTAGCGATATTATTAAAAACAGTGATGTTCTGTTTCCGTCCATTTATATCTTTTATAATAAGCTCAATTTCAGTTTAGAAAACAAAAGTTATCTTAGCGAAAATACAAAGGAAATTATTAAAATTGCGCAAAAATATAATAAAGAAGTATATCCAATGATCATGTCCCGTTATCATCCTTCTAACGCCAGTTTAGGTTATGAGACGTTGAGCGAAAGTGATTTTAAATTGTATATTGCGACCATAAAAAACACCCAATACAAAGGTAAATCGGTTGATGGAATTATGTTGTGGAATGCTGATGGTTATTCTAATCGAATTAAAGAACCAAAGTTGAAACAGGAACTAGTGAGATCTAAATTAAATTTTGAAAATTTTTATGATCAATATTTAATGTCCATCCTTTCGATTATGATAGAAAATAAATAAATATGAACACGTTATCCACGAGGCCTTACCAGGTCTGCACCAAAACAATTATGGATACCACGGACCCGAATATCGTATTTAACGAAAAAGGCGAGAGTGATTATTACACGAATTATAAGGAAAATATAGAACCGAATTGGCATCCTGATGAACGAGGTTATGAGGAACTCATGAAGATTGCTGATAAAATAAAAAAAACCAGCAAAAACAAAGATTTCGATTGTATCATTGGCTTAAGCGGGGGATTAGACAGTTCCTACGCAGCTTATATCGCAACAGAAGTGATGGGAATCCGTCCGTTAATTCTTCATGTTGACGCTGGCTGGAATACTGATAAAGCCGTTGGGAATATTGAAAAATTAATAAACGGTTTAGGGTTAGACCTTTACACAGAGGTTATTAATTGGGAAGAAATGAAAGATTTGCAAACTTCATTTTTAAAATCTCAAATTGCTGACCAAGATCTGCCTCAAGATTATGCCTTCTTTTCAGGTTTATATAAATTCGCAAGAAAACACAATATTAATTATGTTTTAACAGGAGGTAATTTCTCTACCGAATGTTGTCGTGAACCAGAAGAATGGGGAGGATTTCCTGGTATTGATACTACTTTGGTAAAAGATATTCATGGTAAGTTTGGAAAGAGAAAGCTTAAAACTTTCCCTTTAGTCGATATCATTAATTATAAAATTATATATCGATATATTCATGGAATGGAGGTCTTTAAACCACTCGATCTTGTACCCTATATTAAAAAAGATGCTGAAAAATTATTGATGGATAAGTTTGGTTGGGAGCCTTTTCAGCACAAGCACCATGAGTCCAGGTTTACCAGATTCTATGAAGATTATTGGTTGCCCCGAAAATTTGGTTATCAAAAAAGAAAGGCGCATTTTTCCAGTTTAATTTTAACGGGGCAAATGACTCGTGAAGAAGCACTTGAAAGAGTTTCGAAGCCAGAGCTTTCTGAAGAATTTTTACAAAAAGAATTTGAATATGTAGCCCATAAGTTAGAGATGACCACCAAAGAATTACAATCGATATTCGAAGGTGAAAATAAAACTTATAAAACTTATAAAAACAAAATAGGATTTATAAAACTTGGAGCGCAGATCATGCAAAAGTTGGGATTAGAAAAAAGACTTTTTAGATAAATGATTACTATTATAGATTATGGCGTAGGAAATATTAATGCTTTTGTAAATGTTTACAAAAGAGTTGATGTCTCTGTAAAGGTGGCAAAAACTGCTACTGATTTGATTGGTGCCGAAAAACTGATTCTTCCCGGCGTTGGGCACTTCGATTATGCCATGGAAAAATTAAACGCCTCCGGAATGAGAGAAGATCTTGATGATCTCGTCCTTAATGAAAAAATTCCAGTAATCGGAATCTGCGTCGGTATGCAAATGATGGCGAATTATAGTGATGAAGGGGATATGGAAGGTCTAAAGTGGATCGATGCGTCAGTGAAAAAATTTGATGAAACTAAAATCCACCACGTCACTCGCCTACCGCACATGGGATGGAATGATGTGAAATCGATAGGTAATAATAAACTTTTCGATGGGTTAGAAAAAGATGCTATTTTTTATTTTTTGCACAGTTATTATTTTGAATGCAATCAATCCGCTGATGTAATGGCTGTTTCTGATTATGGAATTGAATTTGCCTCAGCCGCGCATCACGAAAATAAGTATGGAATCCAGTTTCATCCTGAAAAAAGTCATCACTATGGCGAAATTTTACTCCATAATTTTGCAAAACTTTAGAAGATGCTAAGACCAAGAATAATTCCAAGTCTCTTGTTGCAAGATAACGGTTTGGTTAAAACCGTCAATTTTAAAAACCCCAAATATGTGGGCGACCCGATCAACGCGGTCAAAATTTTTAATGAGAAAGAAGTAGATGAACTTGCAATTTTTGATATTGATGCCACTGCAAAAGGTTTGGAGCCTAATTACAATTTAATAGAAAGAATTGCGAACCAATCCAGAATGCCACTCTGCTATGGTGGTGGTGTAAAAACTATTGAGCAAGCACAGAAAATATTTGGACTTGGTATCGAAAAAATAGCGTTGAGTTCTTCAATACTACAAGATCCAGACTTGATTACCCAGATTGCAGATCGAGTAGGAGCGCAAAGCGTCATTGTGGTTTTAGATATTAAGAAAAAACTTTTTGGCGGCTATGAAGTCTTTACTCATAACGGTAAAAAAGCAACAGGTATAAATCCTCTCGATTTTGTATCGAAAGCACAGCAATTGGGAGCCGGCGAAATTATTATTAATTCCATTGATCAAGATGGATTGATGAAAGGTTATGACATGGCGTTAATTGATAAGATCCGAGAGCGTATTTCAGTTCCACTTACCGTATTAGGGGGTGCAGGTTCGCTTAGTGATATCGAAAAAGTAATCCAGAAACATAAAATCATCGGTGTCGCAGCTGGTAGTTTATTTGTTTTTAAAGGAGTTTATAAAGCAGTATTAATTAATTATCCGACCAAGGCGGAGAAAGAAAATATATATTAAGATGAGTATGAAAATTAAAGATAAAGTCCTTTTGATTACAGGCGGAACAGGTTCCTTCGGAACCGCAGTTCTTAACAGATTTTTAGGGACCGATCACTTCAAAGAAATCCGTATTTTTTCCAGAGATGAAAAGAAGCAGGATGATATGAGAAACCTGTATAAAAACGATAAAATAAAATATTATATTGGTGATGTTAGAGATTACAACAGTGTAGAGCCTGCTACCAGAGGTGTAGATTATGTTTTTCATGCTGCAGCTTTAAAGCAAGTTCCTTCTTGTGAATTTTTTCCAATGCAAGCGGTGAAAACCAATGTTGAAGGAACTCAAAATGTAATTCGTGCAGCGGCTTCCAATAAGGTTAATAAAGTGATTTGCTTAAGTACTGATAAAGCAGCTTATCCAATCAATGCGATGGGAATTTCTAAAGCTATGATGGAAAAAGTAGCGGTGGCGGAAGCTAGAAATTTGAGCGATACTACGGTATGTTTAACGCGCTATGGTAATGTAATGGCTTCTCGTGGTTCGGTAATTCCTTTGTTTTTAAATCAAATTCAAAAGGGAGAAGAAATTACCATTACTGATCCGAACATGTCCCGATTTTTCATGTCACTGGAAGACGCCGTTGATTTAGTTTTATTTGCCTTTGAAAATGGGAATTCAGGTGATCTTTTTGTCAACAAAGCACCCGCAGGAACGATTGGTGATTTAGCAAGAGCTTTGATGGAACTATCTGGCAAAGAAACGCCAATTAAAATAATTGGAACTCGGCATGGAGAAAAATTATACGAAACGCTCTGTACCCGAGAAGAGATGATGAAGGCAGAAGATATGGGTGATTTTTATAGAGTTCCGGCAGATAACAGAGATTTGAATTATGCCAAGTATTTCTCGGAAGGAGAGCAAGATATCGCTGTGATAGAAGATTATCATTCTCACAACGCAAATCAAGAAGGTGTTGAAGGGTTGAAAGCATTAGTTTCAACGTTACCGCTGATTCGCAAAGAAATTTTCGGTGAAGATGTGATGCAATATCCTTAGAAATAATTGTTTTTTCAGGCTCTGTTTGAATAATAATTAAGTTATCCTAAAAAAATCATTTTTAAAAATAAAAACTACGGCATGCTATTGCAACCTCTTATCATTAAAGGAAATCGTCACCAAGACGAGCGAGGAACCTTGACTTTTAATAATGACTTTAGTGCTTTTGGTGTTAAAAGATTTTATACGATTGAAAATGCAAGTTTAGAATTTAAGCGGGCCTGGCAAGGACATCGAGTGGAGCAACGTTGGTTCTCGGCAATTGTAGGTTCTTTTGAGATTAAAGTGGTTGAGATCGATCAGTGGGAAAATCCCTCGAAAAACCTACCAATACTCAAATTTATATTGACTGCCGAAACTTTGGATGTCCTACATATTCCAGCGGGATTTGCTACGTCAATTCAGGGTTTGGCGAAAGACTCCAAGTTGTTACTTTTTGCAGATTATCAGTTGGGAGAGCTTCAGGATGAATTTAGATATCCAAGTGATTATTTTACAGACAACTAAGATTAAGAAGAAATGAAACGAATAGGAATTACGGGTCAACATGGTTTTGTTGGCTCCCATTTATATAATACTTTGGGCTTGAATCCCGAGGAATATCAGAGGATAGATTTTCAAAAAGAATATTTCGAAAAGCCAGAAGCTCTGGATGAATTTGTGAAGCAGTGTGATGTTATTGTACACCTAGCTGCAATGAATCGTCATCCCGATCCTGAAGTGGTGTATCACCAAAATATTGAATTGGTGCAGAAAATGGTGGCTTCTTTAGAAAGAACTACGTCAAAAGCACACGTTTTATTTTCCTCTTCATCTCAGGAAGAAAGAGATAATCTGTATGGAAAATCCAAAAAAGAAGGACGTTCTCTACTGGCAGATTGGGCCAGAAATTCAGGTGGAATATTTAGCGGATTGATTATTCCTAATGTTTTTGGACCTTTTGGACTTCCACATTACAATTCTTTCATTGCAACATTTTGTCACCAATTAAGTCATGGTGAGCAACCGTCTATCGATATGGATGGTGAGGTGAAACTAATCTATGTAGCCGAATTGGTAAAGGAAATTCTTGATCAAATTCAGAATGCTAAAACAGAAGAATTGTATACTATCCCATTTACGAATTCGATAAAAGTATCGGAGGTATTAAGCAAATTAGAACGTTATAAAAAGTTATATTTTGAAGGAGGTGAAGTTCCGCAGCTTGTAACCAATTTTGATTATCAACTGTTCAATACGTTTCGATGTTATTTCGATATTGCCACCCATTATCCGGTGAAACTTATACAAAATATTGATCCTAGGGGCGCATTTGTAGAGGTAATTCGATTGGGAATAGGTGGGCAATGTTCGTTTTCTAGCACTGTTTCAGGAATTACCAGAGGTAATCATTTTCATACCCGTAAAATAGAACGATTTACCGTTATCAAGGGTAAAGCCCTAATTCAGTTACGAAAAATTGATTCTGAAGAAGTATTGGATTTTTACCTGGATGGCAATGAACCAGCTTATGTAGACATGCCGATTTGGTACACCCACAATATTAAAAATATCGGCGACGAAGAATTATTAACTTTATTCTGGATTAATGAGGCCTACAATTCGGAAGACCCTGATACTTATTTTGTGGAAGTATGATGAATTTGATTAAAAAAAATAGTGTTGAAGTTTGGTACTTATTAGTTATTGTAGTGGGGTATACGGTGAGCAGTAGTTTTGCGGTACCGCTAGGTATTGCAGATTCTAAAATATTTTCGGTTCCTTACCGAATGCTTGTTTTTTTCTTTTCGCTGTATATTATTTATAGAAATTTCAGCTTTCAAAAATTAAAAAATATAGCCGTAATTTCAATAAGTTTTTTCTGGCTGCTTTATTTTGTAAAAAATTATATCAGTTTTAGCACTGATGCGTACGATCCGATATTTAGCCAAACTTTTTTAGAAATTTATATTCGCATCATTCTCATAGCGTGGATTCCGTCTGTTGCATTGTTATTTATTAATTATAGAAATGTTGATCTGTCGCAAGTTGCGAAAGGTTTTTTCTATACTTTACTGCTGATGCTATCCCTCAACTTCATTTATGCTTTGGTCATGCCCCATGGTTTAAGCCGAAGATTTATTTTTAGTATTTATTATATTTCTTATGGTCATCTGGGTACTTCCATGGCTTTACTCTCTCTCTTTTATCTTTTATTTAAATCACATAAGATTCCGCTTTATTTGTTGATCGGCGGATTTATTCTAGGTATTTCCACAGTCGTTATTGCGGGAGCCAGAAGTCCATTTCTCGCTATCATGGTGGTCATTCCGTATTTATTAATGATCAAAAAAAATATCAAATTATTTGCGATTTTTCTGTCTTTACTTGCAGTAGCTATCATGGGTATCTACTATTTTGGGAAAAATGATCAGTATGAAATGATGTTTGTTGACCGAACTTATAATTGGCTTTTTAAAGGCGATAACAGTTTAAGAACTCCACTTTTTGAACGTTCGATAGAGATTTTTAACGCCAATCCATTGTTTGGTGGGCGAACGCATTACGAGGACGGAATGTACCCACACAATCTGTTTCTAGAATTATTGATGGCGACCGGACTTTTAGGCTTTGTGATTTACTTATTAAAATTCATTCCTGTTTTTAAAAATTTGCAGAAATTCACTTTTAAAATCAGTAATTATTATCACATTCTATTTTTCACCATATTCCTACAATATTTGGTATTATCATTCACTTCTTATGCCCTATATTCTGTCCCAGAATTTTTGTATTTTAGCAGCATCATAATAGGCATTAGTTTAAATAGAATAAATGAAGAAACTGAAAGTAATGACGGTCGTAGGAACTCGTCCGGAAATAATTAGATTAGCAAGGGTTCTTACCGCACTTGACAACTCCGAAGCAATTGAACATACCATCGTTCATACTGGTCAAAACTATGACTACGAACTAAACCAAATTTTTTTTGAAGATTTAGGTTTAAGAAAACCAGATTATTTCTTAGAAGCCGCAGGGAAAACTGCGACGGAAACTGTTGGAAATATTTTAATCAAAATAGATCCACTTTTAGAAGAATTGCAACCGGAAGCATTTTTGGTTTTAGGAGATACCAACTCTTGTCTTTGCGCAATTCCGGCGAAGAAAAGACAAATACCAATTTTTCACATGGAAGCTGGAAATCGATGCTTTGACCAAAGAGTTCCAGAAGAAACCAACCGAAAAATTGTAGATCACACTTCCGACGTGAACTTAACTTACAGTGATATTGCCCGTGAATATCTTTTAAGAGAAGGACTTCCAGCAGACAGAATCATTAAAACCGGTTCTCCAATGTTTGAAGTTTTAAATCATTATTTACCCGAAATCAAAAAATCTGATGTTTTATCGAGATTGAATATTGAAGAAGGGAAGTATTTTGTGGTCAGTTCTCATCGGGAAGAAAATATAAATTCTGAAAAAAACTTTAACGGATTAATTGAAAGTCTTAATGCGATTGCAGAAAAATTTGGTTATCCAATCATCGTTTCTACCCATCCCCGAACTCGAAATATGATCGATAAAATGAAAGTCGTTGTTCGTCCTGAGGTCCAGTTTTTAAAACCTCTTGGATTTCATGACTACAATGCGTTACAAATGCGAAGCTGTGCTGTTTTGTCTGATTCAGGGACCATATCTGAAGAAAGTTCAATTCTTAATTTCCGCGCTTTAAATATTCGAGATGCGCACGAAAGGCCTGAAGCTATGGAAGAAGCAAGTGTAATGATGGTAGGTCTTTCACCTGAAAGGATCATGCAGGGATTAACGCAGCTGCAACAGCAGAAAGTTGGAGCAGAAAGAAATTACCGATATGTTTCGGATTATTCAATGCCTAATGTTTCCGAAAAAGTGGTTCGCATTATTTTGAGCTACACTGATTATGTCAATAGAGTGGTTTGGAGTAAATAATGAAGATTTTAATTGTAACTCAATATTATTTTCCTGAAAATTTTAAAAGTAACGATCTTTCTTTCGAACTCCAGAAAAGAGGACACGATGTTACCGTATTAACCGGATTGCCAAACTATCCTGAAGGTAAACTGTTTGAAGGATATGGTATTTTTAAAAATCGAAAGCAGGTAATTAATGGCGTGAAAGTCATTCGATCGTTATTGCTTTTACGAGGTAAAGGAGGTGGAGTACGGTTGTTTTTAAATTATTTTAGCTTTGCCTTTTTTGCATCCCTAAAAGCGTTTTTTCTGAATTTCAGCAATAAATATGATGCGGTGCTTGTCCATGAGCCATCACCAATTACTCAGTTTTATCCGGCACTCCTATTAAAGAAGTTGCAAAATGTTCCAGTTTATTTCTGGGTGATGGATCTTTGGCCTGAAAGTTTAGAAATTGCAGGTGGAGTTAAAAATAAATTTGTTCTGGAATTTTTTAAAAATATGGTTATCCGTTTTTATAAGAATTCAGAGAAAATACTCATTACTTCAAAAGGCTTTAAAAAGTCAATTTTAGAGAAGGGTGATTTTGAAGAAAAGCTTGAATATTTTCCAAACTGGGCAGAAGACGCCATCTCCGAAGGAGATAAAAATTATCTTGTTCCAACATTACCATTGGGATTTAAGGTGATGTTCGCCGGAAATGTTGGTGAGGCTCAAGATCTGGAAGCGATAATGGATGCTGCTTTAGAATTGAAAAATCACGGCGAAATTAAATTTATTATCGTAGGTGACGGAAGAAAAATGACCTATGTTCAGGATGTTATACAGAAACATGGTTTGGAAAATACAGTAATCACCGTTGGACGTTTTCCTGTAGAAGCAATGGCCAGTTTCTTTGATAAAGCAGATGTGATGCTGGTTAGTTTAAAGAATGATACAATTTTTAACCTCACCGTTCCTGCAAAAGTTCAAGCATACATGAGTGCTTCAAAACCTATTGTTGCTATGCTCAATGGCGAAGGTGCAGAGATTATTGAGGAGGCCAAGTGCGGTTTAGCCGTTTCTGCTGGGAATGCTAAACAGTTAGCCAAAACAATATTAAAAATGTCTGATTTACCATCTTCCGAGTTAGAGCAAATGGGAATTAATAGCAGAAACTTCTTTCAGCAAAATTATCAATTATCAACCTGCATTGATAATTTAGAACGAATTCTGAACGAAAAACAATTGGATCCTTCCGTTAAAATTCAATTGCAGAAAAGTCAGATTAATTAAATTTGATAGAGATTAAACATTAAAAAATGAAAATTATCATCACTGGTGGTTCGGGTTTCGTCGGTCAAAATTTATCAAAATATCTGATCGATCAAGGCAATGTTATTGATGCTTTGTCACTACGAAATGAAAGCTGGATTCTAGATAACAACGCGGATGCAATTATTCATTTAGCGGGAAAGGCTCATGATACCAGCAATACAGCTGATGCTGAATCCTACTTTTCAATCAATAGGGATTTAACAATCACGCTCTTTAATCGTTTCTTGGCGACAGATATTAGAGATTTTTTCTACTTCAGTTCTGTGAAAGCTGCTGCTGATAGTATAGATGGTATTCTTGAAGAAGATTATCAAGCCAATCCTCATACACCTTATGGCAAATCAAAATTAGAAGCAGAGATTTTTTTATTAAAACAAATTTTACCAGCCCGGAAAAGACTTTTTATTGTTAGACCATGTATGATACATGGTCCAGAAAATAAGGGAAATCTGAATTTGTTATATAAAGTGGTCGAAAAAGGTCTTCCTTGGCCTTTAGCTTCTTTTGAAAACCAAAGATCTTTTTTAAGTATTGATAATCTTAATTTTTTAATTTTAAAGATGCTTGAAACTCCCCAAATTAGTTCAGGAATTTATAATTTTGCAGATGATGAACATATTTCTACCAATCATTTAGTTCAAATTATTGCTAATGTTAGTGGAAAAAAAGAGAAGCTATGGAAATTGAATTCCAATTTCATTTCAGGTATTGCAAGAGCTGGTGACTTTTTTAGATTACCATTAAATTCAGAACGATTAAAAAAATTGACAGAAAGTTATATGGTGTCGAACACTAAAATAAAAATGGCTTTAGGACTTTCAAGATTGCCTGTCACGGCAAAGCAAGGTCTCGAAAAAACAATTAAAAGTTTTCAAAAGTAAATGGAATACCTAATCATCATTTTAGCTTTTTTTATACTGATGCTAAGCTATTTTAAAATAGCCGATAAGTATAATATTATTGATAAACCAAATCATAGAAGTGCACACACCGAAATTACGCTTCGTGGTGGAGGCATAATATTCCCTATTGCTTTCTTATTTTTTTTGGGTTACGAAGTGGTTTTTAAGAATTATGGATTTTCACTGAATAATTCAGCGGAGCCAAATTTCTGGATATTTGGTGCTGGCTTATTGACCATCTGCCTCATTAGCTTTATTGATGATATGATCGACTTGTCGAGCAAGATTCGATTAATATTTCATTTTGTTTCAGTGACCTTATTACTTTATTTTTTAAATGCTTTTCAGTTGTTACCTTGGTGGGGGATTCCCATGTGTTACGTTTTAATTATTGGTATTCTAAATGCTTATAATTTTATGGATGGAATTAACGGAATGTCGGGACTTTACAGTTTAGTGTTGTTGTGTTCGCTTTTGTACATTAATCAAAATACAATCGAATTTGTTGATGCTGATTTCATCATTTATCCGTTGCTTGCCTCTGTCGTTTTCTTGTTTTTTAATTTTCGAAAAAGAGCAAAATGTTTTCTGGGTGATATTGGAAGTATGGGAATTGGATTTTGGATTATCGCACTTTTATCACTTTTGATGTTTAAAACTGGGCAAATAAAGTGGATTCTTTTCTTAATGGTGTATGGAGCAGAAACTATTTTAACCATCATTGAAAGATTGAGATTAAAGGAAAATATTTTCGATGCACATCGCCGACATCTTTACCAGCTATTTGCAAATGATAAGAAAATTTCGCACCTTACTGTGAGTGTGATGTATGCTGTAGCTCAGTTGGTAATTAATGCGATAGTGATTTTTGCGGATTGGTCAGATTGGGTAAGCTTCATAATCATTGCTCTTCCGACAATTCTGCTCTATTTAGGTATTAAGCTAACTCTTAAAAAGCAACTTTCACTTTCTAAATAAAATTTTTTAATGAAAATTAAACAAACCCCACTCAAAGACTGTTACATCATAGAGCCAACCATTTTCGAAGACGATCGTGGCTATTTCTATGAAAAGTTCAACGAACAAAAATTTGAAGAGTTAACTGGTTTGAATGGCCATTTTGTTCAGGATAATGTTTCAAAATCGTCCTATGGAGTTTTACGAGGACTGCATTTACAAAAACGGGAACATGCACAAGCCAAATTGGTTTCTTGTTTAGAAGGTAAAGTTTGGGATGTTGCGATTGATTTAAGAAAAGAGTCACCAACTTTTGGAAAATGGTTTGGGGTTGAACTTTCAGGCGAAAATAAATTGCAATTTTATGTTCCTCGTGGTTTCGGGCACGGGTTTTCGGTGTTATCGGAAACCGCCATTTTCGCTTATAAATGTGATAACTTTTACAACAAAGAATCGGAAGGCGGAGTTTTGTGGAATGACGAAGAGTTGACTATTGATTGGAAGTTACCAGCAGCCGATGTTCTTCTTTCAGCGAAAGATGAAATTCAACCTACCTTTGCACAAGGTAATTTTTAGAAAAGAATAAATATGAAAAATATAATCATCACCGGTGGAGCTGGTTTTATAGGTTCTCACGTGGTTCGTGAATTTGTAAAGAATCATCCAGAAAGTATGATCATCAATTTGGATGCTTTAACTTATGCCGGGAATCTGGAGAATTTAAAAGACATTGAAAACGAACCCAATTACGTTTTCGAAAAAGCAGATATTACCAATGTTGACGAATTGAGAAGAGTTTTTGAAAAATACAACCCAGATGCGATTATTCATTTAGCTGCCGAAAGTCATGTAGATCGAAGTATTGAAGATCCGAGTGCTTTCATTAATACGAATGTAAATGGAACTGCAAACCTTTTAAATTTAGCCAGAGAATTCTGGACGTTAAATCCAGATCATCAACACGGAAATTTTCCAGATGAAAAAAGAAACAATTTATTCTATCATGTATCAACTGATGAGGTTTATGGTAGTCTAGGCGAAACAGGTTTCTTTTTAGAAGACACTGCTTACGATCCGAAATCGCCTTATTCTGCGAGTAAAGCAGCCTCTGATCATTTGGTTAGAGCGTACGGAAACACCTATGGAATGCCGTTTATTATTTCAAACTGTTCTAATAATTATGGACCGAATCATTTCCCGGAAAAATTAATTCCATTGTGCATTTCTAATATTTTAAATGGAAAGCCGCTTCCTATTTATGGAGATGGAAAGTATACGAGAGATTGGTTATATGTAATTGATCACGCCAAAGCAATTCATCAAATATTTTATGAAGCAAAAACGGGTGAGACTTATAATATTGGTGGATTCAATGAATGGAAAAACATCGATTTGGTGAAAGAACTCATCAAACAAATGGATGAAAAATTAGAAAACCCTGAAGGTCATTCTGAAAAATTAATCACGTATGTGAAAGACAGACCCGGACACGATTTACGTTACGCCATCGATGCTACGAAACTTAACAAAGAATTAGGTTGGATGCCAAGTGTAACTTTCGAACAGGGATTAAGCAAAACAATTGATTGGTTCTTGGAAAATAAAGAGTGGTTAGAGAATGTAACCAGTGGCGACTATCAAAAATATTACAACAAACAATATTCTTAAGATGAAAGGAATTATTTTAGCAGGAGGTTCGGGAACGAGATTGTATCCGTTAACGATCGCTGTAAGCAAACAGTTGATGCCAGTTTATGACAAGCCGATGATTTACTATCCATTGTCGACTTTGTTGTTGGCGGGCATCAAAGATATTTTAATTATCACTACTCCTCACGATCAAGAAGGATTTATCAAACTGTTAGGCGATGGTTCTGCGATTGGCTGTAATATTCAATATAAAGTGCAGCCCAGTCCCGATGGTTTAGCACAAGCTTTTATTTTGGGTGAAGAATTTATCGGTGATGATTCCGTTGCTTTGGTTTTAGGAGATAATATTTTCTACGGAACCGGTTTAGCAAAATTATTAGAAAGCAAAACTACCGTTAAAGGAGGCTGTGTTTTCGCTTACCAGGTTTCAGATCCTGAAAGATATGGCGTGGTAGAATTTGATGAAAATTTAAAAGCAGTTTCTATTGAAGAAAAGCCAGAAGTTGCAAAATCAAATTTCGCAGTTCCTGGCTTGTATTTCTACGACAATTCTGTGGTTGAATATGCTAAAAACTTAAAACCTTCCGTAAGAGGAGAATTGGAAATTACGGACATCAACCGTATCTACCTTGAAAAAGGACAATTGGACGTCGGTGTAATGTCACGTGGAACAGCCTGGTTAGATACTGGTACCTTCGATTCTTTACACGAAGCCTCAGAATTTGTAAAGGTGCTGGAAAAAAGACAGGGCTTCAAGATTTCCTGTATTGAAGAAATCGCTTATATGAAAGGATTCATTAGTAAAGAACAGTTACTGGAGTCTGCAGTTAAATATGGTAAAAGTGGTTATGGAGATTATTTGAAAAAACTGGTTTAAGCAAATTAATTTATTATAGTAAAAGAGAGTCATGATGGCTCTCTTTTTTTTGTTTTTATTTAAAATATTTTTGAGCTAAGCAACACCTTTGAAAGTGTGATATTTAATTTTTTTATATATTTACGATATGGCTGAAATCTTTATCATCGGAATCTGCGTGATTCTACTCATATCATATCTGTTTGATATCACCACCAAATTCACGAAAGTTCCTTCAGTTATATTTTTACTGGCCACTGGTTGGGTGTTAAACCAAGTAGGTGGTTTGTATGATATTATCGTTCCCAATCTCAATGTTGTACTTCCAATTTTAGGAACCATCGGTTTAATACTGATCGTTTTAGAAGGTTCGCTGGAGTTAGAATTAAACCGATCTACCAAAGAAGTGGTCAAGAAATCGGTGCTCATCGCTTTAATTCCTCTGGTGATCATCGCAGTCGGTTTTTCGGTCTTTTTACATTATGAATGGGGTTTGTCTTATAAACAGAGTCTGATTAATATTATCCCTTTCTGTATCATCAGCAGTTCCATTGCCATTCCGAGTGCGATCAACTTAACGAAAAGCAAACGTCAATTTATTACTTATGAAAGTAGTTTGTCGGATATTATTGGAGTCATCTTCTTCAATTTTGCTACGTTTGGAACGGTCATTTCTTTAAGCGGAGCATTCCATTTTGCCGGGCAATTTATGTTGATGCTTGTCATTTCGGTCGTAGCCTCTTTAATATTAGCGGTGCTTTTAGCCAAAATTGATCATCATATTAAATATGGTCCGATCATTATTCTGAATATTTTGATTTATCAGATTTCCAAGATTTATCATTTGCCGGCATTAATTTTTATTCTGTTTTTTGGTTTGGTTTTAGGAAATATCGATGAATTAAAGAATCTGAAATTGTTAAGAAATTTCCGTTTTACGAAATTTAATAGGGAAGTCAAACACTTTAAAGATGTGGTGATAGAAGCCACTTTTATCGTTCGCACTTTATTTTTTATTGTATTCGGATTTGTTTTAAAGACGGAAGATATTATTAATGTCGATTCTTTAGTGTGGTCTGTTTCGATTGTGATTGCCATTTTCGTTTTCCGCGCGATTTTCTTAAAACTAGGAAAAATGGATATGCAGCCGCTTTTTTATATTGCACCCCGAGGTTTAATTACCGTTCTTCTTTTTCTGAGTATAACGCCAGAACAGCGGTTTGTCCATCTTAACGAATCAGTGGTGATTCAGGTTATTTTGCTTACTACTTTTGTGATGATGGTTGGACTTTTATTTGAAAAGAAAGGCAAACAGGAAATAGAAGAAGTTTCAAAGTTCGACGAGGACAATTTAATAGAAGAATAATTTTTTCCATTAATATGCTTACCTTTGCGCCCAATAAATTTTATAATGCGCACAAAATCAGTCGGGAAAAAGAAAATCAATATCGTAACGCTTGGATGTTCCAAAAATGTTTACGATTCTGAGGTGTTGATGGGACAGTTACAAGCCAACGGAAAAGAAGTAGTACACGAAGATAAAGGTGACATCGTTGTTATCAATACTTGTGGATTTATCGATAATGCAAAAGAAGAAAGTATCAATACGATTCTGGAATATGTAGAAGCAAAAAATCGTGGTGAAGTAGAGCAGGTTTTCGTGACTGGATGTTTGTCAGAAAGATATAAGCCAGATTTAATCAGAGAAATTCCAGATGTTGATCAATATTTCGGGACACGTGATTTACCTTTATTATTAAAGCATTTAGGTGCTGATTATAAACACGAATTGGTAGGTGAAAGAATGGTTACCACGCCAAGACATTACGCTTACTTAAAGATTTCTGAAGGGTGCGACCGCCCGTGTTCTTTCTGTGCTATTCCTTTAATGAGAGGAAAAAATATTTCCACACCTATTGAAAACTTAGTGATTGAAGCTGAGAAATTAGCCAAGAAAGGAGTTAAAGAATTGATCTTGATTGCACAGGATCTAACTTACTATGGTTTAGATTTATATAAGAAAAGAGCTTTAGGAGATTTACTTTTACGTTTAGTGACGGTAGAAGGAATAGAGTGGATCCGGTTGCATTACGCCTTCCCAACAGGTTTTCCAGAAGATGTTTTAGAAATTATTAAAAACGAACCAAAGGTTTGTAACTATATTGATATTCCTTTACAACACATCAACTCTGATCTGTTAAAAGCCATGAAACGTGGAACTTCGCACGAAAAAACAAATGCGTTATTAGCCAAATTCAGACAAATGGTTCCGGATATGGCGATCAGAACGACATTGATTGTTGGTTTCCCAGGCGAAACTGAAGAGAAATTTCAGGAAATGAAAGAATGGGTTCGGGAGCAAAGATTTGACCGTTTAGGATGCTTCACTTATTCGCATGAAGAGAATACAACTGCTTATGTTTTAAAGGACGATGTTCCACAAGAAGTAAAAGAAGCGAGAGTGGAAGAGATCATGGAATTGCAATCGCAGATCTCGTGGGAGAAGAATCAGGAAAGAATTGGGAAAACTTACCGTTGTATTTTCGATCGTAAAGAAGGAAATTATTTCGTCGGAAGAACAGAATTCGATTCGCCGGATGTTGACAATACCGTTTTAGTTCCGGCCGAAAATACTTATTTATCGATCGGAGAATTTGCTGATATTAAAATCACTTCTGCTGAAGAGTTCGATTTGTATGGTGAATTAGTTTAAGATTAAACAATTTTTTGTCGAATTTTTGACAAATCTGTAAAAAAATAAAGTAAGAAAATACTTCTGGAAATTCCAGGAGTATTTTTTATTTAATTATTTGGTAATCAGTCTTTTAATATACGAAAACTTTTGTTGTTATGCAATAGTTAGTTAAAATCGTTAACATTTAACCTTTAATTTTAACACAAATTAAGAATGTTTGTGAATTCCTGCTATTACAGAGAATGCGGAAGTTGTTAACAAAAATTTAACAATTCGTTATGAGAGTTTAACTATCTGGGTGTTGTATGAATCAATTACGGAATACATTTGCAAAGTCAAAACCCACAAAAATAAATTCAAAATGATGAAAAGAGGAATACTCCTAATCATAATGATGATTTCAACACTCGGATTGTTTAATTTTAAAACAAATACCGAAGATGCTAAAAAAACAAGTTTTGCATCGTTCTACCACGATAAGTTTAACGGTAGAAAAACGGCAAGCGGCGACATTTTCAGTAATTCGAAATTAACTGCAGCCAACAGAACGCTTCCTTTCGGGACGATGGTCAAAGTGACCAACCTGAGATCAGGAAAAAGTGTAATAGTAGAAATTAACGACCGCGGTCCTTTTCATTCTTCCAGAGCACTTGATCTTTCGAAAGCAGCCTTCGATGCAATTGGCAATATCAGTAGAGGTACTATGCCAGTTGAATACGAAATTATCGACAACGATTAACATTTACGTTAGTAATAAGCAAAGCCGTCTCAGTTGAGTCGGCTTTTTTATTGGCCTCGACTTGTGAGAAGAGACAACAATCATACCTTTTTAAAGGCATCATCAAAATTAAGAGCAATTGTAATTTTATAACTGAATGTATTTAGGAGAACTAATCTTCGTTAAGCCTGTCATGAGCTTGTCGAAGTAATCCACTGCATTCCACAAAAAGAGTTCCACTCAAGTCGGGTCGCAACAATGGTAGCTTTTGAATAATTAAGATAAAAATCACCACTGAATTATCTCCATAAAACGAATAGCACATCCAATACACTCTAACTATAAAGCCACGGAGTGGCGCTAATCAAAAGCATAGGGGTGAAGACCTATGAATATGAAAGTATGAAATTTTTGGAATTGAAATATTTTACGATAATTCCACCATAACCGGACAATGATCAGAATGCACCGCTTCACTCAAAATTGCAGCGCGGGAAAGTTGGTCCTTTAAAGAATACGACACGAAATTATAATCCAGTCTCCAGCCTTTATTTCGTGCCCGGGAATTTTGTCGGTAACTCCACCAGGAATAATTATCAGGTTGATCATTAAAAAACCTGAAGCTGTCGATCAGTTCGCATTCTTCGATGAATTGCGTCATCCATTCTCTTTCCATGGGTAGGAAGCCGGAAGTGTTCTTTAAACCTTCTGGATTGTGAATATCGATCGCGTTGTGGCAAATATTAAAATCACCACATATAATAAGGTTAGGAATCGTTTTCTTTAAGTCTTTAATGTAATTTAGAAAATCGTAGCAAAACTTCATTTTGAAATCCAGCCTTTCAATATTCGATGCTGAAGGGACATAGACCGAAATAACCGAGAAACCATCGAAGTCTGCACGCATAATTCGACCTTCAGAATCGTACTGCTCAATTCCGCATCCGTATTCAATATGATTGGGTTGAACTTTAGAAGCGATGCCAACGCCTGAATAGCCTTTTTTCTGTGCAGAATGCCAATAACTGAAATAGCCGTTTTGTTGTAAACTTTCAATATCGATTTGATCATTTCCAGCTTTACTTTCTTGAATGCAGATGACATCAGGATCAGCAACATTCAGCCAACCTAAAAAATCTTTGGTAAAAGCTGCCCGAATTCCGTTCACATTATAAGAGATAATTTTCATGTATTTTCAATTTCATCAAAAATACAAATTTGGAATCGTTATTAAAAAGAATCCTGAAATTGATTCATTAAAAAAACATCAAAAATCTCCATGTTTTCAGTAAACCTATCAAATGAATCACTACAAAATTTTCACTGCATATTTATATATCTTTGCCTGATTCAGATTTATTCATGAAAAAAATCATTTTAATTTTAATATTCAATGTCGGAATGTTTTCTCAAAACTTGTCAAGTATGAGTTTAAAGCAAGATTCACTACATATTTACAAAAACGACAAGAAAGTAAACGACGCTTACTTATGGACTGCTTTTTTTAACGAGAAGAGAAATCCTTACCTTATGGAGTTGCTAGAGAAATGGAATATCAAAACTCTTTTTCTTTCTGTAAATCCTACCATGGATCTGGAAAAACTTAAATCGTTCCAAACATTAGCTGCCGAAAAAGACATACAGATCGATTTCCTGATTGGTGAAAATTCTTATGCAGAAGAAACCGATGGATTTATTCATTTGGAAAAAGTAATGTTGATGGGTAAAGATTTAGGTTTCAAAGGAATTCATTTGGATATAGAGCCGCATACTTTTAATGATTACGAGGAAAATAGAGATCTGTATTCCAAAATACAGATGAAGCTGTTTAACAATGCTAAAAAATGGTGCGATAAGAATGGACTGGATCTAAGCGTAAGTGTTCCCATGTATCTTCCAATTAAAGTGGCAAAAACTTTAGGCCGAAATAATATCACAACCCATATTATGGCGTATGGAAATTCGAGTTTAGATCATAAGCTTGACCAGACTGAAGCAGTGCGAAAATTGTTAAAAACTAATTCCCGCTGGGCATTTGAAATTAATGATTTCAGCGACTATCAATCTTTAAAGGAAACTGAAACAAAATTAATTGAAAAAGAAATCACCGAATTCACTTATCACGATTTGTCTCAACTAGATGCTTTACAAAAATAAACCAGCCTTTTTATTTTTCATTTAAAATTGATAAGATCTCATTTCAGTGCATAAAAAAGCGGAAAAAACCAATGGTTTTCTCCGCCTTCGAACCTAAAGAAATAAACTATGAAAAAAACTACTTAGGTTCTAATATGCTGATCGGAATAATACATTCCTCCAAAGAAATCCCACCGTGCTGATAGGTTTCTTTATAATAATTCACAAAATGATTGTAATTTTTCGGATAGGCTAAAAAGGTGTTATTCTTCGCGAAGATATATTTGGAACTCAAATTTCCTTTCGGTAAAAATAATTTCTCCGGATTTGAAATTGCCCAAACGTCGCCTTTTTCATACGTTAAACTTCTTCCTGTTTTATACCGAATGTTGGTTGACGTTTCTCTGTCGCCAACTACCTTACTCGGTTTTTTCACGTAAATAGTTCCGTGATCAGTCGTGATGACTAATTTAAATCCGTTTTCGGCGGCTTGCTTGATAATTTTTAATAAAGATGAATTCTCAAACCAAGTATAAGTTAACGATCGGAACGTTTTATCATCTCTAATTAATTGATTAACAATAACATTATCCGTTTTTGCGTGAGATAAAATATCAATGAAATTATAAACAATTACCAGTAAGTCATTACTTTTATGCTGGTTAAAATCATCTAAAACTTTACGTTCGAAGTCAGCATTTAAGATTTTCAGATACTTCATCGACTTGTGAGATAAGCCTAAACGCTTCATTTGATCTTCTAAAAAATCGCGTTCGTGCTCATTTTTATTTCCATCTTCGTTATCATTGATCCAATATTGTGGAAATCTTTTTTCAATCTCCGACGGCATTAAGCCAGCAAAGAAAGCATTTCTCGCATATTGAGTTGCCGTTGGTAAAATACTGTAGTACGAATCTTCTGAAGTTTTCTGATAAAATTTAGTAAATAGAGGTTCGATCACTTTCCACTGATCATAACGTAGATTGTCAATCATCAATAAAAGCACTTTTTCCTTTTCAACTTCTGTTTTGATTTTATCTTTAAACAGCGTGTGACTCATCATCGGTTTGTCCGAAGTATTCAACCAGTCTTCGTAATTGTTCTCAATGAATTTAGAGAACTGAATGTTGGCTTCTTCTTTCTGTGATTGCAATAATTCTGAAAATTCACTGTCGAAAACTTTATCAAATTTAATTTCCCAGTTTAGGATTTTCTTGTAATATTCGGCCCATTCCTTATAGGTTCTTAAATAGGAAAGTTCCATCGAAAGATTTCGAAACTCCTGTTGGTATTCTAGAATGGTTTTTTGTTCAACCAAAGTTTCTTCCTGCAAATTTTTCTTTAATGAAAGTAAAACCTGATTGGGATTTACAGGTTTTAAAATGTAATCGGCAATCTGAGAACCGATCGCTTGTTCCATAATAGATTCTTCTTCATTCTTGGTCACCATTACAATTTTGATGGCAGAGTCGATGTTTTTAATCATCGGAATGGCTTCCAAACCTGAAATTCCCGGCATGTTTTCATCCAGTAAGGCTAATTGAAAATTTTCTTTCTCAATCATTTCTAAAGCTTCATTCACGTTATTCACGGGTGAAACTGTATATCCTTTGTTTTCTAAAAATACAATATGTGGTTTTAGTAAATCTACTTCATCGTCTATCCAAATAACTTTTGCCATTTACTTTTTTTATTTAATGTTTTAAAAATCGAGTTTAATTCATCGATTAATACTCAATATTTTATGATCTAAGTGTTCCCAAAAATACAACCAAATACTGCCAACTTTTCTTTAAACTCAAGTTAAAGTTCCGTTAAATTTAAATGGTCTTAATAAATATATTATATAATTGTTTAGTAACGTAAACATCGATTTTTACCTTAAAACTAAATTGTAAATTTGCACCTCCAAGTTTCTATTATGACTAATAAATTTAAAATCATCAACGATCCTGTTCACGGATTTATCAGTATTCCGCACGAAATTCTTTTTGACGTGATTGAGCATCCTTATTTTCAAAGATTAAGACGGATTTCTCAAACTGGATTATTAAATCTAATTTTTCCTGGAGCGACACATACCAGATTTCATCATGCTTTGGGTGCGATGCATTTAATGTTTACGGCGTTGTCAACTTTAAAATTAAAAGGCGTAAAAATTTCAATAGAAGAGGAGAAGGCAGCTTTATTAGCGATTTTACTTCACGATGTTGGACACGGTCCCTTTTCTCACGCCTTAGAAAACATGTTAATGGACGACTGGCACCACGAGAAATTATCGCTGTTGTTGATGAATAAAATGAATCAGGAATTTAACGGTGAGCTTTCCATGGCGATTGAAATGTTTCAGGGAAAATACGAACGAAAATTCTTTAACCAATTGATATCGTCACAATTAGATGTTGACCGCTTGGATTATCTAAAACGCGACAGTTTCTACACCGGCGTTTCTGAGGGAAATGTAAATACCCAGCGTATCATTTCGATGATGAATGTTTCAGAGGATGAATTGGTAATTGATGCGAAAGGAATTTATTCCATAGAAAATTTCCTTACGGCGAGGATGTTTATGTATTGGCAAGTTTATTATCACAAGACTTCAGTTTTAGCAGAATCACTTTTGGTGAAAATTTTAGCACGTGCAAAATACTTGGTTTCGAAAGGGAAAGCGTTGCCAGCTTCTGAAAATCTGGCGTACTTTCTCAATAAGAATCATTTTGATAAAGCGACCGAAGAAGACATTCAACGTTTTACAGAACTCGACGATAATGATGTAATTCAAGCCACCAAGTTCTGGTCTAAAAATGAAGATATCGTTTTGTCTTATCTGTGTAAATGTGTTATTGAACGTAAATTCCCTAAAACAATTATTTCTTCAAAACCGTTTGATTCAGAATTTATTACCGATAAAATAAATAAAACCGACAGCAAGTTCGGATCAGCTATCGGAGCCGAATTAGTGGAGCAGATCTCGCGAGATCTACTACCTTACAATGCTGAACAACAGCCCATCTACCTATTGCTAAAGAATGGTCAGAAAATCACCCTCGACCGTTCTGAAAATCAAATTCTTTCCTCATTTATCAATCAATTGAATACCAAGTATATTTTATCGTTCCCACGAGAAATTTAAAGCAGTTATTTGTTGCATAAATGATTTGGCATATTTGGGAATTTCTTATCTTTGCCAGATATGGAATTTACCGCATCGCAGATTGCAAATTTTATTAATGGAAGAATAATAGGAGATGAGCAGGCCCTGATCACAGGAGTTTCGCCTATCGAAAGTGGCGAAGATGGCCATCTTTCTTTCGTTGCCCAAGAAAGATTTGCAGAGTATATTGATCAGTCAAAATGCTCAGTTCTAATTGTTTCCGAGAAACTTTTATCCGACAAACCTTACCAACCAACCATTATCGCTGTTGAAGATGCCTATCTGGCTTTTCAGGTTCTTATGAATCTGTATCAAGAGATGCAGGGCCGTAAATCAGGAATTGAAGATGGAGCAGTTTTTCATGAATCTGCATCTGTAGGCGAAAACGTATATGTAGGTGCTTTTACCTGCGTATCTGAAAAAGTAAAGATCGGCGACGGTTCTCAAATTTATCCTCAGGTATTTATCGGTAAAAATGTAAAGATCGGTAAAAACTGCGTGTTGTACAGTGGTGTAAGAGTTTACGACTACTGCGTGATCGGCGATAATTGCATCGTTCATTCCAATTCCGTAATTGGGTCTGATGGTTTTGGTTTTCAACCAACCAAAGACGGTTATCAAAAAATTCCACAATTAGGAAATGTGATCTTAGAAGATCATGTAGAAATTGGTTCTAACTGTAGTATCGATCGCGGTACCATTGGTTCAACCATTATTGGAAGAGGAACTAAAATTGATAATTTGATCCAAATTGCTCACAATGTGAAAATTGGTCAGAACAACGTTATTGCTGCACAAGCGGGAATAGCTGGTTCGACCGTGATTGGTGACTGGAATCAAATCGGCGGTCAAGTCGGGATTGTAGGTCATATCGAAATTGGAAATCAAGTAAAAATACAGGCACAAAGTGGTGTTAATTCTAACACCAAAGACGGCGAAATTCTGTACGGTTCACCAGCAATTAATGCAGGCGATTACCGAAGAAATTATGTGCATTTCAGAAACTTCGCCGATATTGTTAAACGAATAAATACTCTTGAGAATAACTCAAAAGATAAAACTAATGAGTGATAAACAACAAACTTTAAACGAAGAGATCTCTCTCTCCGGAATCGGACTGCATACTGGTCGCGAAGTAACTTTAACCATCAAACCTGCTAAAGAAAATACAGGTTTTGTTTTCGTTAGAACAGATTTGGAGGGACATCCTCATATTGAAGCTGATGTCAACTATGTAACGACGACCGAACGCGGAACAACCTTAGAGAAATTAGGAGTTAGGATCCATACTTGTGAGCATTTGCTTGCTGCTTTGGTTGGCTGTGATATTGATAATGCCATCTTAGAAATGGACAGTGCAGAACCACCGATTTTAGATGGTTCTTCTAAATTTTTCGTAGAAGCGATCGAGAAAGCAGGAATCAAGCAACAATGCGCAGCCAGAGAATATTTGGTTGTAAAAGAAGTATTGAGTTACAGCGATCCGGCAACAGGTTCGGAAATTACCATCATCCCATCTGATACTTATGAAGTAACAACGATGGTTGATTTTGGAACTAAAGTATTAGGAACTCAAAATGCGACTTTAAAAGATATTTCTGAATTTAAAACCGAAATTTCTGCGGCGCGTACTTTTAGTTTTCTACATGAATTAGAAATGCTTTTAGATGCAGGCTTAATTAAAGGTGGTGATATTTCTAACGCCATCGTTTATGTTGATAAAGAATTGACGCCAGAAACTGCAGATAAATTAAAAAAAGCCTTCGGTAAGGATGAAGTTTCAATTCGTCCGAATGGTATTTTAGATAATCTTACTTTAAATTATCCTAATGAAGCGGCGCGTCACAAATTATTAGATGTGATCGGTGATTTGGCTTTGGTTGGTGTTAAAATTAAAGGAAAGGTTATCGCAAACAAACCAGGACATTTTGTAAATACTCAGTTTGCTAAGAAATTAAACAGACAGTGGAAACTGCAGAAAAAGAAAAATGTTCCCGATATCGATATTTATAAAGAACCGGTTTACGACATCAATGGAATTATGAAATTGATGCCACACCGTCCACCATTTTTATTGATTGATAAAATTTTAGAACTATCTGAAAGGCATGTGGTCGGATTGAAAAATGTGACGATGAACGAACCGTTTTTCGTAGGTCACTTTCCGAAAGAACCAGTGATGCCTGGAGTTTTACAGGTAGAAGCTTTGGCGCAGACGGGAGGAATTTTAGTTTTGGCAAGTGTTCCGGATCCAGAAAATTACTCTACTTATTTTATCAAAATGGATAAAGTAAAATTCAAGAAAAAAGTAGTTCCCGGAGATACAATGGTATTTAAAATTGAATTAATTTCACCTATCAGAAGAGGAATTGTTCACATGCAGGGATATGGATATGTCGGAGACAGCGTTGTGGTAGAAGCAGAACTGATGGCTCAGGTGGCAAAAAATAAACCTGAATAAATGATTCATCAGCTGGCTGCCGTAGATAAGCGTGCAAAGATTAGTAAAAATGTTACCATAGAACCGTTTACGACGATTGCAGGTGATGTTAAGATTGGCGAAGGTACTTGGATCGGTTCTAATGTAACCATTATGGATGGAGCCAGAATCGGAAAAAATTGTAGAATATTTCCAGGAACGGTTATTTCTGCAATTCCACAAGATTTGAAATTTGACGGTGAAGATACCCAGGTGATCATCGGTGATGGAACAACGATAAGAGAATGTGTTACCGTAAACCGCGGAACGAAGGCACTTGGTTATACTAAGATTGGCAAGGAATGTCTTATAATGGCAACCTCGCATATTGCACATGACTGTATTATCGGTGATCATGTGATCATCGTTAATGGTTGCGGTATCGCAGGTCATGTTGAAATTGGCGATTACACCGTAATGGGTGGACTTTCCGCCGTACATCAGTTTGGCAAGATCGGCAAACATGTCATGATTTCGGGCGGAACGTTGGTGAGAAAAGATATTCCACCATATGTAAAAGTAGCTCGTGAACCGATGACTTATGCAGGAATTAATTCTGTAGGTCTTAGAAGAAGAGGCTTTACCAACGATAAAATCTTTGAAATTCAGAAAATTTACCGCGCCGTTTTCCAAATGAAAATGAATGTTTCCCAAGCAGCTATTTATATTGAAAAAGAAATGTTGCCCACCGCAGAACGCGACGAGATCTTAGAGTTTATGAGAAACTCGCCAAGAGGAATTGTAAAAGGGTACGGAACAGGTAAAGAATAAATAAAATAACTCAATTAAGTTTTAACTATCAACTATCAAAATAAATGGCAACAAGCAACGATATTAAAAAAGGAATGTGCATCGAATTTAGCAATGACATCTTTAAAGTTATTGAATTTATGCACGTTAAACCAGGTAAAGGTCCGGCTTTCGTGAGAACGAAAATGAAGTCGGTAACCAACGGTAAAGTTTTAGACAATACCTTTTCTGCAGGTCACAAAATAGATGAGGTAAAAGTGATCACCAGAAAATTCCAGTATTTATATGAAGATGATAACGGATATCACTTTATGAATAATGACGATTTTTCACAAATCTATCTTGATAAAGACATGATCGAAAATGCTCAGTTTATGAAAGCAGGTGAAGAAGTAACGATTATTTTGAAAGATGCAGATGAGTCCCCTTTATCTGCAGAAATTCCACCGACGGTTTATTTAGAAGTTACGGAAGCAGATCCAGGAGTAAAAGGAAATACGGCAACCAACGCCCTTAAAAATGCCATCGTAGAAACAGGAGCCAGAGTAATGGTGCCATTATTCATCGAAGCTGGTGATAAAATTAAAGTAAATACCGAAGACGGATCTTACTTAGAAAGAGTAAAATAATTAGAAGAATAGATTGATGATTTTTACAAAACCACAAACCCTTAAATCCATTTCAGAAATTATTGGCGCTAAAATGATTGGCGACGAAAACTTTTCGATCCTGGGAACCAATGAAATTCATCGGGTTAAAAATGGGGAAATCGTTTTTGTTAATCATCCAAAATATTACGACAAAGCACTTCATTCTGAGGCTACCATTATTCTCATCGATAAAGAAGTTGATTGTCCTCCCGGAAAAGCATTGCTCGTTTCCGATGATCCTTTCCGTGATTTTAATAAGATCAATACCCATTTTACAAAGATTACCAACTTTGGCGAAACGCTTCATGAGTTGGAGGTAGGAGAGCGAACGCAAATTCATTCTTCCGTAGTCATTGGTAATAATGTAAAAATCGGAAATGATTGTGTCATTTTTCCCAATGTAGTGATCGGCGACCGAACGGTTATCGGTGATAACGTCATCATTCAGTCCAACACTGTTTTGGGTGGAGATGCTTTTTATTACAGAAAATTAGACGGGAATTTTGACCGTTTAATTTCAGTCGGGAATGTCATCATCGAAAATAATGTACAGATCGGAAACGGGTGTACCATCGATCGTGGAGTGACAGATTCCACCATCATTGGCGAAGGTTCTGTTTTAGATAATCAAATCCAGATCGGTCATGATACCGTTGTCGGAAAAAGATGCTTGATCGCTTCCCAGACCGGGATCGCAGGTTGTTGCAACATCGAAGATGAAGTGACGATTTGGGGACAGGTCGGAATGGCGTCGGGAGTTCGCATTGAAAGTGGAACCGTTCTGCTCGCAAAATGTGGAGCTAACAGAGATTTGAAAAAAGGAGTTTACTTTGGTCAGCTCGCAGAAGAATTCAAGCAGTATTTAAGAAAAGAGGTGAAACTTAAGAATATGAAATAAGGCCTTGGTTGCCATTCAATTCAAATATTATTAAGTAATTTTGTCCTCATTAACATCGAATAATAAATTTAAATTAATAAAAAATGTCAGTATTAGTAAACAAAGATTCTAAAGTAATCGTACAAGGATTTACCGGAAATGAAGGAACTTTCCACGCAGGTCAAATGATCGAATACGGAACAAACGTCGTAGGTGGTGTTACTCCAGGAAAAGGAGGTTCTGAGCATTTAGGAAAACCAGTATTTAATACGGTTGCCGATGCAGTAGAAAAAGCTGGAGCTAACGTAAGTATCATTTTTGTACCACCAGCGTTTGCTGCAGATGCAATTATGGAAGCTGCTGAAGCAGGAATCAAAGTAATCGTTTGTATTACTGAGGGAATCCCAGTGGAAGATATGGTGAAAGTGAAAGCTTACCTTGCTGACAAAGATAGCAGATTGATCGGCCCAAACTGCCCAGGAATTATTACTTCTGATGAAGCGAAGATCGGTATTATGCCAGGTTTCGTTTTCAAAAAAGGAAAAGTAGGAATCGTTTCTAAATCAGGAACTTTAACTTACGAAGCTGCTGACCAGGTAGTAAAAGCTGGTTACGGTGTTTCTACCGCGATCGGAATCGGTGGTGATCCAATTATCGGAACAACTACTAAAGAAGCATTGGAATTATTTATCAACGATCCAGAAACTGAAGCTGTTGTTATGATCGGTGAAATCGGTGGTAACTTAGAAGCTGAAGCTGCAAGATGGTATAAAGAAAGCGGTTCTAAAAAACCGGTTGTAGGATTTATCGCAGGACAAACTGCTCCTAAAGGAAGAACAATGGGTCATGCTGGTGCAATCGTTGGTGGTGATGAAGATACTGCTCAGGCGAAAATGGCAATTATGAGAGAAAACGGAATCAACGTAGTAGATTCGCCAGCAGAGATTGGTGCTACCGTTGCCAAAGTTCTAGGATAAAACACAAAAAACACAAATGGCTATGAAAAAATTAATTTTAACTTCAGCACTTTTGGCTACTGTTCTCGTTTCGGCGCAGATCGATTTCAGCAGTACGAGATACGGAATCACCGCTGGTGGTACTTATTCCCGAATAAGTAATGCCCATAATCCATCTGGAGCCAGATTTTCTGGGTTTGGAGGTTTTTTAGCAATGATTCCTGTAGATAGCAATGACCAATTTTATATTCAACCACAAGTAGAATATTTAGGTGCTGGCGAATCTGGAAAAGATAAAGATGCAAAAGGTACTCCTGGTTACAACGCAGTTTATGCCAATAACTACGTTAGTGTGCCTATTTATTTTAAAGCATTTTTCTCAGAAGCAGAATCAGAATTTTTTGCACTGGCAGGGCCAAGATTTAGTTTCCTGATTGACCAGAAAGTAACCGACCCAAGCAGAGATTATTATGCAATCGATGAACTACCAGCTTACCCCGGCGTAAACGGTAAAGCGAATAGTTTTAATTTTGGTGTAGGTTTCGGTGCAGGTTTTTCATTTAAGAGACAGCTTGAACTTGCGGTGAGATATGATCTTGGATTAAGCAATACCTACAAAGGTTTGATGAATGAACCAGGAACAGATCCTAACATTGCGAAAAAGAAATCTGAACAGATTCTTAGCTTAGGATTAAGTTATATTTTTCAGTAACTGACTTTTCAATATTAAAAAAATTCCATCAATTCATTTTGATGGAATTTTTTTTGCTTTTTTCTCTCAAAAGTTGAGATTAAATTTTAAAAAATTATTACCGCGAAAATATTAATAATTTTTAAGTAAGATGAAGCCAGTATATCTTTTATCCTTTTCAGCGGAGTAGATACTGTACCAATAGGTTCCGGTTGGTAATGGTCTGCCTACAGCATCGCGCCCGTCCCATTTGAATTTGTCCGTTACTATACTTTGATGAACTGAGATACCGTACTTATTTACGATGTTTATTTTAAAATCAGAATTTTTAAAGACTGTATTTTTTAATTCAAAAAAATCATTGATGCCATCACTATTGGGACTTATGACATTGTTAATTGAGATAGATTTTACTATTTTTTGGCTGATACATTTTTTATTATTGATAGCAAATACTGATATTTCCCCCAAAGGAACGCTGTCAAATCTAGGATTCTGCTGAATTACATTATCTACCATATAAGTAAAAGGATGATTGGTACCACTTGCCTCAACCAAGATGTATTCCTGATTGGTCGTTACATTATTGATGAAAATTTCTGACTGCACGGTACTAAATTCTTGCTTCGTTGAGCAGCCTGTAAATTGATCAGTGACGATCACTTTATAGAGTCCAGGCAGAACTACGGATAGACTGGACTTATCATCTGCCTCTGGACGACCCTCGTGAAACCATTCAAAAGAGTAAGTGTCGGCCGAAAGTTTCGTATCTACTATTGTCGTACCATACGCTCCATTATAACAGAGGATATATTCTTTTTCAAGCTCGACACGGGGAGCAGGGTTGATGACTAAATCAATCGATACTATTTTTGTTTCCCCGGTATAAATATTTTCTGACCGTAGATAAATAGTTTGTTTAAATGGAGTCCTGTTTTGATAAGGAAATGTAATTACATTAACGTTATTTTGAGCATCCTCATACGATTCAAATAGATCTTCCTGTAATTTAATTGCTTCATGTTTTCCGGCTGCACCCCACCACGCTGCATTTGGGAAGATTCGTGGATTTGTTAAAATTGTTTTTGTGCTTAGATTTTTTGGATTAATCTCATACAACTATGCATAAGTGACGCCATACAGTTTACCATACTCAGAAGCTAAACCCCACGTATCATCTCTTATCGCCCCCAGATTTACATGTGAAATATAATTGAAATCATCATCAACCGTAACTTCAAACAAATCGTTTAATCCGCCAAAACGGTTATAAGCCCACGAAATGTACATTTTATCGTCCACCATTACAAAGTCGCCAGAGGGAAATCCACTCCCGAAGTCATGCCAGGGAATAAAATTATCAAAATCATTAGCAGATGCCCGACTTACCAAGCTGGTGCCATCGCTTTTGTATAGATTGTCGAGTCTGTCAAAGGAGAGCGCTTGTATGTCGTGATCCGCAACGGTGCTCATCGCCGTTTTTTCACAACTTACTGAATCTACTTTATAAATGATTCTTGCCGCATTGGTCACGAACATTTCTTTTTTAGAATTGACGGCTATTTCAAAAAAGGTGGGTTCAGTGACTGTTGCTGCACAAACAAACTCGATGGAGGGAATTGTAGATTCTAGATTTTTTACTTTAAGAATCCCACCACGGTTAACTGTAATATATATTTCTGCTTCCTCTTGATAATCAAATTGATAAAGTTTTACGATTTTTTCTCTATCAGATATTGAAAAATTATAAATTCCGTCGTCATCGTTGTCGCAGACTGTATAAGTAAGTTGTGAATAAATTAAATTGAAAAGAAAAAAGCAAATGCTAAAAATGATTTTCCGCATGAATTGAAAGCCTGATTTGATGATCTATTTTATTTTTACTGCACTTTAAATTTTCGCTCTCTGATTAAATCCGCGATCGCCAACATATCTTCACCGATCAATCGGTCATTTTCTAATTTTGCTACTTTAGTTCGGATTAATGCGTAAGCACTTTCAACATATTTTGAACATTTTGCTGGACGTCTAAATTCTAATCCTTGGGCCCCAAACATAAGTTCCACCGAAAGAATATTTTCTAAATTTCCTAAAACCTGATTGAATTTTCTACCAGAAATACTTCCCATCGAAACATGATCTTCCTGCCCTAAACTCGTCGGAATCGAATCTGCAGAAGCAGGGAAACACAAAGTTTTATTTTCCGTAACCAAGGCTGCAGAAGTATATTGGGGAATCATAAAGCCAGAATTTAATCCAGAGCTTTCCGTCAATAATCTTGGTAACCCATATTTTCCTTCTAATAAAAGATAACTTCTTCGGTCAGAAATATTACCCAGTTCTGCTACGGCTAAAGTGGCATAATCTAAAGGCAAAGCCAATAACTGTCCGTGGAAATTACCGCCGGAAATCGATTCTTCGGCACTTAATACAATAGGATTATCGGTGACAGAATTCAACTCAGTTTCGGTCAAATGTTTTAAATGTTCGTAAGCATTTCTGCTCGCTCCATGAACCTGCGGAACACAACGCATCGAATACGGATCCTGAACACGGTCACAGAATTCATGACTTTTTAAATTATCAGAATCATTGAGAAATTTTCGCATTCTCGAGGCTACTTTTCTACTGCCATCAAAAGGGCGAATATCATGAAGTTCTTTCTTAAAAGGACTGGCTGAACCCCGATAGGCTTCTAAACTCACCGCGGCGGTCAGATCTGCCAGATCCAGGAGATATTTAAATTTATTTAAACCCAGAATCGAGTGTGCTAAAATAAACTGCGTTCCATTAATTAAACCTAAACCTTCTTTCGGGCCGAGTTGCAAAGGCGCAAGTCCGTGCTTTTTTAAAACTTTCGCCGTTTCCTGAATTTCATTTTTTTGCCAAACTTTACCTAAACCCAATAGTGGTAAAACCAGATGAGCCAATGGAGCCAGATCTCCCGAAGCACCTACAGAACCTTGTTCCGGCACCACAGGAATAATATCTTTTTCCAGCATGACCGCTAATCTTTCAATCACTTCCAGTGAAACTCCTGAAAAACCTTTTGATAAAGCGTGAATTTTAGCGATCATCATCACTCTCGAATAATCTTTTGCAATCGGTTTCCCAACTCCAACAGCGTGCGAAATAATTAAATTATGCTGAAGTAAAGCGGTTTCTGCTTCTGAAATTTTCACATCGCACAATGGACCAAACCCAGTGTTGATGCCGTAAACCGTTCGGTCTGAAGCAACGATTTGCTGCACATTTTTCTGAGATCTCAGAATCTTTTGTTTTGCTTCTTTGTTGAGTTTTGCATTTTTGGGATTTTTCAAAATCGCCATGATATCTTTGATCGTAAAAGTATCGACTCCGTAAATTTTCATTGAAAAGAATTTTTTTAAAATTACGGCTTTTTAAGAGGTTGTCCAAAAGGATGTTTTTCTTTTTTTTTTACTGATAAAAGTCATAAAAAAAAGAAAGAGTTTATGATTATTATCCTATACATAATTAAAAAGTTAATTATAATTTTGAAAGTTATTTAATTATAAACAGACCTTTAAATATTATGAATAATAAAATACCAGCACACAATTTCCACATTCCGGTAATGGGATTGGCGTATACGATCGACAGTCCGATCAGAGTTGCTCAATATGGAATTTCCTCCGTGATTTCCATTATTGATGACGAGATTATCGAAAAGATGAATAGTCTCTATCATAAACGAAATAATTTAAGTTACACCGAAATCTCTAATAAAATTGAAGATTACCGGGCAAAACGAATTACTGCCTATCTCGACATGGTGCAAGACGTGGTAAATGTGAAATTTGAAAACTTCAAGCAGGAGCTAAGCAAAAGCAAAGAGGCATTGAGTGAATATATTGAGATGCTTCCCAGCAAATCAGATCTTAAAAAAGGTTTGGAAAACCTGGTAGAACAAAAAGAGAACTTCACTGAAAACGTTCGAAACTATCTAGAAAATCATCTTTCTCCTGGAAGCATCGACGTAAATGTCATGACTAAAGTAGATAAAGATAATTTCGTAAAAGGCGAACAACTGCCCGTGATGTTTAATGACGCGCACGTTTCTCTAAGAGGATTTGCCAATAGTAAACTGTCTTCTTCTATCGTACTTTCTGCGGGAATGAATCCGAGATTGTACAGTTACTTCGAGTCTTTTCCAGATTTTTTTCCAAATGAAAAGAGAGAATTAAAAAAGAAAATTATTTTGAAAGTAAGTGATTTTAGGTCAGCAATGATTCAGGGGAATTTCTTAGCAAAAAAAGGACTTTGGGTTTCTGAATACCGGGTAGAATCTGGCTTAAACTGTGGAGGACACGCTTTTGCCACTGATGGTTTATTGCTCGGTCCAATTATGGAGGAATTCAAACAAAAGAAAAACGAACTGATTGCATCTGCACATGAATTAATGGTGAACGCTTTGACTCAAAAAGAAATTCCTGTTCCTGTACAACCTTTAGAAATGAAAATCACCGTTCAGGGTGGAGTAGGAACCGCAGAAGAACACGAGTTTTTATTGGAGAATTATAAAGTCGACAGTATTGGTTGGGGTTCACCTTTTTTACTGGTTCCAGAAGCGACTTCTGTAGATAAAGAAACGCGCGATTTATTGTCAAAATCAAAAGAAGAAGATTTCTATCTTAGCAATATTTCACCACTTGGAATTCCGTTCAACACCGTTAAAGGAAGTACGAATGAGTTTTTCAAACAGGAAAAAATCAATAAAGAAAAAGCCGGAAGCTCTTGTCCTAAAAAATATTTGGCTTTGAGTAAAGAGTTTGGTCCCGAAGGAATCTGCACGGCATCCCGAAAATATCAAACGGTAAAGCTGAAAGATTTGGAAGAAGTGAAAGAGGATATCACCTTAAAAGAATACGACAAAAGGAAAACGAAAATTACCGAAAAATCTTGCCTTTGTGTTGGATTGGTTAACTCTTCTTATTTGGAAAGTGAGATTCCAATTAAAGGAGAAAAGCAAGGTGTTGTGGTTTGTCCAGGTCCTAATTTAGCCTATTTCGATAAAGAAGTTTCTCTTTCTGACATGGTGAAACATATTTACGGAAATGAAAACGTAATGCATGAACTGAACCGTCCGAATATTTTTGTGAATGAGTTGAAAATGTATGTAGAATATTTGAAAAACGAAATCGACGAATTCTCTGAAAGTTTCACCAATGCTCAAACTAAAAAATGGAAAACCTTTAAAAATAATTTGATTGAAGGTGTAAATTATTATGAGAAATTATTTGCAGAAACTTCTTTTTTTAAGAATAATTTGAATGTTGTTCAAGTTCAATTGGCAGATTACAAAAACAAAATCAGTTGTATTGAAATCCCTGAAAATGTAAAAGCCTAAATTATTTAAAAATTTCTTTGCGAACATTGTATTAGAAATTTCTAGTATTTTATTCGCGTTGAAGACCTTATATTAAACCAGTCTGTCAATTTTGGCAGACTGGTTTTATTTTTAGCAGTTCCTTTTTACAAAGCAAATCCGTATTTTTGCTTCATGAATGCTGACCTCGAACTTCAACTGAAAACTTTGCCAACCGATCCGGGAGTTTATCGATACTATGATAAAAACGGAAATTTACTCTACGTTGGTAAAGCCAAGAATTTGAAGAACAGAGTTCTTTCCTATTTTAATAAAAACCAGGCGGGTTACCGAACCCGAATTATGGTCAGTAAAATTTTTCGACTAGAAACTACCGTCGTAAATAGTGAATACGACGCACTTTTGCTGGAGAACAATTTAATTAAAGAGCATCAGCCATTTTACAATGTCATGCTCAAAGATGACAAAACCTATCCGTGGATCTGTATTAAAAATGAAGATTTCCCGCGTGTTTTTTTAACAAGAACCAAGATAAAGGACGGTTCGGAATATTTCGGTCCTTATGCCAAAGTTCGACCAGCTAAGGTTTTATTGGATACCATCAAACATCTTTATAAGATCAGAACTTGTAATCTGAATCTTTCGCCGAAAAAAATTGCAGAAGGAAAATATAAAGTTTGCTTGGAATATCATATTAAAAATTGTGAAGGTCCGTGTGAAATGCTGGAAATGAAAGAAAGTTATGATCGAAAGATCGACGCAATCCGTGGAATTGTAAAAGGAGATTTCCGAACTGCGAAGGAATATTTGATCAATCAAATGACGGCTTTTGCACAAAATTTAGAATTTGAAAATGCACAGGCAATTAAGGAGCGAATCGATTTACTCGAAGATTACCAGCACAAACATACCGTCGTAAATCCAAATATTGATGATGTTGATGTTTTCGGTATGACAAGTGATGAAACTGCAGCTTACATTAATTATTTCAAAATTCAGAACGGAAATATTATTCAAAGTTTTACTACAGAAATTAAAAAGATTTTGGAAGAATCTGATGAAGATATTTTGGAAGAAGCCATGATTGAAATTCGTCAGAAATTTAATTCTGAATCGAAAGAAATTCTGATTCCTTTTCATTTAACCTTAGAAATTCCGAATGTAAAGTTGATCGTTCCTAAAGTGGGCGACAAAAAACGAATCATTGAACTTTCTGAAAAAAACGCCAAAGAATACCGTGTTGAGAAATTGAAGCAGGTTCAGATTGTTGATCCCGAAAGACATACGAACCGGATCATGGCAGAAATGCAGAAACTGCTGCGAATGCCAACCGAACCAAGACATATCGAAGGTTTTGACAACTCCAATATTCAGGGAACAAATCCTGTTTCGGCGTGTGTCGTTTTTAAAGATGGTAAACCCAGCAAAGCTGATTACCGGATTTTTCATCCCAAAACCGTTGTTGGTCCTGACGATTATAAAACGATGGAAGAAGTGATCTACCGCCGCTACAAAAGGTTGTTGGACGAAGGCGATGATTTGCCGCAATTGATCTTGATCGATGGTGGAAAAGGTCAATTATCTTCTGCCGTAAAAAGTTTGAAGCTGCTTGGTTTATACGGTAAAATTACCATCATCGGAATTGCAAAAAGACTCGAAGAAATTTACTTCCCCGAAGATTCGATTCCGTTATATCTTGATAAAAAGTCAGAGACGCTAAAAATCCTGCAAAGAGTTCGGGATGAATCCCACCGTTTTGGCGTGAAACATCATCGCGCGCGCAGAACAAATTCTACCATTAAATCTGAACTCGACGGAATTCCCGGAGTCGGAGAAAAGACCGTCGAATTGTTGCTTCAAAAACTAAAATCCGTGAAGCGGGTTAAAGAATCGAATTTAGAAACTTTAGAAGAGATTCTAGGTAAGTCTAAAGGGAAAGTGGTTTGGGAATATTTTAATCCGAACTAAAATTTACTTCTTGGTAAAAATTTCCTTTCTAAAACTTCCGTCAGAGTTGGCGAGCTCAACAACTATTTTTCCATCTTCCAGATAACCCAGAGTTGAAGTTCCATTTCCTAATTGAACTCTGTAAACTTCTTTTTTAGTAGAAGGTTTAAAAGTCGCGTAAGGAACTGAATTATTCGGATTGACTAAAATGAATTCGCCATTAGCCAGAAAAATTCTGTTCAATGTTAAAGAACCGTTGTTATAAACTTCTGCTTTTTGACTGGCCGTTGCTTCTGTTTTTGGAGCCGGAACAATCTGTGCTTTTTTAGTTTCCGCTACAAGAGGTGAATCTTTTTTTACAATTTCTACTTGATTTGTTGCTTCTTCTTTTTTAAGAGTTATTGATTTTTCAACAGGCGCTGACATTGGAATTTGTTTAGCTACAACTTCTAAAGCTTCCCGCATACCAGGTTCAAATTCTTTTATAGAAGAGATGCCATCCACTGAGCCAATCGTTTTATTGTCGCAATTTTTGAACTCAACTTTAAGTTTATTTTTAAACATATTACTGGTGTTCAATAAATCAGCGGTAAGAATCTGACACGGGTTTTGCAATAATTCTGCCGGCCAATTTTCTTTACTTTCAGTAATTACGGTAAATTTTTTCTGTTTTAATTTCAATTGAAGCAGATCATTTAAACCATATTTATTAACATCTTGATCATTGAATTTTTCTGGAATATAAATATATTGATAATCCGAAACTTGCTGTCCATAGAAGAACGTGATTAAAAGTAAAGTCGAAATTTGCAGGATTTTTTTCATGAATTTAATTTGAAGTGAAGTTATGAAATTTTCTAAATAATTTTTTTAAATAATTTGAATTGATTTTTTGTTTTCTCAGAATTGATGTCACTAATTTTCATCGTTTTTTAGGACTAAAAAATCTATTTTTGCAAACCATGGCGAAGAGAACTGTTAAAAGAAAAACAACCCGAAAAATTCACAAGAAGCGCAAGAGACATTTTCTGTTGCGCCGTGAGATTTTATTGCTGTTTTTAGCGCTGGCTTTATTGGGGACAGGATTTTATTTAAAGCAGAAAATCTCTTTTTATTACGCTATGTATTTCAATAAGTTCGACCACAAGAAATTATCGAATTCTGAAAAAGAGGAAAATAGAATCAACCGCATCATCGGTGATTATGCCGATAAAACTTTTGGGATCGATGTTTCTCATTATCAAAGAAAAGAAGATATTACCTGGGATAGTTTAAGCGTAGGAAACCGCGCTATTCCGATAGAATTTGTAGTCCTTCGGGCAACGATGGGCAATAAATCTTCAGATAAACATTTTGATGAATTCTGGACTTTAGCCAAAAAGCACGACTTAGTTCGAGGTGCCTATCATTTTTACAGAGCCGACGAAGATCCAATAATGCAAGCCAATAATTTCCTGGCTAATGTGAAATTAGAAGCTGGAGATTTACCGCCGATTTTAGATATTGAAAAAATACCGAGAAGAAAATCAACGAAAAAACTCGTAGAAGATTTAAAGATCTGGTGTCGGATCGTGGAAGAAGCGTACGGCGTAAAACCGATTATCTATAGCTATTATCATTACCACAAAGATTTTCTGAAAGGGGAGTTTGATGATTATCCACTATGGTTGGCCAACTATAATAATGTTCCGCAACCTACGCCCGACAGCGAGTGGAAAATCTGGCAATTCACGGAGAATGGAATCGTTTACGGAATCAACACCAAAGTAGATTTGAATGTTTATAACGGAAATCTTTGGTCGCTGAAAAGATTGACTTTAGACTAATAAAAGAGGATGCTCGCAGGCATCCTTTTTTATATGTAGAAGAAAATTTTTATTTAACTTTATCCAGTAAGGCCTGAGTTTCTGCATATTCCTCACCTTCTTTTTTCGCTAATTCAATTGCTTTCGTTGCCCAGATCTTTGCGTTTGCTTTATCTCCCAATTTAAAATAAAGATTAGCAACCGTATCGGTATTCGCATAAGCTGCATCTAATTTCACCGATTGTTTTGCCCAAAGTAAAGCGTGATCTAAATTTACTTTCTCCGTAGCATTTTCGAAAAAGTTCCATGAAATAGAATTTAATTCTTCTGAGGTAAATTCAGGAGAGCTTCCATCTTTATAGTATTCCATCGATAATCTTTGGTATTCATTTTTGTCTTTACTCAAAGCAGCAACTCTAATTTTAGATTTTAACAACAAAGTGCTCACTTCTTTTTCCGACTTGGTTTTACTCGCTTCAGCAACATATTTTTTCTCATCAAAAACTTTGGTTTTCTTGTCGTAAGAACTATTGAATAAAGAATTCAATTGAAAGGTGTTCAGCGTTTTGTTATAATTTTCTTCGGGCATCACTTTCAACATTTCATCTTTACGAGAAATAAATTCTCCATAAAGAGGCGAGTTGCTGTCTTTGGTCAGCGAGAACAAAAAAGAAAAATCTTCTTGACTTAAAGGCTCTGATTTTTTACCAGCAAAATATTTTGCCGCTGCGGTTGTCGCTAATTCTGGATCTGCAAACGCAAATATTTTAATAAAACTTTTTAAAAATTCAGGATCTTTATTTCCCGCTTCGAATTTAGTTTTAAGCGCTCCCATTTGTTTTGCCGGATCTATCGCATCTTTTCCAACTTCAATAAATTCTGGTGCATCATAATAAGAAGTCACGCGGTGAATTAATTCTCCGTCACCATTGATGAAGAGATACGTTGGATAGGCGCGAACATTGTATTTTTTCGCCAAGTCGATACCTTCGCCTTTTTCCATATCAATTTTAGAATTGATGAAATTAGCATTGTAAAATTCGCCTACTTTCTCCTGCGGGAAAACATTTTTCGCCATCATTTTACAAGGTCCGCACCAAGTCGTGTAGGCATCTAAGAATAACAATCTGTTTTCTTTCTTAGCCAATGCCAGTAGATCTTTGAACGATTTGTTTTCTTCAAATTTCATTCCCTGAGCAAAGGTGAGGACACTAAAAAAAACCAGTAGTAATAATGATATTTTTTTCATTTTTTTTAAATTTATTAGGACGCTAATCTAATCATTTCTTTAAAAAACCGAATCACGATTGGTATTTATTTTATGAATCACGATGATACTGCCATTAAATCTAGCTTTGTTGTTGTTAAAATAGGAGTGAAATTTTTTTGATTTTTTAACTCCATCTAACTTTTAATGTCTAAAATCCACTCATTTAAATTCCGTACTTTTGCACCTTCAAAAACCATACAGTCCAATTATACAATGAATTACATTTCAGCTGAAAATCTTACGAAATCTTACGGAGTAAAAACGCTCTTCAGAGATATTACTTTTCATATTAATGAAGGCGATAAAATTGCCATCGTTGCTAAAAACGGTTCTGGAAAATCGACATTACTCAAAATTTTGATGGGGAATGAAATCGCTGATTCTGGAACGGTAACCATTAATAAAGATATCCAGGTTGTTTTATTTGATCAGGAAATTGATTTTGAAGGTGAGTTGAATGTAGAGGAATTTATGATGACTTTGGATTCAGCACCGATCATGGCGTTGAAAAATTATCATCATGCTTTGATTTCGGAAAATCCAGATGATATGGATAAAGCATTGAACGAAATGGAAATTCACGAAGCCTGGGATTTGGAAAATGAAATGAGCCAGATCTTAAGTCAGTTAAAAATTACGGACTTAACTTCGAAAATGAAAACCCTTTCCGGTGGTCAAATTAAAAGAGTTGCTCTGGCAAAACTCTTGGTAGAAACGCGTGCACAACACCGTCATACTTTGTTGATCATGGATGAGCCGACCAATCACCTTGATGTGGATATGGTAGAATGGCTGGAAAATTATTTGTCAAAAGCGATGGTAACTTTGCTTTTGGTAACTCACGATAGATATTTCCTGGATGCCGTTTGTGATATTATTTGGGAAATTGAGGATTTCAATCTGTACTTCCACAATGGTAGTTATGGAACTTATTTGGAAAATAAAATTATCCGCGAGGACAATATGAATTCTACGATTGACAAAGCTCAAAATCTTTACCGCAAGGAATTGGAGTGGATGCGTCGTCAACCAAAAGCAAGAACTACGAAATCGAAATCGCGACAGGATGATTTTTACGAAACCGAGAAAGTAGCAAAAACAGATACCAGAAAAGAAAAGTTGGAACTTGATTTTGAGATGAAACGTTTGGGATCAAAGATTTTAGAATTACACGATATCAGCAAAAGTTTCGGCGACAAATTATTATTGAAAGATTTTTCTTATCAGTTTCAACGTGGTGAAAAAGTCGGGATCGTTGGAAAAAATGGAGCTGGAAAATCGACGCTTTTAAATATTATTCAGGGTTTTGAACCTTATGATTCTGGTTCAATCGAAACTGGTGAAACCATTAAATTCGGTTACTTCGCCCAAAAAGGATTAAAGTACAAAGAAGATCAGCGAGTGATCGACTTTATCAAAGACATCTCAGAAAACTTCCCATTAGCCAATGGAAGAACAATTTCTGCTTCTCAGTTTTTACGTTTGTTTTTATTCGATGATCAAACTCAATATTCGCCAATTTCGAAATTGTCTGGTGGTGAAAAGAGACGTTTGCATTTGATGCACGTTTTGTATCAAAACCCGAACTTCTTGATTTTTGATGAGCCGACCAATGATCTAGATTTACCAACATTAACCGTTTTAGAAAATTTCCTGTTACAATTCCAGGGAAGTTTAATTATCGTTTCTCACGATAGATATTTCATGGATCGTATTGTTGATCACGTCTTGGCTTTTGAAGGTGACGGAGTTATTAAAGATTTCGTGGGTAATTTCTCAGAATACCGTGAAAAGAAATCTCAGGAGAAAAACGAAAAGGTTACCGCCCCAGTTGTGGCAACTCCTAAAAAAGAGGAAGCCGTTCAGCAAACTTCAACTCCAGTAGTTCCAGTTAAAAAATTATCGTTCAAAGAACAGAAGGAATTGAATGATATCGATAAAGAAATGCCGAAGTTAGAAAAACAGAGAGCTGAAATTTTATCGAAACTGAATAACGAAACGGATTACGGTAAAATCGCAGAATTTTCTACCACTTTAGAAAATATCGCTGATAAACTCCAGGAGCTGGAGATGCGTTGGTTAGAACTTCAGGATTAATTTGGTTAAACGAATTTAATATAAAATGAGAACGGATTTTGTCCGTTCTTTTTTTGTGCTGATAGAAGAATCTGTTTATTGGAGATACTGCTATTTTTAACGAAAATCTAAAATGCTTTTGCGTTCTTTGTGGTCAAATAATTTTGACATGAACAACGACCAAAAACTGGAAGCGAAATACGGACTGTTCACCGCCATCTCAATGGTGATCGGACAAGTAATTGGCTCCGGTATTTTCTTCAAAGTGGACGATGTTCTGTTAGCAACTCAAGGAAATGTTTTAGCCGGACTTTTAGGCTTTTTAATTGTTGGTGTCAGTGTGGTCTTTGCCGGAATCTCAATGGCGAATTATGCAGAATTGCTACCGCGAGATGGTGGAATTTTAAGTTACGTCAATTACAGATTTGGCGAAACTGCAAGTTATTTTGTGGGCTGGATGTACATGAGTTTGTTTTATCCTTCGCTTACCGCTGTTTTATTTACGGTTTCTGGAATTTACATTGCGCATTTAATTTCAGAGTTTATCAACTTTGTGCCGACGCCGTTACATTATGCGTTAATCGGTTTTGTGAATTTGGTGATCTTCTTTCTCGTCAATATTTTTCTTCCGAAAAGCAGTGGGATCTTCCAGCAGATGACTACGGTTTTGAAAGTTTTACCTTTAATATTTATCGCGTCTTTGGGGATTTTAAGTTTATTTAAAGGAGATGTGAGTGAAGTGAATACGTTCACACAAGTTGGAAATGGTTTGCAGAATCAATCTTTCATTCTTTTGGTCGCGGCTAGTTTTATTCCGATTTCGTTTGCCTTTGATGGGTGGTATATCGCTACTCAAATTTCGGGAGAGATTAAAAACTCAAGTAAAAACCTGCCGAAAGCTTTAATTATAGGAACCATTTCGGTGATGGTTATTTATATTGCTTATTATTTAGGAATCGTTTTCCGAATGAGTGGCACCGAAATTATTCAGTTAAAAGATGCGTACATCACTGAGTTTGCAAGGAAATCAGCTTCGAATTCTGGCGCGATTTTAATGCAGCTTTTTATTATTATTTCTGTTTTAGGAACTTCTAACGGCTTATTGTTGGCCACCATTCGCGTTCCTTTCCAGTTTTCTAATTTAGAAAAGTCGAAGAAAATTCTGAATTTAAATAAGGTCGACGAGAAAACCAAAATGCCCGTCAATAGTGCGATTTTTGGAACTTTGATAATCGTTTTTTATCTTTTCATTTATTATATTAACAATACACATATGTATTTTACCGAGAGTAATTTCGATCTTTCGGCCATTCCTATTATTTTTATTTATTTGGTTAATGGTGCATTATTTCTTGGGCTATTTCAATTGTTTCGTAAAAAAGCTTTCGCTCGAAATTCCGTTTTTAAGAAAATAATGACCGTAGTTGCTGTTTTAGGAAATGCGATCGTACTGTTCGGAACGGCAACTGCACCGAATGGATTAACGTATTTCATTATTAATATTCTCTTCCTACTTGCCGGATTCTTGTTAATGAAAAAAAACTGACAAATATCAGCCTCCTTTAAGTTCTCTATTTTTCAATGAATTAAACAACTGTTTTAAAGTTTATTTAGAATAATTACAAATAGCCTTGTCTAGTCTAAAATCATTTTTTACTTTTGCATCGTTATTTTAATTCAGTCTAAATAAAAACGTCCTATGAAAAAACAGATCATTTTACTTGGCGCTTTAGTTATTGTCTCTTCCGCAAACGCGCAGATGCAATATCAATCAGAAAGCGACACTCTCAAAATTCAGCAAATTGAAGATATTAATCTTCACAAAACAGGTAATCCAAACAAAGCAAGGTCAATGTCGTCCAAATCAAATTTGACGATTATGGAAAATCCGCAGCCAGTCGCAATTGTTACGCATGAAATTATTGAGCAGCAGCAATCAAAACAATTGAGTGATGTTCTTCAAAATGTAAATGGACTTTATATTACTTCTTCCAGAGGAAATTCTCAAGACAGTTTTGGTGGTCGAGGTTTTAACTTCGGAAACGATAACATCTTTAAAAATGGGGCAAGAGTAAACAGCGGTGTTTTCCCTGAAGTTTCCGGTTTGGAAAGAGTAGAAGTATTGAAAGGTGGAAATGCCATGTTATACGGAAATGTAGCCGCAGGTGGTGTCGTTAATTTAATTACCAAAAAACCAAGATTTGATTTTGGTGGAAGCGTTGGATTAAGTGCTGGAAGCTGGAATTCTTTCAAACCCACCGTTGATTTTTACGGACCTTTAACGGAGAAAATTGCTTTCCGTGTAAATGGAGCTTATGAAACAGCTGAAAGTTTCCGCGATGTTGTTTCCTCTGAAAAATATTATTTCAATCCTTCATTCTTATTTAACATCGGCGAAAATTCTCAGTTGATTGTTGAAGCTGATTATTTGAAAAATGATTTTACCCCGGATTTTGGAATTGGCGCTATTACCAATAAAGATTTATCGTATGCGACCAATCCATTTTTAGACCGATCTGCTTTTTTAGGTGCAGATTGGCAATTTCAAAATGTAGAACAGGTTTCTACCAATATTACTTTTAATCATCAGTTCAGTGAGTTTTGGACTTTAAATGCTGTTGCTTCCTATCAGAATTACACCAAAGATTATTTTTCCACCGAAAGAACTTCCTGGTCTTATGATGATAATGACCGATTATTTTGGAAAAGACCAGTGAACCGTACTTATGGTGAACAAAATTATACTTCTTTACAGGTTAATGTAAATGGAGAGATAAAAACCGGTAGCGTAAACCATAAAATATTAGTCGGTACAGATGGTGATTATGGGACGAATGATTCTTACGCGTTCAATTTATCACAAACTCAATACGGAACCAATGGAAGCGCAGATGGAACGATCTATCTTGATGATCCTTCAACTTGGGCATCCGGAGCCATGCCGACTGCAGCGAAAAGAGACCGAAACAGAATTCCTACCCAAAGATTTGGGATCTATGCTCAGGATTATATTGAAGTTTCTGATAAATTTAAAGTTTTGGCAGGTTTAAGATATTCCTACATTGAAAATAAAGAATCCGAACGGACCAACTTTGTGGGTGGAGCCAATACCATTGGAAATGGAACCGTAGATCGCGCATTCTCTCCAAAAGGAGGTTTGGTTTATATGCCCAATGATAATTTATCCCTTTTCGCTACCTATACCAATTCCTTCACCACCAATACGGGCGAAGATGCAGTAACCGGTGAAGCGCTTAAGCCTTCATTAGTTGACCAGTTTGAAATTGGAATGAAGAAAAACTTCTGGAATAATGCAGTAGCTTTAAATCTTTCCGTTTACCAGATCGATAACAGAAATTTTTACCAGACTGCAGAAATGAGAAACGGTTTACCGAATTCTGATTCAAACTTTAAAGAATTTGCCGGAAAAATGAGAAGTCAGGGAGTAGAATTGGATATCACCGGAAATCCATATCCCAATTTATCTATTATCGCTGGAGCGTCCTATAATCACTCAGTGTATTTAGATACACCGGAAGATTTTGGATATGTTGAAAATCAAAGATTAGTAAGAACACCTGCAACTACTGCAAATGCATCTGTATTTTATACCTTCGATAAATATGTAAAAGGTTTGAAACTTGGTGCGAGCGCTTATTTTGTGGGCGACAGAATTGCTGGCTGGAATGATACCAAAGAATTATTGGATTCTCGAAATGGCGTATCAAGATTTTTAGAAGTAGACGATTATGTGACGGTCTCAATATCTGTTGGGTACGACTGGAAGAAATTCTCTGTAATGGGAAAATTGGGGAACTTATTCGATACCGTAGATTACAATTACCACGAAAATTATTCAGTTAATCCAATCACGGCAAGGAATTTTTACATGACCCTAACCTATAAATTGTAAAAAAAACTTTTCATATCAATTAATTTTCATAGTAATAGTGGTGGAGATCTCGGTTTCCACTTCTATTATTTTCAATATTAAAACAGAAAAAAAACACAAAAAATTATGGCAGCAATTAAAGACACCAAGTCATTCATGCGAATCACGCACCGATATTTAGGATATTTCACGGCGGGTATTATGGCAGTTTATGCTTTAAGTGGAGTATTACTCATTTACCGGGATACCAATTTATTGAAAAAGGAAAATAAATATGAATTGGTATTGAAAACCAATATGACCGAAAAGGAACTGGCAAAAGAAATCAAAGTACGAACGGTAGAGTTTAAACCTGGTGAAGGGGATTTGAAAACTTTTAAAGAAGGAACTTATAATGCTAAAACAGGCGAAGCAAACTATGCAAAAATGGAATTGCCTTACGTTTTAGACAAATTTAATCAGTTGCATAAATCAACCAGTACCCATCGGTATGCCTCGCTGAATACCGTTTTCGGTTTTGTACTTTTCTTCTTTGTTATTTCTTCCTTTTGGATGTTCAACTTTAAATCAAAAGCTTTTCGCCGTGGAATGATCTATGCCGGTATTGGATTTATATTGGCTGTAATCATGGTGTTCTTTCAGTAAAAAAAAATCAAACTTTTAAAGTCTGACATTTTTTACTTTGAAAATTCTACCTTTGAAAGATGAGGTTTTCTACACAAAGATTGGTTTTACGAACCATCACCGAATACGATGCAGCTGAAATTTTAGGAATCAGAAGCAATACAGAGATCAATCAGTTTCTTCATAGAAATTCTCCTCAAAATTCTTTCGAAGCTTTAGATTTTATTTTAAGTATTAAAAAGAAAACGATCAATAAGGAAATTCTGTTTTTTGGAATTTCTTCTCAAAATCATCCCCAATTATTGGGGACGATTTGTTTGTGGAAATTCTCAGAAGACCGAACTACTGCGGAATTAGGATATGAGCTTTTGCCGGCATATCATGGAAAAGGAATTATGTCAGAAGCGGTTCAGTTTGTTTTAAATTATGGTTTCAAAAATTTGAACTTAAAAAAAATAGAGGCGTTTACCAATAAAAATAATTTGAGCTCCATTAAATTACTGGAGAAATCAAAGTTTATCTTAAACGAAAACCGAACCGACGAAGAGTTTCCAGAAAATCTTATTTTTGAACTAAATGAATCTTAAATAACCGCACATCAGCACATTAACTCATCATCAAATGAATTGGACTGAAATTCTCGCCCCAATAAAAAACACAGCATACTTCGAAAATCTTTGGCAAAAAGTCAACGAAGCCTACGATGCTGAAAAGTGTTTTCCACCCAAGGAACAGATTTTTCGTGCTTTGGATCTAACTTCTTTTGAAGATGTTAAAGTGGTGATTATTGGGCAAGATCCTTATCATAACGATGATCAGGCAAATGGTTTATGTTTTTCAGTTTCTGAAAAAGTAAAAACGCCGCCGTCGCTCAAAAATATTTTTACAGAGTTAAAAGAAGATTTAGGAATCGACCGCACCAAGAAAGAACTCGACGATTGGGCAGAACAAGGCGTTCTGCTTTTGAATGCCACCCTAACAGTAAAAGCTCATTCGCCGAACTCCCATAAAGATTTGGGTTGGGAACAATTCACCAATTTTATTATCAAAGAAATTTCCGATAGAAAGGAAAATGTAGTCTTCGTTTTATGGGGCGCTTTTGCACAAAAAAAAGAGGAACTGATTAATTCCTCTAAACATTTTATTGTAAAATCTGCTCACCCTTCGCCATTTTCAGTCTATCGTGGTTTCTATGGAAGCAAGCCTTTTTCCAAGATTAACGATTATTTAAAATCGAAAAATAAAGAATCTATTTCGTGGTAGTTCCGCCGCGCTCAGTAGGAGAAGGTGAACCGCTGTCTTTCTCAAATTTAAGTGCGATCTGGTAACTTCCTTTTAAAGATTTAAAACCTTTCGCAGAAGTCGTTTCTGGAGTTACCTCTTCCAAAGTTATTTTATATCCATTGAATTTCTCCGTATTTGCATATCCTTTACTGGCATCATTCGAGGTACTTAATTGAACGGTTACCGGTCTTGTATAAGTTCCCATAAACTCAACTTCCGCAGTGGCATTTCCTGCCCAGATGCATTGTACATCTTTTGGACACCGGCTGTCTTCCACCATTCTTTTGAAGGTGACGTTCATTTCGTACTCTTTCAGAAATTTATTTTCTCCTTCTTTTAAATAAATCATTCCTTTTTTATTAGAGAGTGACTGCTTCTCTGTTCCCTTTTCTGAAATCTTCGCGTCTTCTTTCACAACTGGTAGATCAGTCGAATTTTTAGAACTAGATTGTTGAGGAGTAGCAGGAGTTTCAGACTTAGTGATAACTTCTGTTTTTTCTGCTGTTTTTGTTTGTTCTGCGGTAACTGCATTTTGATTTTTACATGTTGCCAAAGTGAAAATCGTGAGCGAGGTTAATAAGGTTCTGTAAATCATGGGTTTGAATTTTAAAACATATCGATTAAAACTACCAAAAACATTGCCAATCCTACGATGAAATTGAATCCTGTTCCGTAGAGAAAACCAATAAAAGCTCCTTTAGTTGAATTCCAGGCTTTCTTTTTGTCGGAAGCATCATGCAATAATTCACCAATAAAAACGCCTAAAAACATCCCGATCAAGAAGCCAAAAGGAATAGGAATAAATAGCAAACCTGCTATCGTCCCAACAACTGATCCAACGCTTCCCCAACGTGTTCCTCCATATTTCCTGTTCGTTCGGGCGGGAATCACATAATTTAAAACGACGGACATAGCGGTCAGAAAAACAAATATCCAGACATAAATCATCGATAACGGCGCATCGGTGCCGAATTTATAAATGAGGACTCCTGCCAGACTTAATAATAAACCGGGTAAAACCGGAAGAAAAGTTCCGATCATTCCCAGAACTAATAATATGATACAAACGATCTGAATTAAAGTAGTGTCCATGGTTGCTAAATTTTGTTAAATGTACTTATTAATCTGCTAAAGACAAACAGAATTCTTATTTTTGCGTCAATGGATAAGGAACTGAACGATACGAAAGATTTTTTGCAGAATATAAGCGATTATATACATGTTTTTGTGAAGCAGAACTCACCCGACAGTGGTGTTCTTTTCTTTCAGATCTTAATTAAATTCCTGTTCTTTATCGGTCTAATTTACCTGGTCGATTTTCTCATTAGGCTGCTAATTAATACCGTCTTCAAACTATTTTTTGATAAAGAGAAATATCCGGTATTAAAGTCGGTTTATGCAGCGAAGATCACGAATTCTATTTCCCATTTGCTGGCTCTACTAGTCGGGAGTTTTGCGGTAGAGTCTTTTTTCTATCGCCATCCAAAAAGCTATGACTTTCTGGAACGCATGATCGGTTTGTTATTGGTGATCGTCGTGGCAAAAATGCTTATGCGGGGCTTAACTGCCACCAGGAATTATTTTGTCATCAAAAAAGATTACTATAAAATTATTGCCTTAAACGCTGTTTCACAAACGTTGAAGATATTTGGGATGTTCATCGCCTCAGTCGTTGCTATCAGCGTGCTTTTTGGCATAAGTGGTGCTGCAATTGTTGGAAGTCTTGGAGCAATTACGGCCGTTTTAGTTTTGGTTTTCCGGGATACGATTCTCGGTTTTGTGACCGGAATTCATGTCGCAACTTCCAAAAATTTAAAAGTGGGTGACTGGATCGGTATTCCGAAATATAATCTGGAGGGAACGATTGTAGATCTCAATCTTTTAACAACGAAAATTCAGAATTTTGATAAAACAATGTCCACCATTCCGACTTATGATTTTCTGACGACCGAGATCAAAAATATTCAGGTGATGTCGGAAAGTAATACCCGAAGAATTAAACGTTCCATCATCTTTAATATCAATTCGTTTAAGTTTTTGAATTTAGAAGATGTAGACCGATTATCTAAATTTAATTTAATCAAAGATTATATCATTGAAAAAAAGAACCAGATTATCGAAGAAAGATCGAAAATTGAAAATTCAGATCTGGTGATCAACGGACGACAGTTAACCAATATTGGTGTTTTCCGGGAATACGCGCACAATTATCTTAAACATAGTGAGCATATCGATCAGGAAGGAACTTTGATGGTGAGACAGTTGGAAAACACACCACACGGAATGCCATTGGAAATCTATTGTTTTACCAATGATTCTGAGTGGGAAAAATTTGAAGTAATTATGGCAGATATTTTTGATCACCTTTTGGTTGCCTCAAAAGAATTTGATCTGGAAATCATGCAGTTCAATAAAATGTAAAATAATGACAAAACTTAGCGTTAATATCAATAAAATTGCAACCATTAGAAATGCCCGTGGCGGAGATACTCCGAGTGTCACGGAAGCCGCAATAAAATTGCAGGAATTTGGAGCTCAGGGAATCACCATTCATCCACGACCGGATCAAAGACATATCACCAGAAAAGATGTTTACGATTTAAAGCCAATTGTTCATACCGAATTCAATATTGAAGGAAATCCTCACCGAGCTTTTATCGATATGGTTTTAGAAGTAAAGCCCGAGCAGGTTACGCTTGTTCCCGATGGTGAAGATGCTATTACATCGAACGCTGGCTGGAATTGTGAATATAATCTAGAATTTTTAAAACTGGTGATTGCTGAATTTAAAGCTGCGGGAATCAGAACTTCTATATTTTTAGATCCAAATCCAGAAATGGTGAAGTATGCTAAGGAAACCGGCGCTGACAGAATTGAGTTATACACGGAAGCGTACGCAACCAATTATCCTAAAAATAAAGAAGAAGCAATTAAACCTTACATTGAAACTGCTTTAGAAGCTGAGAAATATGGACTGGGAGTCAACGCAGGACACGATTTAAGCTTAGAAAATTTAAAATATTTTTCCGACAATATTCCAAATCTGTTAGAAGTTTCCATTGGTCACGCTTTGATTTCCGAAGCATTATACATGGGACTTGAAAACACGGTTCAAGCTTATTTGAAGAGATTGGCAAAGTGGTAGAATCTGATTTGATAGAGGTTTTCTTCTGTTTCTAATTAAGTGTGATGCGCAAATTTCCGAACAACTTTTTAGGATTGATCTTCCTTTTATTACTTGTGAATTGTCAGGTGAATAAAGTTTTGTTGCCAACAAAAAATGCAATCGATAAAAGAGAATTTAAGTGGGAAGAAGGAAAGGATTTGATTGAATTAAAAGTCGCTGGCGAAAATTTGCAACCTTATTATTTTAAAAATAAAGATACTTTACAACACGATTTCACTATTAAAAGTTATTATTTTAAAACGGAAAGCGGCAGAAAAATCAACGGTTGGTTATTAAAGTCAAAAACCGAAGTTCCCAAAATTTCAGTATTTGCACTTCACGGAAATTCAGGAAATCTTAATTCGCAATACCGTCGGTTTGTAGAATTGACGAAATATGGATTTCAAATATTTCTTTTCGACTATCCCGGATTTGGTTATTCTGAAGGAAAAAGTACCAGAGAAAATGCCGTTGAAGATTCCTTTTCAGTATTTGATTTCTTTAAAAATTTAGATGAAATTAAAAACACACCAAAAGTAATTTACGGACAATCGATCGGCGGAAATTTTTCAATTCCGGTTGCAGCACGAAATCAAGATGTTATTGAAGGGTTAGTTTTAGAAGGAACATTTATCAGTTTTAATGCGATTGCAAATCGAAAAGTGCCGCTTTTAGGAGGTTTAGTGATCAAGGAGAATGAGGATAACCGCTTGAATTTAAAAAATTTTAAAAAACCCGTTTTAATTATTCACAGCAGAGAGGATAAGTTAATTCCTTTAGAAATGGGAAGACAGTTGTATGAAAATGCAAATGAACCCAAAGAATTCTTTGAGATCGATCGACCACATATCAGTGGGATTTCTTATTATGGCAAAGAGATTTCTGAAAAAATTCATAATATGATTAAGTAAGGAATCATTAAATTTGAAAAATAAAATACGTTAGCAATTTATGGATATTCTACACTCAAAAATTTACGGAGAAGACCAACCTGGGCTTCCACTTTTGGTATTCCACGGTTTATTTGGAATGCTTGATAACTGGGGAAGTTTTGGTAAAGAAATGGGCGAATTTTTTCCGGTGCATTTAATTGATTTAAGAAATCATGGTAAAAGTTTTCATTCACCCGAAATGTCGCATGACGATTTAGCTCACGATATTTTGCACTATATGGAATTTCACAAATTAGAGAAAATTAACTTGTTAGGGCATTCCTTAGGTGGAAAAGCAGTGATGCAGTTCGCCATAAAATATCCGATAAAAGTAGAGAAGTTAATTGTGGTTGATATTTCACCAAAAGCTTATCCACCACATCATCAAGGAATTATAAAAGCTTTAGAGACGGTTGATTTCGAAAAAGAAACGACCAGACAGGATGTAGAAGAAGTTTTACATCAATATATTCCAGAAAAATCGGTAGTTCAGTTTTTAGCAAAAAACCTTTATTGGACCGACGATAAAAAATTGAACTGGAGATTTAATCTAAAAACGCTGTCTGAAAAATACACCGAATTCGTTTCCAATGCGATTAAATATGGCGTGTATTCGGGAGAAAATTTATTTATATCAGGTGAAAAATCTAATTATATTTTACCGCAGGATGAATTTCAGATCAAACAACAATTTCCTAATTCTTCGGTTGTGACCATAAAAAATGCTGGACATTGGGTACAAGCAGAGAATCCCGCCGACTTTAATGAGGTTGTAAAAGATTTTCTTTCCGACCATAGAGTCTAATACAGAAAACAAAAGATAACTTTGAGATTCAAATCCTCACAATTCAATAAAAATATGGTATTAGTCACAGGTGCTACTGGAATCCTCGGCAGAGTCATCGCTTTAGAACTGCTGAAGCGTGGAAAATCCGTACGTGCAACCAAAAGATCAACCAGTAATATTGATGAGGTTCGAAAATCATTTCATTTCTATACTGATCAACCTGATGATTTTTTTAATAAAATTGAATGGGTTGAAGTTGATTTCGGAGATATCAATTCTCTTCAGAATGCCTTGAACGGAGTTACCGAAGTGTATCACTGCGCAGGAAAGGTGAGTTTTCATCCAGATGATCGCCGAACGATGTATCACACCAATATCGAAGGAACCCGACGGTTGCTTTTTGCTTGTGAAGTTTCATCGGTAACGAAATTCTGTTTTGTAAGTTCAACAGCGGTTTTAGATGGCGTTGATGAGAACGGTGAAGTGACCGAAGATTCTAATTATAATTCGAAACTTGCTCATTCTTCATACGCCAAGTCCAAACACTTTTCCGAGATGGAAGTTTGGCGCGCATCTGCAGAAGGTCTCAATACCGTCATCATCAATCCTGGCGTCATTATAGGCAGCGGAAATTGGCAATCGAGTAGCGGTGAAATATTTGATGCATTTTCAAAATATCCTTACGCGATGAGTGGGAGTACTGCTTATATAGACGTGAGAGATGTATCTGAAATTGCAATTTCATTAATGGAAAAAAATATTTTTGGAGAACGATTCATCCTCATTTCTGAATCCAGGAAGATAGTAGAAGTTGCCAATTTTGTGCGTGAAAGATTAGGGAAATCAAAAGCAAAGATCCTGTCAAAAGGTATCTTAACTGCAGGTTACGTGTTGAATAAATTATTTGGGTGGTTGTTTCCGCAGCTTCGAATAATGAGTAAAGTCAACCTAGAAACCGTAACTTCACACCAGATCATTTCCAATAAAAAGATTAAGGAAGAGCTTGACTATCAATTTATTCCTGTTTTTGAAAGTATTGATTTCCATTTGAAAAATTATATTTCAGCTAAAAAATAACTATGAATGTTGCAGAATTTTTAAATATAAATACGGCTAAGTTCCCTACGAAACCCGCAATCGGTTTTAAGAAAAAAGAAAAGTGGACAGAAATCAACTGGACCGATTTTCGACGTTTGGTTTTTAAAACTGCCAATGCACTTAGAGCAGCTGGGATTTCTGAGTATGATAAAGTGGCGATTTACTCGGATAATTCAGCAGAGTGGATTACCACAGATTTAGCGATTTTATCGTTAGGTGCCGTGACAGTTCCCATTTATTCTACGAATAATGAAGAGCAGGCCGAATATATTCTTAACGAATCGGAGTGTAAAATCATACTCGTCGGAAATCAGGAGCAGTACGATGCGGCTTTCAGTATCTTAAATAAAAGGAACGTTCTGCAACAAATTATAGTTGCAAAAAAATCGATTTGGATCAAGAAAGAAAACAGTCAGTATCTGGAAGATTTTATTAAAAAATCAGATGAAAATCTCGATATAATCTCTAAAGAAGATGACGAGTTAGCCACGATTATCTACACTTCTGGGACGACTGGCGTTCCCAAAGGAGTCATGTTAACCCACGGAAATTTTCATAAATCAGTGGAAGCCCATTTTGAATTTTTTAAATTTAAAAACTTCGAACAGGAAACATCACTGGCTTTTTTACCTTTAACTCATATTTTTGAACGTTCCTGGACTTTGCTCGCTCTGTATGGAGGTTCTAAGGTTTATTTTTTAGAAAATACCAAATTAATTGCCAGCGCTCTAGCCGAAATTAAGCCCACTATTATGTGTGCTGTACCGAGGTTTTACCAGAAGATTTACGCGAGTGTTAATGAAATGGCAGCAAATAGTTCGCCTGTTAAAAAGAAAATTTTCACTTGGGCGTTAGCAACCGGAACTGAAGTTGCAGAGTTGCGGAGATCAGATAAAAACATTCCTTTCTCCTTAGGTTTAAAAAATAAAATTGCCGGCATCATGGTCTTCAATAAGATCAAGAAGAAAATGGGTGGAAAACTTTGGTTTATGCCTTGTGGCGGCGCTTCGGTTTCGGGAGAAGTCACTCAGTTTTTTGAAGCAATGGGTATTCATATTACGGTTGGTTATGGGTTGACAGAAACTACGGCGACTTTAACTTGCTTTCCTTTTCATCATTTTAAGCATGGTTCAGCAGGTATTCCTTTAGGTGATACTCAGATTAAAATTGGCGAGAATGACGAAATTCTGGCCAAAGGAAGTTCCATTATGAAAGGGTATTATAAGAAACCTCAAGAAACTGCAGAAGTTTTCACTGAAGACGGTTGGTTCAAAACAGGTGACGCTGGAAAATTTGACGAGGCGGGGAATTTAATTATTACCGATCGGATTAAAGATTTGATGAAGACCTCAAACGGAAAGTATATTGCACCACAACCGATAGAAAATCTGCTTTCCAATAATAATTATATTAATCAGGCGATGATTGTCGCGGAAGGTAAACCGTTTGTAACTGCTCTAATTATTCCAAATTTTGAAGCGTTGCAAGAACAAATTAGTAAAATGAATATTCCATTCACGACTTGGCAGGAGATTGTAGATTTAGATAAAGTAAAAGAATTTTACCGTGAAAAAATGGAGGAGATTCAGAAAGGATTCTCTGGTTTTGAAAAGGTCAAAAAGTTCGTTTTAATGCCTGCAGAATTTGAAGTCGGAAGTGGAGAAATTACGCCGACTTTAAAAGTAAAAAGAAATGTGGTCCTTCAAAAGTATGCAGCAATTGTAGATAAAATGTATAATTCTTAAAAAATACATTTCGAACATAAATGTACTTCATTAAAGTAAATTAGATAGAAAATATGAGCGAATTTTCAGGAGATCAAAACTTCAAAATCTCTAATCAGAAAGTGACAGAATCTTGTCCATCAAATATTGCCCTAATTAAATATTGGGGGAAATACGAAAATCAGATTCCAGCCAATCCTAGTATTAGTTATACTTTAAATCTGTGTAAAACGAATACAGAACTGGAGTTTGTTGCAGAGGAGCAGTTTTCTGTTCAGACGTTTTTAGCTGACAAAGAAGAATTGAAGTTTGCTGAAAAAATCGAGAAATATTTTAAAACTATCGAACAATATTTACCCTGGATCTTAAAAGGGAAATACATCATTAAAACTGAAAATACTTTTCCACATAGTTCGGGTATTGCAAGTTCGGCCTCAGGATTTGGCGCGATTGCAAAATGTCTGATGACTTTAGATCAATCATTTTCAGGTCAGACTGATGAAAGCTTTTCTTTAAAAAAGGCCAGTTTTTTGGCTCGTTTAGGAAGCGGAAGTGCCTGTAGAAGTTTGTATGATGGACTCGTAGTTTGGGGAGAAACTGCCGAAGTTTCCGGGAGTTCTGATCTGTTTGCAGTCCGCTATCCGAATGAAGAAGTTCATGACGTATTCAGAAGTTTCAACGACTGGGTTTTATTAATTCACGAAGGTGAGAAATCGGTAAGTTCCACCGTTGGTCATGGTTTGATGAATACCAATCCGTACGCAGAAAGAAGATTTCAGGAAGCTCATGAAAATTTCGCAAGTATAAAAACCATCCTCAAAGAAGGCGATATGAACGCTTTCATAAAGTTGGTTGAACATGAAGCTTTAACCTTACATGCCATGATGATGATGAGTGAACCAGCCTTTATTTTGATGCAAGCTGGAACATTAGCGGTCATCAATAAGATCTGGGAATTTAGAAAAGAAACCAATCTTCCTCTGTTCTTTACGTTAGATGCTGGCGCAAACGTTCATTTGCTTTTCCCGAGCAATAAAGATGAAGATAAGATCAGCGAATTCATCATCAAAGAATTGGTGCAACATACTCAGAATAATGGAGTTGTTAAAGACGTGATGAGATTTTAAGTTGATAAAAAGTATAAATATTTCTTTTTATTGGTTTTTCTATTTCTGTATTTTACAAAAGAAATTACCGTTTAAATGTGGTGAAAGAGGACAATTTAATGGAATAAATGAATCTGATTACAATTCTTTCGAATTACAAAATAAAAAAAAATCACTTCTTCAGGGAGGTGATTTTTATTTAACAACGGTCTTCTAAACTATCCAACCGAAAGTTTATAAATGTTCATTAAAAAGTACATTCTATAACTTTTTGGTAGTTTTTTACGGATCTCTTTTACCACAAACTTTGTGGCTTAGAAAAAACATTTAAATTTTGAATATTGATTTACTTTTTAACTGAAAGTCGGCTCATCATATGCAAAATAAATACAACGATTATTCCCACGATTGCTGCCGACATTGAAAGGACGAAAGTAGAATTTTCTTCTGCCAAAAATCCTAGAGGCCATTCGATAACGTAAAGATTGATACCGATAAATATTACGAAAAGTGCTAAGAATATTTTATAAAAGAGTTGCATTTTTTTAATAATTAAAATTTAACATACTGAGAGAAAAGTTGAGCGAAGTTCGCCGTAAACAACTTGATTGAAATTGCAAGAAGAATAATTCCGAAAACTTTTTGTAAAACCTGAAGTGTTCCGTCACCTAATTTTTGCTCCAGCCAATTCGCTGATTTCAGGACCAAATATACGAAAATTGTGTTGATCACAATTCCAACAATGATATTAATATCATGATATTCCGCACGTAAAGAAAGCGTTGTAGTCAATGTTCCAGCACCCGCAATTAAAGGAAATGCAATCGGTACAATCGAAGCAGATTTAGATTCTGTATTCTTTTGAATTTCAATGCCAAGAATCATCTCTAAAGCGATAATAAAGATCACAAATGCACCGGCGATCGCAAATGAATTTACATCTACACCGATCAATTTTAAGATTTTATTTCCAATAAAAAGAAAAGCGATCATTAAAATTCCAGCAACGATGGCGGCACGTTCGGCTTCGATCTTACCAAATTTCTTTTTTAAGCCAACGATAATTGGTACTGATCCGATAATATCGATTACAGCGAAGAGAATCATGGAGGCGGTAAGGGTTTCTTTTATAGAGAAAAATTCAAACATTTCTTGGAATTATTAATTTCGCAAAAATATGAAAAATAAGTCATTATTTGTTAATTTCTGAATATAAGATGTGAATCGTTTTGTAGAGCTCATCCATCTGCTCTTCAACATGAATTGGAGCGAATTTTTCAATCTGAATTTGCTCCGAAAGTAATCGGTATTGTTCCGAGATTTGCTGTCCTTGAGTTTTTTCTAAAATCGTTCTGAATTCTGAATCGTCTTTTGCGCCGTGATATTCTTTGGTCTCTCTGTTGAGCTCATTGTATGCCTCAAAGAACTTTGTAAATTCTTTATTATCTTTTAAGATCTTTAAATATTCAATACTCTCTTCAATATGATTACTGATGTTTTGTCTAATTAATTCTTCGGTTTCAGCAATGGTGCTGATTGGTTTTATAACAACCTGAGGTTTCAATTTTCTTTTCTCTCGCTTTCTTAAAACAATTAAAAACAGAGAACCAAAAATGGTCAGTAAACCGAAATTACCAGCCACTACCTTCCAGTTAATTCTATTTTTATCTTTAACGATCAGATTTTGAGTTTGTAAAACAGGTGTGTTTACAGTTTCCAAAACCGTGTTGGTGTATTCATTTACTTTTTGCAAAGTGGTTTTAGCATCTGCAATTTGTAATGGCGTTTTTACATTAATTAATAATTCTTTCGCACCTAAGTCCGTGTATTTTTTGCTTTCTGGATCAAAGTAAGAGAAGTCTTCAAATTTGATAGAGACTGGTCCAGATTTTTTTGGAACCACAATATATTCAGCGGTGATAGAACCGGTGAGTCCGTTCTTTTTAGCTGAAGATTCGGTGGTGATTTTTGGCTGATAGAAAATATAATCCTGTGAATTTTGAATTTTAGGTAAATGCACACTTCCCAGATTTCCTGTGCCAGTCAGTTTTAAAATAATACTTAAGGGTTGATCAATTTCAGGAATATCTTCATTTCGTAGACTCAATAGATCAAGAGCAAATTTACCAACCGCATTTTTGAAATGGGAAGGCATTCCGACCGGTAGTTTCTTCACATTCAACTTTACTTTGTTCGATGAAATTTTATTTGATTTTGAAGAACTGGCAAACGATGCAGAAATCGGATTGATCTCAACCGTACCTGTTTCTGAAGGAAAAATCATAAACACGCCGATGATTTGAGAAGCCATTCCAGAATTAGATTCTATTTCGGATTTTGCAAAACTTACCGCCTTGATGTTCGCATTGCGTTGATTAGGAAAATGAACTTTTCCTACTTTTCTAAAATTATCATAGTCACGGCTATAAGCGCGCAGGATTGCAATCGTTGGTTCATTTTTATACACCACTTTATCCTGAACTTCTAAATTCAGATATAAGTCATTTTTGTCGGAGTTATCGGCAACAGAAGAAGCTCTCTCTGAATCACGAACATTAATGTCAAATGGTTCTGTTTTATAAATTTTACCGTTGACCGTAACCAGCGCAGATCCAATTTTCACTTTTCCGGACTGCTTGGGAGCCAGAACACACTGATAAACGAGTTGATTAATAACATCTCCTTTTTTAGCATCTAGAACGATGGTGTTTCTCTCGGAAGCGGTACCAATAATATCAAACTTGGAGAAATCCGGCATTTGCAAAGGAGTTTGCTGCTCCATATTTTCACCACTGATTTCTAAAAGAACGGTTAAAGTAAATCGCTGATTAACCTTTTGATCTTTAACATCAGAAATCGCCAAAGTAACCTGACCGTAAGTAAATACAGCAGACATTAGAAATAATATGTAGGAAAAATGTTGTTTCATTACCAATCCTTTTCGTTGCTTTCTGGCAGCGAATAGGAGTTTTTGTTGAGAATCCGTTTCGCGGTTTCCCGTTCTTTGTTTCCGACCCGATTCAGAATGGCGTCTTCTAAATCCTTGGGCATTTTATTAGCGTCTGGTTTTTTATTTTCATTAGGATCTTTTCCATCACCATCACCTTTATTTTTCTGACCGGTTCCAGCTTCTTGCTTTGGCTGATCTCCTTTATCCTGGCCTTTATTTTTATCCTTATTCTCGTCGCCGTCACCACCGCCAGAATCGTCTTTTTGTTTTTTCTGTTCTTCTTTTTCCTTTTCTTTCAACATGGCGATCTCATAATTCTTACGAATGCTTTCATTGTAAGGATCCTGCTTCAGTGCTTGTTTGTAAAGTTCTGCGGCTTTTTTAGAATTTTCCTGCTGCATATAAGTATTGCCCAGGTTATAAAGGGCAGCACTTTTGTCGGGAAGATTGGCAGAAAGTTTTTCGGCTTTTTCGAATTCTGCTTTCGCTTCATCGAACATTTTTCTTTTATAAAGGGAATTACCAAGATTGTAGTGGGCCATAAACTCTTTGTCGTTGAGTTGTACGGCCTCCGTGTATTTAGAAGAGGAGGTTTCGTAATTTTCTTTATCGAATTGCTGGTTTCCTTTGTAAACTAAAGTGTTATAATTCTCCTGAGCAGAAGAAAAGGAAAATCCGGCCGCTAAAAAAAATGCCGCAAAAAATAATTTTAAATTCATCACTGCAAAAATATTCCTTTATATGTTAAAGTCTATGGGTGATATTGTTAAATTTGGGTTAAAGTCGGCCGAATGCGTTGGTTTTGAATCAAATATTGAAATCTCGCTTCGGATTTAATAAAAATATCAGCATAAAAAAGAAGATCGAAACGCCAAGAAAATATTGATAGTAGTGAATCGCATTGTTTGATTTTACCATACTTTTCGTGGAACTTGCACTTTTGCTCAACCCATCAATAATCTGAGTGGTGGCATTTTCTAAATTATTGCCATCAACATAACTTCCTTTGGTTTGATCGGCGATATTTTTTAAGGCTAAGTTTTCTCTTTTTGAAATAACCGTTTGTCCATTCATATCTGTTTTATAACCCATTAACTGGCCGAAGACATATTCCGGAATTGGGGCTCCTTCTTCAGATCCAATACCAACGGTAATGACTGAAATACCTTCTTTAGCGGCTAATTTCGAGGCTGGTTTTTCATTTCCTTCATTATCTTCACCGTCGCTTAATAAAACGACTTGTCGCGCACCTTTCGGAATGTTTCTAAATTTATCCACAACTGTTTGCATCGCTCTCAAATAATCAGTTCCCTGAATTTTTACGATACTTGTTTCTACACCACCAAGATAAGTTTCTGCGGTTTGAAAATCGGTTGTTAAAGGCATTATAGAACGCGCTTCTCCGGCAAAAACAACGATTCCAACTTTATCGTTTTTCATTTTCCCCATGGTGTTGATGATGATGTTTTTGGCTTCATCTAAACGATTGGGTTCCACATCTTGCGCATTCATTGAATTAGAAACATCCAGTAAAAAAATCACGTTGTTCATTTTCTGCTTGGATTTTACTTCTTCAGAACCACTCAGTAAATCCACAATGGAAAGCACTAAAAATAGGGTCGCCAATAAATAAAGGATCGGCATCACTTTCGAAAAACCTGATTTCTTTTCGAATAATTCCTCTTGAAATCTGGCTTCGGCAAAAATACTTTTACGCTGGTTTTTCCATTTGAGGTAAGCAACCATGATGATTCCCAGTAGCGGCAAAAGCAGCAACAGAAGTAAATACCAGTTATTTCCTAAAGTCCAGTTCATAGATATGATTTACGTGATCATTAATTTATTTAAGTTTTCGAAAGACAAAATATTTGAGGTTCTAGCCCCGATCGCAGTGAAAATCCTCTTTTTTTGCACTGGCATTGCAAAGGCAAAAAAGAGATTGTAACGAAGAGCGGGACCGGTCTTCAAAGAAGATAAAATGGTGTTGCTTCTAAAACTAGTCATTCCTTTTTTAACTTAAAAATTTATAGAAAACCCAACGCAACAGCGCATCAAAAAACAGGGCGCCTAAGGCAATCCACAGTAAATTTCTAAAATACTCCTGATAATTATAAAGTTTGGTCGATTTCAATTCGGTCTTTTCTAGCTGGTTGATTTCGTCATAAACGTTTTCTAAACCTTGATTAGTGGTAGCACGAAAGTATTTTCCACCCGTAGTTTGTGCAATCTCGCGAAGAACCGGTTCATCGATCTGAACTTCGGCTTCCGTAAAAACGAGATCTCCTGCGTAATCAACGGCGGTCGGCATGAGTGCGTAACCGTTGGTCCCAATTCCTATGGTGTACACTTTAATTCCACTGCTGCGTGCCAGTTCTGCACCGACTTGTGTAGGCATAGCATTCGCGATGGTGTTAACGCCGTCGGTCATTAAAATGATGATTTTTGATTTCGCTTTGCTGTTCACAAGATGGGCAACGGCGACGGAAAGTCCTTCTCCAATTGCGGTTCCTTGAATCAGCTCCATGGTGTTCAAGTTCTCTAATTCGTCAATTACAACGGCGTGATCTGAGGTGACGGGAACTTTTGTAAATGCCTCACCGGCGTAAGTCACCAAACCAATTCGGTCGCCAGGACGGCTGTTGACAAACTTTTTCGCAATGGTTTGTAAAGCCGTTAAACGGTCTGGCTCCAAATCTTTTGCGAGCATACTTAACGAAACATCTACGGAAAGCATAATGTCGATTCCTTTGCTGTCATCCTGATCTTGCGAAATGGTAAACGTGCGCGGTCTTGCCATCGCAATGATTAAACAGGAAAGAATGATGTATTTTGAAATTTTAAGCAGGAATAAAACAAACAAAATAGATTTGTTCGCTTCCATATTTTGGGTGGAAGGAACAATGATTCCAGAACGCTTTTTCTTGCTTACATCACGAATGATCAGCGGGATGAAAACCGCAAACAGCAGTAAGAACCACGGGCTGTATAATTCGAAATTTAAAAAATCTAAGCTCATCATTTACACACCAGTTCTTAATTGTTCTATTTCCAGATCTTTGGAAGAACGTTTTACGAAAGTTTTCATTTGATCAAAATCATCCTGCATATTTTGCTGATCAGGGAATACTTTTGCGAATTTTACCAAATCACCTCTTAAAAAGATGTCTTCAATGATCTTTTCATTATCGGGAGAAATGGTATTGTTTAGTTTAATGATATCAATTAAATCATCGGTCAATAGCACATCTGCGGGAATTTTATATTGTTTGGTAATGAAATTACGGGTGATGTCTAATAACTCCACATAGAATAATCGGTAGTTTCCGTCCTCGATGTAGTTTTTCTTTTTAAGTTTTTCAAGTTCTCTTAAAGTTTGATTCGTCATCACGATCGGATCGGATTTTTTCCGTTTTCCGTATTTAATGAGTTGATAGATGATGAATATTAAAGCCAGCAGAATTAATACGCCTAAAATATACCATTTGTACATTTGCCAGTAATCCTGAACGCCAAGATCGACCTGTTTGTTTTTCATGATATCATTGATCTCATCGCCTTTCTGAGCGGTATTGATAACTTCAATATCGTAAGGAATCGTTTTAACAAGTTTGCCGTTAATTCTAAAATCCAGAGCTGGAATGGTGAATTTTCCTTCTTCGAAAACAGCGAACTCAATGATGCGATCGTACGAATCCATTTGTTTGCTGATGCTGTCTTTTATTTCCTCAAAGTGAAAAGGAAGTAATTCATTTTTTGGTGCAGACAGAACATCTTTTGCCTGAAGATCTGAAATGTGAATCTGCAAAATTCCAGGCTCACCCAAAGCCAGAGTCTGTTTGTCGAGCTTTGAACTTAAGGTTTGCGAAAATGCAAATGCACTGAGGAGTAGAAATAATATGAGTTGTAGTCTTTTCAAAATTTATCTTTTTCTAAAATATTGATACAAAAATTTAGAATAATCTTCGCCTGTATTAATATTGATAAAACTGGCCGAAGAACTTTCGAAATCTTCGGTTACTTGTTTTACTTTTTGCTTTTGTTGTTCTGCGAATTGGTAACGCCATCTTGCATTACTTGTATTTGCCCAAATTTGTTTTCCGGTTTCTGCGTCTGTAAAGAGCGCATATCCAACATCTGGGATTTCATTGTCTTTCTGATCAAACACTCTTAGACCTAATAACTGATGCTTTCTGGCCGCGATTCTCACCATTTTTAATTCATAAGCATCTTCGAAATCGGAGAACATAAAAATCAGTGATTTTTTTTTGAAAACCGTCATCATGTATTCTAAAGCTTTATCGATCTTCGCTTCTGCTGCAACATAGTCGGCTGATAAAATGGTGCTGATAATTGCTAAAATATGTTTTCTTCCTTTTTGAGGTGGAATTACTTTATAAACTTTGTCGGCAAATAAAATTAAACCGACTTTATCATTATTTCCCGCGGCAGAAAAACCTAAACTCGCAGCAATCTCAGCGACATATTCCCGCTTTAACTGACTTTGAGTTCCGTAGTGCATCGAGGCAGAAATATCAACCAAAAGCATCATGGTTAATTCCCGTTCTTCTTCCATTACTTTTACAAATGGTTCGCGGAAGCGGGCCGTTTTATTCCAGTCGATACGGCGGATCTCATCACCAAACTGATAAGGGCGAACTTCAGAAAAAGTCATTCCCTGACCTTTAAATGCGCTGTGATATTGACCCATCAAAGTTGCTTCCGACTTTTTCTTAGTCCGAATCTCAATCTGTTTTACTTTTTTGATGATGTCTTTAATCTGCACGGTAGAATTTTGGATTTTTATATTTTAGATTTTGAATTTTAAAAATGTAGTTCCATCATTTAAAATTTAAAATCTTCAATTGACGTTTTTTTAAGGCGCTTGAATTTTACCCAAGATTTTTTCAATAATATCATCAGAGGTTATTTCTTCTGCTTCCGCTTCGAAACTTAAACCAATACGGTGACGCAAAACATCTTTTGCAATTTCTTTTACATCTTCTGGAATCACAAAAGCACGGTTTTTCAAGAAAGCCATGGCTCGTGCTGCGATCGATAAATTAATAGAAGCTCTTGGAGAAGCTCCAAAACTGATGTAATTCTTCAAGTCGGCAAGTCCATATTTCTCTGGGAATCGGCTTGCAAAAACCATATCTAAAATATATTTTTCAATTTTTTCGTCCAAATAAATCTGGTTAATTAATTTCTTAGCTTCAGTGATATTCTCTAAACTAATTACCTGACGAATTTCAGGAGAATGTCCGCTCGCTACCATGTTCATGATTTTTCTTTCATCTTCAAAATCAGGATAATTGATGGTACACTTCAACATAAAACGGTCACTTTGTGCTTCTGGTAATAGATAAGTTCCTTCCTGATCAATCGGGTTTTGCGTTGCCAATACCAAAAATGGTTTAGGAAGCGGCATTGTTTCATCGCCAATAGTTACCTGCTTTTCCTGCATCGCCTCCAATAAAGCCGACTGTACTTTTGATGGTGCACGGTTGATCTCATCAGCCAAAACAAAATTAGCGAAAATAGGTCCTCTCTTGATGGAGAAATCATTGTCTTTAAGACTGTAAATCATTGTTCCCACCACATCTGCCGGAAGCAAATCCGGCGTAAATTGAATTCGGGAGAAATCGCCGTGAACAGCATCTGACAAAGTTTTGATGGCTAAAGTTTTAGCCAAACCAGGAACACCTTCCAACAGAACGTGACCATTGCCCAGAAGACCGATTAATAAACGGTCTACCATATATTCTTGTCCGATAATTGCTTTGTTGATTTCCTGTTTTAAGAGTGTGAAAAAGTAATTCTGTTCTCTTACCTTTTCTGTAAGTTGTCTAATATCTTCTGCTTGATTGAGTTCTGACATATTGTTTGTAGAATTTAAAGTGTAAATTTCCAATAAATACGGACACCAATCAACACAATTAATGCCAACGATGAGTTAAAGTTTGTTAAACCTTACTGCTTCTGACTTGCTTTAAACTGTACTGCGTTTTTTACGAACAAATAAATAGTAGAAATGCTAGTTGAAAAATTACATTTGAATAGGAGATTTTTCAGATGAAAGCGATAATCGTTATTGATGAAAATGCGGTAAATTCTTGTCATTTTCAGTTAATTAACCTATTTTTGGACCTTAAAATAATGGCAAAATGAATTATCATTTTCAGGCACATCGGCAAGTTCGCAGAAATATTTTAGAAATCTTGCAAAATACTTCCACCAAAGATTTATTGTTGATTCCAGATGGTTTCAATAATAATATTTACTGGAATATTGCACATTGTGTAGCAACGCAGCAATTATTGCATTATTACTTGAGCGGAAATCCTTTTCGGATCGATCAGTACTGGATTGAAACCTACAAAAAAGGAACGCTTCCTAATTTGAATGTACAGCAATCGGAGATTGATGATTTGGCTTTTCTTCTCACCGAAACTTCCAAAGTTTTAATGAAAGATTATGATGATGATTTCTTTCCTGATTATACTTCTTACACCACTAGTTTTGGTTTGGACCTGAAGAATATTCAAGACGCGATTATTTTTAATAATATGCATGAAAGCACTCACTTAGGTTACGCAATGGCTCAGAAAAGAGCAATTCTGGGCGAACAATTTTAAATAGAAACATTCCGATTGCGAGGTTAGGAAATAAAATAAAACCTGGTACACTTAATTTTTAAAGAACTTATGAAAGACGATTTTATATTTGGATTACGACCGGTAATAGAAGCAATTGAAGCCGGAAAAACGGTTGATAAAGTATTTTTGCAAAACGGTTTACAAGGAGACATTTATTATGAATTAAAAGATCTTCTGGCAAAATACAAAATCAGACCGAATTTTGTTCCTGTTGAAAAACTGAATCGTTTTACCAGAAAGAATCACCAAGGTGTGGTTGCTTTTATTTCAGATGTTCCTTTTCATTCTATTGAAAATATCTTACCCGAACTTTTCGAAGCTGGGAAAACACCTTTTCTTTTGATATTGGACCGATTGACAGATGTTAGAAATTTTGGGGCAATTTGCAGAACCGCAGAATGTGCCGGCGTTGACGCTGTTATTATTCCGGAAAAAGGTGGAGCGCCAATGAATTCTGACGCCATAAAAACATCTGCTGGTGCGATGTACAATATCATCATTTGTAAGGAGAAAAATCTTGGTCATACGGTTGATTTTCTTCAACAGTCCGGCGTTCAGGTTTTTTCAGCAACTGAAAAAGCGCAGAAATTATATTACGATGTTGATTTTACACAACCTTGCGCCATTGTTATGGGAAATGAAGAAACTGGTATTTCTAAGGAAGTTCTGCATCATTCAGATGAAAAAATAAAACTTCCAATGGAAGGAAAAACTCAATCCTTAAATGTTTCGGTCGCGTGTGGTGCTATCCTTTTTGAAGCTACTCGTCAACGATTGAAAATCTAATCTTACCATCGATTTACAATTAGCTTTTTATACCGTTCCTATTTGAAAAGAATTTTTATCTTTAATAAAAAAATAGAAACGGTATGCAAAAAAGTACCCTGGTAAAAACTGAAGTTCGCAGCTACGTTCAAGAAATTATTGCCCAAAAAATTCATAAACTCGAAAATTTCATGGAGTTTACTTTGGAGGCAAGTCGGGAAGTGAAGAAAACTTCTAAATACGATTCCATTCGCGAGGAAATGCAGGAAGAGATTTATCAAATGCAAAAGCAGCTGGCTTCCTTAAAGGATCTAAAAAGAAATTTATCCAAAATCATTAATAAAGACTCGGACCGAATTCAAGTGGGTTCGATTGTATTCACCAATAAAGCTCGGTTTTATATTTCTGTTTCCTTAGGCGAATTTTTCTTTGAAGGAGATCGATTTTATGCGATTTCTGAAGAAAGTCCGATGGCGAAAATCATGTTTGGTAAACAGGTTGGCGATTCTTTTACGCTCAATAATATCAGTCAGGTGATTGAACAGGTCTGGTAAAAATTAATTAAAATTATAAAATGGACAAAGCAGAAGTATTAAAAAATATCATAGAAACCAGAAGAAGTACATTTCCAAAATCGTATTCAACCGAGGAAATTAAAGAAGAGATTCTAACCGAAATTTTAAATTCTGCTACTTTTGCACCCAATCATAAGCGAACAAAACCTTGGCGGTTAAAAGTCTTTCGTGACGAAGAAAAAAAGCAATTAGGAGAAAAATTAGCTGATATTTATAAACAGACGACCAATCCTCAATCCTTTCTGGAAAAGAAATATGCAGACATTTCTGACAAAGTATCGAAGTCAAACGTCATCATTACCATTGGTGTAAACTTCAGTGGTTTGCTACCAGAGTGGGAAGAAATTGCAGCCACGGCAATGGCTGTTCAAAATATGTATCTCACGGCGACAGCTCATGAAATCGGCTGTCATTGGAGCACGCCTGGAATGATTAATCATTTGAATGAATTTCTAAATTTAGATAAAAATCAAAAATGTATTGGCTTATTTTATTTAGGAAAAGTTTAGTTTAATTGTAACAATAAATCATAAGTGCACACTTATATTTAAACAATTAACTAAAAATAATACAATATGGAAACCTACGGTTATAATAATCCTGAATCATCGCAAAACCAAAATTTCAATCGTAATCAAGGGAACTATCGATCTGAAAAAAAATTGGCCGCTGGGCTTTTAGGAATATTACTGAGTCCATTTGCAGCTAATAAATTCTATCTGGGATATATGCAGGAAGGGATTATTCAAATCGTTTTAAATATTTGTACTTGCGGAATAGCCTCTGTCATTCCTTTTGTTGAAGGGATTCTTTATCTCACCATGAGCGATGAACAGTTTGATCGGACTTATGTACAGAATAAGAAAGGTTGGTTTTAAAATACAAAAAAAGAGTTTCTACATTTGGAAACTCTTTTTTGTAGGTATTCTTTGTTTAATTATTCAACAATATCGCAGCTTCCTTTGCGGCATACGTGAAAATCATATCTGCGCCAGCTCTTTTGATGCATGTTAAACTCTCGATGATCGCTTTGTCATTGTCTAGCCAGCCATTTTGCGCCGCCGCCTTTAGCATCGCATATTCGCCACTCACATTAAACACTGCGATTGGTAAATCAATGATGTCGCGAACTTTGGCAACGATATCCAGGTAAGGCATTCCCGGTTTGATCATAATAATATCTGCACCTTCGGCAACATCTTTCAAAACTTCGTCGATTGCTTCTCTTGAATTATGAAAATCCATCTGATAGGTTTTTTTATCCTTTGGAATTTCCTGATTATCTACAGGTGCTGAATCCAGGGCGCTTCTAAACGGTCCGTAAAAAGAACTTGCGTATTTGGCTGCGTAACTCAATATTCCAACATCAGTGAAACCGCTTTCTTCTAATCCAGTTCTGATTGCTGCAACTCGCCCGTCCATCATATCGCTTGGCGCAACGATATCTGCCCCAGCTTCTGCCAGTGATACCGACATTTTTACTAATGAATCGTTGGTGGCATCGTTATCGATTTTTCCGTTGGTGATAATTCCATCGTGACCGTACATCGAGTAGGGATCCAAAGCAACATCAGGCATGATGATCATTTCTGGAACAGCATCTTTAATTGCTTTAATGGTATTTTGCATTAAGCCGTTTTGATTCCATGATTCTTTTCCGGTATTATCTTTCAAGTTTTCAGAAACTTTCATGTACAAATTCACAGCTTTTACGCCAAGTGAAAATAATTCCTGACATTCCTTTACAGTAAGATCAAGTGTCCTTCTAAAGATTCCCGGCATCGAGGCGATCGCTTCCTGAGTGTTGGTGCCTTCCATTACGAAAATAGGCATTACAAAATCACTGGTCGTAAGAGTAGTTTCTTGCACAAGAGCTCTGATAGCCGCGTTTGTTCTTAGTCTTCTGTTTCTTGAATAGATGATCATTTTTTGGAATGGTATTTGATTTATCGCTTGCAAATTTAATTATAGTTTTGCGAAAAAACTATTGTATTTCAAATAGAATTTCTTACTTTTGTTAAGATATAGTTTAAAATAAAATCATTATAGGTGAAAAAATTACTACTTTTTGTAATCTTAATCGGCAGTTTAACAGCTTTTTCGGAAAAAGTTTCCGCACAATCAGCTGATAGAGTTTCGATGATTGCAAACCAAAAATCAGAAGATGCGGTGTTGGTTGCATATCCGAATCCTGCTCGTGATTTTATTATGGTAAAATCAAAAGACCCTTCTTTAAGAATTAAGTCTGTTACGTTTTATTCCATTTTAGGAATGCAGGTTGCAGAATATCAGATTAATAAGAACTCTGAAGAAATTCGTTTAGACAAATTAAGACCGGGTAAATACCTGATGAGATATGTTTTAAGCGACAACACTCAGAAAGTCACGCAAATAGTAAAACAATAAATATTTAATCCTTGAAATCTTTTCGAGGATTTTTTTTGTCTGCTTTTTTGCTATTTAGAATTAATATAGATTGAGATTAAATTTTGTAATTTTGCACCTATGGAAGCACGCGAAAAAATAGTAATTATTGGAGGTGGTTTTGCCGGATTACAGTTAGCTAAATCCCTTAACAATAAAAGAAAAAAGGTGATGGTTATTGACAAGGTGAATCACCATATGTTTCAACCACTTTTTTATCAGGTTGCTTGTGGTAGGATTGAGCCCAGTAATATTTCTTTCCCTTTCAGAAAAATTTTCCAGCGGTCGCGAAATGTGCAGTTTCGTTTGACCGAAGTTCATAAAATTATTCCCTCAGAAAACAAAATTATTACCGAAGAAGCAGAGTTTACTTATGATAAATTAGTGATCGCCTCGGGTTGTAAAACCAATTTCTTTGGAAATGCAAAAATGGAGCATCTCACTTTTGGGATGAAAAATACCCAAGAAGCAATCGCCATTAGAAATCACGTGCTATTAACTTTTGAGAAATTAATTATCGAAAGAAAGCGCAGCGATGATGGTAACTGGAATATTGTAATTGTAGGAAGTGGGCCAACCGGCGTTGAGTTAGCGGGAGCTTTTGCGGAAATGAAGAAAGATATTCTACCCCGCGATTATCCTCACATGAATTTTGAAGATCTAAAGATCATTTTAATAAGTTCTACCGAAATGCCTTTGGCTGTGATGAGCGACGAAGCTCAGGAAAAATCTGACCAATATTTAAAAGAATTAGGAGTCGATTTCATGAGAGGTGAAATGGTGACGGATTACGACGGCGATAAAGTTTACATGAAAAGTGGGAAATCAATTCCATCAAATAACGTGATTTGGGCCGCAGGTGTTACCGGCAATATTGTCGATGGATTAGATCCAGAAATCATTCTTAGAAACAGATTTAAAACCGATCGTTATAATCGAATTCTTGGCTACGATAATATTTTCGCTATTGGAGATATCGCTTACATGGAAACTCCTAAATATCCTACTGGTCATCCGCAAGTTGCGAATGTCGCTATCAATCAAGGTAAAAATGTAGGACGAAATTTCCTTAAAAAATCTGAGAAAGACTGGACGGAATACGAATACAATGACCAAGGAAGTTTAGCAACAATAGGGAAACACAGAGCAGTAGTCGATTTGCCTAATTTTAAATTCCAGGGATTATTAGCCTGGTACTTTTGGATGTTTTTACACTTAATGTTAATTTTGAGTGTTCGAAATAAATTAGCCATTTTCTTCAACTGGATGTGGAGCTATATTAACAAAGACTCGTCTCTAAGATTAATCATCATTCCTAATAAAAAGAACAATACCGAACAATGAGAATAGATATTATAAGTGTCTTGCCAGAATTGATGGAAAGTCCATTTCAAACTTCAATTCTGAAAAGAGCAATGCAGAAAGGTTTAGCAGAAGTACACTTTCATCAGTTAAGAGACTGGAGCATCGGCAAACATCGACAGATTGATGATGAGCCTTATGGCGGCGGGGCAGGAATGATTATGATGATCGAACCGATTGATAAATGCATCTCCGAATTGAAATCCCAAAGAACTTACGACGAAATCATCTACTTAACTCCTGACGGCGAAACATTGACCCAGAAAATTGCGAACACGCTTTCTATCAAAGGAAATCTTATTTTTTTGTGTGGCCATTATAAAGGAATTGATCAAAGAGTTCGGGAACTTCATATTACCAAAGAAATTTCTATTGGCGACTATGTGCTCACTGGCGGAGAATTGGCAGCTTGCGTATTGGCGGACTCTATTATTCGCTTGCTACCAGGCGTTCTCAATGATGAGCAATCTGCTTTAACGGATAGTTTTCAGGACAATTTACTCTCACCACCGATTTATACAAGACCTGCGGAGTATAAGGGACTCGCAGTTCCTGAAATTTTACTCAGCGGTAATTCAAAGAAAATAGAGGAATGGCAACACGATCAGGCAGTTAAGATTACTTTAGAAAAAAGACCAGATATTTTGAATTAATTACGAACATAGCTAATTGTTTTTGCTAAGTTTACCATAATGAAAAAGCTGTTAATTTTTTTAAATGGAAAATATGAACGATAAGGAATTAGTTGCCTTCTACAATGTAGAGAATTTATTTAGTCCGGACGTTCCGCGTAAACATAAATTAGATCCAGCATTTTCTGGAATGCAAAACTGGGACGATAGAAAGTACCAGAACAAACTTCTCAAAATTGCACAGGTTTTTCAATTAATATTGGAAAGTGAAAAGTCGTTACCCATGTTGATTGGAGTATCTGAAGTTCAGGGCAGGCAACCGCTGGAAGATTTAATTAAATTAGAACCATTCAATGCTACTTACGGAATTGTCCATTACGAATCGATGGATGAAAGAGGCGTAGATGTAGCATTGCTTTATGACAAAAGTAAAATTGAAATTATCTCTTCTGAGCCCATCTCTTATATTTTTGCGATAGAAAATAAAAATTCCGAATATTATGACACGACCAGAGATGTACTTTTTTGCAAGGTGAAATATTTGGAAACCATTATGAATATTTTTGTTCTTCATTTGCCCTCTAAAAGGGAAAAAGATGTTAACAAACCGAAGCGAGAGTATATTCTTAAAGATTTACACCAGAAAGTAGTTGACTTAATTTCTACCAAAGATGAAGGCGTAATTATCTGTGGTGATTTCAACGAAAATCCGGATGAAGAAATGATTGCTAATTTTATCTATGATGGAGATTTCAATAAAATTTTAACTAATCCGTCCGCTGATCTGTTTAAAAACGGAAAATTTTCTACATTTCATTATAAAAGTGGCTTACTTTTTGACCAAATGATTTTATCTGCAAGTTTTTTTAATGCGAATAGCCCATTAATATTTGAGGAAGCTAAAGTTTTCAATCATGAAAAATTAAGCAACTGGGATAAGAAATTTGAAGGGCGACCTTTCAGAACTTATGCTGGAACAAGATATTTAGGTGGTTATAGTGATCACTTTCCGATTTTGACCACATTTCTAAAAAAGGAGTAGCAGAGTATTGAATTAGTAATTTAACAGAAAAAATTATTTAAAATGAAAAATGCCATTAATGCCGAATACCATTTAGATAAAATAGATAAGGAAATCATTTACATGTTGATGGATAATGCAAAAACTTCTTTAGCACAAATATCCAAAAATGTGGGGATCTCAACTACAGCCGTACATCAAAGAATTAAAAAATTAGAAAATGCCGGCGTCATGGAAAATTCCATTTCGTTTTTGAATCCTCGAAAAATAGGGTACAAAGTGGTGTCTTACATTGGCGTTTTTTTGGAACAACCAAGTCATTATCAAGATGCGATAAAAGCCTTGAAAGATATTAATGAAGTGGTAGAAGCCCATTATACGACCGGTAATTATACTATTTTTCTTAAAGTATTGTGCAAAGACAATGACCATTTAATGGAGATTTTAAATAAAATTCAAAAGCTAAAAGGAGTTACCAGAACGGAAACTTTTATCTCTTTAGAACAAAGCATCAGCAGACAATTGAAAGTTTAGGTAAAGACAATCATAAAGCATTTATAAAAGTACATTTCTGAGGAAGTGTACTTTTTCGCTTAAAGACATGAGTTAACAATTTCTACAAATGCACCTTTGATTCGCAGATAAATGGTTAAATTTACATTTCTTAATTCATAAATATATTTTCTAATTAAATATCGTTATTCATGCAAAAAACATTAGAAAAAGAACATACAATTCCTATGCAAAATCACAGTGAGGTGCGCAATGAAGGATTGCCTTTTAATACCAAATATTTCGACGCAATCAATATCAATCGCAGTGCAGTTGAAAAGCGGGTCGCAACTTTAGGCGGACGTAGGAGTGTGAAAAAAGAATTTCAGGCAGCTTGGTTGCTCAAAGCGATTTCAATGATTGACCTCACCACTTTGGCAGGCGACGACACGCGCGGTAACGTAATGCGTCTTTGCGAAAAAGCGAAAAATCCCGTCCGTGCAGATCTGTTGCAAATCTTAGGAATGGAAAACGCCAATTTGACAACTGGAGCAGTTTGTGTTTATCACAATTTAATTCCCTACGCCAAAGAAGCTTTGAAAGAAACTTCGATTCTGATCGCTGCAGTTTCTACAGGATTTCCCGCAGGTAAAATTTCCCTCGAAGATAAAATTACCGAGATCAAAAAATCAGTGGCCGCCGGAGCAACAGAGATTGATATCGTTATTTCCCGTGATTTGGTTTTAGAATCAAAATGGCAGGAATTGTATGATGAGATCAAATTGTGCAGACAAGCTTGTGGTGACGCTCATATGAAAACGATTCTCGCAACAGGCGAAATTCCAACATATACCAAAGTAGCAAAAGCATCTTGGGTCGCGATGATGGCAGGATCAGATTTTATTAAAACTTCTACGGGTAAAGAATCCGTGAACGCAACTTTAGCTGTGAGTTTAGTGATGATGCGCTGTATCCGCGATTATTACGAATTAACCGGGATGAAGATCGGTTACAAACCAGCTGGCGGAATTCAAAAAGCAAAACAGGCACTCGATTATTTGATCTTATTAAAAGAAGAATTAGGCGACGACTGGTTAACTCCAGATTTGTTCAGATTCGGCGCAAGTTCACTTTTGGGTGACATCGAGCGACAGTTAGAACATTTTGTAACCGGAAGATACAGTGCAGGGTTCAGACATCCGATGGCATAATTGTCATACTGAGCTTGTCGATGTATGGGCGCCTTTTTCCGCCCTCCGTTCCCGCTTTTTTGCTCCACTTCGTTGCGCAAAAAGAGCTCCACTCAGGTCGGGGCGCAACTGGGAACTAAAAAGTGAAATAGGTTGATAAAAACAAGAAGTTAGAGTTTCAACAGAGTAACAGCACATCGCTTTTTTTACTATTGAAAAACTTAAAAAAATAAAATATTTTGTGACTTTTGTGGTTAAGTACCACACATCGCAATATCAAATCATCACATTATCAAATCAATATAATGGAAATCAAAGAAATATACGACACCATGATTTACGGTCCCGCTCCAGAAAGCGCAGCTTCTGCTGTGGAATTTTTAGAAAATCATAACAGAAATTTCGACTTATTTATTGGCGGAGAATGGGTAAAACCGCATTCCAAAACATACATGGATTCCAACAATCCTTCCAACAAAGAATTTTTAGCCAAGATTGCAGAAGCCGACGAAACCGATGTTGACAAAGCCGTGATGGCTGCGAACAGTGCGCTACCGGAATGGGCAGCGATCGGCGGATTTGAACGTGCAAAATATTTATACGCCATTGCAAGACAGATTCAAAAACACTCAAGACTTTTTGCAGTTCTTGAAACTTTAGATAATGGAAAACCGATTCGCGAGACCCGAGATATCGATATTCCAGTTGTTGCAAGACATTTCTATCATCATGCAGGTTGGGCAAAATTAATGGATACGGAATTCAGAGATTATCAGGAAGTTGGTGTCGTCGGACAAATTATTCCCTGGAACTTTCCCTTAATGATGCTTTCCTGGAAAGTAGCTCCAGCTTTAGCCATGGGAAATACCATCGTTTTAAAACCAGCAGAATATACTTCGTTGACGGCTTTGCTTTTTGCAGAGATCTGTGAGAAAGTTGGCCTTCCAAAAGGAGTAGTCAACATCATAACCGGAAAAGGAACCGTTGCCGGAAATGCGTTAGTTAATCATAAAGACATTCAGAAAGTAGCGTTCACAGGTTCAACCAAAGTGGGCAAAATCTTAAGAACAAATATTGCCGGAACAGGTAAAAAAATATCATTAGAATTAGGCGGAAAATCACCGTTCATCGTTTTCGAAGATGCCGATTTAGATTCTGCAGTTGAAGGAATCGTAGATGCGATCTGGTTCAACCAAGGACAGGTTTGTTGTGCCGGTTCACGACTTTTAATTCAGGAATCAGTTTCTGAAGTTTTCTATAAAAAACTTCGTGCAAGAATGGAAACTCTCCGTATTGGAGATCCAATGGATAAAGCAGTTGATATGGGTTCTATCGTAGATCCTGTTCAACTAAAAACCATTAAAGATATGGTTCAGATTGGAATCGATGAAGGTTGTACGATCTACCAACCCAAAAATGGCATTCCGGAAAATGGTTGGTTTTATCCACCAACTTTATTCACCGATGTTCCTACAAGTGCTGTAATTGCGCAGGAAGAAATCTTCGGGCCGGTTTTAGTCGCCATGACTTTCCGTTCCCATTCTGAAGCCGTGGCTTTGGCGAATAATACAAGATACGGTTTGGCTTCAAGTGTCTGGACAGAAAATATCAATTTGGCTTTAGATATTGCACCGAAAATCAAAGCAGGAACTGTTTGGATCAACTGTACGAATCAGTTTGATGCAGCTGCAGGTTTTGGAGGTTATAGAGAATCCGGTTTCGGAAGAGAAGGTGGCAAAGAGGGTTTGTATGAATATATGAAACCGAAAGTGGAAGCAGAATTTACTTCAAAACCAATTGTACCGAAAACTGAAAAACCAAAAGAGGCTAAAAAAGCTAAAAATACTTTAGCAGAAATCGACCGTACCACAAAAATGTACATTGGTGGAAAACAGGCTCGCCCAGATGGTGGTTACAGTACCGAGATCAAAAATGCTTTTGGTGAATATATCGGTGAAGTATCAGAAGGAAACAGAAAAGATATCAGAAACGCAGTTGAAGCAGCACACGCAGAAAAATCGTGGGGCGGAATGACCGGTCATTCCAGAGCGCAGGTTTTATATTACATCGCAGAAAATTTAGCAATCCGTTCCGAAGAGTTCGCAGAAAGAATTGTAGAAATGACCAACCAATCTTTAGAATCTGCACAAGATGAGGTTGAAAAATCAATCGAAAGAATTTATACGTACGCAGCTTACTCCGACAAATACGATGGTGCAGCACATTCTACCGTACAAAGAATGGTAACTTTGGCAATGCCGGAAGCAATTGGCGTTATGGCAATTATCTGTCCGGAAGAGAATCCTTTGTTAGGATTTATTTCTACCGTAATTCCTGCGATCGCTATGGGAAATAGAGTGGTGGTAATTCCATCTGAGAAACATCCTTTCTCGGCAACCGATTTTTATCAGATCTTAGAAACTTCAGATGTTCCTGCAGGAACGGTAAATATCGTAACTGGACCAAAAGAAGAATTAGCAAATGAACTCGCCAAACATTATAATGTGGAAGGAATTTGGTACTTTGGAACTGCCGAAGGAAGCAAAAATATCGAATTATTATCCACGGATTCTATGAAACGTTCCTGGGTAAATTTCGGTAAATATAGAAACTGGCTAAATCCGAAACATGGTGAAGGTCAGGAATTTTTGAGACATGCGACAGAAATTAAAAACATCTGGATTCCTTACGGAGCTTAGATTTTTTATTAAAAGAGAAGAAGCCACGAAAAATTTCGTGGCTTTTCTGTCCAAAAAAATCTGCGCAATCTGCGGGAAAATACTTTGTAAATAAGCATGAAAATTTTACCATTAAGAATTGTGAAGGAATTAAGTTCATTAAGATTTCCTTCGGAAATTGCGTTACGCTAAACTAATATGAACTCTTTACTGAAAAAATTTTAATCAATATGGCTAATGTGCAAGGAAACATATTGATAAGACACAAATAACCTTTGTGACTTTGTGGTTTACATCAAGTTTTTAAACAAATATTAATTCCTGAAATCTCCCATATCCAATTTCAAAGAAAAGAAATTAGAGTAGAAATTAGAACCGCCGATTCCTGAATTGGTAATTGCGTAATCCAATGTTAAACCTTGGTATTTAACTCCAATTCCAGCACTGGGTTGAAAAGAAACTTTACGTTTTAAATTTTCTATATCAGTAATATTTTGAAATCTATTTAAACCAACTCTAACAAAAATCATATCCTGAAATTTAAGTTCGGCGCCTGCGTAAGGCGTGATACTTGCAAAATCGGTAGAAATAAGTGCAGCCGTTTTTGCGAAATCAACATTGATTCCAACTTCTGGCATCAATTCTAAATCACGATTAATTTCAAAATTACGACTCATTCCTAAATTTAATTTAGGCATCGTTAGCTCCAGTTTATCTTTCGGAGCGGGATTGAATTCCTCACCATTCACCACCGCCGAAAGTTCTTTTTGATTGACGGTCCAGAAGTTAACCGTTGTTGTCACATCTTTCATCACCGCACCGTAATTCCAGCCATTGTCTGAATGGTAAATCGCTCCGATGTCAAATCCAAAACCATAACCGCTTGCGAACTTTCCTACATTTCGGTAAACAAGTTTGGCGTTGACCCCGACGTCTAATTTCTGATTTCCACCAGGATTAAAGGCGTACGAAATCAAAGCGGCATAATCGGATTGAGAAAAACTGGTAATTTTATCGTAATCAATATTTCCTTCAGGATCTATTAATTGTGTCGTATTTAAAATATTATCAACACCAAGTCGAACGATAGAAATTGCAAAAACGCCACTGCCGTCCAAAGGTTTTGCATAAGCAATATAGTCATATTTTGCAATCGATTCAAAATATTCAGCATGCATCGCAGCGCCTTGCCAGTCACGGTCAACACCGATTAATCCTGCAGGATTCCACATGGGCGAATACACATCATTTTGATTAGAAATTACCGCGCCACCCATTGCAAGACCTCTTGCGCCAGCTCCGATGCTAAGGAATTCATTGGAGTATTTACGTAAAATTTGAGCTTCAGAAAAAACTCCTGAAGTTATTAAAGCGGCAAAGAATAATTTTTTCATCAAATGTTTACTTTTTTCGCAGCTGCGTTTTTCCGTGATTTCAGAATTCCATTAACGATAATTGCCAAAATCATAATCAACGATGCGCCATAAAAAATGGAACTCATCTGCTCTGATTCTCCAAAGATAAAAAAAGCCAGGATAATCCCATAAACTGGTTCTAAATTTACAGTTAGGATCAAAGTAAATGGCGAAATATACTTCATCAAATTAACTGATTCTAACATAGGGAAAGCCGTAAAAACACTAGCTAATAAGATAACTAACGTTAAATCACGAGTACTTATTTCATTGATCTGAAAAATTTGACCACTCAATAATAAAAAAGCCGTTAAAATAAGAAAGCCTGAGAATATTTCGTAAAAAATAATGTTTCCTGAACTGGTTTTTCCAAATATTTTTCCATTAAAAACAGAGAAAATAGTTCCGAAAAGCGCGGTGAGTATTCCGTAAAAGATTCCCTCTTTATATTGAAATTCAGTTTTGAAAATTAAGCCCATACAAATTACAATCACAACGCCCATGACTACCTCTGAAATATCGACTTTTCTTTTAAAAATAATAGGTTCCAAAATGGAAGCAAATAGAGTAGAAAGCGAAAGACAACTTAAAGCAATTGAAACGTTAGAAACTTTGATGGAATAAAAGAAACAAAGCCAGTGAAAAGCCATAAATCCACCAATCGCAGACAACTGAATAAAAAGTTTTTTAGAAACTTTAATACTTTCTTTTTTTACAAAACGAATGAAAATAAATAAGAAAATGGCAGCAAAAAGCATTCGATAGAATGTTAGCGCTTGCGCATTGGACTCGATCAATTTCCCTAAAATTGCGGTAAATCCCCAAAGGAAGACGATCATATGAAGTCGGAAAAGAGCAGAGTTTTTTACCACTATTTATGTTTTTTAACTTTTGCAAATTTACAAATCCAATTTGTATTTTCAGGATAATTTACGGTCGGTTTTCCCAATAAAAAAAACCCTGAAAACTGTTGTAACTTTCAGGGTCTCCAAATAATAAACTACTAAAAAAATAAACTAGGAATAATTTCCTTCGAATTGTAACGTGGTTATCGTCCTTTTATTTTGACTGATTCTATTTAATATAAATAAATAATTTTCTGTCTTTCAAATCATTAATGCTAATGCATCGCGCTGAAGGTATTATTTGAAAAAATCTTACCTTTAAGAAAATTTTTTTCACGTATGGATTTAGAATTTAATAAAAGAGAAGATCAAAATAAATTAAAGCTTGGCGCAATCAACAGTTTACTTTCTGAAATCAAGAAAGGAGGTGGTGAACAACGTTTGCAGAAACAAAGAGATGAAGGGAAGTTAACGGCTCGTGAGCGAATTGATTATCTTCTTGATAAAAATTCTGATGCTATTGAAATTGGTGCTTTTGCGGGGTATGAAATGTATGAAGAACACGGCGGTTGCCCAAGTGCAGGAGTTGTAGTGAAGATGGGTTACGTTTCTGGTAAGCAATGTTTAGTCGTTGCCAATGATGCGTCTGTAAAAGCGGGTGCTTGGTTTCCGATCACCGCTAAAAAGAATCTTCGTGCGCAGGAAATTTCAATGGAGAATAGATTGCCAATTATTTATTTGGTTGATTCTGCAGGTGTTTTTTTACCAATGCAGGATGAAATTTTTCCCGATAAAGAACACTTCGGACGTATTTTCCGTAACAACGCGAAAATGAGTTCCATGGGAATTATTCAGATTTCAGCGGTGATGGGAAGTTGTGTTGCTGGTGGCGCCTATTTGCCGATTATGAGTGATGAAGCGATGATTGTGGATAAAACAGGATCAATCTTTTTAGCTGGAAGTTATTTGGTAAAAGCTGCCATTGGGGAAACCATTGATAATGAAAGTTTAGGTGGTGCGACAATGCATTGCGAAATTTCAGGCGTTACTGATTATAAAGCGAAAGATGATAAAGATGCTTTAGATCGAATTAAAAACATCATGAAATCAATCGGCGATTACGAGAAAGCCGGTTTCGATAGAACTGAAAGTTTCCCACCAAAACAAAAGTTAGAAGATATTTTCGGCTATATGCCTATTTCGAGAGCGGAGCAATATGATACTTTTGATATTATTAAGTCTTTGGTTGATAATTCTGAATTCGAAGAATACAAAGGAGATTACGGCAAAACCATTATTTGCGCGACTGCCCGAATTGATGGGTGGAGTGTAGGAATTGTCGCTAATCAAAGAAAATTGGTAAAGAACGGAAAAGGTGAAATGCAGTTTGGTGGCGTTATTTATTCTGACTCCGCAGATAAATCGACCAGATTTATTGCAAACTGTAATCAAAGGAAAATCCCACTACTATTTTTACAGGATGTTACCGGATTTATGGTGGGTTCAAAATCGGAGCAGGGTGGAATTATCAAAGACGGAGCGAAAATGGTGAATGCCGTTTCTAATTCCGTAGTGCCGAAATTCACTGTGATCACAGGGAATTCTTATGGTGCTGGAAATTATGCCATGTGCGGAAAAGCGTATGATCCACGTTTGATTATTGCCTGGCCTTGGGCCGATTTGGCTGTAATGGGTGGAAGTCAGGCCGCGAAAGTTTTGGCTCAGATTCAAACGTCAACTTTAAAGAAACAGGGAAAAGAAATTTCGGCAGAGGAAGAACAGGAAATTTTAGATACTATTTCTAAAAAATATCAGAAACAAACCGAACCAACTTATGCTGCAGCGAGATTATGGACCGATGCGATCATCAATCCAATAGACACCAGAAAATGGATTTCAATGGGGATCGAAGCAGCGAATCATTCGCCGATTACAGAGAAATTTAATTTAGGAGTGATTCAGGTTTAAAGAACAAAACAACACAAAAACACACCCGATGAAAAAACTAATATTATTGCTTGCCATGCTGAATTTCAGTTTAGCATTTTCACAATGTACAATCACTGGAGTGGATCAAGTTCAGGTCGGAGAAAGGCAGAATTATACGACAGATGCTTCCGGTGATTCTTCACCGAATGCTTATGAATGGATTTATTTAGATCAGAAAATAATTCCACAAAGTGATCTTAATCAAAATATTCTTACCGTAAAAGGTTCTGTTCCTGGAAAATCTGTTTTGTCATTAGAAATAAAAACGGCAGCCGGAACTTCTAAATGTGATAAATCAATTGAAGTTATAGCACCATTGTCAGTCGCATTGGATACTAATGCACAAAAATGCGACATTGAAATCGATGCTTTTAAAGAAGTTAGAGTTTCTGATACTACGGTGGCTTTTGAAGCGATTGCGCCCGTAAATAGTTTTAATTACCAATGGACGGTTCATTACAGAAATGGTTCTAAAAAGGTTTTCAATGACAAAGTTGGAAAGTTCGATTTCTCGAATGAAAAAGTGATCGATTTAGTAGAGCTAAACATTATCGATAAAAAATGCACCAAGAAAATATCAAAAACTTACAATCACAATTTTTGGTATTTTTTCTAGAAAGATTGATGCATAAAAAAAAGAAAGTCCACTTCAAAGAGTGGACTTTACTTTTTGCTAAAAATGGAATTTTAAGCTTTCACAAACTGCAGTTCTCCTGCGATTTTTACATCGTCGGAAACCATAACGCCGCCTGTTTCCAGAGCTGCGTTCCAGTTTAAACCGAAATCACTTCTTTTAATTTTTCCTTCAAAAGAAAAACCTGCTTTAGTTTGTCCCCACGGATCAACATTGATTCCACCGAAATCAACATCAAGTTGAATTGGTTTTGTAACGCCATTCATCGTCAAGTGACCAGTGATTTCTTTAGTTAAAGAATCAGTTTCGAAAGTAATTTGTGGATTCGCTTCTACGTTGAAAAAATCTTCCCCTTTCAAATGCGCATCTCTGTCTGCACTGTTCGTACTGACAGAATCAGTTTGAATGGTTGCGTTAATTTTTGCGTTTTTAAAAGTGTCATCTTCTGCGTGCATTTCTGCCGTAAAGTTGGTGAATGATCCTTTAACATTAGAAATCATCATGTGTCTTACTTTAAAAGTAATTTCGCTGTGACTTTGATCTAGATTCCATTGTGTTGCCATAAGTATATATTTGAGGTGTTTTCGATTTTGATATTGCAAATGTATTGCAAGACAAATAGAGAAACATTGATGTAGGTTAAGAAAGGATAAATTTTTACATTTGTCACTACCACTTCACTATGAAAAATTATTACGCCTTCCTATTCTTCTTCATTTTCATGAGCGTTAATTTCGCGCAACAAAGAGATACGCTTAAAATTGACAACCAGCGATTCGATTTCCGATACAAAAAATTGTATGTTCCAGCCGGATTAATGATTTCGGGAATTATTGCCGACGGTCGCGGCAAAGAATCTTTAAAAAATGAAATTGTTGAAGAGCGAAACGAACATCTTTTCGGTTTTGAAAATCACTTGGACGATTACGCTCAGTTTTTTCCATTTGTGGCAATTTATGGATTTGAAATCGCTGGCATGAAACCTAGAACGGATTATAAAAATCGAACTGCAATTTTAGTTAAAGGGCAATTGGTCAATCTGGGTTTGGTTTATATTCTAAAAAAATCTTTAAAGGAAACGCGTCCAGATGGTACTGCCTATTCTTTTCCGTCTGGTCACACGGCTAATGTTTTTGCGGGAGCAACGATGCTTGCGATCGAATATGGTGAACATCACAAATGGGTGCCGTACGTTGCTTATGGCGTTGCGACCACCGTTGGTGCAATGAGAATGGTCAATAACAAACATTATATTTCAGATGTACTTTTTGGTGCAGGTTTAGGGATTTTGTCGATGAAAGCTGCGTACTGGACGCATCAATACAAATGGAATCAACCAAAATCTGATCTAGATCCATTCAATAATTTGTACACTTTATCAGAAAATTAATTGGTTTAAAAGAAATCAATTTTATTTATTAATTTTAGCCATCTTTTAATACAGGTTAGAACCTCTGATTTAAAGGATTCTTTTTCTATCTTAAAATATTTATTTATATCTAATGAAAATATCTAAACTCTCTTTTCTATTCCTTTTTTCAGGAAGTTTTTTCTTTGCTCAAACTCAAAAATTTACGATTGCTGAAGCGGTAAACGGTTTAAGAAGCAATCTTGCGATCAAAAATATTTCTCAATTTTCTTGGGCTGATGATGGCAAATCCTACTATCAAGCTACAAAAAATGGTTATTTGGTAACCGAACTTTCAACTCAGAAACAAGATACTTTGGTTTCTTTGCATCAATTGAATACGACGTTATCTTTAGATAAAAAATTAAAATCTTTTCCGAGAATTACTTTCGTAAATAAAGACAAAGGCTATTTCACTCAGAATTCACAAAACTTTTGGATCGAGCGTTCCGGCAAAGAATGGAAAATTAAAGAAGGAATCGCTTTAGTTAAAGAAGCGGAAAACACAGAAGCGTTTAGTGATAATCAAGGTTTTGTTTATACCATTAAAAATAATCTTTACTTCAATAAAAACGGAAAAGTAACTCAAATTACCAATGATTCCAACGAAGATATTTTGAACGGTCAAGCAGTTCATCAGCGGGAGTTTGGAATTACAAAAGGAATTTTCATTTCCCCAGATAACTCTAAAATTGCATTCTACAGAATGGATCAGTCGATGGTAAAGGATTATCCGATCATCGATTGGAGCGTTGTGCCAGCTGTCAATAAAAACATCAAATATCCGATGGCGGGAACGCCTTCTCATCATGTGACATTAGGCGTTTATGATATTAAAACCAATAAGACCACTTTTCTTAATATCGAAGGTGATCCAGAACAATATCTGACTGTCATTACTTGGAATCCAGATTCTAAATCAGTTTTTGTTGGCGTTTTAAATCGTGATCAGAATGATTTAAAAATGAATCAATACAATGCTTCTAGTGGAAGTTTTATGAAAATGTTGTTTGAGGAAAAATCTGATAAATATGTAGAGCCGCAACAGCAATTATTATTTTTTCCGAATTCAACAACGGATTTTATTTGGCAAAGTCAGCGAACAGGATATAATCATCTGTTCCATTATAATGTTGACAAAGGTTTGATTGCGCAGTTGACCAAAGGAGATTGGTTGGTAACGGATATTCTCGGTTTTAATGAAAAGAAAAAAGAGATTTTCTACACTTCTACGCAGGTTTCACCGATGGAAAGACATCTTTATAAAGTGGATTGGACGAATTTTAAAACCCAAAGGTTAGATCAAGGTTCTGGAATGCACTCAGGTATTTTGAGTAAAGATGGAAATCATTTGTACGATACCTACAGCAATGCAACTACACCAAGAACCGTGAATCTCATCAATACAAATACTTCAAAAGTGAAAAACGTATTGACTTCAGAAAATCCTTTAAAAACCTATCAGCGACCGGAAATTAAAAATGTGACTTTAAAAGCCGATGATGGAACACCATTATTTGGGAAAATAATTTTGCCAACTGATTTCGATGCGAACAAAAAATATCCGGTGATCGTTTATTTGTACAACGGTCCACATGCCCAGTTGGTGACGGACAGTTTCCCAGCTTCGGGGAATTTGTGGTATGAGTTTATGGCGCAAAAAGGATATATCGTTTTCACCATGGATGGAAGAGGTTCATCGAATCGAGGATTGAAATTTGAACAAGCTATTTTCAGAAATGCAGGAGAAACTGAAATGGAAGACCAGTTGCAGGGCGTTGCTTATTTGAAGTCGTTGCCTTATGTTGATGGCGACCGATTAGGAATTCACGGTTGGAGTTACGGTGGATTTATGACGACCAGTTTCATGTTGAAAAATCCAGAAGTTTTTAAAGTAGGAGTTGCAGGTGGACCAGTGATTGACTGGAATATGTATGAAATAATGTACACCGAAAGATACATGGATTCTCCACAAAATAATCCTGAAGGTTACAAACAAGCCAATCTTTTAGACAAAGTTCAAAACTTGAAAGGGAATCTATTAATGATTCACGGCGCGCAAGATAATGTTGTGGTTTGGCAACATTCCATGAACTTTTTAAAAGCTGCGGTAGATCACGGTGTTCAAATGGATTATTTTGTTTATCCAGGACATGAACACAATGTTTTAGGGAAAGATAGAGTGCATTTGATGCAGAAAGTAACCGACTATTTCGATGAATATTTAAAAAAATAACTGATGAAAATCGAGGCAAATTCTGTTGAAGATTATCTTAATCAAGTTCCTGAAGAAAGAAGTCTTTCTTTTAGAAAATTGTATGAAACTATTTCACAAAATTTGCCGTTGGGTTTTCAGGAGCAACTCAGCTATGGAATGATTGGTTGGAGTATTCCTTTGGAAACTTATCCAGCTGGTTATCATTGCACGCCTAATACTCCCTTGCCTTTTATTAATTTGGCTTCTCAGAAGAATTTTATCGCATTGTATCACATGGGGATTTACGCCGAACCTGATCTGCTCAAGTGGTTTGTAGCAGAGTATCCGAAATATTGCTCCCGAAAATTAGATATGGGGAAGTCATGCATTCGTTTTAAAAAATCAGAAGATATTCCGTTTGAATTAATCGCTGAGCTGTGTCAAAAAATAACTCCGCAAGATTGGATTTTATTGTACGAAAGAGAATTTAAAAAGAAATAGAACAATTCCTTTTTAAATTTTTCAAAAAAGCAATTTCAGTTTGATAATGATATAGATTTCTGGTCTAAAATCAAGTTATTCCCGAAGAACTTTAATTCGTCCATCATTCCAGATTCTTATTACAGAAGACCCGGAATATTCCGAAACTTTATCGTGGTTTTCTTCAGCTACGAAATCTACAGCCTCCACAATTTCCTGAGAGATATCTGAAAATTTCATTGGAGATTTTTCTCCGCTAAAATTCGCTGAGGTAGATACCAAAGGCTTATTAAATTTGGTGATTATTTTCTTTAAAAATAAATCATCGACCAATCGAATTCCAATACTTCCGTCTTCCGCCAGTATTTCTTTCGGCAAACCTTTCGGATTATCATAAATTAAAGTCACTGGTTTTTCCGATAAATCCATAATTTCCCACGCCATTTCGGGAACATCAACCAAGTCCTCCAGGCGTTTTGCAGATTCTACCAAGATGATCATCGACTTGTTTTTCTCGCGATTTTTGATTTCGAAAATTTTATTGATGGCGTCAATATTGGTCGCATCGCAACCGATTCCCCAGATCGTGTCGGTCGGATAGAGGATTGTTCCTCCGGATTTTAAAGTTTCTATGATCTTTTCCATGTATTATTTTTTGTAGATTTTTTAATTTTAATGAGAAGGAAATTTACTGCATTACCTCAATCAAACTTCCGCGTTCTTCATCTTTCGTAATATTTAATGACACCGGCATTTTCTCTTTCAACTCTTCCACATGGGAAATAATACCCACAATTCTATTCTCTTTTTGAAGATTGGTTAAGGTTTCAAAAACCACGTTGACCGATTCTAAATCCTGGGTTCCAAAACCTTCATCGATAAAGAAAAAGTTCTTGGTTGCTTTTGCATTCGATTGTACACTTTCGGCGAGCGCCAAAGCCAAACTTAGTGAAACTTGAAACGCTTGTCCACCAGAAAGCGTTTTTACGCTCCGGCATTTTCCTTCATTCAGATAATCGATGATCTCAAAATCATTATTTTCATTCAGCTGCAAACTTAGCTGATTTCTGGTCATGCGATGAAAACGAACATTCGCGTGGTCACACAATTGTCGCAAGTAAATAGATGACACGAATTGCACAAATCCCGCTGCTTTAAATAGATTAAACATCACTTTTAGATGGTCTGCTCTTTTTTGAAGTTTTGCCAATTCCTTTAATAAAGTTTCTTTTTTCCTAAACTCTTTTTCCAATCTTTCTATTTCCGAATTGGTTTTTACGACGCTTTCATTGGCTAATTTCAATTCCTTTTCAGCAGTTTGAAATTGAGTTTCAACGATCGTGAATTCTTCTTCATCAAAAGAGAAATCTTTCAGCTTCAATGTCAATTCAGCAATGCTATTTTTGGAAGTTTCAAATTCAATTCTAAATTTTTGAATTTCAATTCTGGATTCTGCGACGTTAATTTCTTGACCTAAAATTAGTTCAACCTCGTTGAAATCAATAAAATTTTGACCTGATAACGATTCTGTTAAACCTTTTTCATTTTCAAATATTTCCTTTTCTAATTCAATGATTCGCTTTTCTAGATGGTCGACGCTCGATTTTTGAGCAGCTAATTTGGGGGAAATTTCTTTCTCTTTTGCGATTAATTGCTGGTAATTCTTTTCTGTTTCAAGATTGACTTTCGATAATTCTTGCAAAGAATCATCAATTTCCTTTATCGGTTTTTCCTGATAATGAGTCCATTTTAAAACTTTAAGATTAGAAAGATTGGATCTTATTTGGGTTTCTTTTTGTGCTTCGTCCAGTTTAAATTCTTCCAAAGCTTTGTTGTATTTATCCAAATGCTCTCGCTCTTTATCCAGGTTTTTCTGTTCACTTGAAACAAATTGACTAAGGTCTTCAAGCTGCTTCTCCAGGGTAAAAGACTGTTCGCGCTTTTGTATAAATTCAGATTCGTTTTCGGCTTTAAATTCTTGCCAGCTAAAATTCTGCTGATGATTTTCAAGTTGAATTTTTACTTGATTGAATGTTTCCTCTTCCGATTTTAACTGGTCTTCAAAAGTTTTTTTACGGTACAGAATTTTTTCAATTTCAGTTAATTGCTTCTGAAGTTCTTTCTGATGATTTTCCGTATTTTCAATTTGTTTTAAAATCGAATGGAGTTCTAATTCAACATCTTCAAAAGCCACTATGTTCGGATGTTCCAAAGCGCCACAAAGCGGACAGGATTCGCCGTCGTGCAAATCATTGGAGAAATGAGCTAATTTTTGTTGAACTTCGAGATGAGTTCTTTTTTCCGTAAGTTCCTTTTTTTGAATTTCTAAAACATCGTTCTTCGTTTTATAATCTTCATTAAAAGTTTCAATATTAATTTCAAAACATTTCAATTCAGTTGAAATATCGCTGATTTTTAAATTTAATTCTTCAATTTTCTTGAGCTGAATTTGTTCAGCTTCTTTTAATTTTTTGTTTTCGGAAAACCAGTTTCCAACAGTAACCAAAAGATTCGAATCTAATTTTTGTGGTTTCAGTAAATCTGATTTTTCGGAAAGATCTTTAATTTTTTGTTGACGTGTTTTTATTTTTTCTTCAACTTCTATTACCTTTTCTGAACCATCTTTAGTACGACTTTTCAGTAATTTTATCTCTTCAGAAAACTGCAACATCTGCAAAATCAACCTCAAATCATTTTCCTGAATTTTCGATTCAATTAAAGCTTCGAATTTTGGTAATATAATTTTCAACTGTTCATTAATCGTATTGAACTCATTTTCAATTTCATTTAAAAGATGATGTTGATTTTCCCTATCTTTCCTTTGTGCAGCAATTTCTTTTTGGAGTTTATTTTTCTCTGAAACGATGGGATTGAAAATTCTAAAAACTGTATCAAATAATTCAGTCCTTGCTTCCACAGTATCGATTATGGGTTTTCTCTCCGACAATTTTGTAAAGTCTTCTTTTTTCTGCTGGAGAACTTCAAAGTCTGATTTTAAATTTTTGAATTGTTGATAATGTTGATTAATTTTTTTAAAATTAATTTCAGCTTCATGAAATTGTGCTTTCTCCGCTTTTAATTTTTCGGTTTGAGCGAAGATCTGTTCTTCAGTCACTTCTTCAAAACCTTTTAACTGACCTTCTAAGTGATCGAGTTCAGATCGGTTTTTAGCATTTAAAGTCGAAACATTATTTTGCAGATCAAAACGGTGGAGACCAAAAATTTCCTTCATCATATTGGTTCGCTCCGTAGCGCCAAGCTCGATGAATTCTTTAAACTGACCTTGCGGAATAATGATCGTCCGTTTGAAATTGGCGTAACTCAACCCAATAATTTCTTCGGTATTGGATCGTTCGAGCGGAATCCATTTCTCATCTTTCCATTCGTAGAAAGTAACAAGTGGAGCTTTTACATCTTCGAAATTTTTAGAATTACGTTTAAATTCGCGCGTTGCCCGAAATTTTTTGTTTTCGAAATTCATGAAATCAAACGCGATAAAAGACTTGTTCGATTTCAGGTTCATCATATTATAGGCACGTTTGTCCCGCGAATTCAAACGTTCGGTTTCGCCATACAACGCAAAAGTGATCGCTTCCAAAATAGAAGATTTTCCTGAACCCACAGAACCGAAAATTCCAAATAAGCCAGCATCTGTCAATGTGGTGAAATCGATGGTCTGGCGCTCCTGATAAGAATACAAACCTTCTAAAGTCAATTGAATAGGAATCATTTCTTAGGGATTTAAAATTTCATTAAACAAATCGAGCAGCTCTTCATTGGGTTCCTGAGCGTTACTTTTAGATTTAAAATAATCTTTAAACAAACTTTGAATATCCTGATTGAGATTAATTTCGTGTAATTGATTTTGATTGAATTCTTGATTTTTAACTTTTGGGATAAGATGCACAATTCCGTGATGCGCGTTATAAATCAGTTTTCGTTCTTCCGCTTTTAAATACGTTTCGCTTTCTAAAGTGAGTTCTACTAAAGTATTCTGGTTTTCTGTCAACCATGCAATTGCTTTTTCAACATCATCAAAAGTTTTTCGTACCAAAGCTTTTCCGTTTTTCAAGGCGATCTTTTCGTAGGTAACCTCTTTATTAGGATTCGCTTCGATAATTGAAACATATTTCGTTTGTCCGGCTTCACTAAAACTATAGCACAAAGGCGACGAAGAGTAAATGACAGGTTTCTCCTTAGTTCCAATATTTTGAAAAGCGTGTAAATGTCCTAACGCCGTGTATTGAATTTGTTTCGGAATGATGTCGGAATAGATCAAATCAGCATTTCCAATTTTGATCGGCTTTTCACCGTCAGGTTCTTCCAGAATTGGCGCCCCTTTTTTATTCATATATAAATGAGTCATCAGAATATTGACGCCCTTTTCATCACAGAATTCATCAGCAATATCTTTCCAGTTTTCGGCTAAAATTTGATTGAGGGCGTCTTCCTTATTTTCTCCAAAATATTCTTTTAATCGAACTTCGTTTGCAAAGGCAGTATGTACAATTCGAATAGGGAAATCGTAGTTTTTGAGTTGTATTTCAATCATACCTTCCACCGAATGTGAAATTTTAAAATCGTCCAATTCAAACGGAGTTACTTTTGCCTTCGGATGACCAATTAAAATAATTCCACATTCGCGTGCGAAAGGATCCGGAGCATCAATTAAACTGGGAGAATCATGGTTTCCAGAAATGGCAATGACCGGACGTTTTCCATTTAAAGACAACCTTTTTAAAGTTTTATAAAAAAGCTCAATCGCCTCCACACTCGGATTGAAATTATCGAACAGATCTCCTGCGATCAAAATAAGATCAACGTTTTGTTCATCGGCAATCTGAACGATTTCGTCCATCACCAAAATTTGTTCTTCTAAGCGTGAAAAACGGTCCAAACGTTTACCGAGATGCCAATCGGCGGTATGCAGAATTTTCATATCTCAAATGTAAGAAACAAAAAGAGGATTTGAAATTTGTACTTGAAGTTTTAATGAATTTAAACCTGATTTCTCTGACTTAAATATTGAGGAGTTATTTTAAAAATTGTCAACTGTAAAATCCTTATTTTTACCAATAATTATGGAACAAAAATCGAAAGATCCTTTACACGGAAAACGACTTGATACTATTTTAGAAGAATTGGTAGAATATTACGGCGGCTTTGAAAAACTCGGCGAGCAGATTAATATCAGATGCTTCACTGAAAAGCCGAGCATTAATTCGTCGTTGAAGTTTTTGCGAAGAACAGATTGGGCAAGAACGAAAGTGGAAAGTTTATACCTCTACGTTTTAAGACAGAAAAAGAAGCAGGAAAGATCAAACGAATAACAAATTCTTTTTTTTTAACGCAATGACGCAAAGGTTTAAAATAATTAACGTTTTAAAATTACGTCCGCTAAGGCGTTTCACTTAGCAAAGGGAAATATTTTTTTGATCAGTTTATCAATCAGTTTTTTTGAATTTAACTGTTAAAAATCTAATCTAAAAATTCACCGGAGACATAATACCAGCGATCATTCAGTTTTTGAAATAATGAAAGTTCATGATGAAGTTGTGGATTTCCTTTTTCGCCAATATAAAAAGCTCTGAATTCTACTTCGTTCGCCGAAGGTGCTCGCACAATTTCCAATTTGGTCCATTGATTAATTTCTCCCCATTCCTGCAAATCTTCTTTATTGTGAAGTTTTCTCTTTGTGGGTAAAGTAGTTTCCATTAAATAATCGCCATTTGGAATTGCAAATGCAGAAAATCTTGAACGCATTAAAGTTTCAGCAGTTGGAGCATGTCGTTGGCCGAGGTGAAAAGGCTTGCAACATTCATCGTATGATTTTCCGGAACAGCAGGGACAGTTCATTTTTTTTGTATTTAATTTAAAATAAGATTGGGCAAATATCTTTCTTTAATTATATTTAAATGATGGATATTATGACCAACAATTAATTTCCCAATCGTTTCTACAGAAATTTCATTGCCGTTTGCAACACCTTCTCTGGAAAGAATTTCTTCTTTTAAATTTCCGAAAAAAAGAACATTTGACTTCCTCAAAAAGTCGAATTCTTCCAGTAAAGTTTTTAAAGAAACATCATTCAGAAAATACTCTTTCGCATATAATTCTTCATCCCAACCAGCCAATTCCGTTTGATCATTTCTGGAAAATCTTAGCGCGCGATAAATGAAAATCCGTTCAGCATCGATGAGATGTTGTAGCAATTCTTTCAAAGTCCATTTTTCTTCTGCATAAGCGAAATTGGAATGTTCTTCAGAAAGTTTTTCATAAATTTCTGAAGTTTGAGCTCCGGAGTTTTTTAATTCTTCCAGCCAGTTTTCACTTGGAATTAAATCGAGATATCTTTGGATGTATTTTTGAAATTCTGTCATCTTTAAAAGTATAAAAAAACCTCCAAGTATTTGGTACTTGAAGGTTAATTATTTTATTTACCAAAAGCTTTTTCTAAATCTGCGATCAGATCTTCTTGATCTTCAATCCCAACACTTAAACGAACTAAATCATCGGTAATCCCAAGTTCTGCGCGTTTTTCTGCGGGAATAGAAGCGTGCGTCATCAAAGCGGGATGATTCGCCAAAGATTCGACGCCACCTAAAGATTCAGCCAAAGTGAAGACTTTTAAATGTTCTAAAAACTTAATTGAATCTTCTTTTTTTCCTGATTTAAAAGTGAAAGATACCATTCCTCCTGGTTCTCTCATCTGTCTTTTTGCCAGTTCGTATTGTGGATGAGATTCTAAACCTGGATAAAAAACTTTATCAACTGAAGGATGACTTTCTAAATATTTTGCCACCTCTAATCCGTTTTGAGAATGTCTTTGCATTCTTAAAGCCAATGTTTTAATTCCTCGTAAAACTAAGTAAGAATCGTGTGGACCTAAAATTCCGCCACTTGCAAACTGAATAAAATGAAGTTTCTCACCAAGCTCTGTAGTGTTTGCAACTAAAGCACCAGCGATCGCATCGGAATGTCCGCCTAAATATTTGGTCGCTGAATGCATCACGATGTCCGCACCTAAATCGATGGGTCTTTGAATATAAGGAGTTGCAAAAGTATTATCAACTGCAACTAAAATATCTTTTCCTTTTACTAAATCGGTGACGGCTTTGATATCGACCAATTTCATTAACGGATTGGTCGGTGTTTCTAGCCAGATCAATTTTGTTTTATCAGTAATTACATCCGCTATTTTTGAAACATCATCAAAATTAACGAAGGTAAATTTCAATTGGTATTTTTCAAATAATCTGGTGAACATTCTGTAACTGCCACCATATAAATCATCTACCGAAATAATTTCATCACCAGGATTCAATAGTTTTAAAACACAGTCGATGGCTGCCAGGCCTGACCCGAAAGCCAATCCTCTCGCGCCGTTTTCGATAGAAGCCAAACTGTCTTCTAAAGCTTGACGTGTCGGGTTTGCGGCACGGGAATATTCGTAACCCGAATGAATTCCGGGTGATTTTTGCGCGAATGTTGAAGTTAAAAATACAGGAACATTTACAGAGCCTGTTGCTGATTCGTGGTGTTGGCCACCGTGGATTACTTTGGTATTAAAGTTCATCTGCTGATATTTAAATGAATGATTATATTTAGAAAGGTACAAAGATAATTCTTTCTGTAATTTAATACGACTAGTTTAGAATACCCTACTAATTTGGTAGATTTGTAATTAGTGATATTTAAAGTAAATTAGTAAATCTTTGTTCATATTTTCCTCATTATTCTTTTTTTTTTACGGAAAAATTAGTATTTCCGCGTCAAATCTAGATAAAAGTATATTATGAAAAGAACATTTACTATCGCGGCAATTGCAATTGCCAGTGTAGGATTTTTAAACGCTCAGGAGGCTAAGTCTCCAAATCAACTTCCACAGGGAGCTGTGGTTAAAGAAGTTTTGAAACCAGGTTTCGTTGCCGCTTTTCCGAGTTCAAACTGGAGAGATTTTGCAGACACCAGTTGGTACAATACAGTTGATACTAATTTTGAGATTTCAACTGCTGCAGAATTGGCAGGTTTAGCGAAATTGGTGAAGGAAGGAGATAAAATGGTAGGTAAAACTTTCAAATTGATGCAGAATGTAGATATTCAGTCTCATCAGTGGGATCCAATTGGTTATAATAACACCAACCCGTTCTCAGGTAATTTTGACGGTAACTTTAAAACGATCTCAAATCTTCAGATCGACAGAGCTAGTGGTGACTGGATGGGTTTATTTGGACAGTTCATTACGGCGACTGTTAAAAACTTAACTCTTGATGGTTCTAAAATGTATGGTAAAGATACTTCTGGTTGGTTTATCGGAAATATGGCGATGAACAGTAGAGCAGACAACTGTCACGTGAAGAACGTTGATCTGGTATTTACTTCTTATAATGTGGGTGGATTTACCGGTGGTGTTCTTTCGGGGTCAGAAGCAACTAACTGTTCCGCTTCGGGTAGCGTGGTAGGAGTTAATCAGATCGGTGGTTTCGCCGGAACTTCGTGGAGCAATTCTCTAATATCAAAATCTTATTGTGAAGGAACGGTAGCAGGTCAATATATCGTAGGTGGTTTTTCTGGATTTGTAACCTTTGCATTCGGTCCAGCTACCGTAAATAAAATCGAAGATTCTTATAGCCGTTCCAATGTAACCGCTGAAATAGAGACAGTAGGTGGATTTTATGGATTTGCCCAAACGACAGGGAATTTCAAGAATGTATATTCAACCGGTACCGTAACTTTAGTTACTGATACAGGAGGTTTTGTTGGTTCAGTTGGAAATCTTACCGTAGCAAATGCACACTTTGATTCTACCAATGCACCTTATGATGCGGTGGGAAGGTTTTTAGGAACGCCAGCAACTTTGGATATTACAGGTCATGCAACAGCAGATATGAAAACTGAAGCTTTTAAAATGACGATGAACGGTGGACTTTCAACAGGAGTTTGGTCTATCGATCCAGCGATTAACGACGGTTATCCTTACGTAAACACCCAACCGTTATTAGCGACAAGTAATGTAACTGCTTCTAAAGTTGATGTGCAGATTACGCCGACACAAGTGGATTCATCTTTAAGAATTATTACACCTGAAGCTAAGGTTTCTTATGAAATTATCGATTTCTCTGGCAGAGTTTCCCGTCAAGGAAATGCAGCTGGAACTCAGAAAGAAATTAATGTTTCTTCATTATTAAAAGGAGTGTACATCATCAATGTAAAAACTGAAAAAGGAAATAAAAGCATCAAATTTATCAAGAAATAAAGGTTAGTTTTTATCAATAATAAAGCGTCGTTTCCGAGTGGGAACGACGCTTTTCTTTTTTATGATGTTGAATTGAAATTACATTTTAATCGCAGCTTTTTGCGCAAATTCTTCGGCCATTTGTTCCAGCCAAAATGCAACATCTTCTTCACCAGTCGCTCTTTCATAAGTGTTTCCCATCGAAATTAAGATTTGATGAAGGAACATTTTCATTTGATCCACTGGCATATCTTTCGTCCAAAGATCTATTCTTAAAGCTTCCTTTTTTTCATCATCCCAAACCGAGATCATGGTGGCTTTTGTTTCCTGTTTCTCTACGCCGCCATCTTCCGCATTCCAGGTCATTTTTTCCGGCACGTGATTGTCGTCCAGTTCGATATCTATGGTGATTTGAGTCTTTTTCATAATTTTTTAAATGATATTATTTATATTGAAAATTGATTGATTTATATTTTTTATAAAGGCAAAATTGAATTTACAAGCAGATTTTAGTAAGCACACTTTTCAAATGAGAGTATTCGTATTCTTCGCTTTCTTCAGATAAAATATAAATGATTGCAAAACTTTGCGTTTAAAAAAAATCACCTCTCAGCTCTATCATCTATCAGCGAAGCGATCTATTATCTTTCGTCTTATTTTTTCGGTTTATAATTACTTTGATTAAAAATTTCCTGAGCGCTCATTTTTAGAAAATCTGCTAATTTGGTTTCTGGTTTTTCCTGATAGAATTTTTTACAAATTTGCCAACCGGTATAAATTCCGATTTGTGGTGAAGATTCGTTGTCGATCTCGGTGTAGAATTTTGAAAACGGCGCAGGATTGATAAACCGTTCAGCCAATCTTTGATCGTCACTGAAAACCAGGTTGTTTTCTACGAAAAAATTCCAGACATTAGCTTCATTTGCTTTTGCCCATTCATATTGTTCGGGCGTGTAATTCATTTTCAAAGCCTCTGGTTCCTGTGGTAAAAAGGCATCTTGCAAAGTCATCAGTTTTCCGTAATAAACGATTTGGTCAATAAATTTCTGGGAATCGCCCGTTGGAGTGATAAAATATTCAGCTAAGATCAAAGAAACTTTCGGCAAAATATTTTTTGGATTCATGCTTTTCTGGAAGTATTGTTCCATTCCTTTATAATTCGGATTATTTTCACCCATAAATGCGGTGATGTCGATAAAAAGCATGTTCTCTTTCGCATGATAAAAAATCGGATCAGTGGCGCCTTGTAACGCAGATGAATAAATAAAAACGGTCGGTTCGGTGAAGTCGGGAAAATAATTTTTAATATGTGAAAATAAAGACGCCAACTCTTTATTTAATTTAATTAGATCAATTTTAGAAATTGCCTCTTGATAGACTTTGATTTCCTCGGCATCTTTTCTTCGTTCAGCAAAATCCTCATTCGGAACGGTTCCCTGAAAGAAAGGATATTTCTGAGTGAAACTTTCCAAAGGAATATTGGGATCGTAAAATTCTTTTGAAATGTCGATCAGTTCAACTTTGTCAACTGGATTTTTAACATCTACTTTCCAAATATTTTCGGAATCTTTTTTACACGAACTCATTCCCATCAGGAATACTACAGAAAATAAGAGATATCTAAAAAACTTCATTATTTTTACATCGATTTTGAAATGCAAAAATAAGTAAAATTAATGGCAAAAATATTCATTGAAACTCCAAGACTTATTCTAAGAGAAATTATTTCTGAAGATCTGGACAGAATATTTTTATTGGACAGCGATCCTGACGTTATGAAATATATTGGCGTAAAGCCAGTCAAAACGATTGAAGAGTCGGTAGAAACCATTAAGAAAATCCAAAAACAATATCAGGAAAACGGAATTGCGCGATGGGCAGTTGTTGAAAAAGAATCAAATCTCCTGATCGGTTGGAGCGGTTTGAAATTATTAACGGTACCCATCAACGGTTTTAAAAATGTATATGAATTAGGCTATCGATTTTTACCGGAATTTTGGGGAAAAGGTTATGCCACAGAATCTGGAAAAGCAGTTTTAGAATATGGTTTTAATGAAATGAATTTAGATACGATTTATGCTTGTGTCGATATTGAAAACTTTAATTCTGATAAAATTTTGAAAGATAAATTAGGCTTTGAAGCAAAAGGAACTTTCATTGATCCGCTTGATGATGCAACTTGTAATTGGTACGAATTAGAGAAAGAAAAATTTAAGATAAAGTAAATGCAAACAGATAAAATAACAGCTAAAATAGTTGATTGGCTAAAAGATTATGCCACCAAAGCAAATGTAAAAGGATATGTTGTCGGAGTTTCGGGCGGAGTTGATTCTGCCGTAGTTTCTACACTTTGTGCGATGACAGGTTTAAAAACTTTGTTAATCGAAATGCCTATTCGTCAAAATCAGGATGAAGTGAATCGTGCTTGGGAACACATGGAACATTTGAAAAAACGTTTTACCAATGTAGAAGCAATTTCAGTAAATCTAAGTCCAGCATTTGAAGAATTATTTAAAACGTTTGATGTAAAAGATGAAGATTTTCCAGCAGAAAAACTAGCCTTTGCGAATACCAGGAGCCGATTAAGAATGTTGACTTTATATTATTACGGACAAATCAACAGTCTTCTCGTTTGCGGAACCGGAAATAAAGTAGAAGACTTTGGCGTAGGATTTTTCACTAAATACGGCGACGGTGGAGTAGATGTTTCCCCAATTGCAGATCTGTATAAAACCGAAGTTTATGCTCTGGCAAAATCATTGGATCTTGTAGCATCGATTCAAAATGCAATTCCGGCAGATGGATTATGGGATGAAGTCAGAACCGATGAACAGCAGATTGGTGCAACTTATCCGGAACTGGAGAAAATTCAGAAAGAATGGGGAACGAAAACAGAAGCCTATTATTCGGGAAGAGATTTAGAAGTTTTCAAAATTTTCAGCCGAATGAATAAAGCCGCTCAACATAAAATTCAACCAATTCCGGTGTGTGATATTCCGGAAGAGTGGCGATGAGAGAAAGAGCCAAGTCGAAAGAGTCAAGTAAAAAGAAAAGGAACCAAGTAGGGACAAGTCGCGACTTGTCCAAAATCTAATAAATAACAAATTGAGCATTAATTAAAAAGGAATTAAATAAAAGTAAATGGACAAAGAAAAAATAAAACTCATCCTCATCTTTATCATCGGATTACTCACCGCGTTTTTAGCAATGCATTTTTTCAACACGTACAAAATTGAAAAGAAAAATAAAGAAGTAAGTCCAACTGAAGTTTCCGTCAATGAAAATAAAAATTCGAAATCAACCAATTTTTCTGGAAACATTGATGAACTGACCAACGAAAATACCGTCATTAATTATGTAAAAACCAATCACCAACTTCCCAATTATTATCTAACAAAAGGTGAAGCACGAAAACAAGGTTGGATTGCTTCCAAAGGAAATCTGTGTGATGTTCTTCACGGAAAAGCGATTGGTGGCGATCACTTCAGCAACCGAGAGAAAACACTTCCAACAGGAAATAAATATTATGAAGCTGATGTGAATTATAATTGCGGAAACCGAAATGCGGACAGAATTGTCTTTACAAAAAATGGGGAAGTCTGGCTGACCAAGAATCATTATAAAACATTTGAGAAACAGTAAGAAGAGCCAAGTAAAAAGTAAGAAGAGCCAAGTAAATTTCTGGAACTATTTTAGAAATTTAAAACTAAATAACTAGAGCCTAATTCCTGCGAGCTACAACCGAAAACCCACAACCTAAAAATATGAACACCGTATTTATCGACTTTACAGAAATTGGTGACCTTGAAGATTTCTATGACCAATTAAAAGAAAAACTAAAACTGCCCGAAACGTTTGGAGATAATCTCGATGCACTTTACGATTCAATTACCGGATCTGTAGAACTTCCGTTACATATTGAATTTGTAAATATGAGCGTTGAACAACTTGAAGATTTCGAAGATTTACTGACGACTTTAGAAGATGCTGACGAAGAACTTGAAGATTTTTCGTTTGCGTATTATCTCGAACAGTACGAAGATGAAGAGGGTGACGAAGAATAAAAAAAGGGCTTTTCAAATTAATGAAAAGCCCTCTTTAATTGATATGAAAAAATGAAGAATTTATTGCAGTGGTTCGAGTAAGTTTTGGCCGTTGACCGTTGCCCACGCTCCCGGAACGAGAGAAACTTTGGTCACTGTTGTAGCATTGGTATAGGTTAATGGATTTGTTGACGTAAATCCGTATCCAAATTTTAATGGGTTATCGTTGTTGGTTGTAGTAAACATTGGATCCACTTTAATTTTTCCGGTTGCCAACTGGCTGGTTTCTGTCGCCAGATCCTGGATCAGTACTGAATAAGCATTTTTTCCACCCGTATTTCTGTAACCATCGATATAAACGTTTGAGAAAATTCCTGTTCCTTGTTTTTTAAATTGGATCGCTGAAACTTCGGCAGAACCTGACGTTTCTGGTAACGTTCCTGCTGCTCTCATTAAAGTGATATTGCTCACTTTTGGCGCAATATTATCGGCGTTTGAAGAGGCTTCGATTTCCATTCCGAAATTACCGATTCCCGTTTGATACGCAAACCAGTTGGAGTTGTTTTGTCCGCTCCAGGCATCTTGCCAGTCAAAAGCATCGTCGTAATTTCCGTAAGAAACCAGGTTTTTTGTGCTCACCGTTCCACCGAAAAATTCAAAACCATCATCAGTTCCTTTGTAAGCCACTAAGTTTTCTAAAGTAGTTCCGGCTCCAACGGCGTAGAAAGTCATCGAGTTAGTTTCCGATGTTCCATCGCCAATCTTTCGACCGCCGTATTCAACTCTTACGAATTTCATCGTTCCAGAATTGGAGTTGGCATCAGCACCGCCATAGTATTGGTTATTTCCATCTTCTGAAAGTGCTGTCGCTGCTCCATTTAAGGCTTTAATAGGAGCGTCACCGTATAAAGTAATTCCGCCCCAATCTCCTGGAGTTTTATTGTCTGAAGTGAAAATGATCGGTGAATCTGCGGTTCCAACCGCATTTATTTTTGCTCCTTTTAAAATGACCAAACCGCTTACATCGCTTGTGGTTGCGGTGAAAATCGCGCCCGGTTCGATGGTAAGCGTTGCGCCAGATCCTACTTTTACAATTCCTTTCAGCGTGTAATTTCCTTTTTTTATCAAAAGGTCTTTTGAGATTTCTCCGGTTAAAGTTCCGGAACCATCCATCACATTTCCTGGTGTTTGCTGATTTCCACCGCTGTTTGTTGGCGTGTCATTATCTTCCCGAATGTCCACTGTACAAGAGGTTACAGACAGAACCAAGGCAAGCGCTACTAAAGTTAAAATGTTCTTTTTCATTTCTTTTTTTACTTTTTTATGAGATTTAAATTTGAGTTAGAAAGTATAACCGATAGTCATATTAAATGAAGTTCCCTTTTTGTAATTTTCCATCATCAGCGAACTTTCCTGGACCTGAACTAAACTGTTGTCGCCCAGTTTCAGTTGATATTCTGAATTCAATAAATTTTGAATAGCCAGTTTTACATTCCAGTTTTTAGAGATTTGATTATTGTAAACGAAATCCAATTGATGGAAAGACATTTCGAAAATGTTATCGAGTTTTGAGAAACCAACACCATAAATTTTCTTGCCGGAAACATTATAAATTAAGGAGAATGTTTTGGCGAAATTCTGAGCATTTTTGTACTCATATTTCAGGTCTGCATTCACGGTCCACGGTGCTGCACCTTGTAAAGCGCGATTTCTGTTGGCTTCAACATCCGTTTCCTGGCCTTGGTCGGCGCTTCGTTTTACGTCAGAAAACATCAGGGTTGAGTTTGCTCCTAAAGTCCAGCGTGATAATAATTCGCTGATCCTGTTTAAAGATAAAATTCCTTCCAGTTCAACTCCGGCCAATGTTGCGGTTTTAGCATTGAAAAAGGTAATGGTTTGTCCGTTTGAATTTCCGGAGGCGATGTAAGAACGCTCGATGGCGTTGTCAATTTTCTTGGCGAAAAGGTTAATGGCGAACATTTCCTTGTTGCTTGGAAAGAATTCGTATTTCAGATCAATATTATAGTTTTCACTGTTGGTCAGATCTTTATTTCCGAAGATGTTTTCGTTGTCGGGATTGATGTAAGTGATCGGCATATATTCAATAAGGATCGGTCTTGTAATGGTTTTACTGGCTGCAAAACGAATATTGGATTTATCATTCAAAACTCTTTTCACCGATAAAGAGGGAAGGATATAATATTGGTTTTTGGTCAGGGTTACAAAGTCATCATTAATTCCGACACTGATTGGTTTGTAGCGTGTAATATTGATGTTGTTTTCCACTCTTCCGCCGATCAGAATGTCCCACAATTCCGATGGTTTATAATTAACGTTGAGATAACCCGCATTTACAAACTGATACAAATTGTTTTTATATTCCGATGTAGAACCTTCTCGATAATGGTAAGTTCCATTTAAAATAGATTGATCAAACATCGTTTGCGGCGTGTCTCTGTCAATCGTAATCTGTGATTGTGCTGGATTGTCTAAAACAGAATAAATAAATCGGTATGACGTATTTCTCACATCCGCGAAACCATTATAACCAATCGCCAATTGCCACGGATAATCTTTTTTGTCGCCTTTCTCTCCCAGGTTTAAAGCGTATTCTGCAAAGGCTGAAAAGTAGTTTTTACCATTCACATCCAAATATTGTCGAAGTAGATTATTTCCACCAAAAGATAAATTAATATCATTTCCTTCACCTGGCTGTCCGTACATTATTTTACGGTCGGGTTGCTGATAAAAATTGTTGACCCAACTTACGCCGGCTTTTACAGAATGCCTTTCATCAATTTTTTGTGACGCCGTTAATTGCAGATCGGTAAACCTGGAAATATCCTGTTGATTCACACGAATGAATTGTTCATTGTTGGTTTCACCATTTCGAAACCCCAGATAATCCTGAATTAGATTTTCTGAATTTTGAAGGAAGAATCCATTCAAGTTAACTGCAGTTCCTTTATTTTTAAAACCAAGTCCAAGCAGAACTGACGATTCGGTTTCGTAGGTGTATTCTTTTCGGTTCAGGTTGTTGTTGTAATCGATCGAATTTCCATTGAGTCGAAACTGGTTTTTTACGCCGTCTCTGTATTCATAAGTGTTCCCTTGATTTAAGGAGAATAGAAATCCTAAGTTGGAAGTCTCACCAATTTTAAATTTCTGAGCCGTTGTAAAACCAATGCTCGTGTTGGGCATCGATTTAATATTATCAACATTCCAAACTTCACCAAAAGAATTCTGCGATTGATTGATGGTGAAGTTATAACTCGATGGTCGGTAACCTTTTACTTCATTCGGTAATTGTTTATCTCGTGAATTTAAACCTACATAACCTTCGATGGAATTAGCGTTCGGATTAATTTTAAAGTTATTTCGGAATGTGCTCAAAGTATTTACTCCGATTCCGAATTCAATTTTAGAAAAAGGTTTATCGTAAGTCAAAGTTTCAATATCGAAAGTCGCTCCCGCAAAATCTGCATATAAATTAGAGTTAAAAGTTTTGTAGATATTTAGTTTCCCCACCACATCGGTCGGAAATTGTTTCAACGCAATAATTTTCTGAAACGGATTATTGGAAGGCGAACCCAAACCATTAATTAATAAAGTATTGTACCGGTCTTCCAAACCTCTTACAAATAATCCACGACCTTCTACACTCGTAATTCCGGTAACTTTTACCAATGCCTGTTCGATATTCGAAATTCCTTTCCGCGAAATTTCCTCAGAACCCATCGATTGTTTTTGAATGATGGCTTTCTTCTGATCGAGTAAAATTGCAGATTCAGATTTTTTATTCCCGACTCCACGAATGATCACTCCTTCGATGATTTTTTCTTTCTGTATCGAATCTTTATTAACCTCTTGTCCATAAATAACGCTTGTTGAGATTAAAAAAAACACCCCGATACTCAGTTTTCTGATCTTCATTTCTTCTTTTTAATTAGATTTCTTTCGAGGCAAAGGAAGAAACAAAACCTTGATTTGAGGTTGCGTCAGTTTTAACTTTAGTTTACCATTCCTTTAACAAAATCGGGGTCATATTAATTAATTATGAATTCTTAAAAGGATGGGTTTTGGAACCTTTAATTTGAGTAATTTTGAAAGAATAAAAAGTTTACAATGCACAAGAAAAAGATTCTTCTGATCGATGATGAGGTTGATATTTTAGAGATCATGTCCTATAATCTTGAGAAAGAAGGATATTTGGTTACCACTGCAACCAATGGAAATGAAGGAATTCAGAAAGCGAAAGAAATGATTCCCGACTTGATTCTCCTGGATGTAATGATGCCGGAAAAAGATGGGATCGAAACGTGTCAGGAACTTCGTCAGATCAAAGAATTACAAAATACGCTCATCGTGTTTCTTTCTGCCAGAAGTGAAGAGTTTTCTCAATTAGCAGGTTTTCAGGCTGGAGCAAATGATTATGTCGTGAAACTGATTAAGCCGCGGATTTTAATCTCAAAAATAAATGCACTTTTACAACTAACTTCCAACGTCGGTAAAAATGCGAATGTTATCGAGATTGGAGATCTGAAAATTGACAAAGACAATGTGAAAGTGACCAAAAGCGGACAACACTTTTTACTGCCTAAAAAAGAATTTGATTTACTTTATCTGCTTGCTTCTAACACCGAAAAGGTTTTTAAACGCGAAGAAATTTTAGAAAAAGTGTGGGGAAATGATGTCGTTGTGGGCGAAAGAACCATCGATGTGCATATCCGTAGATTGCGCGAAAAGCTTGGAATCAATATGATTCAAACCTTAAAAGGAATCGGTTATAAATTAGTTGTGTAACTTTGGTCAATACCCATTCTTAACAAATGAAGTTTTATCGACTTACCTTTCTGGCGTCTTTGTTCCTCACTGCCGTGATGCTTTTACTCATCTATGTTTTTGATGAGGTAAAACATTATTTTTCAGATACCAATTTGCAGTTTTTTACGACCATGCTCATCAGCAGTTTGGCGCTTTTGATTATTAACTATTTAGTCGTTGATTTTCTATTTAATTTTTATGGAAAAAGACAGATCCGTAAAATTTCAACCATCTTACCCGACGAGATCAGAGATGAAGAAACCGATCTGAATTTTAAAGAATTAAGTCAACGTTTTACCGATCTGAATTTGAAAAACACGACTGAGATCGATACCATGAAAGGCATGGAAACCTATCGTAAAGAATACATGGGCAACATTTCACATGAGATGAAAACACCACTTTTTACGATTCAAGGGTACGTAGATACTTTATTAGAAGGCGGTGTTGAAAACTTGGCGATTCGTGATAAATACCTGGAGAGAATTGATAAATCGGTCGAAAGATTATTGAATATTGTGAAGGATCTGGATATGATCAATCAGTTTGAAAGTGGTATTATTACTTTAAATAGAAGCCGCTTCGATCTCAATCATCTTATTCGTGAGTTGATCGATATCTTAGATTTAGAAACACAGAAAAAAAACACGAAGATCATTCTGCAAACGACATCCAATCAAATGATGGTTGTGGCAGATAAACAAAAAATATCGCAGGTTTTACTCAATTTAATTTCTAATGCAATTTATTATTCCAATCGGGAAAGTGCTACTGTTACGGTCACGACGAAAGTTCAGAATCAAAAAGTTTTCGTCGAAATTGAAGATAATGGAATGGGCATCAAGCCTGAAATGTTGCCTCGGATTTTCGAACGGTTTTATAGAATAGAATCCAGTAGAAACAGGAATGATGGTGGATCTGGTCTTGGTCTGGCGATTGTAAAACACATATTAGAAGCGCATCAGGAAAATATTGCGGTTGAAAGTGTGTATTTAGAAGGTACAAAATTTAGTTTTTCTTTGGAAAAAACAACTTAGAGCGCGGAGAAATTTAAGCAAAACTTTTTAATAAATACTCGGTAATAATTTTTTTGCCAAATTGCATTTGTTTTATATTTGCAGTCGAAGAGTAAAACTAATAATTAATCGTAAAAATTTAAAGTACTAATGGTCTATAAACTCCGAATTATTTTAGACACCAAGGAGGATATTTTCAGAGATGTTGAAATCAGAGACAAGCAAAGTCTGTGGAATCTGCACTTAGGAATCAAAAGTGCCTTTTCACTAATGGGCGATGATTTGTCTATTTTTAATATCTTAGATGAAGATGGAATCATTGTGAAATCGGTCCCGTTGGAAGATATGAGCGATGATGGTGACGGCGAAATTATGTCTGATGTTTACATTAGCGAAGTATTTGAAAAGCCAGGAGATAAAATTCATTTCCAATATGGATTTATGGATCTATGGGAGTTTTTCTGTGAATTGGTAGAGATTGTTGATGAGAAATCAGTGGTTAATTATCCAATTACCGTTTTCCGTTTTGGCAAAATCCCTTTGAAAGCACCAAGCAAAACCGGAGCAAAACCGAAGAAAAATGGAATAGTTCCATTATTAGATGACGACTTCCCAAGTTTTGAAGACGAGTATAAATCAACTAGTTTTGAAGGTGAAGACGATGATGATTTTGATGATGACGAAAGCTTCGATGACGATGAAGATTTCGATGATGACGAAGATTAATCAATCAAAGAACACATATAACCCCGAAATAATCGGGGTTTTTTTATGACCAAAAATGAACTTTTTTTAAAGAGAATATTTTGCTGTTTTAAATCATCAATTACTACTTTGACCGATGTTGAAACTCGGAAATTTCAATAATAAACAATATATTTGTCCTAAATCTTTACCTATGAAAAGACTGATTCTATTAGCAATCTTAGGCTTGGGAGTAATTTCCTGCAGCACGCAATCAAATACAAAAAAAATGGATTTACCCACCGAGTGGAAACATACAACCAACATTTACGAAGTTAACGTTCGACAATATACCAAGGAAGGAACTTTTCGCGCTTTCGAAAAAGAGATGCCGCGTCTGAAAGAAATGGGCGTAAAAACGTTGTGGTTCATGCCGATTACTCCGATTTCTCAGGAAGTAAAAAAAGGAACGATGGGAAGTCAATATGCAGCCCACGATTATACCGCCATTAATCCGGAATTCGGAACGATGGAAGATTTTAAGCATTTGGTTGATGAAGCGCATAAAATGGGTTTCAAAGTCATCATCGACTGGGTCGCAAATCATACCGGTTGGGATCACGTTTGGACCAAATCTCATCCTGAATATTATCTTCACGATGCCGACGGAAAATTCCATATTGCTTCTGGCATGGATGATATCATAGAACTGGATTATTCAAATCCTGATATGAGAAATGCTATGATTGATGCCATGAAGTTTTGGGTGAAAGAAACCAATATTGATGGATTCCGTTGTGATTTGGCAAGTTGGGTTGAAGTAGATTTCTGGGAACAGGCAAGACCTGAAGTTGAGAAAATAAAACCACTATTCTTCTTAGGAGAATTTGATGAACTCGACAACCCAGAATACGGAAAAGTATTCGATGCCAGTTACGTTTGGACCTGGATGCATAAAACTCAGGAATATAATGAAGGAAAGATCTCATTTGCAGATCTAAAAAGTTTGCTGACCAAATATTCCAATATCGGTGGTTCTTCAATGAGAGCTTGGTTTACCAGCAATCATGACGAAAATACCTGGAACGGAACGGAGTATGAAAAGTATGGTGATCTAGCCATGCCTTTAGCTGTGTTTTCTGTAACCTGGAATGGTGTTCCGCTTATTTATAATGGTCAGGAATTACCGTTAAAAACGAAACGTCTTGAATTTTTCGAAAAAGATCCAATTCCATGGAACGGTAAATATGAACTTGCTGATTTCTATAAAACCTTATTGAATTTAAAAACCAGCAATTCTGCCTTGCGTGGTGGCGATGCTGCGGCCTCAACTCATCTTTTGAAAACTTCAGCTGATGATAAAGTCATGGCGTATGTTCGTAAGAATGGAAAAGATGAAGTGCTGACGGTTTTAAATTTCTCTAAGGAAAATGTGTCATTCAACATTGATGATGTGAATGTTTCCGGGACTTTTAAAAATGTTTTCAGCGGTCCCGTCAAAGATTTTTCTAAAGATAAAACTTTTTACTTACCGGTCGGTGGTTATGCCGTGATGGAGAAATAAGTTTAGAACCCTTTCAGCCTTTTAAAGGCTGAAAGGGTTTTGGGAAATCATTAAAATTTAAAGTGATGCAAATTGAAAAAATAGAATTTGGCAGATTTTATCACATTTTCAACAGAGGAAATAATAGTCAGGATATTTTCTTTGAAGAGGAGAATTACAGTTACTTTTTAAAACTGTTGATAAAATATATTATTCCTATTTCAGAAGTTTATTGCTATTGCCTTTTAAAAAATCATTTTCATTTATTGATTAGGATTAAGGATGTTGAAGATTTGGTGTTTTCTGATTTTCAGTTTTCAACAGTTGAAACTCCTAAAAGTTTTGATCCGTCAAGACAATTTTCTCATTTTTTTAATGCATATACGTTGGCAATTAATAAAAGATACGGCAGATCAGGTAGTTTGTTTGAAAAGCCATTTGAGCTGAAAATAATTGAGGATGAAAATTACTTAAAGCAATTAGTTTTTGTATATTCATAATAATCCCAAGCATAATGGAATTGTTGACAATATCGAAGAGTATAAATGGAGTTCGTATCTCACGATGCTTTCAGATGCACCAACTAAAATTCAGAGAGATAAAGTATTAGAATATTTTGAAGACAGAGAGAATTTCACCTTATGTCATCAAAATTATTAGATTAAAACAACCCTTTCAGCCTTCTGAAGGCTGAAAGAGTTTCCAAAAATTAAAATGAACAAATCCGAAATCCTTCAAATCATACAGGATAAACTTTCAGCAAAAATTGAAAATTTAGAACGGCTGATTGACGAAACCAGAGCCTCAAACAACGAAACCAAAAGTTCGATGGGTGATAAATTTGAAACATCGCGGGAAATGGTTCAGCAGGAAATTAATACGCTACAGATTCAATTAAATGAAAATAGAAATGCCCGAAATTCTTTAAAACAAATCAATACGAATCTTCATCAGACAATTGGTTTGGGAAGTTTGGTTGAAACGGATAAAGGATTGTTTTATATCGCTGTTTCTTTAGGACAAATTATTTTTAATGAGAAGAAAATTTTCGTTATTTCCACCGAAAGCCCTTTGGGTAAAATATTATTTGGAATGAAGAAAGGCGAAGAGATTTCATTGAACAACATGAAGCAAATTATTAAGGCTGTTTGGTAATTTTTTTTTAAACATTTAAGTATGAAAATAAAACTATTCTTATTTCTTTTTTTGTCATTCAGTTTTATCAGTTTTAAAGCACAAAATATTCAGAGAATTGTTGCTTCAATGGATGGGGAAAACTTAACTTCTATTGAAATTTATACCGAAGAATATATTTTTGTTTTGAACGAAAATGGTTATGTCGGAACGGTTTCTTCCAAACAGTTAAATGGAAAGCTGGATTACTTTGACAATGAACAGTTTGAAAAAGAAAAATACGGAAAAGTTAAGAGTTTCGGAGATATTAAAATCGAATATTGGCTGACCTCAAATGAGCGTGATGCGAGGTATGGCAAGATTAAAAAAATTGGGTCTGTTGAACTGGATTATTATGACAGTTTTAATTACGAGCCAGAAAAATTCGGAAAACTAAAAAGCATCGGTCTCATTCTAATTGATTATTGGAAAAAAGATGGATTTGATATCCAAAGATCCGGAAAACTAAAAAGCATCGGTAATATATTCATCGATTATTACGATTATGAACCAATGAATAACAGTAAGTACGGCAAAATTAAAAATTTCGGACCTGTAAGTTTTGAATATTGGGACGATTATTACAGTGATAAAGGCAAACTCGGAAAGCTAAAATCCATCACTGGGAATTCTGAAAAGATCTTAGTTAAATTGGTGATGAAGGATTTCAGTGGAAGTCGTAAGAGCGGATATGGTAATTAAAATTTTGATTATTTTTGTAAACTACAGACCACTCAATACTTATTATTATTATTATTATTTTCATCACTTATAGTAAAACATGCAAAATTACCTCGACTTACTTCAGTTGATAAAAGATAACGGAACCGATAAAACCGACCGAACAGGAACTGGAACCAGAAGTGTTTTTGGGTACCAGTTGCGGTACGATCTTTCCAAAGGTTTCCCAATGGTAACGACCAAAAAAGTCCATTTGAAATCGATTGTTTATGAATTGCTTTGGTTTTTGAAAGGTGATACCAATATCAAATATCTGAACGATAACGGCGTTTCGATCTGGAATGAATGGGCGGATGAAAATGGCGACCTCGGTCCTGTTTACGGCGCACAATGGAGAAGTTGGACGGGAGCAAACGGAAAAGTAGTCGATCAGATTACGGACGTGATCGATCAAATTAAAAAAAATCCGGATTCTCGGAGATTAATCGTTTCCGCCTGGAATGCTTCGGAAATTCCAAATATGGCTTTGGCGCCTTGTCATGCTTTGTTTCAATTTTATGTAGCCGATGGGAAATTGTCGCTGCAACTTTATCAAAGAAGTGCAGATGTATTTTTAGGCGTTCCTTTTAATATTGCAAGTTATGCGTTATTATTAATGATGGTTGCTCAGGTTTGTGATTTAGAAGTCGGAGATTATGTTCATACTTTTGGAGATGTTCACATTTATAACAATCATTTTGATCAAGTTCATAAACAACTTTCGCGCACGCCTAAAGATTTACCAACCATGAAACTAAATCCAAAAATCAAAAATATTTTCGATTTTGATTTTGAAGATTTTACTTTAGAAAATTATAATCCGGAGCCGGGAATTAAAGCGCCGGTTGCGATTTAGAAAAATAATTAAAGTGGAGTAGCATAACTTCACTTTTTTTGTAACTTTTCTTTTAAAATATCTACCAATCATTCAATGAAATCTTTAAAAATAAACCTCGAAGATAACGCCGACCTTGGCAAATTGACAGAACTTTTAATTCAAATTAAAGGCATTAAATCCGTTGAACTCATCAATCATGAAAATGACGAAAGCGATTTGAAAAAAGCCGTTAACAAAAGCAAAGAGCAATTGAAAAGTGGCGACTATGAATCGTTTGTTAATGATCTATTCGAAACCTTTGTCAATAAGAAATCTTAGATTTTATAAAAGATTATTCTTTAAAATTTAAAAACAATTTAAATAAATGAAAAAGCTGATCATCTCCATTAGTTTACTCGGAATGTTCTTTTCGGGAAATGTTTTTGCGCAAACCGAAACTTCCGGCAGAACTGAAGTTTACCGACAGTCGCACACCAAAATGACGGAATTGAAACACACGAAATTAAAAGTGAATTTCGATTACCAGAAAGAACAAATGGGTGGTGAAGAATGGTTAACCGCTTCGCCGTATTTCTACCCGACCGATTCTTTGGTTTTGAATGCAAAGGCGATGCTGATTCATGAAGTTGCTTTAGATAAAAACGGAACTAAAAGTCCTTTGAAATATGAGTACAAAGATGATATGCTCAAAATTAATCTCGACAAAACGTACAATAGAAATCAGGATTATACGGTTTACATTAAATACACCGCCCGTCCGAATGAAGTAACACAAAAAGGAAGCGCCGCAATTTCTGATGCGAAAGGACTTTATTTCATCAATGCTCAAGGAACTGACCCCGATAAACCAACTCAGATCTGGACACAAGGAGAAACGGAGGCAAGTTCTGCCTGGTTTCCAACGATCGACAAAACCAACCAGAAAACCACGCAGGAAATTTACATGACCGTTCCTGACAAATACGTGACTTTATCGAATGGTTTAATGAAATCTTCTACCAAAGGAAGTGGCGGTTTGCGCACTGATCATTGGGTAATGGATAAAAAACATGCGCCGTATTTATTCTTCATGGGAGTTGGTGATTATGCCGTGGTGAAAGATAAATGGCGAAACATTCCGGTTGATTATTATGTAGAAAAAGAATTTGAACCGTACGCAAAACAGATCTTTGGAAATACGCCAGAGATGATGGAGTTCTTTTCTAAAAGATTGAATTACGATTATCCGTGGTCAAAATACGCTCAAATTACTGGTCGAGATTACGTTTCTGGTGCCATGGAGAATACCACAGCAACGCTTCACCAAGAATCTGCTCAGCAAAAACCTGGCGATCTGATTGATGAAAACCGTTGGGAGGAAACCATTGCACACGAATTATTTCACCATTGGTTTGGCGATTTAGTCACCGCCGAAAGTTGGAGTAATTTGACGGTCAATGAATCTTTTGCCAACTATTCGCAGTATTTGTGGAACGAGCATAAATACGGTAAAGATGTGGCTGACTACGGTATGATGAAAGAGAGCAAAGGCTACATGATGGATCCTTCGAATATTTCAAAAGATCTGGTTCGTTTTAATTATCATTCGCGTGAAGATATGTTTGATGGGGTTTCCTATAATAAAGGTGGCGCGATTCTGCACATGTTGCGGAACTATTTAGGTGACGATGCATTTTTTAACGGCTTAACCGATTATTTAAAAACCAATGAATACGGAACTGGTGAAGCACATCAACTTCGTTTATCATTAGAAAAAGTTTCAGGGAAAGATTTGAACTGGTTTTTCAATCAGTGGTATTATGGCAGCGGACATCCGAAATTATCCTACACCACTACTTTTGAACCGGTAAAAAAACAAGTTACGGTTACTATTAATCAAACTCAAGTTGGACAAAATTATCAGTTTCCATTGGCGATTGATTTATTTGAAAATGGAAAACCGACTCGTAAAAATGTTTGGGTAGATGCGAAGGAGAAGAATAATTTCACATTCACCGTTTCCAAAAATCCTGATTTGGTCAATATTAATGCAGATGGAGTTTTGCTTGGTGAGTTTACCGATACGAAAACGGCAGATCAATATTTCACGCAATATCAAAATGCCAAAGAATTCTTAAGCAGGTATCTGGCGGTTGAAAATGCTGCAGAAAATGTTACGAAAGATCCTTCCTTTTTAAAGATATTGACAGCGGGCTTGAAAGATTCGAATTTTAGAATCAGACTAAAAGCCGTGAGTGGGTTAGATTTGTCAAAACCTGATCAGATTAAAGCAGCCCTTTCCGAAGTGGAGAAGATAGCTTCTAATGATCCGAAAACTTTGGTGCAGGGAGCTGCAATTTCTGCACTGGCAAAAACAAAGGATAAAAAATATCTTCCTCTTTTTGAAAAGGGATTGAACGCAGTTTCTAATTCAGTTAAGGCAAATTCGCTTACCGGAATCGCAGCTGTTGATCCAGCAAGAGTGGCAGCTTTGGCAGAGAATATCGATTTGGAAGGAGCGAGTGATGATTTAATTGGAGAACTTCTTCCAATTATTGTAAAAAATAAAATCGAAAAACAAATGCCGGCGATCGCTTCAACCGCAGCGTTTTATCCATTTATAAAATTCCAGAATCCGGAATTGGGTGCGTCTGCAGAAGAAGGATTTAACTGGATTATGAGTTCTGATAACTTGAAAGCGACCGAAAACTTAACCAAAATTTTAGGTCAGGCGAAAGGTCAAATCGGAAACAATCCGCAAGCGAAAATGATGATTGTTCAAATTTTACAGGATGGACTTGCGAAAAAAATGCAGGTTTTAAAAGCTAACCCGTCCAGCAAAACGATTAATGCGCAGATTGATTTAATTAATAAAACAATTGAGGCGTATAAATAATTTTTGAATATTTGATTAAAAAAAAAGGATTTCCAGAGTTGGAAGTCCTTTTTTTTATTGAAATTTAAGGAGCGAATTCTTTTGGTTCTTCAAATTTTTCGCCAGACAATTTTGTTACGAACATTGCCGCCACCGTATCACCAGTTGAATTAAGAACCGTTGCTAAAGGATCTACCAAAGTCCCGATTATCATCACGGCCGGAATCGCTTCTACGGGTAATTGATACACCGATATCATCAACATTTCACCAATATATCCACCATTAGGAATTCCACCAGCGACGATACTTACAAAAACGGTAATTCCTAAAGCGAGTAGTAGATTCATTGGATCAAAGAAGTCTTTACCGATAATTAAAAATGCAACATAAATTTTAATAATAGAGGACATGGAAGATCCATTTTTATGAAGCGTACTTCCAATCGGAATCACAATATTGGCGATTGCGTCGGGAACTCCAATTTTTGCAGCTGCCTGTAAATTAGCAGGCATTGTTGCAAAACTGCTGCACGTAGAAATAGCTGTTAAACTGGGGTAGATATTATTGGTCCAAAATTGTCTTACACCGATTTTACCTTTAGCGACAAAGGCATATAGCGTAAAGAAAACCAGGAAGTAAACTACTCCTGAGATATAATATAAGCCAAGTGGTTTTGCATAAAAACCAAAAAGTTGCGGCCCGATCGTGGCGACTTGAAAAGCAAAATAGGCTCCTAAACCAATTGGTGCAACTTTCATTACGAGCAGTAAAAGTTCTTTCATTACTTCGTAGCCTGATGCTAAAAAGGATCGGAAAACTTCGCCTGCTTCACCCGCTTTTCTCGCAGCGGTTCCGGTTAAAAAAGCGAATATCAATAAGGCAAGCATATTTTGTCTGGAAAATAACTGAGAAAATTCACCAACTGTAAAGAAGCCTACGATCCGATCGCCCCAGCTTTCATCGCCAGAATCATCTAAGAGGTCACTGCCTGTCGAGGGTAAAGCTTCGGTTGGGAAAAAGTATACGACCGTAATGGTGAAAAGTGCAGCAATGAGAATGAAGAGTAAAAAAGTGATAATCATTGCGAAAATAATCTTGCCAAATTTTCCGCCTTGTTCTACACTGGCAATGGAATTGGCAACTGCAAAATAAACCAATGGAACAACACTTACGAAAAGTAAATTTAGAAAAATATCACCCAGCGGTTTTAAATAACTGACGACTTGAGGGAAAAATATTCCGATAAGACTTCCGATCGTAATACCGGTTAAAAGTAAAATGATACCAGAATAATTTTTCAAAACTTCCTTCATATATTGATGTTTCGTCAAAGATAAGAGTAAATTTTAAAAATGGTATTTTATAATTTAAACGAGAAATATCAGATTTTTAAATCGTCCATTCATCATTGATCACAGCTACTAAATAATAAGTTCCATATAATTCTTCGAAAACAAAACGAAGGCAATTCCAATCCATCTCACCATATTCTTCTGAACCGCCAATGTAATTTTCAGTGAAATCGTTATTGGGATATATTTCTTTCAGATTGTTCAAAGAATTCCCAGTTCCTTTAAACGTGTTAAAATGAAATTCCCCTTTCGTGAAATCTTTTTTAAAAACCCATTGAATTAAATAATCTTTTATTGAAAGTATGAGTGGATCGCCAGTTCCATCCTGATCGCCCCAGGTAAATTTAATATTCGTTGTCACATATTTTTTGAATTCCTCTTTTGTAAAATTCTTATCCTTTTTTGGATTTACATAACCGTACATTGAAGATCGGACCCCTTTTTCGGGATGAATATAATTCGTGAATTTTACATAATCTTTCATTTTTAAGGTGGATAGTATTTCATTATTCAACGTTTTTAATGTTTCTTCTTTATTCACTGTTCCACTTTCTAAACTGCTATTTGCTGTTTTCAATGAGTCATTTTGTACAATGGAGTCTTTTTTTAAAATATCAGATTTGGTCTCGCTTTCTTTGGCACAATGGGTCAAAGATAAAAGTACGAGAATGAAGAAGTGTTTTTTCATGCGGCTGTAATTTGAATGAAAGTAGTTTTCCTTAAAATTAAGAAAATATAAATAGAAGATTTAACAGAACTTTAGAGCATCATTCATTTTAGTTTTTTAAATTTGAGTAAATCATTATTTATGGCATATATCGATTATTACAAAGTTTTAGGCATTGATAAAAAAGCGACTGCCGACGAAATAAAAAAAGCCTACCGAAAATTAGCCCGAAAATATCATCCAGATGTTAATCCAGGCGACAAAGAATCAGAGCGGAAATTCAAAGAACTTAATGAAGCCAACGAGGTTTTGAGCAATGCCGCCAACAGAACGAAGTACGACCAATACGGCGAACACTGGAAACACGGTGAGCAATATGAACAGGCTCACCAACAACAAAGATCACAACAATCCCGACAAGGTGGTTATGGAGGATTTTCTGAATCAGACTTTGGTGAAGGTGCAGATTTTTCTGACTTCTTTCAAAGTATGTTTGGTGGCGGTGGTGGCTTTTCTGGTGGTTCCAGAGGTAGTGCATCCGGAAAATTTAAAGGCCAGGATGTGGAAGCAAATTTGACTTTACAGTTGCGGGATGCCGCTAAAACCCATCAGCAAACTTTTGATATCAATGGCAAGAAAGTTCGAATCACGATTCCGGCCGGTATTGCAAATGGTCAGAAAATCAGGTTAAAAGGTCACGGGAATCCTGGTCATAATGGTGGACCAAACGGCGATTTGTTTATTACTTTTAATATTATGGAAGATCATCAGTTTAAAAGAATGGGAAATGATTTGACTACCGATTTGGAGATCGATTTGTACACCGCTATTCTGGGCGGCGAGACTTTGGTGAAAACTTTAGATGGAACGGTCAATTTAAAAGTAAAACCAGAAACACAAAATGGAACCAAAGTGAAATTAAAAGGCAAAGGATTCCCGGTGTATAAAAAAGAAGGCGAATTTGGAGATTTATATGTCACTTATGTGGTAAAAACCCCAACCAATTTAACCGATAAGGAAAAAGATTTATTTCTTCAACTTAAAAATTTAGCGATATGAACGAAAGAATATCACGCGAAGAGCTGGTGAGAATCTACAATGTTGAAATCACTTTTTTTGATTCATTGGAAGAAGCCGGACTTCTAAAAACAGAAACAGAAAATAATATTAAATATTTAATGTTTGATGAATTATCCACTTTTGAGAAATTTACCAATTGGCATTATGACCTGGAAGTCAACCTCGCAGGATTGGAGGTTATTAAACATCTTTTGGATCAACTTGAAAGATTGAGAGAAGAAAATTTAACATTGAGGTAAATATAGAATTTGTAACAATACGAGGTATAATTTTAAGTAAGTTTAATGATTGTCTCGTATTTTTGAATTTAATTTTCATGTGTTTATTTTTTTATGTGGATATGTTTTGTTTTATTTGTATAACATTTAACAAATTATTTACATGAAAAAATTTCTACTCTCGTGCTTTTTAGCACTCGGTATTGGTGCTAGTGCCCAATACAGTTACATGGGTGATTTTGAAAACCCAGGATACAGTCCAACAATCTACAAACAATTCGGTGGCGGGAGTCAAACTCCAGTTGCTGCTTGTAATGGTGATAATGGCGGACAACTATTAACAAGTGCTTCGATTGCCTCCACAGGTTATATGGTCGATCTTACAACGATAGGTCAAACCAATAATGGTCAGAAAGTTGACTTCAGTGTAGGCTATAAAAAAGCGAGCGGCGTGGCAGGAACACTGCAGTTGGCTTATTTTGTATATGATTCTGTATCTGCTTTATGGAGTATCAATCTTGTAGGAAGCCCGGTCACTTTGACTACAGCAGCACTTGCTACCTGTTCTACACTTTCTGCAACGTTGCCTGCTGGAACAATTCAGCCAGGTGCTACAGTTGGAGTGGGAGCGTGGTTTGTAAGATCAGGCGCTGCTAATGCAGGTATTTATTTAGATGATATTAATATTAATCAAGATACCTCTGTAACGACGGCTCCGGCATGTACTACCATTACCAGTCCTGCCAATGGATCAACAATCTCTGCAGGTACTGCTAAAATGACTTGGGATTCTGTACCTACGGCAGTAAATTACAAAGTTACCGTTGGTACTACTGATGGTGGATCAGATCTATTTAATGGTACCGTTGCTGGTACGATGGTTAATTTAAGTTTAGCGAAGTCCACAATGTATTACGCAAAAGTGGTTCCTTCTAACTTAAATGGAGATGCAGCAGGCTGTACTGGAATTTCTTTTTCAACAGATAACAATATTGCTTACTGTGGTGGGATCATTTCTACATCGCCAGCAGCAACTTATCCTCTTTCATCAGTAACCTTAAATGGGACTACGAAAACTTCTCCAGCAACTGTTGGATCACCAGCTTATGAAGATTTTTCTTCTACTGTGTTTAATGTAAAGGCTGGAAGTACTTATACTCTTAATGCGATCGGAACCGGATTAGGTACGAATGTTTTCGCAATGACCGTATTTATTGACTGGAATGAAGATGGAGATTTCAACGATGCAAATGAAAAATATTTCCAAGGACCTTTAGTTACAGGAACAGGAAATCCAATTAATTTAAGTGGTGCAATTGCGGTTCCAGCGGGAACAACTGCCGGAACTAAAAAAATGAGAGTTAAATATAACTTCCAGGGTAATTCAACAACACCTCAGGAACCTTTAGCTGATGCTTGTTCTAATATGACCAATGGACAAACTGAAGATTATTCAGTTGCGGTATCATTACTTACAGATGCTCCATTATGTACTACCATTACAGCACCAACTAATAATGCTACAGCTGTACCTACTAATGCTACGATGACTTGGGCAGCAGCTGTCGATGCATCAGGCTATAAATTATACATCGGAACTACCTCTGGTGCAACTGATGTGATGAATGGAACCGTAGTTACGGGGACTTCTTATGCTTTAAGTCTTGCTCCATTTACCGTTTATTATGCAAAAGTGGTCCCTTATAATGTGATCGGAGATGCTACAGGCTGTGCTGAAATTATGTTTACAACGGGAACGGTTGCTTATTGTGCACCTACACCTGGTTACTCTACTGTTGAACCTACTACCAACGTAACATTTGCAGGAATTAATAATACAACTTCTGCAACAGTAGGAGGAACGCCAGCATACGAACAGTTTTTAAGTGAAATTGCACAAGTAAGAAGAGGTGGAACTTATAGTATTTCTATGAATGCCAATACTGATGGTGCTAGTTATAGACATTTCTTTGCAGTATTTTTTGACTGGAACCAAGATGGAGATTTTGATGATGCAGGTGAGCAGTATTTTACAACAGTTCCAGACTTTAAATTTGTTTTAGGATCTAATGGAACTGGTACACCAGCTACAGGTGATATTGTAATTCCAGCAGATGCGAAGTTGGGACAGACCAGAATGAGAGTAAAATCTGCTTTCTACGGAGCTTCAGGACCAAATACGAATCCTAACTTAGCGAATTTTGCAAATGGTTGTGTCACAACAGGTTCATCATACGGACAGGTTGAAGATTATACGGTTAATGTAGATGTATCAGCAGCAACATCTAATGTTGGTAACAAAAATAAAGTTTCAATTTACCCTAACCCATTCCAGGATGTATTAAAAATCTCTGACGTGAAAGGAGTGAAATCAATCTCTGTAAGTGATGTTTCAGGAAGACAGGTTAAAAACTTGAAACCTTCTGCAGAACTGAATCTTTCAGATTTGAAAACTGGATTGTATATCGTTACTCTTCAAATGGAAGACGGAACAATTCAATCGTTCAAAGCGATCAAAAAATAGTAATTCGTACTTGATATAAGAACCGCCTCAGTTTGAGGCGGTTTTTTTTTGTTCAAACATCTCAGTGTTAAAGGGACTCTACAACAATATTTAAAACTTTAACTAAAAATAAATTAAAATATTTACTACTTTGTATTGCATAATACTAAAATAAATACATATCTTTGTATAGTAAGATTGGTTAAGGATATTCTTTTTAGATCAATTCTTCATCAAATTTTATTTTTAACAGTTGAACTAATTAATAACCTATAAACAATGAACACAGAAAACACCAAAGCGCAAATGCGAAAAGGCATTCTGGAATTTTGTATTTTGAGTTTAATTAATGAAAGAGAAATGTATGTTTCCGATCTCATTGATGAACTTAAAAATGGAAAACTGGATGTGGTTGAAGGAACTCTTTATCCACTGCTTACCCGATTGAAAAACGGCGAATTTCTTTCCTACCGTTGGGAAGAATCTACCGGCGGACCACCGAGAAAATATTACCAGTTGACGGAGAAAGGAAAATTATTTCTCGCCGAACTGCTCAATACCTGGAACGAACTAACAGACTCTGTCAATCAAATTACTAAAAACCATAACCCTACGAACGCTCCTGAAAACTCGTTCGAACCTAAAAACTAAAACGATGAATAAGACACTCTCAATAGGACTTGCCGGTTTCTCTTTCACCATAGAGGAACACGCCTACATCAAACTCAGCGATTATCTTGCAGCTCTTAGAAGTTCTTTGGATGTTTCCGAAGCCGACGAGGTGATGCACGATATCGAGATTAGAATGGTCGAAATTTTCAAAGATGCACTCGGAAAACGCGAAGTCATTAACGACACTGACGTTGAAAGGGTAATTGCTCAAATTGGATCTCCCGAAAAAATTGAAGAACAGGAAGAAGCGTATTTCTCCGAAAAAACTTCAACCAATAAAAAAGAGCAGAGATCTTCTGCAAACTTTAACGGACAAAAACAATTGTTCCGCGATCCTGAACGTGCAAAATTAGCCGGTGTTTGTGCAGGATTAGCACATTATGTTGGAATGGATATTACGGCAATGCGCGCAATTTGGTTGGGAATTGCAATCATCGGAATGTTTACTGCAATCTCTACCATTATCGTCGTAGTGATTTATATCATTCTTTGGATTGTACTTCCCAGAGCAGAAACTGCAACAGATTTTTTAAAAATGAAAGGGAAACCGATGAACTTCGATAACCTTAAAGAAGAATCGACTAAAATTGTACAGTTTGCGAATGAATCTACGCAGAAAGTAGGAGAGCTTTACAATGAAAATAAACCGTACATCAATAAAGCCGGAAACGGAATCTGGAACTTAGTAAGATATGTTTTAGGAATTATTCTTGCGATGATGGGACTTTCATTAATTATAGGATCTTTTGCAATCCTAGGGTTCGGTTTTTCAGGAGCAAGCAATATCAACTTTTTTAGTAATTTAGGATTTTATCTGCAAGACAGTAATCTTGGTTTTATCGTGATCGCTTTGTCATTTCTTACAGCTTTTATTCCAGGATTGATTTTTTCTTACTTAGCAATAAAATTATTTTCACCTAAAGCTCAATTTAATAATACAGGATACGTTATTGGTGGTTTGGTTTTACTTTGGATAGGTTTGGTTGCAGCAACTGGCTTTAGTGCTATAAAATTTAAAAGTCAATACAGTGGAACCAATGATGACACGGCCAATATAGCCATTAATACAACTTCTGATTCTATTCTTATTGATTTGAAAAAAGTGGTGATTCCTCAAAACTTTAAATCCTATTGGGATGATGTTTACTCTGATGGGAAAACCATTTACAAACAAGATTATCCAAGACTTGATGTGATTAGAAAAGATGTGAAAGCGCCTTACCTTGAAATTAAAAAGAGAGCAGATGGTTATAATTTGCCAATGAAGGTGAATGTTCCTTTAGAAATAGTTGGCAACAAGATCACACTTCCTAATTATTTCTCTTATCCTTATAACGACCGTTTCCGCGATTATAGAGTTGATTACGAGTTGATTATTCCAAAAAACATGAAAGTAATTTCTTTAAATGATGAGCGCGGGTTTTCGGTAGATGATGATGATTACAATGACGGCAATGACCAAATGAATACTACAACGGTGAATCAAAATGAGGATTCTGTAACCGTAAATTCGGGATCTAATTCGATTGTCGTACCTTCTAACAATGGAGATTCAATTATCATTAATGGAAAGAAAGTAGGAAAGAAAGAAGCTGAATTGATGATTAAAAAAATGAGATTTAATTCTGATGATGTAGAGAATGTTGATATTTCCATTAAAAACGGAAAGAAAGAAATCTCTATCAAAACAAAATAAGTAGAAGATTTCAAATTTGAAACTTTATCAAAAATTAACATCCCGAAATTCTTTTTATGAATTATTATTCCTAATTTCGTACAGTTAATTTTATATACCAATTAATTAACAATCAAAATCACAATATTATGGTACAGTTTGTTTTAGAAATCGCAATTAAGATAATAGATTTCGTAAGTAATTTATTATAACAAGAACAATATTTCAATATCTTTGTAAAGTATAACCAGTTGAGTTGGTTATACTTTTTTGTTTAATGGTTTCTAAAAACACTGGATTTCAATACCCAATTTTCAACTTTATGAAAAAACTATTCGGTAAATTAATGCTCAAGCTTGTCGGCTGGAAAGTAGTTCTGGAAGGCGATGTTGATAATCTCGACCGTTGCATTCTGGTTGTTGCACCGCATACCGCTAATGAAGAATATATGTTGGGCAACTTTGCCTATTGGTCTCTTGGTAAACCGTTGAAAGTGATTATTAAAGATCAGCACACCAAAGCGTGGTACGGCTTTTTGATCAAAGCGATGGGCGGCGTTGGGATCGATCGGTCTCAGAAAAATGATTTGGTGAAGTTCGTTACTAATCTATTTAAAAAAGAAGATTTTTCTTTGGTCATTACGCCTGAAGGAACCAGAAGTTGGGTGCCGAAATGGCGCAAAGGATTTTATCATATGGCGTTGGCAGCAAAAGTTCCGATCGTAATTGCCTCTGGCGATTTTAGAGAGAAGATTATCTATTTAGGTAAAAAAATCTCTATTGAAGATTTAGAAACCAGAACCTATGAGGATATCATGGCGGAACTCGAAGAATATTACACCCACAGAACTCCAAAAGTTCCTGAAAATTGGAACCCAAAAATTTATTAGCTTTAAGATTAAAGTAGAAGAATGGAAAACAAAGAACAGATATTAGAGAAATTAAATACTTGGGGTGGCGAAACCTTAGGCAAAACTTTAGATATTATTTTTACGGATGTTACCGATGATACGTTGACGGCGACCATGCCTGTAACTGCAAAAGTTCATCAACCTTATGGGATTTTGCATGGTGGCGCAAGTTGCGTTTTGGCAGAAACCTTAGGTTCTTCTTTATCGTTTTTGCATGTTGACACCGAAAAATTTGCACCGGTTGGGACCAATATTAACTCTAATCATTTACGCAGTGTAAAGAAAGGAATCGTTACTGGAACCGCCAGATTCATTCGAAAAGGAAATACCATGCACGTTTCTGAAATAGAGATTCGCGATGAAAAAGGAACGCTCATCAATCATACCACGATGACCAATAATATTATTCCACGCAAATAAGTAGATTTCATGTTGTATTTCAGATATCCTTTTTCTGACCAAATCTATACAACTGATAATAGAGTAGGACAAAGTTCTATTCGCTTCGTTTCTTTTGATCAGCTGGAAAATATTGATTTTAAAGGAAATATAAAAGCTGTTTCTCTAGCTGAATTTTTAGAAAGTGAAATTCCTTCTAATCGAATTCCTTCAAAATTAACCGATTTTAAAGAAGAGTCGGAAAGTGACTATTTAGATAAAATTGATCAAGTCATTGATTTTATTAAAGAAAATCATCTTTCAAAACTGGTTATTTCTCGACGTAAATTGGTTGATTTTGAATCTCGTAAAATTAATTTAACTCGTACTTTTTTAAATCTATGCGAAGCGTATCCAAACGCTTTTGTGTATGTTTTTATTCAAAATAAGAAATGTTGGATAGGCGCGTTTTCCGAGGTTCTGGGAAAATTTAACAAAAAAACTTCTGAATTTGAAACCATGAGTTTAGCCGGAACTACTTCTGTTGAAGAAGACTGGACTAGGAAAGAGCTGGAAGAGCAACAACCTGTTACCGACTATATTTCTGCGATCTTAAAAGATTATTCAGCGGAGGTACAGCAATCCGAAACTTACGATCATCCATCAGGGAATATCAAACATTTGCGAACAGATTTCAAAGCTCAAATTCAGCGAAACGATTTAGAGAAAGTGATTTCAGAATTGCATCCAACTCCCGCTGTTTGTGGATTTCCAAAAGAATTTTGCAAGAAAGCTATTTCAGAATTTGAAGATTATTCCCGCAGTTTCTATGCCGGTTATATCAAAGTGGAAACCGACGAAACCATTCAGTATTTTGTCAATTTAAGATGTGCTGAAATTTTTCAGAATGCTGCCTTATTGTATGTTGGAGGAGGAATAACAGCAGACAGTTCACCTGAAAAAGAATGGCAGGAAACGGAATTAAAAGCCGGAGCTGTTTTGAAGAATCTATCTTTTAATTAAAGGATTCAATTAGTTTAAATCTGAATTTTCTGTGGCAATTATATAGACGATTTTTCATAGAGATTTCGAGTACTAATGTGCAAATCCCATCAGGAAACTCACCAGCATAATCCCCAGAACAATTAACGAAACGACGACATAAGTATAATCTTTCTCTTTAATATATCCAGCGAGCGCAAAAATAATTCGAACCAAAGGCGTGAGAATCAGTAACAAAATTCCCAACTGAATAATCGCCATTCCTTCAAATTTCATCAAAGACGTCCAGAAACTTCGCCAGATATTATCATCTGTAATTTCTAAGGAAGCATAATCTTTCGGCATTTCAAAACCTTCCAGCGATAGTTTAATGAAGCCGAAAAACGAAGTGATCACTGATAATAATACACCGATCCGAAGAAGATTTCCCACGGAACGGTTCAGGTCGATATCTGTAAAATGCTTCTTCATCTATTTAAAATTATGGTTAATGCCATTGTACATCATATATATCGATAGAATCCCAACGACCACTGCAAACACGACTTTCAATTTTTTAGTTTGGGAAACAATCAAAGTCTTAGAACCGATGAAACTTCCTACAACAACACCGATTAAAACCGGAGCTACGATGACCGGAATAATTTCTCCACGCTGAAAATAAATCAGGGAACTTGCTACCGCAGTTACGCCAATCATAAAATTACTCGTCGTAGTAGAAACTTTAAAGGGAAGTTTCATCATGTTATCCATGGCCAAAACTTTTAAAGCTCCCGATCCAATTCCTAAAAGTCCAGACATCACTCCAGCAAATACCATCATAAAAAAACCGGAAACAGTATTTCTGGCGGAATATTCTTTGATCACTCCTTTGTCCGGAAAAGTTCCGAATAGTTGAAGCTTATGTTCTAAGCTGCCTTCGATTAAAGGTTCTTGATGATCTGGCTTTTTTCGTAAATTTAAAACAACGGTCATTATTAAAATGCTCGCAAAAATAATCCCAATGGTATTAGGATTTAAAATTCCGGAAATTAAAGCACCGACAATTGCGCCAGTTGTAGTGGCGATCTCTAAGAACATGCCGATCCTGACATTGGTAAAGCCTTCTTTTACAAAAGCGACCGCAGATCCAGAAGAAGTTCCGATCACCGAAATCAGTGATGCGCCAATCGCATAATGCATTGGTACGCCGAAGCCAAGAGTGAGTAAAGGAATGATGACAACACCGCCGCCTAATCCAGTTAAGGATCCCAGTAATCCAGCAGCAACAGCTCCGAAGAACAGAATTAGTATTTCTGACATTTTACAAATGTAAGAATTTGCAATCTTTTACGAAAAATTGAACATAAAATTTTATAGAATTTATTTAAACCGTATTTTTGTTTTTTCCAAACCATGAAACTATTTTATATCATTCTTGGTGCTACACCACAAGGCAGAAATACTGAGCAACACGATATTTTTTTCGGTATTGCAGAAACGTTGAAGGATTTAATTCCGGCAATGAAAAAGTTTTGGCCAGAAGCTAAAGGTAAAATTCATATCGATGGCTATCAGGAAGTGAAGTTTGTCGATGGTTTTGAATTGAAGATCGTAGAGAAGAATTCAGCAATTTCTGACCAGTACCTTTTTTTTATTAATCTTGGTGGATACGAGAAAGGACGGTTTGAAGAGCTTCATCATCAGTACTTAATGGTTGGCAAATCTATGGCCGAAATCATTAAAAAAGCAAAGAAAACTGAATTCTATAAAACCATGGGATTTAAAAATGCGGAAAGCCATATCGATGATAAATATGGCGTTGACATTGATGATGTTTTTAAAGTAAATGATATTCTACCTCAGGAAATGAAAGAAAAGTATTCAATGGTTTTAGAAAAAACAGAGGTCGAGAATCAGGAGAATCACACATTTATCGGCTACTTAGCGATGAGTAAAATAAAGTAAATAAAAAATGAAAATAGGAATTTTAGGAGGCGGACAGCTCGGACGGATGTTGATTCAGGATGCCTTAAAATATGATGATGAAATTCACGTTCTCGATCCGAATGCAGATTGCTCTTGTGCAAATGTTTCTGTTTTTACGAAGGGAAATTTTAATGACAAGCAAGATGTTTTAAATTTCGGAAAAGACAAAGACGTCGTCTCTATTGAAATTGAGCATGTAAATGCAGAAGCATTGGAAGAATTAGAGCAGCAAGGAATCAAAGTCATTCCGAATTCTAGTATTATTAAAATTATTCAGCAGAAAATTTTACAGAAGGAATTTTATAAACATCATCAAATCCCAAGTCCTGATTTTCAGATTATTCAGTCGTTAAAAGAGGAAATTAGAATAGGTTTTCCTTTCGTCCAGAAATTAAATACGGGCGGTTACGATGGGAAAGGCGTTCAGGTCATCCAATCTGAAAATGATGTCGCTAAAATGTGGAACGAACCTTCCGTTTTGGAAAATTTGGTTGAAATTGACAAGGAACTTTCTTTAATTATCGCTAAAAATGAACGAGGTGAAATCAAAAGTTTTCCTGTTACGGAAATGGTCGCTGATCCGAAATTGAATTTGCTGGATTTCAATATTTGTCCAACTAAGATTTCTGCTGAGGTGCAAGATCAAATTGATGTTGTTGCTGAGAAATTCATGAAAGCGGCAAATTCTGAAGGTTTATTCGCTATCGAATTATTCCTGGATAAAAACGGAAAAGTTTGGGTGAATGAAATTGCACCGAGATTGCATAACTCTGGACATCAAACCCAAGAAGGAAATGCCAATTCTCAGTTTGAGCAATTCTATCGTGTTTTGAAAAATCTTCCTTTGGCAGACACTTCTGCCGTCAATTTTTCTGGAATGTTAAATTTGGTTGGTGAAGAAAACCATACCGGAAAAGTGAAATATGAAGGTTTGGAAAATGTCCTGAAATTGCCAAATGCTTACGTTCATTTATACGGGAAAACGGAAACAAAACCTGGTAGAAAAATGGGACACATCAATGTTTTAGCTGATTCTCGTGAAGAACTTTTGGAACAGTTGATTGAGATAAAATCTTTGGTGAAAGTGGTTGCTGATTAGCTCCTTAATTCATCTAAAAAAAAAGGACTCTTTCGAAAAGGGTCCTTTTTTTATATAGTAGAAAGTGCAATTATATTTTCGCCATTTCTGCTTTAATTTTATTTTGTAATCCTTCAGTTGCTACCACCAAGGGTAATCTTACATAATTTTTCAGAATTCCCATTTCAGCTAAAATCGTTTTAATTCCTGCCGGATTTCCTTCTGCGAAAATCAGTCTTGTGATCTCGACCATTTTATTGTGGATTTCGTATGCTTCCTTTACTTTCCCGTCAAATGCCAATTGACACATGGTTGAAAATTCTTTTGGATATCCTTGTCCAATTACGGAGATCACCCCATTTCCGCCTGCTAAAGTTACTGGTAGCGTATATTCATCATCGCCAGAAACTAAGTTGAAGTTTTCGGGTTTCTGACGTAAAATATCAAAATATTGGTTGATATTCGGTCCAGCTTCTTTAATCATAAATAAAGTTGGAAAATCTTTGGCGAGTCTTAAAGTAGTCGACGCTTCTAAGTTTTGTCCGGTTCTTGAAGGAACGTTGTAAATGATTATTTTTTTGCCTGTTTCTGCCAGCATTTTATAGTGCTGATAAAGTCCTTCCTGACTTGGTCTGTTATAATATGGAGATACGGAAAGTACCGCTTCGAAGGCAGATAGATCAGCTTCTTCGATCTGTCTTTTTACTTCCATCGTATTGTTTCCACCAATTCCTAAAACCAATGGTAAACGTTTATTATTAATTTTTATAATATGCTGAATGACTGCGTTTTTCTCCTGCGTTGAAAGTGTCGCTACTTCTGCAGTCGTTCCTAAAACGACTAAATAATTAGTGCAGTTCTCAATATTAAATTCTACCAATTTGGTTAAAGAATCAAAATCAACGGATAAATCTTCATTAAAAGGCGTAACAAGAGCCACACCCAGTCCTTTTAAATTGCTCATTTTTATAAAATTAATGTTTCAAAAATACGAAATTTAATACAAGAATTTATTAAAATAGAGGATTAGTTTGTATTCATATCTTTATATTTGCAAGAATAGATTTTATGACTATGAAGACAAAATATCTGATTTCCGGCTTGGCATTTTTATCGATTATTTCGTGTCGAGCGCCGTTAAATGTAGCCAATGTTCAGACCGAGAAAAACATTTCTGTTTCTCAAGATTTACCTGAAGATCAAACTTTTAAAAATATCATAGAACCTTACAAAATTGAATTGGAAGGCAAAATGAACAATAAGATTTCACACACTGCGGTAGATTTAACGAAGAGAGGCGACAATAGTAATTTAGGAAACTTGCTGGCCGACTACACTTTTGAGGGCGCTGATGCCTGGGCAAAAAAGAATGGAATTGTTGATGGAGTAGATGCCGCAATAATTAATATCGGCGGGATCAGAACAAATATTGGAGCGGGCGATATTTTAACAAAACATATTTATGAAGTCATGCCCTTCGAAAATGAAGTCATCATTGTTAAAATGAAAGGCACAGATATGCAAGGTCTTTTCGATTATTATTTAAAAACACTGAAAAACAATCCTGTTTCTCACCTTATAATCGAGACCGATAAAGATAAAATTACCAATCAATTAATTGACGGAAAACCGATTGATCTTAATAAAACCTATTATATTGCTACCTCCGATTATTTGGCTTTAGGTGGTGATAATATGGATTACTTTAAAAAAGGGGAGTTAATGCCAACCGGAATTAAATTGCGTGATTTGTTTTTAGAAAAATTCATTGCTAATCCAGAAGTAAAAGTTCCGACTGATATGCGCCTTAATTTTAAAAATGAAAAAAACAAAACCGATGAATAGGAAAAAATTTCTAAGAACTCTTGGCGGTGGAACATTGGCAATGGCTTTGGCCCCGAATTTATTAATGGCTGAAGATTTTTCTGCTTTAAAACTGGCGTCGGAAAATCAACTAACAATACTTCATACCAACGATCAGCATAGTAGAATTGAACCTTTCGATGCAAGTTATACCAGAAATCCCAATCAAGGTGGTTTTGCGAGAAGAGCAGCTTTAGTTCAGAAAATTCGAAGTCAGGAAAGCAATGTTCTTTTGCTTGATTCCGGAGATATTTTTCAGGGAACTCCGTACTTCAATTTTTTTGGTGGCGAACTTGAATTTAAGTTAATGTCGATGATGGGTTATGATGCTTCCACGATGGGGAATCATGATTTCGATAATGGTTTAGCAGGCTTTAAGAAAGTTAGACCTGTGGCAAAGTTTCCTTTTCTTTGTTCTAACTACGACTTTAAAAACACCATTTTAGACGGTGAAACTGAAAAGTATAAGATCTTCAACAAAAACGGGATTAAAGTAGGAATATTTGGAGTCGGAATTAAGTTAGAAGGTCTGGTTGGCAAGAAAGATTACGGTGAAACAGAATATTTAGATCCGATTGAAATTGCTCAGCATTATTCAAACTTCCTGAGAAATGAGAAGAAATGTGATATGGTCATTTGTCTATCTCATATCGGATATGATTACCGGGATGATCCTAAGAAAATTTCAGATAAAATTTTGGCCGCAAATACAGATGGAATTGATTTGATTTTGGGCGGACACACGCATACTTTTTTGCCTGAACCACAGTCTTTCAGTAATAAAAGTGGCAAGAATGTTTTGGTCAACCAAGTTGGTTGGGCTGGTTTGCTTTTAGGAAAAATCACTTTTTATTTCGATAAAAACAAAAACGTGAAAAATATTTCATGGAACAATCAAGTTATAGATGATAGCATTTTAGTGTAATCGTATGAGAAAATTACTTCCATTTTTACTTTTTGTGTTTTCAATAAATTTATTTGCACAAAATATTTCATCGTCCAAATGGTCTGATTTATTTTCGTACAATAATGTCTTAGCGATTCGGGAAGACAATGGAAAATTGATTGCAGCCACAGAAAATGGAATATTTTTCTATACTCCAGCGACAGGAGAAATTAAAAAATTGTCCAAAGCAAATGGGCTGCATGAAGTGAAAATTTCTGCCTTTGATTATAATCCAGTAACCAAGATTGGATTGGTCGGTTATAAAAATGGGTCGATGGATGTGATTACTCCAGAAGGTATTACTTATGTTGTCGATATCCCAATCGCAACCGGTTATATGGGTGACAAGAAAATCAATCATATTTCGATCACTGATAACAAGGCGGTGATATCCGTGGGATATGGTGTTTCAATTTTTAGATTAGATTCAAAAGAATTTGGAGATTCTGCGTTTTTTATTAACGGTGGTATTTACGAAGCCTCGAAAGAAGCTGTAATCAAAGATAATTTTGTTTACGCCGTAACTGCAACTGGATTGAAAAGACATGAAATGAATGTTACTTTTCCGATCTATACAACTTGGGATACGGTTGCAGGTGGAAATTTGACCCAGATCGCGCAGGAAAATGTGATTGCTTATTCAAATGCAAATCAAGTGTTTTTTGGAACAGGTTCTACATTTACGACGCTTCCGCAGAGTTTTTCGACTGTTCAGGATATTGTGATCACCTCACAAAATATGGTTGTCGCAGATGTTTCGAAAGTTTATGTTTTTGATTTAACAGGAAATGCGGTCAATTCGTATGCAGTTGAAGAAGCGGTAAATACTGGATATTATTCGAATTCAAAGATTTATGCAGGCACCAAGTTTTCTGGAATTAAAAACGAAAATGGGGAGGTTTTAAAACCTGATGGACCTTACAGTAATACGTCCTATAAAATTGATATTGTAGGACAGCAAATTGTACTTTCATCTGGGGGTAGAGATGCCTACAATGCTCCGATCTACAGAAATCTAGGTTACTACCATTTTGATGGAATTAAATGGAATTATCCGGAATATTTTAAAGGTTTTCAGGGACCGTTAAATGTTTTAGATGCCGTTATTAATCCTGTAAAAACAAATGAAATATTTTTTGTTAATTACACCTTCGTAGACAATAACATGGGTATTTATCGTATGAACGATAATGAATTTGTAAAAAACTATGAAAAAGTTGGAATGTTTTTCAATAGATTTGGTGGATTAACTTTCGACGACAATAATCAACTTTTTGTCTCTAGTGCCAAAAATGATGCTTTAATCGGATTTTATCTATATAATTCAAGCATCGATGCATTTTCCTTAGTTAATGTTGTTTCTGGCACTTCTGTGCAAAAACCTTTTGCAAATTCGGGAATTCTTTATATTCCAGCACCACGTACAAATGGTGGATTACTTATATATGATTATAAAAATACACCAGCTTTGTTAAGTGATGACCGTTTTAAAATAATAAAGAAAGTAAATAATTTACCCTCCGATCAAGTAGTTTCTGCTACAATTGATAAAAATGATGATCTTTGGATTGGAACACAGGGTGGTCTTAGGATTTTACAAAATCCATCCGCTGCGATCGATGAAGATAATCCTCAAGCAGAATCCATTATAATTGAAGAAAATGGAACTGGTGAAGAGCTTTTCAGAGATAGCCATATCTTGCAGATTGAGGTTGATCAAGGAAATCAAAAATGGATTTCTATCGATGACGGTGGTGTCTTCTACCTAAGTTCAAACGGAGAGAAAACCTTAAATCAATTTACCAAAGCTAATTCACCACTGCCGACCAATAGTGTAACTGATATTAAAGTTGATAGCAAAACGGGTAAAGTATATTTCGTGACTTTAGATGGAGTCGTTGTTTACCAGGGTGATGTTTTAGAAGTTATCGAAAATTTCGGCGACGTTCTGGTATACCCAAATCCAGTTGTTTATTCGCAATACAAGGGTAATGTAAGAATTCGTGGTTTAGCAGCTAAAACAAATATTAGAATCACTGATGCAGCTGGAAACTTAGTCCATCAATCGGTAGCGCGTGGTGGTTCTTATGAGTGGAACCTTGCTAATAATCGCGGTGTGCGAGTTGCATCCGGCATTTATTTCGTCTTAATGACCAACGAAGATGGTACAGATACTGCGACTGCTAAAATTGCTGTAGTGAATTAATGCATACACAAAGCTGTTTTCTTCTTTCTTATTTAAAGTATGGCGACAATGATGCAATATTACATTGTTTTTCCTTGGAAAATGGTTTTCAAAGTTTTTTTGCAAAAGGTATTTATGCCGCGAGGAATAAAAAGAAGCCTTATCTTTTCCCCTTAAATTTATTGAGTATTACCATTTCCAAAGTGGTTCCAGAAAGTAAAATTGCGCGTATTTCAAAGATTGAACTGGCTCCTGATTATTTTGATTTGGAAGAGGTGGCTATGAATGCTGTATTGTTTTTCATCGCAGATTTTTTACACCAAGTTTTAAGGGAAGAGGGTAAAAATCAAACGATTTTTAATGAGATAGAAATAATAAGAAAAGAATTAAGTATTCAAAATTATGATGCTTATCTGGTCTTTATTTTTAAATTTTTGGCGATTTCTGGAGTTACACCATTGTACGAAGATAAAAAATTCCTCAATCCGGAAAGTGGTCTCTTTGAAAATGAAATTTCTCATAGTTTTTTTAACGAGGATATCTCTTTTTTATGGAAACAATTCTTAACAACCGCTGATGGGTATCAAATCCGTCTAAAACGAAACGATAGAAGCTCATTTTTGGACTCGTTGATGATTTACTGCCAATTTCACCTTACAGGATTTTACACTCCAAATTCATTAGCAGTGGTGCGCCAAATTTTCGAATAGACTTATTGAATTTTAAACATAAAAAAAGTTCCTTGAAATAAGGAACTTTATATTTTAATGAAAGTTAGTTTTTACCGTGGAGTGTTTTTATACACCTGAAAGCTAAAAACAAAACTTCTGTCTTTAAATGAAATACCACTGTAGTTGAAGTGAGCATCACGCGCAAACGCTGCACGCGAAGGAACAATGATTGCGCCTTGTAAATTATAGTTGCTCTCGTCTGGAATGTTAAAAGCTTTAAACTTCTGCAAAGCTTCTTTAAAACCTTCAATTTCGTAAAAACCTCTTTGTTTTGCTAAGTCTCCCGTAGCATTGTCTAAAACAGATTGTTTTACGTTGAAATAAGCTGGATCCACTTCTGGAATTCCCGAGCCGGCAATCGTGTTTTTGAAAACGTAAGGTGAAGTAAAGGCAATCTTACTATCCGTATTCGTCGCTATGTAAGTCACCGAAGTGCTCATTAATCTTAAAATGTCTGAACCTGCAATATTGGTCCCTGGTGAAGGTTGTGCACCTGGTCTTACCACATAAATAACTCCAGATGGAAGAGTGATTGGACTTAAACTGGCTAATTTTACTAGAGTGGTATCGGTCGCTACATAATCCTTCAAGTTTCCTTTTGAATCAAATGCGTGAGTTTCTAAGAATTTTTGCGCAGCCTCATTATCGTAACTATTTTGGGTTTCTATACTTACTTCGGGAGCAAGTTCTTCTACGTCATCTTTTCTACAAGAAGTAATTGCGATTGACGCCAGGGCAAGAAACAAAAATGTTTTTTTCATATTTAATATTATCATTAAATTGCTAAAATTATTTAATTCAGCAAAAGTATAAATAAAATATGAGAATAGATAAGTTTTTATGGTGTGTTCGCTTTTATAAAACCAGAAGCATTGCCGCTGACGAAATAAAAAAGAACAGAGTATCACTCGCAGGTCAAACTGTAAAATCATCCAGAGAGGTGAAAGAAGGTGATATCATCAAAATTCGAAAAAACCAGATCGACTTACAGCTTAAAATTATACAAATTCCTAAAAGTAGAATAGGAGCCAAATTAGTTCCGCTTCATATTGAAGATAAAACCGAGAAGGAACAGTACGAACTGATGAAACTCCGCCAGCTCAGCCAGGAACATTACCGAAACAAAGGCGAAGGAAGGCCAACCAAAAAAGACCGCCGGGATATTGATGGCTTTGTGGTGACAGATGGCAATTCAGAAATGGAGAACGGTGACTGGGATTTGTTTTTCAGCGAAGTCGATGATTCTGACAAAGATTAGATAACGGATATTATTTCGGCCACAATTTCTTCGGGCGTTTTCGCGTCTGTACCAACGGTATATTTTGCTTGACCGTAATAAACCTGTCTTTCGAAAAGATGTTTTGCAATAAACTCTGGTAAATCTTCATCTGGAATTTTGGCGATAAGAGGGCGTTTTTGTTTTTGCTTCAATAATCTTTCAGTAAGCGTTCCTACAGAAGTGCGTAAATAAATGCTTTCACTTTTTTGGGTGATGAGATCAATATTGTTGTAATAAGAGGGCGTGCCTCCACCCAAACTTAAAATACAATCTTTTTCAGTATTTAAAATTTCTTCTAAAAGTGCTCTTTCTTCTTTTCTAAAGTAGATTTCTCCTCTTTTTTCGAATATTTCTGGGATCGACATCTTATTTTTCAAAATAATTTCCTTGTCAAGGTCAATTAATTTTAGGTTCAGTTTTTGGCTCAAAACTTTGGAAATGTGAGATTTGCCGCTTCCCATATACCCGATGAGTGAAATGATCATATTTTTATTTTGCACAAAGTTCCAAAAAAATTTTGAGATTTTAAAAAAAGAAGTATCTTTGCACCACTCTAAAACAAGAAGACAATTCGACAGTTTTAGTGGTGACCGACTCGGTAGCTCAGCTGGTAGAGCAATACACTTTTAATGTATGGGTCCTGGGTTCGAATCCCAGCCGGGTCACAAGCAAAATAACTCCGTCTCGTTTTTTAACGACGTGACGGTTTTTTTTTGCCTGCGTGGTGAAATTGGTAGACACGCCATCTTGAGGGGGTGGTTTCCTATGGATGTGCTGGTTCGAGTCCAGTCGCAGGCACAACGCAAAGCAGTAATGTTTTAGGAGTAATTTTAATTGCTTATAACTCCTTACTTATTAAATCAAACAGACCGACTCGGTAGCTCAGCTGGTAGAGCAATACACTTTTAATGTATGGGTCCTGGGTTCGAATCCCAGCCGGGTCACTAAATTACTTCTTCGGAGGTAATTTTTTTTTCATATTAATATTTTGTGATTTGGTTTTCAAAAGTCTTCCCGTAAGGAAGACTTTTGATGTTTTAAGAAGTCAAAAAATTAATAATGCTATTCAGTGTAGCTGAAAACTTTAGCTTTAAAATAGCTCGCATTCATCGCCGAAATATTGCTAATTGGTATTCCAGCTGGACATTCTACTTCGCACGCTCCCGTGAAAGTGCAGCTTCCAAATTGCTCAAGATCCATTTGAAAAACCATATCCAGCGTTCGTTGGTATTCTTCTGGCTTTCCTTGCGGCAATTGGTTCAGATGATTAATTTTCGCCGACGTAAATAACGCTGCCGAGGCATTTTTACAAGTGGCCACACAAGCGCCACATCCAATACACGCGGCTGCATACATTGCACTATCTGCAATTTGTTTAGGAACAAGAATAGAATTGGCTTCTGCGGCAGTTCCAGTTTTTGCGGTAATGTACCCGCCATGTTCAATAATCCTGTCGAAAGCTGAACGGTCTACCACCAAATCTTTGATGATGGGAAAAGCGCCCGCCCGGAAAGGTTCTACTATAATAGTATCACCTTCTTGGAAACTTCGCATATGCAACTGACAAGTGGTTGTATTGTCGTGTGGTCCGTGCGCTCGTCCGTTAATGAACACACCACATTGACCACAAATTCCCTCGCGACAATCATGTTCAAACGCGATGACTTTCTCATTCTTTAAAACCAGTTTCTCGTTAAGATGATCCAAGGCTTCTAAGAAAGACATTTCTTCACTGATTCCGTCGGTCTCATAAGTTTTGAGCTCTCCTTTAGATTCAGGATTTTCCTGGCGCCATATTTTAAATGTTACTTTCATTGCTTTTTTATATTTAATTTTTTTAGAAAGAGAAGTGCCGATTTTCGTTTGGTTAGATATTTACTTATAATTTCTTACCGTTGGCTTTTCATATTCAAATTCTAAATGTTCTTTATGAAGAATAAAATCTCCCTGATTGTATTCCCATGCCGATACGTAGGCAAAGTCCTCATCGTTTCTCATTGCTTCTCCTTCCTGGGTTTGATATTCTTCCCGGAAATGAGCTCCACAAGATTCGTCACGTTGCAACGCATCTTTACACATGAGCTCTGCCAGATCAATAAAGTCTGCCAAGCGTAAGGCTTTTTCTAATTCTGTATTCATCTCGTCGCCGTTTCCGGTAACTTTCACGTCGATCCAAAAGTTTTTCCGAATTTCTTTTATTTGTAGAATTGCTTTTTCTAACCCGATTTTATTTCGACTCATCGCACACTCTTGCCACATTACTTTTCCTAATTCCCGGTGAAAATCATCGACAGTTCTGCTTCCATTGATATTTAATATTTTTTTGATCTGGTCTTTAACTTCATTTTCTATTTTAAGGAATTCTGGGTGATCGATGCCATGACGTTTCTCTTTTAATTCTCCTGCTAAATAATTATTAATGGTATTCGGCAATATAAAATATCCGTCGATACTGGCTTGCAAAAGTGAATTGGCACCAAGTCGATTCGCTCCGTGATCAGAATAATTACATTCTCCAATAGCATATAAACCTGGGATCGTCGTCATTAATTCATAATCAACCCAAAGTCCACCCATAGAAAAGTGAGCCGCCGGGGAGATTTTCATTGGTTGTTTATAAGCATTGATGCCGGTTATTTTCTCATACATTGAAAAGAGATTTCCGTATCGGTCTTCAACTACTTCTTTGCCGAAATTTTGAATAGCATGTTTGAAATCCAAATAAACCGCGTTTTTTAAAGGTCCAACTCCATGTCCGGAATCGATGCGCTCTTTTGCAGCACGGGATGAAATATCGCGCGGCGCAAGATTGCCAAAACTCGGATATCTTCTCTCTAAGTAATAGTCGCGTTCTTCTTCAGGAATGTCTTCTGGCTTGCGGTCGTCATTCACTTTCTTAGGAACCCAAATTCTACCGTCATTCCGAAGAGATTCTGACATCAGCGTAAGTTTTGACTGTGCATCACTGGACTGCGGAAGTGCAGTTGGGTGAATTTGCGTAAAACTCGGTGCAGCGAAATAAGCGCCGCGTTTATGGGCTTTCCAAATGGCAGATCCGTTACATCCAATCGCCAACGTTGATAATCTAAACACACGAGAATATCCGCCAGTTGCCAAAACAACAGCATCTGCGGCGAAACGTTTAATTTCTCCGCTCATTAAGTCTCTCGCAATTACGCCTTTTGCTTTACCATCAATAATGACTAAATCCAGAATTTCATGTCGAGGCAACATTTCAACTTTTTTAGCTCGAATCATTTTGTACAATTGAGAATAAGCGGCAATTAATAACTGCTGACCAGTTTGTCCTCTGGCATAAAAAGTACGCTGCACTTGAACGCCGCCAAAACTTCGGTTGACCAAAACGCCACCATATTCCCGTGCAAACGGAACACCTTGTTGTACAAAGTGATCAATCAAAGGAGCCGATAATTCCGCTAGCCGATAGGTATTCGCTTCACGAGATCGAAAATCTCCGCCTTTTAAAGTGTCGTAAAACATTCGGTAAATACTGTCGCCATCATGTTGATAGTTTTTGGCGGCATTAATTCCACCCTGAGCTGCTACGGAGTGCGCACGTCGAGCAGAATCTTGATAGCAAAAACATTGTACATCATAACCAAGTTCGGCCAAAGTTGCGGCCGCACCAGCGCCAGCTAATCCAGATCCCACAACGATAATATTTAATTTCTTTCTGTTGGCTGGATTAATGAGGTTGCATTTCGCTTGATAATTTTTCCACTTGTCTTCTAATTTTCCTTCTGGAACTTTTGAATTTAATTTCATAATTATTGAGAATAAATGAGGAGTGATTGAATAATCTTTTACTCTAATCTTAAAGGTAAGAAACTAATTTTGATAATCTGTTTCGAGAGATGATGATAAGATGCATAGAGAAATACTGTTCATTATTAAAATAAAAATAGAGCAGTTTTACAGAAGAGCAGTAGAAATAATACATTTAAACATGATAACACTCATTATAATCATTTTGTACGTGTTTTATAATTTCTGATTTTGTCCCAATAAATAACAATCAAATCTATTTCTATTAAATAATAATATTAAAACTGATTGGGTTTATTACGAAATATGCAATACCAACGCTTATTGCTAATATTAAAATTATTAAAAAATATTCAACATGAAAACATCATTTCTCAATTCAATCAAAAACTCAGTAAAACATTGGTACATTCCTTTGATCGTCGGAATTCTATTTGTGATTCTAAGTATTGCAGTTTTCACCTCACCTCTAAGCTCTTTATTAGCACTCTCCATATTTTTTGCGCTATCCTTTTTATTTAGCGGATTATCTGAAGTTTTCTTCTCTATTTCCAATAGAAATACCCTTCCAAACTGGGGTTGGTCTTTGGCTTTCGGAATTTTAACAACAATTATCGGATTTTCATTAGTCGTTCACCCAGGATTGTCAATTAGCGTGCTCGCGTTTTATATTGGCTTTCTGTTGCTATTCCGTTCTATCGCTTCAATAAGTTTTGCTTTAGACGTGAAAAAATATGGAAGTAAAAATTGGGGAAGTCTTTTAGCTTTTGGAATTTTGGGTGCCTTGGCTTCTTTATTTTTAATCTGGAATCCTTTATTTACAGGAATAGGACTTACTATTTTAATGGCAGTAAGTATTTTATTCGCTGGATTGTTCAGTATTTTCTTGGCATTGCAATTAAGAAAAATTCATGTACATGGTAGAAAGATTTCTTCAAACTTAAAAGAACGTTATGATGATTTGATGGAAGAGATTCGTGATGAATGGGATGATTGATCAAACTCATTATAACAAAAATATAGGTCACTTAATAATTAAATTTTAAAATTAAAAAATATGAAAACAATTACAGAATTATTCGACTTTAAAGGAAAAGTAATTATCATTTCCGGTGCAGCCGGAGCCATTGGCAGCGAGGCTTCCCGATTTTTAAGTTCGCTGGGTGCCAATGTCGTATTATCTGATCTGAATGAAGAAAAAGTAATGAAACTGGCTTCCGATATTCAATCTGAAACGGGATACGAAACTTTAGGAATGAAGACAGATTTTACAGAAGAAACTCAAATTGAATCACTCATTAAAGCAACAGTGGACAAATTTGGTAAAATTTCAGGCGTTGTAAACAACGTTGGTTGGGGTGCCAATACACCACTTTGGGGATCTGATTCTCAAAAAATGATCGATGCTTACAAATTAAATACTTTGGGAGCCTATAATCTGACAAGATTCTCAATGCCTTATCTGAAAAAAGAAGATAATGCTTCAGTCGTATTTTCGGGATCAATGGTGGGCAACACGCCTTCTCCAGAATTTATAGAATACAGTACCGCAAAAGCTGGCTTGCTGAATATGGTGCGCAGTATGGCAGTTGCATCAGGACCAGAAGTCCGTTTTAATTCTTTAATAATTGGGACAGTAGATAATGGAGCATCTTCTGAAGAAGCAGGTTACACACAGGAAATGATCGATAATGTGGTAAAAGGGATTGTGATGAAAAGACGCGGTGTTCCTGAAGATATCGCTTACGCAATGGCATTTCTTCTTAGTGATGCTGCGAGTTGGATCACGGGTGTAGAATTAACAGTGAATGGTGGTGGCGTTTACAAAACAAAAATGCCAACTTCGTAAGAATGTTGTTTTCAGATAAACATATTATTTTTCAAAATACAGTAGGCAAGGTACTTTTACTTTGCCTGCTGTTTTGTGCTTTTCAAATAAGTTTCTCACAGGAAACTCAGAAGATCAATCCGGAGTTTGCGAGTGGTAATTTCATTGATGAAGTTCGCATCATTATTATTGAAAATAAAATGGAAACTGTGCTTTCAGAGGATGAAATGGAAAATTTTTACAAAGCTTTTTTCATTAAACCGGGAAGTACATTTAATCCCTTACTGACAGATCTGGCGCTTAACAGAATTAAGGAAGAAAAAAATGTGACCAGCGCACAATATGAATTGTTTGAATCCGCTACCGGAACCGGAACTTTAGGCAGATCTGTTTTACTTAAAATCTTTGTGACCTTGAACGAATTAAAAGAAGAAAGCGCTCCAAAAAAGGGGTTTTTAACCAAGGAAGGTGCGAAAGATTTTCCGGTTATTTACGAATCATCTCAGGCTCAATTCAAACTGTTTCTGAATGGTGGTCTCGGACTTTATAATGATGTCAATCCGCTTTTTGCGCAGGGTAAAGCTTTTACGCAGGGAAATCCTATCGCAGATCTGCCCGCTGAAAAAGGAACGCGTTTTTGGGGCGAAGCTTTTTTAGAACCCGGCATTTCCGGCATTACCAAACTGGGAACATCAAATATTTACGCTTACGGAGAAGTTTCTGCACTTGTTTCCGCTCGGAATACTACGGATATCTATTCTTCTGGAAGTACCGCTTCCATTGCTTTTGAAAGATTGTACGGTGGTTTTTTGGCAACAGGAATTGGTAAAAACAAGAATATTACTATTAATGCAAATTATGGCAGAAATTTTTTTCAATTGAATGATGGTTTTCTATTTTCCCGCTATTCCGGTTCTTCCAATGCTGGTCCTCGCGGAAGCGTTTATCTTTCCTCCCGAACTACTTTTCAAAAAAATGCAAATTTCTCCGTTCAATGGAAAAAATTCCGCTTATCAGGACATTTCGTAGAGCCGCAGGAGTTATTCAAGGATAAACAGCAGAACATTAATTATGCGATCGGTACATTTAACTTTAACAATAATAAAAATCTGGACACCGGAATTTCCTATATTCAAACCATTGGTGGAAAAGGAAAATATGCAATTCCAGATGGTTCCATAGATAAAAAAGGAATGTACCTCATCAATCCGAAATTGTGGCTGACCAATATTGCAGAGACTGGCTTGTTTTTCAAATCCGAATACGCTTTTCAGTCACATTCCACAGAAGATATGAGATCTTATGCTTGGTATGCAGGTTTGGGTTACAGTTTTAAAGATATCAAAACTTCACCCTCCGTTTTTTACCGTTATTCTTTTATGAAAGGCGATGGTCCCAACACAGACACCTACGAAAGATTTGATCCCATCCTTACAGGTGGACTTGGAAATTGGGTGCAGGGTTTAAATTTTCGCAAGGTTTTAGGAAATGGAAATATTAAGACCCATCGAATAGAATTGACAAGTTGGCTTAACAAAAGCATGGCCATATCCCTGGATTACTTTTATCTTCAGTCCGACCAACTCAATAATCTGGGAGGTTTACCACAGATTTCAGATTTAAAAAGTAAAGAATTGGGTCACGAAACTACTTTAACATTGAAAGGATTGCTCCAAAAAAACCTTACCTTATTAGGCGTCGTCTCTTACGGCATTCCGGGAAAAGGTTTTCAGCAGGCATTTCCGAAAAAATTGCCCAATTGGCTCACGGTGCAGGCGGCATTGTTTATCAATTATTAAATAAACTAAATCTAAAAATCGAAATGATATCTCATACAGATCGCTTCTTTATTAAAAATACCGCGACGTTTATAACGTTGCTCCTAATGTTATATACTATGGAAAATTTATCAGCACAAATTAAAAATCCATTTGCTGGACCAAAAACCGCTTTCATGCATGATGATGCGCTTTCTTCGGATGTTTTTTCTGGAACTGTACCTTCTAACAAATTGAACTTCACTTTCGAAACAAAACAAGGTGCAGTTCCAACCATTTTATTGGGAAGTGATGGCTTTTTGCAGGTGATCTGTGTTCGGAATGAAAGTACCGATGGAAGTATGCGGCGAACACCGTATTTATTATTGCTGAATTCTGAATCTATGGAAACGCTGGCGACTCTGAAACTTCCTGCCGGAACAGCCCTCAATAATATTTATGGATATCTTAATCAAAATGATGAACTGATGCTGGCGAATGGTAAATCTATTTATCAGATCACACACATCCAGCAGAATAACAAATGGTCATTTAGTATAAAAAACGAATATAAACTGGAAAACGCAGCAGATGATTTTGAATTTGTCGGCATCACGCCGGATTGGGAAGGAAATATCTGGTTCGCTTCCTACGATTCACAGGCCGGATTTCTGAACCCAAAAAATGGTCAGTTTTCGGTGATCTCTTTATCAAATATTAAAGATGAAATTGTTGCAAATTCCATTTCAAGCAGTCCTGCCGGAACTGCGATCGCTACGACGCACGCCATTTATGTTCTGCATTTAAAAAACGGTAAACCTGAAATTTTATGGAAAGCCAAATATGATCGTGGCACCAAGGTAAAACCCGGTCAGTTAAGTTGGGGAACCGGTTCTTCACCCACTTTTTTCGGCCCAAAATCCGGGTTTGAATATTTAACACTTTTAGATAATGGAACAGAAGCAACGCATCTCAATATTTACAGTTCTGAAAGCGGCAAATTAATCACCAGTGAACTGGCTTTTGAGGGAGATCCTGAACAGGGCAGTGAAAATTCACCGATCGCTTTTGGCAATTCGGTTATCATTGCAAGCACCTATGGATTTCCATATCCCGCTTCCAGCAGCGCCACAAATGAAAAAGGAGAATTAAAAAATGGCGTGCAGCGTTTTGATGTTAATGCTGATGGCAACGGCGCAAAAGTGGTTTGGTTTAATAAAGACGTTAGAAGTACCAGTGTTCCCAAAATGGGCAAAGATTCCGGGAAGATTCACTTCATCAGCGAAGATGAAAAAGAAGATCAGTTTTATACAGAACTCGATTTTAAAACCGGAAAAATTGCAAAAAAAGTGAAGATCGATCTGGATCCCTCTTCAGTTTTGCCAAATGTTTCCCAACTTTCAACTACACAAAAAAAAGAAATGCTGAATCGCATAGGAAATCCTTTCAATGCCATGCAAATGGCGCCACTCTTTGATGGAAATGGGATGATCTATCAGGGAACAAAACTGGGGGTTTTAAAGATCTCTTCTGCAGAAAAGAATAAAAAATAAACAGAACGATCATTTCGATTGAAAAATTAAAATTAAAAATATGGACGCTCAAAAAAAACAAAAATTATTGAAAGGTGCGGTGATCACCGGTATTATCAATGCCATCATCAACGGTGGAATACAGTATTTCTTTTTGAAAGGAAATAGCAGTATTCCAATTTCCGTGGATTCTATTACCAATGATAGTGACGGTTTTAGGAACTGCAGTTATGTTGGCGATCACGCTTTCCATGATATTGACCTTGGTTGCTTATTTTGGAATTAAAGAGAAGAAAGCAGCATTGTTCCCAACCACATTTTTATTAACTTTAAAACATGGTTTTGTTACTTTTGGTATCCTCACCTCCTTGGCGGTTGTTTGGCAGAAGTATGTTGGAACAGTTGAGGTTTCGCTGGTTTCCGCTTTAATTATTATTGGAATTATCGCAGGTATCGTTTCTGGCTTTGTAAACTATTTTACATTAAAAGAAAGCGTAATTTCGGAAGAACAAAAAGTATAAAACATGAAAATAAAGTTCTTAATTATTCTTGGGTTGATCATTTCCGGCGTCACAAAGGCTCAGGTTGAAGAAGACTCCATTACTTCACAAAAATACACACCGTACGAATTGCTGTCCAGTTATTACAACAAAGACTTCAAGCCATTTAAAAAAGGGACGATCTATACGGGATTTGCGATGTCTTTGGAAGACTGACAGTCCGAAAATACCGAAAATATTTTCCAGAAAACTTTGGAAGGAGATAAGGTTAATTTCGATTTATCTTTAAAAGGTGGTTACTACATCAGTGATTACGGCATGATTGGCTTGAATTTTAATGTTTTTGAAAAACGATTTGAAGGCGTTTTATTTAAAGACCCCGATAATTTAGAACAAAAAACCATCACGCGTGGATTTAGCATTACGCCAAATTACAGAACAACTCTTCCTTTAACAGCGAATGAAAGATTAAGTTTTTTTACCACAGTTGGTGTTACATTAGGTAAAAGCAATACGCTGAAACGGGAAACCAAGAATTTTGATGAAGTTGAAAAATCATTTACTGAAAATTATAATCTCCGAGCAGGCATTAGTCCAGGCGTAAGTTTTTTCGCCATGGAAAATTTTGCTTTAGAAGTTCAATTAGATGTTTTGGGATATGAATTAAATGTAGAAAAAAAGGTTAAAAATGATTTGGAAAGATCTCGTGATGTCCGCCAGAATGTAGATTTTAAATTGAATATTTTGAGCGTGAAAGTGGGCTTGGCTTATTATATTATGAACAATAAAAAATCAAAAAGATGAAAATAAAATATATTTGGATGCTCTTTTTTGGTGCTTTATTTTTAAATTCTTGTATACGGGAAGATTATTTCGGAGAATCAGAATATGCCAATATCAAAAATATTTTGGTCAGCAATCAATCGGGAAATGCCGTTATAAATAATGAAAATGCTTTGGTTGTCGTCGAAATTCCAGCGGGTGTAGATCTTTCACAAATTAAAATTGAAACATTAGAACTTTCATCCTTTGCAAAAAGTGATGTCAATGCTGGTGATTTTATTGATCTAAATGGTGAGGTGAAAGTAAATATTATTTCAGAAAACGGAACCACCAGACAATGGACGATTAAAGCAGATGTTGCGTCTGCTACGCCGCAATTAGACAATTATGATCTCAATCTCTGGTATTCAACTGCCACCAATTATGAAGAACCGGGACAAAGTGCGGCGAATACCATTTGGGGAACTGGGAACCGCGGCACCCAATTATTGAATAAATTAGCCACAAAACCAATTACCCTTAGTGCTGGAAATCGGGCTGCGCAAATGGAAACTTTAGACAACGGACCTTTAGGGAACATCTTTGGAGCGCCTATTTCTTCTGGTTCTATTTTTACGGGTTTCTTTAATCCAGATAATATTGATCCTGCAAATCCGGAAGCAGCCATTGAGTTTGGAACCCCTTTTACCGGAAGACCAGAAAAATTACAGTTTAAATATAATTTTCAACCGGGTGCCGTTAATAAAGATAAGCAGGGAAATGTTTTGTCTTACGGTGATGCCTGCGATATTTACGCAATTTTAGAAGTTCGTAAAGATGGCGTCGTGAAAAGATTGGCCACAGCCTGGTTCAGAGGTGAGGATTTGCAGAATCAATTAGTGATTAAAGAAGTCATTTTTACTTATGGATCTTTGGACAGCAGTTTTCCAGCCTACATGAAACCAAAAAACAATCTCTACGTCGACGCTTCTGAAGCCGCATTTATTTTGCCGACGCATATCACTTTTGTTGCCTCATCCAGTTTTGCTGGTGCTCAGTTTGCGGGCGCGATCGGAAGTAAATTGGTTGTAGATGATGTGAAAATGATTTATGATTAAACGTAATAATTACAATGATTACCGGAAATATTTAAGCTCACTAAAACATTAATTTTAAAAAAGGCAACGATGACAAATATATTATTTAAGGAAAAAAAACAAATTTTTAGACATTCCGCGAAGATCTTTTCTGCGGCAATGATCTTATCACTAACAACCAATTGTATGGCACAAAATAAAACAGAATTTCTGAGCGCAAAAGAAAGTGAACCCAATAATTTTGGATGGATGAAAGGTTTTCCACCGCCGGCAGATAAAGTTTTACATACTTGGGATGGATCGTTTTTCACCTTTCCGGCAATCCGTTGGAGCGTGGTTCATATGCGGGAAATGTTACCAACCCAAAATGTTTCCAGAGGAACAGAAGCTCCCTCAAAATTATCTTACAAATTGGATAAGAATATCGACGGTTTAACTTTCATGCCCTGGAATGCAAAAAAGAAAATGACTTGGGAAGAATCACTTTGGGCCAATTATACCGATGGTATGATCATCATGCACAAAGGAAAAGTGGTTTATGAACGCTATTTCTCAGAATTAACGGAACATGATGTGCATGCGGTGATGTCTTTAACAAAATCTTTCACTGGAACACTTGCTTCTATTTTAGTTGCGGAGCGAACTATAGATGAAAACAAACTGGTGACGTTTTACGTTCCTGAATTAAAAAATTCTGCTTACGCTGATGCAACAGTCCGCCAAGTAATGGACATGACTACCGCATTGCAGTATTCTGAAGATTACGCAGACCCGAATGCAGATGTATGGCAGTTTTCCAATGCAGGAAATCCTTCTCAAAAACCTGCTGATTACAAATGTCCAATCGGATATTACGAATATTTAGAAACGGTAAAAAAAGAAGGAACTCACGGAGAAATCTTTGGTTACAAAACCGTGAATGCCGATGCGCTCGGTTGGATCATTTCTAAAGCGACCAATAAATCAGTAACAGAATTATTGTCAGAAAAAATCTGGAGTAAAATAGGGATGGAGCAGGATGCCTATTATCAAGTGGACGGGAAAGGAATTGCTTTTGCAGGTGGAGGTTTTAATGCAGGTCTTCGCGACTTGGCTCGTTTTGGAGAATTGATTCGGAACAAAGGAATGTACAATGGCAAACAGATTATTCCAGCGCAGTCCGTTTTAGATATTGAAAAGGGCGGCGACAAATCTGCTTTTGCAAAGTCTGATCATCCAGATCTAAGAGGCTGGTCTTACCGAAATATGTGGTGGATGACCGAAAATAAAGATGGCGCTTACGTCGCAAGAGGTGTTCATGGACAAACAATCTACATCGATCCTGCCTCAGAAATGGTAATTGTAAGGATGGCTTCTCATCCGGTTGCGGGAAATGCAGCCAATGACCCTACTTCTTTGCCGGCATATCAAGCCGTGGCTGACTATTTAAAAAAAACAAACAAAATAAGTAATTAATCAAAAATCAAAAAAATGGATACAAAAAAGTTATTTGACTTAACAGGAAAAACAGCCATCGTTACTGGTGGTGCAGGAGGAATAGGACAGGCGTGCTGCGAAATGTTGGCAGCGTTTGGCGCCAATGTGGTCGTTTCAGATTATAATCTGGAGGCTGCAAAAAAAACGTCGCAATCAATCAATGATAACGGCGGAACATCTATCGCAATTGACTGTAATGTTTTGGAAGATGAAGCATTGGTCAACTTGGTTGATAAAACGATGGAGCATTTTGGAAGCATTGAAATCTTAGTCAACAACGTTGGTGGAGGTGGTGCCGGAAAAGAAAGTCCTTACGATATTGAAGTAGCGCAATTCAAAAAAGTATTCGATATGAACGTGTTCAGCATGTGGAGATTATGCCAGTTGGTTGCACCACATATGGGGAAAGCGGGCTACGGAAGTATTATCAACATGTCATCGATGGCGTCCATTAACAAGAGTCCGGCGATCAGCGCGTACGCTTCTTCCAAAGCAGCCATCAATCACATGACCAGAAATTTAGCTTTCGATTATGGCCCAAATAATATTCGCGTCAACGCAATCGGACCTGGAGCAACAAGAACTCACGCGTTAAGTACGGTTTTGACTCCTGAACTGGAAAAAGCAATGCTAAAACATACACCTATCAACAGATTAGGTGAATCTGAAGATATTGCGGGAGCCGTATTGTATTTTGCTGCACCGATTTCAAGTTGGACGAGTGGACAAGTAATCTTTATTAATGGAGGTGGAGAGCAGACTTTGGATATGTAATTGAGAACCTACTATTTTCAGTTACTTGATACAATTTAAATTAAAATAGATAAAAGTATTATCCTTTTTAAGGTGATTTGTTCACTATTTAAGCCTCTGTCAGAAGTTCTGTAGAGGCTTATTCTATTTAATTATATGTTGTTAATAAATATAATTCGATAGGACGTAATTAGTTGTCGATCAAATAGTAAACAAACTATTTTGGATGGTAGCTTTTCGGAAATTCAAACGCTTTTCTAATAAAGTTATCAATAGTAAATAAAATTATAATGATGGAACAAGATAAAAATTTAAGCAATTCAGACCGCAAACGAAAGATCATAGTTGTTGGTGGCGGACCAGCCGGCGTTCAGGCTGCCTTACGAGCTCAAGAACTTGGAGCAGAGGTCACCATTTTGGAAAGTAATAAACTAGGTGGAACTGCATATAATGAAGGTCCAGCTCCTGTACGGACTCTTGCGAGAGCGGCACGCTTACGTACAGACGCGAAATTATATTCTCAATTTGGATTGGAAGGTGATCTACCAAAGGTGAATTTTGGTGAAGCCATCGAAAATGCCAATCGTGTTGCAGCGCACGCCAATGAAGTTTGGCATCTGACCTCGATTGTGAAGCAACAAGGAATCACGGTGATAGACGAAGTAGGACCCGCCCATTTCGTCAATAAGAATACACTGGAGATTTCAGATGGGAGACAGTTCACAGCAGATAAAATTATTCTGGCGGTTGGTGGCAAACCCCGAAAATTATCGATTCCTGGGAACGAACTGGCGCTTTCTTTCCATGATTTATGGCAAATGAAAGAGTTGCCAAAGAGAGTGACCGTTGTTGGTGGCTCTGCTACAGGTTGTCAATTGGCCTCAATACTCATTGATTTTGGTGCTGAAGTAGATGTAATAGAATTTGCAGACAGACTAACACCACCAAGCGACAAAGATATTTCCAGGCGTCTTGAAGAAGCATTCAAAAAAAGGGGAATGAATGTTCTAACTGGAACTGGGTGTGACTCCATTGAAAAAGAAAACGGCAAACTGAAAGTATCTTTTACAAAAGACGAAAAGAAACAATCTCTAGAAACAGATGCCGTTTTTCTAATGGTTGGCTGGCCGGCTAATGTTTCAGGATTAAATCTTGCAGCGGCCGGTGTAGAAATGAACGGACCGTATATCAAAGTAAACGAATATTTACAGACGAATGTCCCAGAAATATTCGTAGCTGGAGATGCAAACGGCGTAAGTATGTTCGTGCAAAGCGCTGCACACCAAGCCAGAGTTGCTGCTGAAAATGCAGTCGAGGGTGCGGAGAAAGTTTACAATCCACAAGCGATTGCAACAGGCAGTTTTACAGAGCCAGAGTATGGATCTGTTGGTATGACCGAAGATCAAGCCCTGAAAGAGTACGATTGTTTAATAGAAACTGTAGATTATACAGCTTTACCAAGAGCCGTGATGGACGGACGAACGGATGGGTTTTGTAAATTGATTGTAGACCGTAAAACCAAATTACTTTTAGGAGCACACGTTTTAGGTTCCTATTCCGCAGAGGTCATTCAAGTTGCAGCGACTTGCATTGTGGCGAAAATGAATATTCATGATATCGCAGAATTAGAATTGGCATTTCCAACCTTTACCGAAGCGATTGGTATGGCGGCTCAGCGTATTAGTAAGAAATTGCGAATGGAGAATCAAGAAAGTGAATCTGTAAAGTAAGTCCATTTTTCGAATCTCTTTCTTGCAAGAATCGTCATTGAAGGAGGTGGTCTAATTCAAGTTTTAAATTTAAACAATAATAAGACATCACAGAAACCATCAAACAATTCTCCATTTAGTCCCCAGTTTTCGAATTAGCGACTAAAAAATTCAGGATCATATTCTTCCGACGTCTAGCGGCTAAAATACTGATGGGGAATTATGTTGTCTTTCAATAGGATAAACTCCAGTGCGATCAGAGCAATTAAGGTTATAAGTACGTAACGAAGTGTGTTGTTTTTAAAATTGGTTTTCTATTTGGAATAATCTTAGTCATCTTTCTCGGAATTTTGTAAAGGAGAAGATGTGTCATCTGGTGTGATTTTTTTTCCGATGTATCCGAAGATCATATTAACAAAAACTACGGTGCCCGTAAACAATAATAAATCCATTACCAAGTAAAATGCAGCGATACAACCTGCAGCAGCACTGCACCAAACTGTAGCTGCCGTTGTAAGACCCTGCACATTTGCACCCTTCTTTAAAATAACTCCTGCACCCAAAAAACCAATTCCCGTTACAACCTGACTTAAAACACGTGTTGGATCAAAAGATTCCCCACCTTGAAATTGTAGTGATAAAAAAACAAAAACACAGGAGCCAACAGAAACCAGCATATTGGTTTTTAAGCCTGCATCTTTTCCCTTAAATTCCCGTTCAACTCCTATTAAAAGTCCGGCTCCAATTGCCAAAAGTATTTTAAAAAGGAAATCAAAATTAAAGCTTAAATCAGGTTGATCTCCAACTCGTGTTAAGAGCTGTTCTGTAGTTAGTATGGAACTTAAAAATAGAGTAGAAATCATCATTTGTTTTGGCTTTTAATTTTCAATGGTTAAAGATATGGATTCAAAAAATGTGTTCTTTTTGTAAACGTTGTACCTCTAAAGACTTATTTTCAGTCCTGTTACAAAATATAATTCGTGTACTAAATCTTGAGTAAAATCACTCAATCTGTATTCTGTGACCAGTTCAATTTTCATTAGATCACTCACTACAAAACCTACTCCAGCTCCGATTCTTTGTTCATATTCGGGTTTGCTGGTTTTGGCTACGGTCAGCAGCGTTTCCAGATCTCCGATCATGTAAGCATTGCCTTTCTTAATTTCAGTTCCATTAAATGAAATGTTGACTGCAAAATTATATCGGAACCGATGAGAAGTTTCTGAGGAAGTGATCCGCTGTTCTGCTCGAACACGGTGCTCAAATTCAGTAGCTTTTGGTTTTGTAGTGTAAGTATATTCTTCTGTAAATCTCAATTCATTTTCTTTGTCCTTATCAAAGTTTTCTCTAAACCGGTATTGAATTCCAAATGCAACTGTATTTTTATCGCTTAGTTTCAATTTGGAGAAATGAGCAATATCAATTTGCTTTACCTGAAACTTAAAAGATTGATCATCATACCAGATGGTCCGCTCTTCAAGAATAAACTCTTGCGAAAATTTTTTGCTTACATCATATTCCAATTTGATATACGGTTCATAGAATCCATTAAATTTTTCCTGGCCAAAGCTGGAAATAGTACCCGTTAAAATGAAAATAATTATGAGTAAATTTTTCATGGATATGTGTTTGTGCAAGTTACTTTTTACTCAATTTCGGTGTCTTTTATAAATTTAGAAGCCAACATTCCTCCGGCGAGAGATAAAACGATTACGCCAAGTGACAACCATTCTGGGATTTCTACATGATGAGAAATGATCATTTTTACGCCAACAAATGCTAATATTACCACCAAACTGTAATTGATGTATTTAAATTTATCCAACATACCCACAACTAAAAAGTACATTGATCTTAATCCCATTATAGCCAGAATATTAGAGGTAAAAACGATGAACGGATCCGCAGTAATTGCTAATATCGCAGGAATGCTGTCTATAGCAAAAAACACATCCGTCAATTCTATGATGATCAGTGCTACAAATAATGGCGTAGCATACTTCACACCATTTTTTATTACGAAAAATTTATCGCCTTCAATCGTTGTTGTAACCGGATAAATTTTAGCGATCCACTTATAGATCTTAAAATCATGTGGGTCTTTTTGTTCGTTATGACTGAATAGCAGTTTAAGCGCAGTTAAAATCAAGAATACTCCAAAAACATAGATCATCCAGCTAAATTCTGTAATGAGTGCCACGCCAAAAACGATCATTATAGCTCTGAAAACGATCGCACCCAATACGCCGTAAAAGAGAACTTCGTGCTGATACTTTTTAGGAATCGCAAAAGACGAAAATATGAGTGCAATAATAAAAATATTATCAACACTCAAAGAGAGTTCGATTAAATAACCGGTAACAAATTTTAAGACTGCATTTGTTGGTGTTAGGTTTGTTGGGTTCGCGATCCAATTATTCTCAAAGGAAAGATAGACTACTCCTGAAAAAAGCAGTGCACAGGTTACCCAGACACTGGTCCAAATGGCCGCCTCTTTTGTTTTTATCTCGTGAGGTTTGCGGTTAAAGACCCCTAAATCTAAGATCAGTGCAAAAATTACTACTGCAATAAATATTATCCAAACTATCATAAGCTATCGATTAAAATGGTGTTTTAATTTTTTTAAAAATCAAATAGATCACCTAAAAGTCCCTTTTTCTTCTTATAATATCTGTCCTTGTCAGAATAATATTTATCCTTATCGGAATAATATCTTTCTTGATTCGGGTAATTACTTCGCTGGGGAATTGGGGGTTGCTGAACCGGTGGTTGCTGAACGGAGCGTTCGATAATTTTATCGAGTTCACCGCGGTCAAGCCAAACCCCGCGACAATCCGGGCAATAATCAATTTCGATTCCGTTACGGTCTGCCATTGTTAAGGCAACATTACAATTTGGACATTTCATAATTTTCTATTTTTTATTAAATTGTTTGATTTGTATTTTCGTTTTTAGTCATTAGTTTTATGATAACTGGAGCTGTAACCAATAAAACCAGACCTATTAATATATATTCTAAATTATTTTTAACCCACGGAATATCACCTAAAATGTAACCCAATGAGGTGATGCTTACAACCCAAACAATTGCACCAACGACATTGTACATCGCAAACTTTTTAAAGTTCATTTCTACTGTTCCGGCAATGATTGGAGCAAAAGTTCTTACGATTGGTAAGAAACGAGCAATTGCAATTGCAAAGCCGCCTCTTTTTTCATAGAAATCGTGCGCCGTTTGAATGTGTTTGCGTTTCAAAAACCAGGTATCTTCTTTTCTATTGACGACGTGTTTGAATTTATATCCAAACCAATAGCCGAAAAAGTTTCCTAAAATTGTTGAACCTGTAAATAATACCATCCAAAATAAAAGATTGAAAATTTGCGTCTCAAAAGGGTATGGCGTTTCATTGGCAGAAGCGATGACCATTCCGGACACAAACAAAAGAGGATCTCCTGGTAGAAAAAAACCAATGATAATTCCTGTTTCAATAAATAAGATCAGCAGAACTAAATAAAGTCCGCCATTTTTCATGATCCAGTCCGGGTCTAAAAGATATTGAAGGGATTCTAATATAAAATCCATTTGCAGTTTGTTTTTTAATTCTTGACAAAAGTAGTTAAACTATTTTAAATAGAAGTATTACTATCTTAAAAAAGTGTAAAGTCTTTTTCCGTAGTTTTGTAGAAAGTTTTTCAGGAAAGAAATATTAACAATGGAATATCAGTTCAAAATAAAAATGAATGAAGGTTTATATCTTCGTAATCCTGAAGACACGGAGTTAGGAAGAAAAATTCTGAAACACAGTGTAGAATTGATTTATAAGTTAGGATTCGAAGCCTTTACTTTTAAAAAACTCGCCGAAGAAATTAGTTCAACAGAGGCGGGTATTTATCGCTATTTTGAGAACAAGCATAAATTATTAATTTATATTACCGCCTGGTATTTTGGATGGATCGAATTTCAGATCAATTTCCAGACGAATAACATCAAAGATCACAAAGTCAAACTGCAAAAAATAATTAGTTTATTAACATCTCCTATTGAAGATGATAAGCAAACGAGTTATATCGATGAAAGTCTTCTGCATCCCGTAATCGTGGCGGAAGGTTCCAAAGCCTATTTAACGAAACAAGTGACGGAAGATAATAAATCAGAGTTTTTTCAACCTTACAAAGATTTATGCACCTTGATTGGAAATGTGATATTAGCATACAATCCAAACTACAAATTTCCCAAATCTTTAGCGTCAACGATCGTAGAGATAGCGCATTTTCAAAACTTTTTTATGCACAACCTGTCCTCACTGACCGATTTCAGCAAAAGAAATAAAGAAACTGAAATAGTTGAATTTCTAAATGATCTGGTTTTTTCGAGTTTAGATAGATCGTAACTTTTAAAAAGAGGTAATTAGCAAGTTCAAGATATTTTTGTTGCGCTTTGCTAAAATTAAGGTGCTATTTTGTTTAGCGATTAAGACAGCATTTTTTTCCCAATGACTAAAGTATTAACGAGAATGGTAATAATAAGTTTAGTGATGTCTCAATTAAAATAATAGAATAAAAAAAATCAGAAATATCCGTCCTTGATAGTCCCTTTTTAATAAAAAAATCCTGTAAATCAATGACTTACAGGATTATTGTAGAGAGGATGGGATTCGAACCCACGGTACAGTTGCCCGTACACTAGCTTTCCAGGCTAGCTCCTTCAACCACTCGGACACCTCTCTGAATTGAAGACTGCAAAAATAGCGTAATTAATTGAATTCTAAAAATCGAACTTGCTAAAATTTCAAAGTTTAATTTTCAGAAACCTCACCACACAAATTCTTCACGAAATTATCCGCAAAACTTCCTTCGTAATTTGGATTGTCCAAAAGATGCATCGCTTTCGTAATAGCGCTTTCGGCCGTAATGTCATTTCCGCTTATGGCTCCGATCTCTCTAAAAATATTGGAATTGGTGTATTTTCCAAAACTAATTCCACCCGACACACATTGTGAGATTACAACGATTTCTGTTCCGTTCTGTCGCAGCGTTTGCAAAAGTTTCTTTGTTTTTGCGGTATTGAAAATAGTACCAGATCCGAAAACCTGAAGCACCAAAACCTTCACATTGGGGATTTCCGTAAAATGATTTAAATGCATCCCTGGGAAAATTCGCCAGAATAAAACATCTTGGGAAATATGAGTGTCAACCGTAAATGGCTCGTTGGTTTTCGAGCGCCACAAAAAATCTTTCTCAATATTTAAATGAACTCCCGATTGTCCTAAAACAGGATAATTTGGAGTTTGATAGGCATCAAAAAATTCTGCAGAATATTTCAGAGTTCGGTTTCCCCGAAGAAGTTTGTACTCAAAATAAACCGCTACTTCCTGAATCACCGCTTCATCATGATCGTACAAACTGGCATAATACAGACTCGTCAAAAGATTCTCTTTCGCATCCGTTCGCAAATCGCCAATGGGCAGTTGCGAACCTGTCAGAATAACTGGTTTTCGTAAGTTTTTCAACATGAAACTCAACGCCGAAGCGCTGTAAGACATAGTGTCAGTGCCGTGAAGAATCAAAAATCCATCGTAGTTTTCATATTCTTTACCAATATGATTGGCGATCATTTTCCATTCTTTCGGACCCATATCCGACGAATCCAAAGGTTTTTCAAACGGATAAACTTCAACTTCACACTCGATCAATTTCATTTCCGGAATCTTCTGAAAAATATTTCCAAAATCGAAGGCCATCAAACTTCCGGTTTCGTAATCTTTTTCCATGCCGATCGTCCCGCCGGTATAAATCAGGAGCACTTTTCTTTTCATCTTCCAAAAATACAGCATTTCGCAGAATATTAAAAATTCCTTTTTGGGCGATTTTTTTAGATTTTTGCCAAACCAAATGCCCACGCAAAAAATCTAAAAAACCGGGCTCTTCGTTGCAATTCCTCATGCAGCCGCTTATAAAATGACCGCTTATATTTGCCCACACTTATTCCGGGATTTCCACTGCGATCCCTATCGCAAGTCCGCATTTGAGTCAACACATCAATTTAATTTTGACATCTTGAAGAACGCTTGATACTTAGACCTATTAGCGCTCACTTCGCTCGCGCCTCCCACTCTAAAAATATTTTTCAAAGAATGCGGAAATTCTATTTTCGTAATTTCTGTGATTCTAATCTTAAATTGTTTTTGTAAAAAAATAAATTATTAATTTTTATACATCATCCATCAATATTCGTAGCTTCTTAAGCCTTTCCATGTTCCAAATTATTCAGTATTTTTGACGTCATGAAAAACCAGAAAACTTTCGAATATCTTCAACAATTTCTCACTGACGAACGACTGCAGAAAATCAATCATTTTGCTCCCGAAAGTTCAGATTTTGTTTTGTCGGTGATCGAAGATGTTTTTCAGTTCCGAAATGCCGCTGCGATTGTAAGGTCAGTGGAAGCATGTGGATTTCATAAGATCGTAGCCATGGAAAGTGAGAATGAATTCAATCCAAACCTGCGCGTAACCAAAGGTGCCGAAACCTGGGTAGAAGTAGAAAAACTTCCACACCATTTAGATTCGATCAAAGAAATTAAAAATCGCGGTTATAAGATCGTCGCGGTCTCCCCAGAAAATAACGCAACACTTCTTCCAGATTTTCAAATCACCGAACCTGTTGCTTTGGTTTTCGGAACGGAAGCAGCCGGAGTCACCGACGAGATCTTAGATTTCGCCGATGAAACGTTAGCTATTCCAATGTATGGATTTACTAGGAGTTTTAATGTTTCCGTCGCTGCTGCGATTTGTGTCTATGAACTCAAACAGAAATTAATGAAATCTAATTTGGACTATAAACTTTCCGAAGAAAAAATGTGGGAAATGAAAGTACGCTGGGCCGTAAATTCCTTACAAAGTGGAGAGCGAATTTTAGCAAAATATTTAGGTGATAATTAAAATGAAAAGTCAAGTAAAAATTTTCGTTGGTTTGTTTTTGATCATGTTGATTTCTTTTTCTTGTGGTCGTAAACGATCTCAAATTCATTACATGAACTTATATACAACAACCGTAAAATCGATTAGTTGTGAAGATTTAGTACAATCTCAACAGACTAAGCTTCGGGTTTTATCAGAACTGGAAACTAGGAAAATATTTGACCTTATGTCTCGACTAAAACCTGCAGACTCCGATTGGACTATTAATGCTAGAATTGACGGATTTCTTTACAAAAGTTCTAAAAGAATAGATTTTTGTATGAGCACGACCATCATAGAAGTAGAAGAAAAAAAATATTTTGTTAATGACGATTTGAGAGAGTACATGATAGAATTAACTAAAAAATAATTTAACCAATTAAATTTTCAGCATAGTTCCAAGCTGCAACAAAAACTCCCGCCGTTTCCGTTCGCAATCTCTGGCTTCCAAGTGAAACAGCTTTCACTCCTTTTTCTGCCAAAAGCTGAATTTCTTTATCAGAGAAATCCCCTTCCGGACCAATTAAAAAAGTGATGTTTTCTCCTTTGTCGATAGGATTGTCATGCTGAGCCTGTCGAAACATCTTCAAATCAATCCGCTCCAGATTTTCATTACAATGCGCCACAAAAGTATTCTCTGAATTGACTTCTTTAATAAAATCAGAAAATTTAATAACATCATTAATGATCGGAAAATGAAAGCGCAAACTTTGTTTAGATGCAGCGATGCTTTGCTTTCGCAGTTTATCAATATTCAGATTTTTCCTTTCGGTTTTCTCGGTTTGCAATAATGTAATTTCTGCAATTCCCATTTCGGTCGCTTTTTCTACAAAAAATTCGATACGGTCGATATTCTTGGTTGGCGCGATTGCAATATGAAGTTGCGTTGAGAAATTGGGAAGATTCTCTTGAATTTCTTTTACGTCAAGTGAAACTTTTTTACCTTCAAACACCAGGTTTCCCTTGGCCAGATTTCCTTTGCCATCCGTGACAAATATTTCTTCACCCGATCTCATCCGCAACACTTTTACAATATGCGTTTGTTCTTCACTATCGATAATGACTTGATTGTCATTAATTTCACCGTAAAATAATTTCATTTGAAGCTGATTGTTTTTTTTTATCGCCAAATGCAATCGCGCTTTTACTGAATAAATGCGATTTCAAATGAGTGCGATTTTATACTATGTTTTCACTTAAAAAGGCTACACCGGTTTTGATGGTGGTGTAAATGTCGGTGTCACATTCTCGATAACTGCAGTCATAAATCTCTTCGATCCATTTGCCATTAATGAATATTAAATTTAAATATTCATATTTCCTCAAATTGTTTTTCAATGATAGATAATCTCCCTCTTTCGGAGTGTAAGGAAAACTGAAAATATGTTCGGCATTAATTTTTTCTAAAATCTCCTCCTTAATATCCTGAATGTATCCTTTCTCCGAACTTGCAGTCATCGAGTCGGTGTCGTTTTCTGTAGCGGCTCTTGTTCCGGTAACTGTTTCTAGAATCCAATAATATCGGGAACTTTTTTTAGAGTGGGAGACGAGGGTCTTTTCTTCAAATAATATTTTCATGTGTCGATTGGTGATTTTTAATCTGTGATTTTAACTTCTTTCTTAAAACTCTCCTCAATATCATATCTCGCCGTTGCAGAAATCGATAGATCGGCAAATTCGCCCCGATCATATTTCAACTTGGCAACCATAGCGATCATCGCCGCATTATCGGTAGTATATTCAAATTTTGGAATGTAAATATTCCAGCCTAATCTTTCTGCATTTTTCTGCATCGTTTCACGTAAACCGGAATTCGCCGAAACGCCGCCTGCTATTGCAACTTCATTGATGTTGAGTTCTTTGGCAGCCTTCTCCAGTTTATCCATTAAAATTTCAACAAGAGTTTGCTGAACAGAAGCGCATAAATCATCTAAATTTTCTTTGATAAAATCTGGATTCTTGCGAACTTCTTTTTGAATAAAATAAAGCACTGAAGTTTTAATTCCACTAAAGGAATAATTATAATGGTCTATTCTTGGTTTATTAAATTTAAAAGAATTTTCTTCACCATTTTTTGATAATTTATCAATGATTGGTCCCGCAGGATAATCTAAGCCGAAAATTTTACCAATCTTATCAAATGCTTCACCAGCAGCGTCATCGATCGTTTTACCGATTATTTCCATGTCGAAATAATCTCTCACCAAAACGATCATCGTATGTCCACCAGAAACCGTTAAACACAAAAAAGGAAATTTCGGAGGTTGTGGATTAGCATCATCAATAAAATGCGCCAGAATATGTGCTTGCAGATGGTTCACTTCAATCAACGGAATTTCTAAACTCATTGCCAAAGATTTAGCAAAAGAAGTTCCGACCATTAAAGATCCTAAAAGTCCCGGACCACGTGTAAAACCAATAGCAGAAATATCTTTTTTGTGTATATTTGCTTTATTGACTGCTTTTTCAACAACTGGGATGATGTTTTGTTGATGCGCACGAGACGCTAATTCGGGAACCACACCACCATATTCGTTGTGGATTTCTTGATTGGCAGCGATGTTGGAGAGGATTTTATTACCTTTGAGAACAGCCGCAGAGGTGTCGTCGCAAGAAGATTCTATCCCTAAAATTATTGAGTCACTCATAACAATGGCAAATTTAGAGAATAATAACGATAACGAAAACAAAAAATCGATTGCTGAAAACATTGGTGATTCTGTGCAGAAAAGCGTAGATAGCGTTCAGGACAGCGTAAAAGAAACGGTAAAAGATGCCGCCAATCTCGCTTCTGATGCTATTAATCACCCGGTTGAAACAGCGAAAGAATTCGGTGAACAGGCTGCAAAAGATGTAACCAGCTATAAATGGTGGGCTAAACTATTGCTCGTCATCTTTTGGACCGCTCTTTTTCTCGTTCTTTCTTTTTTCGTCATTGTAAGTTTACCAGCAACCAAAAACTGGGCAGCACAAAAGGTAATTTTGAAACTCAATAAAGACTTAAATGCCAATATGTCTTTTGAAAGTGTTGATGTGAACTATTTCGGAGATATTCACATTCATAAGGTTGCCATTAAAGATCACAAGAATTTTCGATTTTTAAAGGCGAAAGAATTGTACGCAGATTCTGACTGGTTTACGATCATCAGTAATTCTAGAAATTTGCAGTTTCAATCCTTATCTTTAGATGAGCTCGACCTTAAAGTTATTACTTATAAGGGAGACAGTATTTCAAATTTCATTCGGTTTGTAGATCTTTTCAATACGCCATCGCCCACGGTTAAAAAGGAACCTTTCCAATTAAAATCCCGCGTTTTTATTAGCAATTCCAAAGTCTCCATCATCAATCAAAATAGTGAAGGTGAGGCTGGAAAATGGCTCGATGCAAAAAATGTAAATCTGGTAGTTCCTGAATTGAAAGTAATCGGTTCTGACGTTTCTGCGCAAATCAACAATATGAGATTTACGACTGAGAGATGGGGTAAAAAACATTTCGTGGATACATTTTCTGCAGATTTTAAATTGAACCATGACTTTCTCTCTCTAGATGATTTGACCCTTAATACCGATCATTCTTTGCTTCAGGGAGATTTAAAATTGAATTTGAATGATGGCTCCTGGTCCGATTTTACCAATAAAGTGAAGTGGGATATGCAGTTAAAACAAGGAAGTCAGATCAGTGGTTATGACCTTAGTTATTTCGTCACGGACTGGGACAATTATAAACCGATCAATGTTTCCGGTAAAATGACTGGCCCATTAAATGGATTCAGATTGGATGATTTTCTGGTTCGTAATCCTCAAGTAAATATAAAGACGAAATCGATGAAGATTTCTAATATTTTAAAAGGAAATTTTTTAATCGAATCCAATACGCTTGCCGCCGACTTTACCTATAAAGATTTAAAAGCGATGATGCCGAATTTCATTTCCTCAAAAATGAAAAACTTTGCTGATGATTTCGGCCGTTTAAAATATAATGGCGCAGCTCGCGTAACTCCGAAACAAGTTTACGTTTCGACGGCCAGTTTAATTACTGGAATCGGGCAGGCGAAAATCAATAATTTTTATCTGGAAGATTACAGCAGCAATATGCCACGATACAGAGGCTTTGCGGAAGTCAATGATTTGAATACTTCGGTGATCACCAAGAGTAAGGAGGTCGGTTTGATAAGTGGAAAATTTAATGTGGACGGTCGAAGTTTCGATGTCAATACCATGGTGATTCGCACGAGATCTCAAATTTCAAAAATTGAAATTACCGATAAAGTCATTAACAATGTTTATTTAGAAGGAATTCTGGATCATAAAAAATACAACGGAATTATCAATGTTAACGATGACCAGGCAAAAGCCGATGTTAAAGGACTGATTGATTTCAGCACCTCAAAACTTTATGCAGATGTTAAAGCCAATGTTGATTATTTAAACATCAATTATTTTACGGGTGCGAAAGGAACTCAAGTGGTAAGCGGTATCGTTGATGGAAAAGTTTCAATGACCAATATTAATGATCTAACACTCGATGCGGATTTGCAAAATATAAATTTCGCGGCGAATAATCAGAAGTTTCATATTCCGCAGGCCAATGTAAAAGCATTTTTTGAAAATGGAAACCGGATTGTTTCGGTAGATGCCCCAGGCGCTGTAAATGGACAAATCTCCGGTAAATTTAATTTGGGAGATCTAGTCGGAATGGTAGAAAACGGTTTCGGAAAAATATTAGTTGGTCCACCGCCGAGAAAATTATATCGTGGGCAAAACTTTACCATGGATTTCGATGTGAAACAAAGTCTTGTCAATTACTTTATGCCGGAACTTCATATTCCAAAAGGAGCAAAAATAGATGGTTCTTACGATGGTAATTCTAACAATCTGATTTTAAATGTAGATGCAGAATTACTCAAATATGTGATGACGAAAAAGCAGGATATTACCGACGCCGATAAAGCGCTTGCTCTTGCGAATCCAGCTTATAAAGTCAATGAGAGAGATCAGGTTTCGAAGGACAGCGCCATGGTTGATCGTTTGATGGTAAGGATCAATACCGCGAATTTAGAAGAACAGATCTTTGCAAAAATTGACCGTATAGAATACAATCAGAATATTCTAAAAGACATTACGCTCAGCGGAAATAATGAAAATAACAGCCTGCTGCATATTGCCACAAAATTCAAACTCGGTTCCCCTGAAGATGAGGTAAAACAGGAGATGAAAGAATATGGCATCAATTTGAATCAATCGACCAATAGTGCTGGAGATTTTGTCTTCCGTTTTGAACCGACAACGGTCACCGTTAATGACGTTGCCTGGAGTGTAGATACTGATCCGGTTTTAGATCACTCAATAACGTATCGTAAAAAAATGGGTGATTTTCTTATTCAAAATTTGAGGCTTTATTCCGATAACAGTGAATTGTTTTTAAAAGATGCGGTGTTCAAATCCGCCAAAGATTTCTCTGCAGAAGGTGAAGTTCGAAACTTGAATATCGCTAAAGTTTTCGCTTTAATTAAGAATAAAAATGACATGGATATTAATGGAATTGCCAATGGTAATTTTAATATCAAAATGGACAAAAATAATCTGGAACCACTTATCGATTTAAAGATCAGCGATATTTTTATGAACGGCCAGGAAATGGGAAGGATAGAAATCATGACCAAAAACAGTCCGATTCCTAATGTGTTTGATGTTGATATAAAAGCGATCTCAACAGGAATTATCGGTAATAATGATTTGCACCTCACCGGAACAATTAATAATAATACACCTTCACCGTCACTGGATTTATTAGCTAAAATGGATAATTTCGATGTCGCCTTTGCACAACAATTTGTACAGGGCATATTTTCGAATATTCGTGGTAAAGCTTCGGGTGATTTAAGAATAACAGGCCAGTTAAACGATATCGATTATAGTGGTGATATTGCTTTAACTAAATTTGGATTAAAACTGGATTTTACGGGTGTTGATTATTCCTTTGATGATACTGTAGTTTCACTGTCACGAGGTTTGGCTATTCTGAATGATATTGGTGTAAAAGATGGACGCTCTAACTCCAGTGGTTCGATATCTGGAGCGATTCAGTTTGAAACTTTATCATCGATGGGAGTCAACTTAGTAATGCGGGCCGATAATTTATTATTGTTGAATACCACTCAAAAAGATTATGATTTATTTTGGGGAAGAGTCTATGGCAACGGAACCATCTACGTTGATGGACCAGTTTCTGGGTTAAGTATTTCGACGCCAGAAATGAAGGCGCTTAATAATTCTGTATTTACCTTTAACTCGAATTCGACTTCAAACGTGGAGGAATTTAAGATGTTGCGTTTTCTAACCCGCGACGACAGTGGTGCGATTACAACGGAAGTCAAAAAGAAATCGGGTGCTAATATGAACGTCGATTTTAATTTAGAGGTCGATAAAGGAACAACCGTAAATGTTTTGGTCGGAGACGATATCGGTGATATCAGCGTACGCGGAAATTCCGAGCGACTGCGTTTTACCATGAGTAGAACAGGAGCCATTGCGATGAACGGAAATTATATTGTTGATAACGGAACTTTTGTTTCAAAAGCGATTCTTAACCGTACTTTCCAAATATCAAAAGGAAGTTCAATCCGTTGGGATGGTGATGCGATTGCGCCACAGCTCAACATTGACGCAACTTATCTGCGTACGGTAACTAACGCGGGACAGTATTTAAACCTGGGTACTTTACAACCAATTAATGTCGTTCTTTCTACTAAAATTACACAAACGCTCAACAATCCGAAGATCGAATTAGGAGTTTCCGCTCAGGATGTTTCCAGTAGTTTGAAGGAGACCCTTGCTGAAAAAATGAGCAATGAAGATGAGAAGATCATTCAGTTTGGGTCAATCCTGGTACTCAACAGTTTCAATGATACCAATTCTGGATTTGATATCAACATCGGGAATTTTGCCGAAAGTTCTGGATACAATATATTGTTTAAACAATTAGGATCGGTTTTAAATACGATCAGTAATGAATTTCAGGTCGATTTAAATTATTTGAAAGGTGATGCCGGTTCTAACACCGGTGATCGTGCCAATGCAAGTTTAAGTTTCGCCTTATCTCCGAGAGTTACGGTGAAGACCGGTTTGGGAATTCCGATTTCTAAGTCCGAAAATGCGGGCAGTGATTATCTTTCTGGAGAAGGAATTGTAGAATATGACTGGTCTAAGAAAAATGATGGAACAAGATTGCTTCGAGGGTATTCGAAACCAACCAATATTGGACTCAACGGTGCAGCTTCTGGCAACGCTGGAGCCAATCAAAGCTACGGAGTGGGTGTTGTGTATAGCAAAAGTTTCAATACAATCTTTAAAAGAAAGAAAAAGAACAAAAATCAAAATCGGAAGGAACAGCCAATTAAAACAGATTCCATTAAAAACGATGTGAAAAATTAAGAATATTTAAGTAAAAGTTTCGGTTTTAGTTAAAATGTATTAATATTTGAGATAGTTTTTGTGTATTCAGATTTTTTCGTAAATTTGCAAAAAATATAGGATACTATTATTAAATATATAATAACATAAAAATGAATTATCAACTCGACGAAATAGATAAGAAAATTCTGGATTTCTTAGTAGAGAATACCAGAATGCCTTTTACAGAGATCGCCAAACAAATGGACGTTTCAGCAGGAACAATCCACGTACGTGTTAAGAAAATGGAAGATGCAGGAATTATTTTAGGTTCTTCACTTAACATTGATTACTCTAAATTAGATTACCACTTTACCGCATTCATCGGAATTTTATTGACCAAGTCAAATAGAACTCAGGATGTTTTAAAAGAATTAGGAACCATTCCTAACGTTATTGAAGCAAGTGTGATCTCTGGAAAATATAACATTTTCTGCAAAGTAAAAGCGAAGAATACAGAAGATGCTAAAAGAATCATTTATCAGATTGATGACATCCAGGATGTGATGAGAACTGAAAGTATGATCTCTATGGAAGAACATATTTCAGATAAAAACAGACTAATCCGAGCGGTTACGATCTAAACACTGATTTATATCAACAATATCTAAAACTTTTGATTTTTTATCAAAAGTTTTTTTATTTTTACCATTATGAATGATAATTTTAAGGATGAAAGTCCAAACAAGGATTTTGGATTTGTCCTGTCTTTAGCAGCCTTGATGCTTTTTTCGCTGATGGGCGTTGGTATTGATGTCGATGAGTTTTCACAACATCAGGAAATTAATATTCCTTCCGCTTACTTTTACTTTATCTTTCTGGTTGATTTAGTCATGATTATGTCCGTTATTTTTATATTCTTTTATAAAAAAATTGCGGCTTATACTTTTCCTTTGGCGGTCTTGACCCATTTTCTGACGCACAGTTTCTTTCTGACCACTTTTCTTTACACCGATGTGACCAATATGTTTTTGTATGTTGGGGTAGGCCTTTTAGCAATTATTCCTAAATGGCAATTTTTTAAATAATTAAAAAAGATCATGTTTTCAAAAGCTTGTGAATATGCCATAAAAGCAACCATTTATATTGCGCAACAAAGCAATCAGGAGCGTCGTGCGAATGTAAAAGAGGTCGCTAAATCGGTCAATGCTCCCGAAGCTTTCACCGCTAAAATTCTGCAGCAACTTTGTCGTGCAAATATTTTGGAATCAGTCCGCGGCAAACAGGGCGGTTTTATTTTTCAGCTCGATAAACAGAAACAGATCAAGATCTTTGATGTTGTTCAATTAATTGACGGCGACGGTATCTTCACCAATTGTGGTTTAGGTCTGCATAAATGTTCGTCGGTAAATCCTTGTCCCGTTCATGATGATTTTAAAATTGTTCGCGATAACTTGGTGGCGATGACCCAAAAATATTCTTTCTATGACTTAGCCATTCGAACTGAAAACGGTTTAGTCTGGCTTAAGTAATTCAGCTTTTTTACTTTAAATTTTTCCTCTAAATTAAATTTGAAAATTTATTTAATTTTAATTAAGATAATTTTGTCCGAATTAAAAAATTGTTTACATTTGTACCATAATATTAAATAAGACATCATGTTAACGAAAGAAAAAACCATCGGTGAATTTGTAGCAGAAGATTTTAGAGCAGCACAAGTATTTCGCAAATATAAAATTGATTTTTGTTGTAAAGGCGACAGAACAGTTGAAGAAGCTTGTGAAAACAAAAAATACGAGGCAGAAGATATTTACAATGAATTATCAAATGTAGCTAATCTACAATCCGGCGACATCGATTTCAATTCCTGGCCTTTGGATCTATTGGCAGATTATGTTGAGAAAACTCATCACCGTTATGTTGAAGAAAATTCAACTGTACTTCTTCAATATTTAAATAAACTGTGCAAAGTTCACGGCGACAGACATCCGGAATTATTTGAGATCAACAGTATCTTTACAGAAATCTCTGGAGAATTAGCAGCCCACATGAAAAAAGAAGAGTTGATTCTTTTCCCTTTCATTAAAAAAATGGTGAACGCCAAACAAAAAGGGGAGAACATAGAAACACCTCGTTTTGGGACAGTAGAGAGTCCTGTTGCCATGATGAAACATGAGCACACTGTCGTAGGTGATCTGTTTGTAAAGATTGACGACTTGACCAATAGTTATCAATTCCCAGACGATGCTTGCGGAACCTATCAAGTGACTTATAAAATGCTTGAAGATTTTGAAAAAGATCTGCACACGCACATTCACTTAGAAAACAATATTCTTTTCCCTAAAGCAATTGAGCTGGAAAAGACTTTTCAAAATTAGACTAAACTAAATTTTCTGTTTTTTTACTGAGATCCACTTCAATTCTTTTGAGGTGGATTTCTACTTTATTAAAAAATATGAATCTTAAGAAGAAGCTTTTGAACTCAGATAGAAGTCGTGCGTATAAACATTATAAGGCAGCAGTTTCTTAGCAAACTGATGCGAAATAAAACAGCAGATCAGAATTGGAACAAACAAAATATAACCGTCTGGAAGCAGGTTACAAATTAAAATCACTGACGTAAAAGGCGCGTACAAAGATGCAGATAAAGTAACCGCAGCACCAAGCAATGCGAAGTTTACCGGAATTAAATTCATTCCGAAATAATTGTTTCCAATAAAAGCAACCATTAATCCTAAAAATGCTCCCGCGACAATACTGGGCGCAAAAACGCCACCGTCACCGCCAGCTCCTAAGGTTAAGGAGGAAGCTAAAGGTTTCAAAACCGCCACTGCCAATAGAAATAAAACAGGGACTGCAGATGATGATTCTAAGTGATTGGTGAGCACTTCACGCAATCCATGATAACTGTCGCCATATAAAGTCGGGAAAAAGAAAATTAATGTTCCAACAGCGATGGCTCCTAAATTGACCCGAATGAAATTATTAGAAATGTTACTAAAAAGCTTTTTCATTCTGGTGACTAAAAGCGTAAAATAGACAGAAAGTATTCCACCCAAAATACTGAGTACAAGAAAAAATGGAATTGCATTATAGTTCCAGTCTTCTACTTTCGTCGAAAGAATTCTTGCAGAATCGAAGAGTTCAATAAACAGCCAACTGATCAAGGCTGAAGCAGTACAGGCGATGATGAGAGATTTTCTTGTTTTTCTGGCGATCACTTCCATGGCAAATAAAAATCCAGCCAGTGGACTTGTAAATAAAATGGCAACTCCGGCCACAACTCCGGCACAAATTAATTCCCGTTTGTACATTCTCGCTGAGAATTCTTTTTCGTAAGCGTAATTTCCAATCGTCGCCGTCGCCACAACTGTTGAAACTTCAACGCCGGTTGAACCTCCAAAAATGACGGTCAAAAATCCATTAAAAAAGTGAGATGGAATTTTGAATAGAGGCAAATGATCTTTTCTCTGATCCAAGGTTTTATAGATCTCGGTAATTCCTTTATTTTTTCGGTTTTGAAAAAGATATTTCCTTAGAAAGTAAATGGTAGTAATTCCAATTGAAGGTAGAATAATAAAAAGGACCGTATATCGGTTCTGAACGAAATTAAAGAAATAATGCTCAAAAAATTCGGTCAGATGTTTTAAGGTAAAAGCCAATAAAGCACTTGCCAATCCTACAATGATGGAGGCAACGACGAGTCGGAAATAGTTTTGGGTAACGATTTTCTTTCTTTCCAAGGGATAATTTTAAGAGGTATAAAGTTGAAAATTTTTGATTGTAATGATGAGGTTTTAGCTCTCGTTGAATAGTTTACCATCAAGAATTCGATAATGCAAATTTACGGAAAGTTTAATAAATTGAGTAATTTTTAGGGAATTACCATTTCTATGAAAATAAAATGTGTATCCGTATTCAATAATAATGAAAATTTTAAACGCAATCCCGATAGCCATCGGGACGCAAAGTTTTCTTAATAAATATGCTGTTTCCCGCACGTTTTTAAGTTCGCAAAGCCGTTTCACTTAACAAAGTTCGCAACAAATTTCAAATTATTACTATTTACGGACAATCAAAAAATAAAAACCTCAAAAAACGATCTTATTTTAATCATCAACAAACTGCCGACACTAATAATGACCCAAAGTACAATGGCTAGAAATAAAGGTTTCCAACTGATGGTTTTCAAAGTCGCGATTGAGATTGTAGAACCAATAAAGAATAAAGTTAAGTTCAATCCAGATTTTGCTGCGGTAGTTGCGATGTGACTAAATCCCTCAAAAATTGGAAAGTAAGTATGAAGTAGAATAGCGATAATGAAATAGCCAATAAACCACGGAATTTTTATTTTCGCTCCTTTGGTTTTAAACAAAACCATCGTTAAAAGTGACATCGGAATAATCCACAAGGCTCGCGATAATTTAACGGTCGTCGCCACTTTCAAAGCGATATCACCGTATTTATTGGCTGCTCCAACTACAGAACTGGTATCGTGAATTCCGATGGCGCACCACAAGCCGAATTGTTCCTGCGTCATATTCAGTAAATGTCCGATGGCTGGATAAATAAATAAAGCGACAGAATTTAAGGTGAACACAATCGCCAAGGCCAAAGACATTTGTTTCGTGGTGGGTTTAATGATCGGTGTTACCGCAGCGATGGCACTTCCACCACAAATTGCGGTCCCCACTGATATTAAATAAGATAAAGGTCTTTCTATTTTAAGAAATTTTCCGAGGAAATAACCGAGAACCATCACCGTTGTGATACTCATTATGGTTAAGGTAATTCCTTCACGTCCGGCTTTTAGCGCTTCGTCCAGCTGTAATCCAAATCCCAATCCGACGATCGATATTTGCAGTAGAAGGTGAATGTATTTGTGAACTTTCTGCTCGTAAGGATTTCCGATGATGATCGTAAAAGCGATCCCTAAAGCTAAAGCAACGGGGGAACTTGCGAAGGGAGAAACACAGAATAGAACCAAAAGAAAAAATAATATTTTTCGTAGAAGATCTTTGTCTAAAGTAGTTTGCATTTTCTAAGTGATTTTGATAAGACAAATTTCGGCTATTTATCATTCAAGTTTTCATCACATTTTGTTGTTGACTATAACGATTAGTTATAATTGATGAACTTTCTAAAAAGATCGATGAGCTCAGATTGCTCTCCTTTTAAAGTAATAAAGTTAAAATCCCGTTCAATGCTAAAGTTTTTTATGTCGATGACGCTGAGTTGATCGTTTTTCAGTTCTTGTAAAATCGTACTGATCGATAGAAACGCCATCGCTTCAGAATGCAGTAAGTAATTTTTGATGCTTTCGCTGCTCCCCAATTGCATGATGATATTTAATTTCTGAACTTCGATTCCGGATTTTTTTAATTGATTTTGAATAAATTCCTGCGTTCCGGAACCTTGCTCTCTTACAATTAAATCGATATCGTACAAGTCTTTTATTTTAAAATTTTTATTTACCAAAGAATGATTCGCTTTACCAACCAAAACGATTTCATCGCGCTTGAATTTCTGATAATCAAAGTAAGAAGACTTCGATTCCCCTTCTACAATTCCCAGATCGATCTGTCCGTTTTTAAGTAAAGCTGCAATGTCTTCGGAATTATGCGTGACCAATTGAATGTTGATGTCTTTGTAATAAGAATTAAATTTGGCCAGAATTTCAGGCAGAATATATTGCGCGATCGTCGTACTCGCCCCAATTTTCAGCTTTCCTTTTTCCTGTTTGTTGAGTTGAGAAATGGCAAATTCTAAATCCCGAAAAAGTTGTCGGCTTTTTTCAGCATAGACAAATAAGATTTTTCCACTTTCCGTGATTTGAATCGTGGTTCCTTTTCGGTCAAATAATTTGGTATTGAGTTGATTCTCAATTTCTTTGATGTGTTTGGTCACCGCCGGTTGCGATATATTCAGTTCGTTGGCAGCTTTGGTAAAACTCAAACGATTGGCAACGGTGTAAAAAACTTTCAGTCGGTAATCAAACATAGTACAAATGTAGAATAATGATTTTTATTCTTTGGTCAAAGCCGAACCTTTGTGCGCCGCAATATGATCAGTCTTGCTGCTTTTAATTTCATACTGCGGATCATCTTCGGTGCAATGATGGGTGTAACCTTTGTAATCGAAATCCTTGGTATGAACTTTAATGATCGTTCCCGAAACTCGTCCTGCTTCAGAATTCCAATTGACTTTATCGCCAATTTTAAATTTTGTTTTCATTGCTATTGTTTTTAAATGTTTTGTCAAAGTTAATATCTTTGACAAAGTTTATTAGAGTATTTGTTTTGAGGACCTTGACAAGGTTAGTCACTATTTTATTCTGAATATAAAACCTGATCTCCCACAACTCTCGCGGGAGCAGTAAAAGGATGTTCAGTTGCTTTCCCAAGTGCCATAATATGTAGAACTTCCCAACCCTTTGCTTTGAAATAATCTGAAACCATCGAACGGTGACACCGCCACCACACTGCTTCGGAACACATCATAGCGGTGGGTTTTTCCAGAGCGAACTTTGCCAATTCTGCAGCACCGTTTTCAAAGGAGTCTGTTTCCATATAATCGGCGTAACCTTGAAAAGATTTATTTCGCCAGGTCGTATTTTTAGAATCTTTTTTTGCGGGTCTTCTGCCACCTAGATCTTCAATATAAATATAATCAATTCCGTTTTCTTCTAATGATTTTTTCAACGCATCCTGATCGAACTGCGGGTATTTTCTGGATCCCGGCAACCTTCGGATATCTGCGACAATTTTAATATTAAATGAAAACAGCAGTTCCAGAAATTTCTCGATCGTTCTGGTAGAATGACCGATGGTGTAAATGGTAGGTTTGTCTGATGGTTTCATGAATAAAATTAAAGTGTTTTCTGATTGAGCGACATTAGAATTTGAACATGAAATAATTGCACCAACGGGAATGTGAATATTTTAAAAACTATTTAATATGCATTTTCTTTATTCTTCGCCTTATCTTTAGGGCTAGATTTGGACAAACGATAAATAATATGAAAAATTCGGGTATTTCACGTAAAGACTTTTTAAGAAATTCTGTTTTGGGCGTAGCGGGCTTAACATTTGGATCAGGAATTTTAAATTCTCTCAATGCAGCATTGCCTGAAGCTGAGACAGATTTAAAGGGTATCAGCGGAAATTTTACGCTAAAAAATGTTAGACTTGAAACTGGCTTTGAGTACAAAGATGGTGAAGTTGTCCGTACGAATACAGAATTATTTATGGTTCAAATAAGTGATGGTAAAATTAAATCGATCTCCGCTAATAAACCCAATGAAAAAGCGATTGATGCCAAAGGTTTATTGATGCTTCCTGCTTTTAAAGATATGCACATTCACCTCGATAAAACCTATTACGGTGATCGATGGCAAGCCGTAAAAAAGAGAACTGGCGGCATTAAAGGAATGATTGCATTGGAGCAAGAAATAATTCCAGAACTGCTGAAAAATTCAACTTACAAAGCGGAGAGAATGATTGAATTACTCCAATCTAAAGGAACTTCTTTTGCCCGAAGTCACGTTAATATTGAGCCGACCTCCAAATTACAATCTTTAAAAAATCTGCAAATAGCGCTTGAAAATAAGAAGACTGGCTTTGATGCAGAACTGGTCGCTTTTCCGCAACACGGAGTTTTCTACACCGACTCGGTTCCGTATTTAAAAGAAGCGGCTCAAATGGACATTGATTTCATCGGTGGAGTAGATCCCTTTTCGATAGACGGAGCGATTGAAAAAACAATGGACTTCACCGTTCAACTAGCGTTGGACCATAAAAAAGGAATTGATATTCATCTTCACGAAACCGGAGAATCAGGTTTAAAAACCGTTGAATATTTAATTGATAAAGTGAATGAAAACAAGAGTTTGAAAGGAAAAACCTTTTTGAGTCATTGTTTTATACTTGGAAAACTGGAGAAAAGTAAGCAGGAAGAAATCGCCGAAAAACTTGCTGAAGCTCAAATTGGGATCGTTTCTACTATTCCGTTTGGTGGATTGATCATGCCGATTCCTACTTTACTAAAATATGGGGTAAATGTTACGACAGGTAACGATAGCATCGTTGATCAATGGAATACGTTTGGAACCGGAAGCGTGCTTGAAAAAGCAAATCTTGCCGCGCAATTATACCGCAAATCAACAGAGTATGACTTGTCACGAATGCTGAAATTAGCAACAGCAGGACCAATTCCGTTAGATGATAAAGGAATTCAGCAGTGGCCAAAAACGGGTGACAAAGCGAATTTTGTTTTGATCGATGCCAGTTGCTCAGCCGAAGCGGTGTCTAGAATATCTCCCGTAAAATCACTCGTTCATAACGGAACAATTGTTTATTAAATATTTTTCTTATGAAAACGATGACACTCTTAATACTGTTGCTGTTCAATTGTGGACCTTCAGAAAAAAAGGAAACTAAAACAGAAATTATGACCGTTTCAAACATTATTAATCTGGTTCAAAAGAATGATCTATCAAGTGTAGAAGAAGCCTTAATAAATGGCGCCGACGTCAATACGACCGATTCGCAGAAAAGATCTTTACTCTTACTTTCAACGATGAAGAAGCAGAAAGAAATGACTGCTTTACTGGTAAAATATGGCGCAGATGTCAATCAGCAATCAGAAAACTTAGACAGTCCTTTTCTTTACGCAGGTGCGACGGGACAAACTGAACTTTTAAAACTTTTTATGGCAAACGGAGCGCGCTTCGACGTCTTTAACCGGTACAATGGTTCTGCTTTAATTCCGGCTTGCGAACGCGGACATGTTGAAACTGTTCAACTATTAGCCAATACTAAAAATTATCCGATCGATCACGTGAACAAATTAGGTTGGACCGCCTTGATGGAAGCCGTAATTCTGGGTGATGGAAGTGAAAATTACCAACAGATCGTCAAAATATTTAAAGAGGCCGGAGCGCAAATGGATATTCCAGATAACGATGGAGTCACGCCATTGCAACACGCCAGATCCAGAGGTTTTGAAGAGATTGTGGATCTTTTAAAATAGGTTAAAAAAATAAAATTGTATTGGAATTGCGATGAGAATGATACCAGCGGTAACCAGCTCCTATGGTACGTAACCGCTGTTGTGATCAATTTGAAATTGTAATAAGAAGATAAAAATTAAGATGTTGACCGCGCCAACACCTGCAGAAAGTAGAAAAAAAAGGGTAGTGTTTCACTAACTGT
>DIBY01000028.1 GCA_002415135.1 Flavobacteriales bacterium UBA5040 | reverse complement strand
TCGTTTTTTTAGGACGGGACAGTCTAAAATCTACGAACTATTTAATAAATCCTTTATCCTTTAACAACGGTTTCAAATCAGGATTTCTTCCCGTAAAGTTTTTAAATGCTTCATTCAAATCAACAGAGTTTCCTACGGATAAAATATATTTACGGAAGCGGTCACCATTTTCACGGGTCATTCCACCGTTGCTAGAAATCCAGTCCCAAGCATCAGAATTCAACATATCACTCCACATGTAAGCGTAATACCCGGCTGAATATCCACCGCCCCAAATGTGAGCAAAATACGGAGAATGATATCTTGGAGGAACTTCTTTCAAATTAAATCCGTATTTCGCCAACACGTCTTTTTCAAATTCTAAAGTTGGTTTAAACTGAGACGCATCGGTTACTGAATGCCAGTTCATATCAATCGTTGCTGCAGAAACCAATTCTGTGGTAGAATATCCTTGGTTAAATGTTCCCGCTTTTTTAATTTTATCAACTAACGCTTGTGGCATTGGTTGTTTCGTTTGATAATGCAAAGCATAATTTTTCAATACTGAAGGTTCCAAAGCGAAAAACTCATTAATTTGAGATGGAAATTCTACAAAGTCACGCGGCACATTGGTTCCTGAAATCGACAAATATTTTTGATCAGCAAATAATCCGTGTAAAGTATGTCCAAACTCATGGAACATGGTTGTCACATCATCATACGAAATTAAAGAAGGCTTTCCTTCTGCTGGCTTCTGATAATTGAACACATTTACAATGACTGGTTTTTGACCTAATAAATGAGATTGCTCCACGAAGTTACTCATCCAAGCTCCACCATTTTTATTATTTCTAGTATAGAAATCAAGGTAGTAAATCGCTAAAGATTTTCCATCACGATCAAAAACTTCATAAGCTACCACGTCTGGATGATAGACTGGCAAATCATTTCTTTCTTTAAAGGTAATTCCGTAGAATTTTTCAGCGGCGTAGAAAACTCCTTTTTCTAAAACGGTTTTCACTTCAAAATATGGTTTGATCTGATTTTCATCTAAATCGTATTTTTCTTTTCTAACTTGTTCTGCGTAGAAATTCCAATCCCACGGCTCAACGGTAAATCCACCTTTTTGCTTGTCGATCAACGCTTGAATTTCATTACTTTCTCTCTTCGCTGTTTCAACGGCTGGAGTTGCCAATTTTGCTAGAAGGTCAATTGCATTCTCCGGAGTTTTTGCCATTTGATCCTGAAGTTTCCATTCAGCGAAGGATTTTTTGCCCATTAAATGCGCTTTCTCCATTCTTAATTTCGCTTCTCTTTCCAAAATGCTTCTCGTGTCGTCTGCATTTCCCTTTTCTGCTCTGTACCAAGAAGCTTTGAATAGTTTTTCTCTTGTTGCTCTATTTTTTAAATTCTGAAGCAAAGGCTGCTGAGTTGTATTTTGTAACGCCAATAAATACCCTTGTTTTCCGTCAGCTTTTGCATCTGCCGCTGCTGCTGCAATTTCATCTGCAGAAAGTCCGTCTAATTCTTTTACATCGGTAATTAGAAGTGCACCATTTTTTCTGGCATCTAATAATTTATTGGAAAACTGCGTAGAAAGAGTAGCCAATTCTTCATTAATTTTCTTAACCTTCCCTTTATTTTCTGCCGTCAAATTAGCACCAGCTATTTCGAAATTCGTTGTATAAAGTTCTAAAACTCTTTTTTCTTCCGAACCTAAATTGTTTGTTTTTATGGCTTTAATTCTAGAGAACAATTTTTCATTCAAATAAATTTTATCAGAAAGTCCCGCAAAAATCGGAGCGTATTCTACTTCAATTTTTTGAAGTTCCGGATTGGTATTTGAACCTGTCAGATTATAAAAAACAATTTGAGCACGTCTCAAAACTTCTCCACTGTTCTCTAGAGCGAGTATGGTGTTTTCAAAAGTCGGTGCTGCGGTATTATTCGCTATTTGATCCAATTCTACCAACTGAACTTTAATGCCATATTTAAAAGCAGGAACAAAATGCTCGTCTTTAATCTTATTGAATTCTGGTGCCTGATACTGCAAAGAACTTTTCTGTAAAAAAGGATTATTTTCCATTGAAGCATCAGGTGCAGGCATTTCTGTAGAAGTATTTTCTGTGGTTTTCATAGTGGTACAGGCGGTTGTCATCGCCAGAGATGAAATTAAAAAAACTGATGTAATATTTTTCATTCGTAAATTGTTATTAAGGTATAAAGATATTCATTTTAATTTTATCTTTAACATCACCAATAATAACACCAACTAAACTATGAAAACATTATCGATCTCTATTTTATCCACCTTTTTACTTTTATCGTCTTGTAACGTTAAATCCGACGGAGGATTTCCTTTTAATATGACGCCAAAAGAAGGAACGGGAATTATTAAAACAAAAACTTTTAATATGTCATTCGACGAAATTAAAGTCGCTCAGTCTATCGACGCCGAAGTGGTAAAATCTGACGAGGAAAAAGTAGTCGTTACGGCTCCATCAGATATTTTAGATGATATATTAGTCGAAAATAATAATGGGGAATTGTATATCCATTTTAAACCAAACCTCAATATTTCAGCCCGAAATGTGGCGGTGAAAATTTTTGCTAAAGATTTCTCCTCTGTTAAAGCGAGTTCTTCTGCGTCGATAAATATTAAGGATACTTTCACCCAAGACCGAACTGCTATTGCAGCTTCAAGCTCAGGAAGCATTTCAGGAAATTTGGAAGCCAACGATTTATCAATTGACGTGTCTAGTTCCGGAACTTATTCGGGTAAAATTTGGGCAGTTAATTTAGACAGTCAAGTTTCTTCCTCTGGCGACATTATTATTTCAGGTAAAACAAAAAATGCCACAATGAAATCTTCTTCGTCGGGAACGTTGAACGCGAAAAACGTAGTTGCTGAAAATGCTGACTTGAGCGCCTCGAGTAGTGGTGACATCAGTCTATCGGTTTCCAACCAGTTGAATACCTCTGCAAGTTCTTCGGGTGACATCAATATTTATAGAAAAGGAAATCTTAATGTGATCAGCCAAAAAGAAAGCAGTGGCGGAAGCGTTTCGATTCAATAAAAATAATACCTATTTAGCACAACAGAAAATCAGTCCAAACTTGGACTGATTTTTTTTGACAAAGATTCAGAAACAGATTAAGTCTTTAGCTCTATTAATACTGAAAATAAGTTTTGGCTAAAGCCGACAGTAACATCCAATAAAAAAACGGGCTGAAGCCCGTTCCTATTGATTTGTTAAATATCCAATGACATAAATAAGTCTTAATTACGACGCTTCCCACTTTTTTCTTTTGGTTATTGCGAGGCTCTTTTTACTTGGCTTTTTTCAACTTACCAACCGCCAGATGCACCACCGCCGCCAAAACTTCCGCCGCCACCAAAGCCACCGAATCCGCCGCCGCCTCCTGAACCGCCGCCAAATCCTCCACCGCCGAAACTACCGGGGAATGGAAAGAATCCGCCTGGATAGGTTCTTCTACCTCTGCGGGAAAGAATAACATCTTCATCATCGTCGTACCTTCCACCACTGCCACCGCCACCTTTAAATAAGAAACTGATAATGATGAAAACAAAAAAGGCAATCATTAAAATTTGAGCAGAACTTAAACCTTCTTGACTGGAATCCTTAGCAATAGGTTTAAACTTTCCTTCTACGGCTTCAATCAAAGCGTCGGTGCCTCGGTTAATTCCGTCGTACCATAATCCTTGTTTAAAATTTGGCGTTACGATGTAATCCAATATTTGCCCAGCTACAGAAGCGGTCAAATAACGTTCGACACCTCTACCCTGTTGTATGGCAAACTTCCGATCTTCGGTCGCGATCAGAAAAACAATTCCGTTATCCTGTTCCTTTTCACCAATTCCCCATTTCTCACCGTACATCGTCGCGAGATAATTAATATCTTCTCCACTTGTGGTTGGAACAATAATTACCGCAATTTCTGTAGACGTAGAATCGTAAAACTTAATGAGTTTTTGATTGATTTGATCTTTCTCGGTCTGTGTTAACATTCCAACATTATCCGTAACAGGAAATATCTTTACCGGCTTTTTAGGAATTAATTGGGCAAAAACAAGAATGTTTAAACCTAACAAAAGAAATGCGAAAAAGTATTTACGAGAACGTAATCTCATTAGGAAGTTCATTAGGATTTTCTCCCACGATTGGGAAATGATTTTTTAGTTCGATACCTGTTTCCAGAATGCCTTTCTTCAAACCATCATGGTATTTTCCTTTGGAAAAAGCGATTGTAATTTCATCGTGCATTTTATCCCAGAAACTTTGGTGAACTTTCTTATGAATACCTTCGTCACCAATGATGGTGAGATATTGCTGTTCGAAATTAACATGAAAAAGCACGGCATTTTGTTCTTCCGTTTTATCCTTGCATAATGTTTTGAAAACTTCAAAAGCAATTTCTGCATTGTGACCTTCTGTTGTAGAATCAATGTGCACGCGAATCTCTCCAGTAGAATGATTTTCTGCTGTTTGAATGGCTTCTACAAGAGAAGCCATTTGATAATCTGTTAGAAAGTTATTCATTAATTGGTAAAGACTTCTGGCGCTTTTTCTGCCCCTACTGCGGCCTTGAAATATGGTTTTTCTTTAAAGTTCGTAATGTTTGCCAAAATATTATTTGGGAACGTTTTAATAGAAGTATTATAATCCTGCGCGGCTTCGTTATAATAAACAGTTTCGCTTCGGATGCTGTTTTCAATTGCGGTGTATTCTCTCTGGAAATTGAGGTATTGTTGATCTGCTTTCAAATTCGGATAACTTTCAACAACGGCCATTAGTCTGCTTAATGCTCCACTCAATTCGCCTTGTGCCGCCTGGAATTTCGCCAAGTCTGCTTCAGTCATATTGGTAGGATCAATATTAATTGACGTTGCTTTTGATCTTGCCTCAATCACTTTGGTTAAAGTTTCCTGCTCGAATTGCGAATACGATTTTACGGTACGTTCCAGGTTTGGAATTAGATTCGCACGTTTTTGATAAACCGTTTCTACATTCGACCATTTTGTATTGACGGTCTGTTCTTTCGCAACGAAATTATTATAACCGTTTTTGCCCCAGAAAAAAACCAATACGGCAATTACAAGCAGAGCTATACCGATGGTACCGGCGCTCATGCATCCTTTATTTCTCATAGTTTATTATTTTTAAATTTAAATTTGCAACCCAAATATACAAATTATGTGCTAAATTTGTTAAAATTTAATAAAAATGATTACAATCGTAGTGGCAATGGGTTTAGACAATGAAATTGGTGCTGACAATCAATTACTTTGGCATCTTCCCAAAGATTTAAAACATTTTAAAGAACTTACGTCTGAACACCCAATTATCATGGGCCGCAAGACTTATGAAAGTATCGGTAAACCACTTCCAAATCGCACTAATATTGTTATCAGCAGAAAGAAAGATTGGTTTGCAGAAGGAATATTAATTGTAGGAAGCGTAAAAGAAGCTGTGAAATTTGCCAAGAAAATCGATGAACAGGTTTTCATCATCGGCGGCGGAAACATCTACGAACAAACATTAGATCTGACTGATAAGTTAGAAGTGACTTTAGTTCAAACCAAATTAGAAGCAGACACTTTCTTTCCGAAAATAAGTCCAAAAATCTGGGATAAAACCGATGAGATCTGTCACGAAAAAGATGAGCATAATGAGTTCGACTTCTGTTTTCAAACTTACGAACGAAAAGTAAAATCAGCATAGATATGAAGTCTTCAAAACTGGACTTCCATTTTCGACTCAAATTATTATCTTTGCACCATTAAAATTGAACAATGAATAAATACATAAAATTCGTCATCACCGCAATAATGATTGCTTTTGGAATTTACCTGATGATGAACAGAAATATCGGTTGGGGAATCGTAGTGGTCATTTTATCAGCCATTCCTATCTTTCTTTTTTTCAAAAACGAATATATCTTATTGGCATTTTGGTTTTTAAGAAAACAAAACATGGTAAAAGCTGCGAGTTGGTTGACTAAAATTACCAATTATACAGCTCAGTTACACAAGACTCAGTTTGGGTATTTCCATTACTTGCAAGGATTAACTTTAGCTCAGGACAATCCGAGTAAAGTGGAACCTTTTATGAGAAAAGCGCTGGATTATGGTTTGAATATGAAACATGACCGTGCCATGGCAACCCTAAACATTGCTGCTGGAGCGATGCAGAAAGGCAGACGCCAGGAAGCGAAAAATTTATTGGAAGAAGCGAAGAAATTAGATTCTGCCGGAATGATGACCGATCAAATTAAGATGCTGAAAGATCAGCTAAAAATGCCTTCCATGCAAAAGCACATGCACAATCCAAATATGAGAAACAGAGGTAAATTCTCTTAACCTTTTTTTGTAAATAGATATAAAGTCCGACTGAGTTCGGGCTTTTTTTGTGGAGATAAACGAGCGTTGAAAAAGATTATGGCTGAGTTGATGATGTGCCCTAAATGAGCTTCTATTTTTTATTAGAATTACAAGAATCGCTTTAACAGTTTTGAAATAACAAATTCAATGATATTTTTAGTCCCGATCGAAACGGCATCCTTTTTTGAGGAGGAACGACGAGAAAAAGATATAGTGGAGAGCGGGTCTGAACTTCTAAGAAGCAGAATCTAGCTGCTCCTACAAATCACCACTTTTTACATTTCCGTATTATTATCAACTCCGTAGAATTTCGGAATCTGCCAGTGGTATTTTACCGCAAATGTTCGGATGGCAACGATAAGAAGAATCGTGGAAATCTGAACCAAAGCGTAGGAAAGTGTAGTGTATTTTACCAAAACTAAGAAAATTCCGCCACCGACAATACAAGCGGTTGCATAAATTTCTTTTCTGAAAATTAGCGGAATTCTGTTCAGTAAAATATCTCTGCTAATCCCACCAAAACAACCCGTGATGGTTCCCAAGGTAATACAGATCAAAGGATGTAAATTGGCATCCATTCCTTTTTGAATTCCGATAATGGTGAATAATCCCAAGCCGAAACTATCAAATAGAAACATGGTGACTTTGAACTTTTTCTCAAATGATTTGAAGATCATGGAGAAAATGCAGGTGATGAAAATGACTGTACAGATCAACATGTCATGCATCCAAAAAACCGGAACATCTAATAATAAGTCACGAATTGTTCCGCCTCCAACTGATGTTACAAAAGCGATGATTAAAACACCAAATGGATCCAACCGTTTTTGCATCGCGGCAAAACTGCCCGACATTGCAAAAGCAATCGTACCCAAAATTTCAATGGCTAGCGTAAAGTTTTCTTGAACCATATTTTAATAAGTAATGAATGATAAGTAATGAGTAATATAAAAAATTCTTACTTCGGAAAATTATCCGCAAGTTTCTTTTTGTAGCTGGTCATTACCTTCACAATTTCATCATATTCTATTTTTAAATAATTTAATTTTTCTGAGGGCAAATAACATAGTTCCTCAATAATTTCTAACCAAAACTGAGTCTCATCTGCTTCTTCTACAACAATGCAAAGTTTTGCAAATTTTTCTTTTTCAGATCTTGCTCGACCAACTGCTCTATAATTTGCAGCAACCGACGTTGAACATCGATAAATCTGCTTTCTAATGACGGATAAATCTTCAGAATACGGTAGTATGGAAAGAGTTCTTATTATTGAAACGCAAAGTTTTTTTGTCCTGTCCCTAAAGATTTGATTATAATCAAGATTGCTCATAAGTTATTGTTTATAATAAAAAAAACTAATTTTAAGGAGCAATCTAAATTACCAATTGCTCATTACTTATCGCTCATTGGAAGAACTCGAACAGCTTCGGGAACTAAGATTTCGTAATTCCCTGCGAAGGTGATAATCTCCCGGACAATACTGCTGCTGATAAATGACTTGCCAGAAGAGGTTAATAGAAATATGGTTTCTATTTCATTATTTTTCGTCAGTTCTCTATTGGTCTGCGCAATGGCTTTTTCAAACTCAAAATCGGCTGGATTTCGCAGTCCACGCAAAATGAAATTCACATTTTTGCTGTGGCAGTAATCAATGGTTAAACCCTCAAAATGATCCACTTCAATATTCGGGAATTTCGCAAATGATTTTTGAATAAATTCCATTCTTTGTTCCAAAGAAAACATGTATTTCTTCTGTGAATTTTGCCCAATTGCGATAATGATTTTATCGAATAAAGGATAAGCTCTTTCGACAATATCATAGTGACCAAGCGTTATAGGATCAAATGAACCTGGGAAAACTGCAACTCTCATAAACTGATTTTAGATTATAAATTTTAGATGAAAATAATTTTAAATCTAAAACAAAATTTATTTTTTATTTTTTAGCTAAGGCTTTTTCGACTTCATTTCCACACAGATCCATGATTGAAATACCATATATTTTTGCCTGCTGTGGAAGAATGGAAGCTGGTGAAAAACCTGGATTGGTATTCATTTCCAACATATAAGGAGTGCCGTTCATGATGATGAATTCACTTCTGGAAAATCCGCTCATTCCTAAAGCTTCATACGCACGTTTTGAAATCTCTTCCACTCTTTTACGAGTTTCATCATCGATTCTTGCTGGCGTAATTTCTTCTGAAGCGCCTTCATATTTTGCTTCATAGTCGAAAAATTCTTTGTCAGGAACAATTTCGGTAATTCCTAAAACTACTGTTTCATTATTAAAATCAACAACTCCGACAGAAACTTCCATTCCATCGAGGAAACTTTCAATTAAAATTTCTTCGTCTTCGGCAAAAGCAAACTTTAAGGCTTCTTTTAATTCTGACTGTGCTTTCACTTTAGTTATCCCCAAAGAAGATCCTGACTGATTCGGTTTTACAAAAAGAGGCAAACCTAATTTTTCAACAATCTCATTTTCGTCAATCTCTTCACCTAATCTTAAGTAAATACTTTTCGCGGATGGAATTCCATATTTTGAAAGTACTGCTAACGTATCTTTTTTATTAAAAGTTAAAGCACTTTGATAAAAATCGCAACCTGTATATTTTTGTCCGATGGTATTCCAATACGCCTGAAGCTCGCCATTTTCACCCGGTCTTCCGTGGATAATATTAAAGCAGACGTCAAATTTAACTTTAAAGCCGCTGGTTAAACTCACGGAAAAATCGGCCTTATCAAGCGGTGATTTTTCGCCGCGATCATCCACGAAATACCACTCTTCCTTCAGAATGACCACTTTGTAGACATTATAAACATCACGATCCAAAGAATCGAAAATCAATTGACCACTTTTCAGGGAGACTTTATATTCATCAGAATATCCTCCCATAACTACGGCTATATTTTTTTTGCTCATCAGTTAAAACTATAAAAGCAAAATTAAACAAATTGTTTAAAAACCACGGCTATAATTAGGAAATTTATATCATGAAGCTCAAGCATCAAATAAAAAATCGGAAGTGATAAAAATGATCTTTTTACTGTTTCCTTTACTGTTAAAAATTCGTAATTTTGGCGACTATGAAAAGATGGTATCTCTACCCTTTTTCCCTGGGTTATCATTTGGTAACTGCTGTTAGAAACACAATGTATGACTGGGGAATTTATAAATCGAAAACATTTAAGACTCCGATAATCAATGTCGGAAACCTTTCTGTTGGTGGCAGTGGAAAATCACCAATGGTGATGTACATCGCTGATCTTTTATCCAAACATTACCGAACTGGCGTTCTCTCCCGAGGTTACGGAAGAGTGACCAAAGGTTATGGAATCACCAATTACGACAGCAATTATAAAACCGTAGGTGATGAAGCAATGCAGCTATTTGAAAGATTTAAAAACCGATTTGTGATTGGCGTTTCGGAGGAAAGAGTTCCCGGCGCAAAAAAGATGATCCAGGACATGGATTTAAATGCGTTGGTTTTGGATGACGCTTATCAACACAGAGCCATTAAACCAGGCTTTAATGTTCTGATGACGGATTATAATGATCCTTATTTTAAAGATTTTATTTTGCCAGCAGGAGATTTACGGGAAAGCAGAAGCGGGGCAAAACGGGCTCAAATCATTATGGTTTCTAAATGTCCGGAAGATTTAACCGACGAGAAAAAGCAATATTACATTTCGAGAATTAAACCTCAGCATTATCAAAAAGTATTTTTTTCGAGTATTGGTTATGACGAGAATGTGTATTCGAGAGATAAAATGCTTCCTGATAACAATCTCGATTACTATGATATTTTATTAATTACTGGAATTGCCAATCCGAAACCTTTATTAAAGCATCTCGCGCGTTTCTCCCAAAAAGTAAAACATTTAAAGTTTCGCGATCATCACAATTTCAGCGATCAGGATATTAAAAATATTGTGGCAGAATATAAAAAACTGGGGGAATACAAACTCATCCTTACGACCGAAAAAGACTATGTAAGACTGAAAACTTTTGATTATCTTAGAGATCTTGTTTACTATTGGCCCATCAATGTGAACATCGATAGAAAGGAAGATTTTAATCAAATTATATTAGATTATGTTAGAAAAAATTAAAGAGACGGCACATTTTATTAGAAACATTATTCAGGACACTCCTGATTTTGCCATCGTTTTAGGTTCAGGTTTAGGAAAACTAAAAGATGAAGTAGAAGCGATTCACGTTTTAGAATATTCCCAAATCCCAAATTTTCCTCAGACGACTGTTGATGGACATGGCGGAGAATTAATATACGGAACACTTGAAGGCAAAAAAGTGTTGATGATGAGTGGCAGATTTCATTATTATGAAGGTCACGATATTCAAACCATCGTTTTTCCTTTCCGGGTTTTTCATTTATTAGGAATTAAAAATTTGATTTTATCAAATGCTGCCGGTGGCGTAAATCCTGCTTTCAACGTTGCCGATGTGATGATTATTAATGATCATATCAACATGATGCCGGAACATCCGCTGCGTGGAAAAAACTTAGACGAACTCGGTCCTCGATTTGTGGACATGAGCGAACCGTACAATAAAAAAATGATTGAAGTCGCTGCCAAGGTTGCAGATGACTTAGGAATAAAAGCTCACCAAGGTTGTTATGTTGCATTACAAGGTCCAACTTTTGAAACGCCCGCTGAATACGGAATGATCAAAGCAATCGGCGGCGATGCGGTTGGAATGAGCACCGTTCCGGAAGTGATCGTGGCGAAACATCAAGGAATGGAGTGTTTCGGAATTTCTATTATTACTGATGTTGGCGGACCAGATATCGCGTTCACGGTTTCACACGAAGAAGTTTTACAAGCTGCTGATAAAGCAATGCCGAATGTTATTAAAATTGTAAAAGGTTTGGTGAAGAATTATAGCGCTTAATTTCCAACAGGAATATGAATAGAGAAACGCATCTTTTCGGGATGCGTTTTTTCGTTTTAAAGTTTTTTGTAAAGATCTTAAACTTGCAAGTTTAATAAAAAAAGAAATTTAACCATTAAGTTTAATTAAGAAGTGAAGAGAATTAAGATTCCCTTCGGAAATGATAATTACTGCATTTTTAATTACTATTCATAATTTCAATTTTAAATTTTCTCGCGCAGATTTAGGTGCTTTCGCAGATTTCTAATTACACTTTATCTCCTGCACAATCTGCTTAATCTGCAAAATCCGCGGGAGTTTTAATTAAAAAAATATTCGAATAAATTCTGCTAAAGATTACATTTCTCTTATTTCACTTTCACATAAATGTGTCTGATATTATTCACACCTGTTTCGCGTTCATCAATTTCAATCTTTCCGATGCTTCTAATTAAAGGTAAGAGTTTTGCAAAACCAAAGTTTCGCGGATCAAAGTCAGGTTTCTTTTTAATTATAAAACTGCCAAGGTTTCCTAAGAAAGTCCAGCCATCTTCGTCACCTAAGTCATTGATACTTTCAGTGATCAGTTTTATAGTTCTGCCATCAACTTTACTTAATGGTTCTTTTTTACGTTTAGGTTTCTCCGTTTTTTTAGTGACTGTATTTCCTGAATCTTTATCAGAATCCTTATCGGAATCGTCGGTATCGTTTAAGATCTCAAGATAAATAAATTTATCACAGGCAGAGATAAACGGTTTCGGTGTTTTCTTTTCACCAAATCCCATCACCATCATTCCGGCTTCCCGCAGTCTCGTTGCCAATCTCGTAAAATCACTATCACTGGAAACAATACAAAAGCCGGTTACTTTTTCAGAATACAAAATATCCATCGCATCAATAATCAGTGCGCTGTCACTAGAGTTTTTCCCCGTCGTATAACTGTATTGTTGAATCGGTGTAATTGCATTTTCAAGCAAAACATTTTTCCAGCCTGAAACAGTCGGTTTAGTCCAGTCAGCATATATTCTTTTAATGGTTGGAGTTCCATTTTTAGAAATCTCCTCTAACATTTCTTTTACATTTTTATACGGAACATTGTCCGCGTCAATGAGGACTGCTAATTTATCGTCGGTCATTTTAATTATATTTTTTTACTTATGTTTGAATTGATAGTCAAATTTACATCATTTAGGTTAAAGTTATTTTACACTACTCTTTTCCCAACCTCATTCCCTAATTTTGCCTCCATGCAATCTGACCGAAAAATAATTCATGTTGATATGGATGCGTTTTACGCTTCTGTGGAGCAACATGACAATCCTGAACTGCGGGGAAAACCTTTGGCAGTTGGAGGAGGAATGTACGGCGTGGTTGCAGCAGCAAGTTACGAAGCGAGAAAATTCGGAGTTCGTTCTGCAATGCCCGGGAGAATTGCGATGGAAAAATGTCCGCATTTAATTGTCGTAAAACCGCGATTCAATCGGTATAAAGAAATTTCGCAGCAGATCAGAAAAATATTTTATGAGTTCACTGATCTGGTAGAGCCACTTTCTTTAGATGAAGCGTACCTGGATGTGACGGAAAATAAAAAAGATATTGAGTCTGCTCAGGAAATTGCCCGACAAATTAGAAGCCGAATTTTCGAAGAAACCGGATTGACCGCTTCTGCCGGAATTTCGGTGAACAAATTTTTGGCAAAGGTCGCTTCTGATTATCGAAAACCTAATGGACAAAAAACCATTCATCCAACCCAGATATTGGATTTTATGGAAGAACTTCCGATTGAGAAATTTTATGGAATCGGAAAAGTCACGGCCAATAAAATGCATGAACTTCATATTTTTAAAGGGTTAGATTTAAAGAAGAAATCATTAGAAGAACTCGTCAACCTGTTTGGCAAATCTGGAAGTTATTATTACAACGTAGTTCGCGGAATTCACAACAGCGAAGTACGACCGAACCGCATTCAAAAAAGCGTCGGCGTCGAAGAAACTTTCTGGGAAAATCTGGCAGATGAAGAAGCGGTTTTCAAACAGTTAGAGATCATCAGCGAAGATTTAGACACTCGACTTTCTAAAAAAGAAATCAAAGGAAAATCTCTAACCTTGAAAATCAAATATAAAGATTTCACCTTTTATACCCGAAGCAAAACACAAGAAGTATATTACGAGAACGCCCAGGACTTCTACAAAACTGCCATCAAACTTTGGGAACTTCGCCCGTTCGATAAACCCGTTCGACTTTTGGGTTTGTCACTTTCTAATTTGAATACGCAGGAGAAAAAGCAAATCTCGGTGCAATTGAAAATTCCGTTTGCGGAGTTTGAATAATCGCTTTCTATTATCGATAAAATACAGCAAATTAATGTTTACTTTTACTTTAAAATTATTTTATGCTAGAGAACTTTGCATTTTACCTTTCACTGGTTTTGCTGATTACGATCCTTCTCATTATAGCAAAAAAAATTAAAGTTGCGTACCCCGTTTTATTAGTGATCGCCGGACTTGCAGTAAGTTTCATTCCAGGAACTCCGACCATTAAAGTAGAGCCGGAACTCATTTTCTTAATTTTTTTACCACCATTATTATATGAAGCTGCCTGGACCACTTCCTGGAAAGAATTGTGGAGATGGCGACGAATCATCTTTAGTTTCGCTTTTGTCGTCGTTTTTCTAACCGCTTTATCGGTCGCTATTTTTGCCAATCATTTCATTCCTGGTTTCTCTTTAGCTTTAGGTTTTTTATTAGGCGGAATCGTATCGCCACCAGATGCCGTAAGTTCTGGCGCTATTTTGAAATTTGTAAAAGTTCCGAAAAGATTCGCCTCCATTTTACAAGGGGAAAGTTTGCTTAATGATGCATCGTCTCTAATCATTTTCAGATTTGCAATGATTGCGGCGGCAACAGGTCAATTTGTTTGGCAAGACGCTGCCGGCAGTTTTCTGTGGATGTGTATTGGCGGTGCCGGACTTGGATTAATAATCGGATATCTATTTTTAAAACTGCATAAACTCCTACCAACGGATGCAAATACTGATATGTTACTCAGTCTGGTTGCGCCCTTTGTGATGTACTTGTCGGCAGAAGAACTTCACGCTTCCGGTGTATTGGCCGTAGTGTGCGGAGGTTTGTTTTTATCTTATCGAAATCAGGACTTTCTAAGCAGCGCCTCTCGTCTTCGAACGGTTACCGTTTGGGAAAGTTTTTGTTTTTTACTCAATGGAATCGTATTCATGATGATCGGTTTAGAATTACCAGAAATTGTGTCTGGCTTAGGAAACACCAACATTTACACTGCCATCGCATATGGCGCCGCCGTAACTTTAGTATTGGTTGTTGTTCGAATTCTGGCAGTTTATGGCGCCGTCATTACCACCTTAATTATGCGAAATTATATTAAAGTAGCAGATCCCGAAAGTCCCAATTGGAAATCACCTTTATTATTAGGATGGACCGGAATGAGAGGCGTCGTTTCTTTAGCGGCAGGCATTATCGATCCCATTAACTTTAGCAGATGGAACACCTTTTCCACAAAGAAATTTAATTTTATTCATCACATTCGTAGTCATACTTTTAACCCTTGTAGTTCAAGGTTTAACGCTTCCTATTTTACTTAAAAAATTTCCACCAGAAGATCGAGATTACATCAAAAGTGAGAAAGAAATTGATTATGAAATTCGTACTGGACTCGCCCAAGTTGCTATCGACAAAATTCGCACTGATTATGCCGACAAAATAGAATCTTTTCCCGACTTGAAAGATCAACTTACGATATGGGAAACCAGATTGAATAGTTCAGAAATTATTATTAATTATAAAGAATACCAAAACATTTATTCTGAAGTAATCGATACGCAGAAAAAATGGCTCATCAATAAAAATCGAAAAGAACTTTTACTGGATGAAGAAATCATTAGAAAACATTTACGCCTGCTCGATCTTCAAGAAGAGAAGATGAATATAATGAGGTAAGAAAAAGGGAAATTATTTATGGGATACTTTTTGCTACTCCACTTTAAAAATTAAGAACAATGAACCCAACCATGATTCAATTTTTCCATTGGTACTCCGATGGAAATTCGCAGTTATATGATCAAATAAAAGATTCTGCGACTTATTTAAAAGAATTAGGAATTTCTGCAGTTTGGTTTCCGCCCGCTTATAAAAGTGCTGGTGGCGGTTATTCTGTTGGTTATGATCCTTACGATTTATTTGATTTAGGTGAATTCGACCAAAAAGGAACCACTCCTACAAAATACGGAAGCAAAGAACAATACCTTAATTCCTGCAAGACTTTACAGGAAAATGGAATTTCGGTCATCGCAGATATCGTTCTGAATCATAAAGCAGGCGGTGACGAATTAGAAAAATTTCATGCCGTAAAAGTGAATCCTGAAAACCGCCAGGAAAATTTATCAGAACCTTTTGAAATAGAATCTTATACCAAATTTACCTTTCCGGGAAGAGGCGAAAAGTATTCTGACTTTAAATGGAATTTCCAGTGTTTCACAGGAGTTGATTACGCGGAAGGTCAGGAAGAAGGAATTTATCAAATCATTAACGATCACGGCGATGGCTGGGAAGAAATGGTTTCTGACGAAAAAGGAAACTATGATTATCTAATGTATAACGATATCGATCAGCGAAATCCTTTCGTACGGGAAGAATTGAATAATTGGGGAAAATGGTATCATGATGAAATTCAGTTTGATGGCGTTCGTTTAGATGCTGTAAAACATCAGTCACCCGAATTTTATCAAGAATGGTTGTACACTTTGAGAGCCAACACGGGAAAAAACATTTTTGCAGTAGGTGAATATTGGGCACCGGGAGAATTGCCTCTTTTAGAAAAGTACATCGAAGCTACGGAAGGTTCGATGAGTCTGTTTGATTCTTCTTTGCATCACAATTTCCATGAAGCTTCGCTGGCTGGTTCAGAATATGATCTGCGACAAATATTTGATGGAACTTTAACATTAAGCAATCCGCTTTTATCAGTTACTCTTGTTGATAATCACGATACGCAACCTTTGCAAGACTTAGAAGCGCCGGTCGAAAAATGGTTTAAACCTTTGGCGTATGCTTTAATTTTGTTGAGGCAAGATGGTTATCCATGTATTTTCTATCCTGATTTATTTGGGGCAAATTACACCGACAAAGACAAAGAAGGAAATGATCAGGAAATATTTTTAGATAAAGTAGAAAAAATTGAAGAGTTATTGAAAGCAAGACAACTATTTGCGTACGGAAATCAACGCGACTATTTCGAGGATGCTAATTGTCTCGGTTGGATTCGTGAAGGTGATGAAGAACACAAAGGTTGTGCAGTGGTACTGAGTAATAAAGACGCTTACCACAAACCTATGGAAATGGGAGCGCAATACGCAGGACAAACATTCTACGATTTCCTGGGCTGGTTCGAAGAAAAAGTAACCATTGATGAAAACGGATTTGGAAACTTCCCTGTGCCGGCTGGAAATGTTTCTGTCTGGGTTCCATCAGAATAAATTTTATGAGATAGTGACGATTTATTTAGTACTTCATTAACATAAATTTGATCAACAAGAAACTATCTTTGTTTTTACTAAAAATAACATACATGAGCGATAATTGGAATATAAAAGCTTTCGGAACGGTTTCTAAAGACGATGATTTAAAAGAAATGATCATCGACCGCAGAGAGGTTAAACCGACTGACATTGAAATAGAAATTTTATATTGTGGCGTTTGTCACAGCGACTTGCATACTGCCAGAAACGATTGGGGCGGCACCAAATATCCAGCAGTTCCGGGACACGAGATTGTAGGACGAATTACGAAAGTTGGTGCAGAGGTTACCAAATTTAAAGTTGGTGATTTAGCCGGTGTAGGTTGTCTGGTAGATTCCTGTAAAGAATGCGAAAGCTGCAAACAGGATCTGGAACAATATTGTTTGAATGGTTCAACCGGAACATATAACGGAAATGATAAACATTTAAATCAACAAACCTTCGGTGGCTACTCAGAAAAAATCGTGGTTACGGAAGATTTTGTTTTAAAAATTCCAGAAAGTTTAGATTTAAAAGCAGTTGCTCCTTTACTTTGTGCAGGAATTACCACTTGGTCTCCGCTAAAACACTGGAATGTCAAAGAAGGAAGTAAAGTTGCAGTCGTTGGTTTGGGCGGTCTTGGTCACATGGCGATTAAACTGGCTAAAGGATTAGGCGCTGAAGTTACTTTAATCTCCAGAAGTCCTGACAAAATTCAGGATGCTTTAGATCTAGGCGCACATGCCGTTGTTATTTCGACGTACGAAAATGAGATGAAAGCTGCCGCAGGAAAATTCGATTTAATTATTGACACCGTTCCTTACGATCATGATATTAATCCTTACATGGCTACTTTAAACATCAATGGGACCTTAGTTTTGGTAGGTTTTATTGGTCAAATGGAAGATGCTTTATCTACACCACCAATGATTTTAGGACGAAGATCAGTGGCGGGTTCTGTGATCGGTGGAATTAAAGAAACTCAGGAAATGCTCGACTTCTGTGGCGAAAATAACATCTTACCAGAAATAGAGATGATCAATATGCAGGACATTAACAAAGCGTATGAGCGAATGTTGAAAAGCGATGTCCGGTATCGATTTGTGATTGACATGCAGTCTTTGAAAAATTAAGATTTACTATAAAATTAAAATATCCGGTTGAAGTTTCACCCGGATATTTTTTGTTATTTCTGAAGAATTTCTTTGGCGACTTTTTGAGTACCGTCAATGGGTTCAGTTACTTTCAGATTTAAAATATCAGCCACGATTGGATAAATATTCACATTTTGAAATTCACCGATTTTTTTATTTTGTTTAAAAGCAGGACCCGAAGCGATAAAGGTCGCTTTCATTTCAGGAACTTCATACGGGCTATATCCGTGCTTACCTAAAGATGTTTTCTTGCCTTTTTCTAAAAATATTTTTGGAGCTTTTGGAACCAAAAGAATTTGTCCGATTCGATTGTAACGATCATTTTTCGGTGAGAAATGTAATTTTTTTGGAAATCTTTTATCAAGGAAAACATCGTAATCTGCGGTCTTATTTTTCTTTAATTCTTTGTAAACCGATTTTACTTCCGCTGGATTTTTAACAACCACTCTCATTAAGGTTTGCGCGTTATAAAAATCAAATCGTTTTTTATCGAACAGCATTTCTGGAATTTCAAGCGGATTTTCTACATCTACTTTAACCATTCCGTGATCTGCAACGAAAATAAAATTCACATTTTTTAATCCTAATTCGTTTACTTTTCTAATTAAAAGTCCAACGGCGTCATCAACCAGATGAACCGACTTCTCCGCTTCCGGACTATCCGGACCGAAGCGGTGTCCTGCTCCATCAACTTCTGGGAAATACAAACTAATGAAATGAGGACGACGATCTTCTGGTAATTGGAGCCAATCGATTACTTTCTCAACTTTTTCATCAGGAGAAAACTTTTCGTGATAATGATAATAATAAGTTGGTCTAATTCCACCCGCATCACTTGCAGAACCTACCCACATCATAGACGCAGAAAGAGCTCCTTGTTTTTCGGCTAAACTCCAAAGTGGTGTTCCGCCATACCAGGTTCCATCTTCCGCGTTTTCCTGGCTGCTCATTTTGTAGAATTCTTGTTTTTTATAATCGTAGAAAAAATTATCGATCAAACCATGATGAGCAGGATATAAACCGGTAATTAAACTCCAGTGATTCGGGAAAGTGATCGTGGGAAAACTGGGAATTAAGGCTTTTGCAGAAACTCCATTTTCGGCGATTTCTAGCAGGTTTTTTGCGTTGTATTTTTTAGCATAATCGGAGCGGAAACCATCCGCTGAAATTAAAATCACGTAAGGTTTTGAAATCGCTTCAAAAGAATTAATTCGATTTGGAACAACAACCTGAGCTGTATCAGCTTGTGAAAACGCACTTATACAAAAGAAAATGAAGAGAAGGGAAACTATTTTTTTCATACTATTAATAATAAATACAAAGTTAATCTTAAAATTATCGTCGAGGTTGATCTCCAATATTAATTTAAAGAAAAGTAAAACTTTAGAAATGTCATTTTAATATGAACCTAGAAAAATAGTTATGAATATGCTAATGTTTATTAAAATTTGTTAAAAGAATATTACATTTGCAGAGAAACTCAATAACGAATGAAAAAACTTTTACTCTTTATATTCTCTTTTATATTCTTCAGTTCTTTTGCACAGCTCGACCGGGAGCACTGGTTTGCACCGATGGTAGATCGTACCACGAATAACTCGCAATACCAATCAATCTACATGTCAACCAACGAAATAACACCTTTCAAAGTTGACATTTACAGTAATAACATTGTTATAGGCTCAGTTACCATCAGCAAAAACAATCCTGTTAAATACAGCATACAAAACTCTGTTCGGGGAAGGATTATTACCAATTCACAATCAGATTTATTTAGACCTGTTCCGATGGGCTTTTATATAAAGGGAGACAAACCATTTTTTGCGAGTTTACGATTTTCAATTTTAAATCACGGTGAAATACAAACTTCGAAAGGAACTGCTGCCCTAGGAACTGAGTTTCGAGCAGTCATGGCACCAATAACAGTTGGCAGTTCAATTCTTAATTTCATGAATAGCATTATGGCGACGGAGGATAATACCAAAGTCACCATCACAGATTTTAGTCCGACTGTTCAATTTTCAGATTACATATCCAGATCTCAAATTACATTTACGCTTAACAAGGGACAATCTTATATTATCGATGGAACAGGCGACAATTCACAAAATTATACGGGATATATCGGAGCGAAAATAATTGCTGACAAACCTATCGTTATTGCCAATGGCAACTTTAATGGCCAATATGCAGGGAATTATCCTAATTCATCAGATATTTTGATGGACCAAGGAGTTCCAATTGACAAATTAGGGCAAGATTTCGTATTAATGAAAGGAAATGGCACCACCATTTCTAATATGGAAAAAGGATTAATACTCGCAACCGAAAATAACACCGAGATCTATATCAACAACGGCACAACACCTGTTATTACATTGAATGCTGGTGAATATTTTCTTACTGATAATTCCGCCTTTATTAACCAAACTTTTAATCATTATAATATGTTCATTAAAGCAACAAAGAACATATATGTCTATCAATTATTGGCAGGGGATTCGGGAAGTTCAATGGTGGCAACAGGAGGTTTTAATTATATCCCACCATTGAATTGTTATCTCCCTAAAAAAATTGATGAAATCGGAAAGATTGAAGAAAATGAATATTCTTCAAATAATGTGTACTACAGTTTAACAGTACCAACTAAACTTAACATTATTACAGAAAGAGATGCAACTGTTGATGTAAAACGAAACGGAGTTTCTTTAACCTTAAATGCAAGCAACGGACCTTTCAATGTTACAGGAAATAATGCTTGGGTTACCTATTCTATTCCAGATATTACGGGAAACATCGCAGTATTCTCTTCAAACGCTGTTACTGCAGGTATTTCTTCGGGAAACGATGCGATGGGATATGGCGGGTATTTTGCTGGTTTTTCTTCAATTCCATTAATTTTAAAGACCGAAGGTGACTGCCTTCCAGGTGTAAAGCTAGAGGTTACAGAAGGTTTTAATTCTTACGAGTGGTTAATTAGGGTTGGTCCTACTTACATTCCTGCACCAGGAATTAATAATACTTATAAATACGAACCAACACAAGCCGGAATTTATGCGGTGAAAGTAAAACAAGGTTCTTGTGATGAAATACAGACCCGTGATTTTAAATTTTACAATTGTACCACCTTTACCAACTATGATTATACTACTTGTACGGAGCAAGTTATCACTCCTATTTTTGCCCTAAGTTCCCAAAACGTAAATATTCCTACCATTAAAATTGATACTCCGCCGACAAAAGGAAACGCAGTAGTCAATCCTGATGGAACCATCACCTACACCGCTAACCCAAATGCAACAGGAACAGATACTTTCAAATTTTCATTTTGCGGAGATGGTGCCATCGCAGATTGCGAAACGGTACAGGCAACCATTAACCTGAATCAAATTGAAAAGTATGACGTTGTATTGAACGAATGTACGCTGACTGGGATTGCAACCTACAACCTAAGTTTAGCAGCAGTCACACCTGATACGACTGTCACGAAAGTATATTATGAAACCTTAAACGGCGCACAAAATCAGATTGCCACAGAAGTCATCAGCAATTTTACAAATCTTACGACAGTAGACCGTTTTGTCTGGGTGAGAATGGTTAACACTTATGGATGTATCGCCATTGCAAAAATTGAATTGAAATCTAAACTGGCGGCTGAAGTTAAACCTGAATTATATACTAAAACCCATTGCGACGAAGATGTGGATGGCGTGCTCGACGGAATATATAAAGTTGATGTCATTTCGATTACGCCGATTGTTTTACAAACTCCAGCCGATCACGTTGTTAAATATTATCAAGATGAAGCTAAAGCGATTGCCAACGGAACAGACAATATCACGGGGATTTTCAGCTTTACTGCAAACCGTTCCATCTGGATCAGAGTAGAACCGAAAAATGGTTGCCCTGTTGTTATCAAAGAAATTCTTTTAACTACCGGAATAAAGTTGGCGATTACCAGTCCGATAAACAAAGATGTTTGCGATACTAATATTGATACTACAGAAAATATTGACCTTGATACTTATCTAACTTTCTTTACTGCCAACCCATACGATTCGGTAAAATATTTCGATGATTTAACCAAAGCTCAAAATAACCTGCCAAGTCAAAATATTTCCGCGGCTCAGACAATCACTGGAAATAAGACGTTCTATTATCGATTTACAAAAGCCGGAGTTTGTGATGCGCTCGGAATTTTAAATATTTCCTTTAAAGTTGCTACGCCTTCAGCAACACTTCCGGCAACGGTCACGGTTTGTCAGGGAACCACAACTCCTCTAAATGTCGGAACTGGTTATTCCAGTGTTCTTTGGAGTACAGGTTCAACGGCTACTACAATCAATGTGGGCGTCGGGAATTACTTTGTAGATCTCACCAATTCGTCTGGTTGTGTTTATCGCCAAAATGTTTCTGTAGTTGAATCACCGACACCAATATGGAATATCGCAGCTTTTAATGGAACCTATTGTGACGATGATTTTGATGGAATTACCAAGGTGAAATTTTCATCAATAACTCCGACCATCATCACCAACTCTACTTTGTTCACCGTAGAATATTCTTTATTTGCTAACTTCTCGACACTTTTACCAAATGACTGGACGTATGCTGCGAATACTACGGTTTATGTAAGAGCAATTTCTACGGTTTGTCCGACCGAAATAAAAACCATTGATTTTAAAATCGGAGACCAATTAACTTTAATTAAAAATATTGTTCCGATTAATGTCTGCGATAATGATTTGAACAATACAGAGAGTATTAACCTCGCGAATTATCTCAATCTCTTTATTACCAATCCATACGATTCGGTAAAATATTTCGATGATTTAACGAAAGCTCAAAACAATCTGCCAGGTCAAAATATCCCAGCAGCTCAAACCATTACCGGAAATAAAACCTTCTATTATCGATTTAAAAAAGCCGGAGTTTGTGATGCACTCGGAATTTTAAATATTTCCTTTAAAGTTGCTACGCCTTCAACTACACTTCCAGCGTCAGTAACGATTTGTCAGGGAACTACAACTCCTTTAAATGTCGGAACTGGTTATTCCAGTATTCTTTGGAGTACAGGTTCTACCGCTACCACCATTAATGTTGGCGTAGGAAATTACTTTGTAGATCTCACTAATTTATCTGGTTGTGTTTACCGCCAAAATGTTTCTGTTGTCGAATCACCGAAACCAATCTGGAATATCGCAGCTTTTAATGGAACCAATTGTGACAATGACTTTGATGGAATTATTAAAGTAAAATTTTCAACGATAACGACGACTATCATCACCAACTCATCGTTATTTACGGTGGAATATTCTTTATCGCCAACTTTCTCCCCACTTTTGCCGAATGACTGGACTTATACTGCGAACACGACTGTTTATGTACGGGCAATTTCAACAGTTTGTCCGCCAGAAATTAAAACCATTGATTTTAAAATTGGAGCTCAATTAGGTTTAATTAAAACAACCAATACCGCTTCTGAATGTGATGATGATTTTGATGGAATAAAAACGGTAAATCTGGCGAATTACAAATCTCTTTTCACGACTGAAACTGGTGTGACAGCAACGTACTTTAAAACGATTTCTGATGCTCAAAAAAACACAGGGTCCATTCCAAGTGAGGTTAGCATTATCAATTCTGGAACTTATTATCTGCGTTTTCAGAAGGCTGGGGTTTGCGACAATATCGGAACTTTAACGATCTCTATAAAAGTTCCGAAAAAATCTACTGTCCTTGTTGACAAAAATATTTGTCCAGAAGCTACGACAACTTTAGATGCAGGACCTGGCTTTAGCAAATATTTATGGAGTAATGGCTCTACTGCACAATCTATCAATGTTCCTGTGGGTGAATATTGGGTTGAGCTCACCGCCGACGGTTGTACTTACAGACAACAAGTTTCTGTCAAAGCGGTCTCTTTACCTGTCATCACAGGCGTCGAAATTCAGGGCGGAACAGTTACTGTTTTAGTCACTGGTGGAAATCCGCCGTATCAATACTCGCTAAACGGCTCCACTTATCAAAACTCCAACGTGTTCACCAACATTCCGTCGGGAGATTATACTGTGTATGTAATTTCTGCAGATCAATGTTTACCAATAACGACAGAAATCAATATTCTTAGAATTCTGAATGTCATCACTCCAAATGATGATGGTAAAAATGACGTTCTTAATTATGCTGATCTGTTGCGAAAAGACAATCCGTTTTTACAGATTTTCGACCGTTATGGAGTTTCTGTTTTTAAAGGAGATAAAAACAACCGCTTTTCCTGGGACGGAAAGATCTCTGGAAAAGCAGTTGCAACCGGAAGTTACTGGTATGTATTGCAATGGCAGGAGCCAGGCTCAACAACCGTTGCAAAATTGACGGGCTGGGTTTTAGTCAAGTCAAGAGAATAATTAAATTAAATAGACCACAAAAAAAACCTGAATTCAGTAGCAATTCAGGTTTTTCTTTTGAATAAAACTTAAGATTTAAGATCAGTTCAAAATAATATTTAATCTAATTTTACCGGTGTTAAATTTTGGTAAATAATATTACATTTGTAAGGTAACCCAATCATGCATGAAAAAACTCCTACTCTTTATATTTTCTTTAATTTTCTTCAGTACTTTCGCACAATTAGACCGTGAACACTGGTTCGGTCCAATGTCTGATCGGGTAAGTGGTCCGTACACTGCAAACTATCAATCTATCTACATGTCGACGGGCGAAACAACTCCCTTCAAAGTCGATATTTATTATGATAATGTGGTGATTGCAAGTTTCATGGTGAGTAAAAACAATCCTCAGAAATATAAAATTCCCTCTTACCAAAGAAGCAGAATTATTGTTACTAATGACTGGAATAATCCCTTGGTTGGATTGTTTCAACCAGTGGCGATGGGCTTTTATTTAAAAGGTGAAAAGCCGTTTTTTGCAAGTCTGAGATTTTCTATTCAAAATCACGCTGAAATTCAAACCTCAAAAGGAACCGCTGCTCTTGGCACCGAATTTCGCGCGGTTGTTGCACCGATAACCGCATCTACTGGATCTTTGAACTTCATGAACAGTGTGATGGCGACGCAAGACAACACCAAAATAAAGATCACCGAATTTCGACCAGATGTTGTTTTTTCAGATGAGATCCCCAGAACCGAGATCACTTTTGAATTGAATAAAGGCGAATCGTACATTATTGAAGGTGGTGACAGCTTTGATGAAAATCAGACCGGCTATATCGGAGCGAGAATCATTTCAGACAAACCTGTGGTCGTAACCAACGGAAATTTTAACGGACAGTATTCTTCAAATGTAACGGGCGTTTCTGATATATTAATGGATCAAGCTGTTCCCATCAATAAATTAGGGAAAACTTTTGTGCTTGTAAAAGGAAATGGAGAAAACAGTTTTGACTATGCCGGAACTCTGACAACCATGGAAAAAGCATTGATTGTGGCGGTAAAAGATAATACTAAAATTTACCTCAACGGCAATCCAACGCCAGTTGCTACGATTAATACTGGTGAATTTTTTACTACTCCACCAGGCAGTTATGTCGATCAAGGTTCTTCTCACTTTAATATGTTCATCACTTCTTCTGAAGATATTTATGTTTATCAGCTCTTGGCCGGACTTGATGGTGAGATCAGTGCAGCCACGGGCGGTTTTAATTACATTCCTCCTTTAAGCTGTTATCTGCCAAGAAAGATTGATGAGATCGGGTTTATTAATGAAAATGAATATGTCAGCAATCAGGTTCCATACAGTTTGACAGTTCCTACAAAACTGAATATTATTACCGAGAAAAATGCAGCTGTAGAGGTGAAAAGTAATGGTACTCCTTTGGTCCTTACTCCTGAAAACGGTCCACATCCTGTTGCCGGAACTACCGATTGGGTGACCTACTCTATTCCCAATATCACAGGAAATATTTCACTAATTTCTTCACGCGCCGTGACCGCTGGAATCACGGCTGGAAACGATGCCGTAGGCTATGGTGGGTTTTTCGCTGGCTTTTCTTCTATTCCGCTTATTTCTAAAATTGAAGGAGAATGTCTTCCAGATGATGTAAAACTCGCAGTGATCGAAGGTTTTGACAGTTATCAATGGTTACAAAAAGTGGGAAACACTTATATTAATGCTCCTGTAACGGCTGCTCATCCCTCCAATACCGATTACTTTTATTATCCTTCTCAAGCGGGAATTTATGCCGTACGGATTAAACAGGGAATCTGTCCAGAAGTCCAAACCGAAGATTTTAAATTTTTCAACTGCACCAATTTTACCAATTACAATTATACCACTTGTAGTGAGCAACAAATTATCCCAAAATTTGTTTTAAGCACGCAAGCAATTAATTATTCTACAGTTGTCGTAACGACGCAGCCAACTAAGGGAACGGTGTCCATCGCTCCCGACGGAACGCTAACATATACCGCTAATAAAAACGAATCTGGCATTGACACTTTCCGGTTTACCTTTTGTGGCGTGGGTGCAATCCCAGATTGTGAAGTGGTACAGGCAACAATTCAACTTAATCAAGTTGTTACCAATGACGTGGTTTTGAAAAAATGCAGCGATACCAATAACGCCGTATATAATTTAAACCAGGCGATTGTTACACCCGACACCACCGCTGAGAAAAAACACTATAGCGACGCTGCATTGCTCAACCTCATACCAAATAGCCAACTCGCAAACTATCCAGCAACAAATGGTGATGTGGTTTATGTATACATCAAAAATAAATTCGGATGTGAGGCGACTGCAACGATAACTTTGGAAACAAATTCACCGCCAGTTGTTAAGGAAAACCTTTATACAAAAACACATTGCGATGAGGATATAGATGGAATTATCGATGGTCAATATAAAGTAAATGTGAATTCGATTTCGCCAATTATCATTCCGAATTTACCAGGTTTAAACATTCGTTATTATGAAAATGAAGCCAAGGCACAAATTGGTGGAAATGACAATATATCCGGCATTTATAATTTCACTACCACGTACAATGAAGTTTGGATAAGGGTTGATGCCAATAATGTTTGTCCGCCTGCTATCAGGAAAATAATTTTAAACATCGGACCCAAGCTTGCCATTAAAAATACAGTTTCCGATTTTGCCTGCGATAATGATTTCGATAATGAGACGGCGATTAATTTAGCAAGCTATCTTTCTATTTTCTCAACGGAGGCAAATGTTACCGCCACTTATTTTGATGATCTTACTAAAGCTCAGAATAATTACGCAGGTCAAAACATTTCGTCAAGTCAAGTTCTTAGCGGTAATAAAACTTTTTACTATCGATTAAAAAAATCAGGAGTTTGTGACGCGATCGGAACTTTAAATTTAACCTTAAGAAAGCCACGAAAATCAACTGTTTTAGTTAACAAAGAAATATGTCCGGAAGCAAAGACAAGTCTCGATGCAGGTGCAGGATTTGATGGATATTTATGGAGCACAGGCGAAAAAACGCAGGTCATAAAAAATGTCGGAGTAGCAGATTATTGGGTTGATCTATATTCCAATGGTTGTGTTTATCGCCAAACGGTTTCGATCACTCCAGTTGAGCTGCCAGAAATCACCCGCATCGATATTCAAGGTTCAACGGTAACGATAAATGCTTCGGGTGGAAATCCTCCTTACCGATATGCAATTGACAATTTCAATTATCAAACATCTAATGTATTCCTAAATGTTCCGGGTGGAAACCATACGATCTACGTAATTTCAGCTGACAATTGCGAACCTGTTTCAGTGAGCATTAATGTGATTCAGCTCTACAATGTAATCACTCCGAACGATGACGGAATTAACGACATACTGAATTATTCTGGTTTGTTGAAAAAAGATGAACCTTCTCTTCAAATTTATGATCGATTTGGAAAACAGGTATTCAGTGGTGATAAAAGCAATCAATTTTCGTGGGACGGAAAAACGTCCGGAAGATTAGTCAATACCGGATCCTATTGGTATATCATCAACTGGAAAGAACCTGGCCATAATAGTTTTACTCAATACAGCGGTTGGCTTTTGGTAAAAAACCGCAATTAAACATTTGAAAATTTTAATACAAAAAACCTGAATTCAATATGAATTCAGGTTTTATATTTCTACAGAAACTTTATTTATGAAGCGACTATTTCAGTCAGTATTTTTTTAGTTTCCTCTTCAAGCTCTTCCAGACCATCATTATTGTAAATAACAAAGTCTGCCATTTTTACTTTATCTTTTTCCGGCATTTGTCTCAACATGATTGTTTCGACTTCCCGATATGTTTTGTTGTCGCGATCCATCACCCTTTTTAATCTGCAGTTGTCGTCAGCAGTAACTAAAAGAGATTTGTAGCAGCTTTCATTTAATTTCAATTCAAACAAAAGTGCTGTTTCTTTAAAAACAAATGGAGTCGTTTGTTGGTCCACCCAGTTTTCAAAATCGATTTTTACAGCGGGATGAATCAACGAATTAAGTTTCAATAATATGCCTTCATCTTCAAAAACAATGTCAGCCACGTACTTTCTGTCATACAAACCATTGTCATCAAAGGATTGTTCTCCTAAAAGTTGCTTGATTTGCTGCTGAAGTTGTGCATGATCATTCACAATTGTTTTCGCCCGAATATCTGAGTAATAAACAGGATAACCTGCCTCTTCGATCAGTTTCGACACCGTTGATTTTCCGGATCCAATTCCACCGGTTATTCCAATAATCTTTGTACTGTCCCTGGGTTCGGGTTCAGCTTCTTCTTCTATCATAACTTTATTTTAATTTTTCTAATCTTAATATCCAAAAACTTCATTCATGCTGAAGGTTTCATCTAAGCGAATTCCTTTTTCTGTCATTTTCAAACTCGCCAATTCATTGTGTGCATCATGTTCAAAAAACAAAAGATATTCATTATCAACACATTGCTTTAAAAACTTCGCTTTCTCTTCCATTGTTAAAAGCGGACGCGTATCATAACCCATCACATAAACCTGTGGAATATGCCCAACAGTCGGAATGAGATCTGCCGCAAACACAATCGTTTTTTCCTGATACTGAATTACTGGAAGCATTTGTTTTTCGGTGTGTCCATCCACAAAGATAACATCCATCTTCAAATCTGGAGCGAAACCATAATTGCCATTTTGTGGCGTTGGTAAAAAATTCAACTGTCCGCTTTCCTGCATCGGCATTATATTCTCTTTCAAAAAACTTGCCTTCTCTCTTGGATTAGGTTCAGTCGCCCATTTCCAGTGTTCTTCGTTGGTCCAAAATTGTGCATTTTTAAAAGCAGATCGGTAACCGGTTCGGTCGCCATTCCACTCAATCGCGCCACCACAATGGTCAAAATGAAGGTGTGTTAAGAAAACATCGGTAATATCTTCTTTGACAAAACCATATTTTTTCAGGTTTTTATCTAAATTATCATCGCCCCAAAGTGAGTAATGACCAAAGAATTTCTCATTCTGTTTGTCTCCCAAGCCACAATCGATAAGGATCAGTTTTTTACCGTCTTCTACCAAAAGTGAACGGGTTCCTAATTCGATTAAATTATTTTCATCAGCCGGATTCGTCCGTTGCCAAAGAGTTTTCGGCACCACACCAAACATGGCACCACCATCTAATTTAAATTTTCCGCACTGTATAGGATAGAGTTTCATAAAATTTTAATTTTTATCTTGATATATTTTTAACGCCAAGGTCGCAAAGTTTTTTTTCTATTACTCTTTATATTGAAGATCGCAAAGGCGTTTCACTCAGCAAAGCATCCTTTTTATAGATGATTTACGATTCTTTTAACGCCATCTTTAAATAATAAAGAATGAAAGTTCAAAAGCATTCCCAGTTTAAATCCTGTAATTCTTAAATAATTTAAAAGTTGATAGGTATGATAACTATTAATTTCGGGAACTGCTTTAATCTCTATTATTACTTTATCTTCAATTAATAAGTCAACCCTAAAAGCTTTTTCAATAACCAATCCTTCATATTCAATTGGAATATCTTTTTGCTTTTCAACTTTTAAACCGTTTTTATTTAATTCGTAAACTAAACATTCTTCGTAAACTGCTTCATAAAGGCCCACTCCAAGTTTCCGATGAATTTTCAAACCCGACTCAAATACAACTTTTGAAATCTCATTTTCATTCATATTTCAATTATATAATTTAAAAAACCTAAATCATACCTTTGCTGAGTGAAACGCCTTTGCGACCTAGTAAACACAAAGATATTAAAATCTCTTTGCGTCCTTTGCGTTAAAAGAATTTCTTTTTTTTAAGTTATATCTTTCAAAACAGCTCATCCGGTCTTCTCGGAATCGCGATCTGCAAATGTTTATACGCTTTCTCGGTTACTTCTCTTCCTCTCGGAGTTCGGATGATAAATCCTTCCTGAATCAAAAACGGCTCATAAACCTCTTCCAAAGTTTCTGGATTTTCACCAATTGAAGTTGCCAAAGCCGAAATCCCCACCGGTTTACCACGGAAATTTTCAATCATCACGCGCATAATGCGATTATCCATATCATCGAGTCCGAATTCATCAACATTCAATGAGTTCAAAGCAAACTTGGTAATATTTATTTCAATTTCACCATTTCCTTTGATCTCAGCAAAATCACGAACTCTTCTTAATAATGCATTTGCAATTCTGGGCGTTCCACGACTTCTTCTCGCAATTTCGAGAGCAGCGTCTTCATAGATTTTAATATCTAAAACGCGCGCGCTTCTTTCAATGATCATTGATAAGAGTTCAATCGTGTAATATTCTAATCTCGACTGAATTCCAAATCTCGCCAGCATTGGCTTGGTCAACATTCCGCTTCTGGTAGTCGCTCCCACCAAAGTGAACGGATTTAAGCTGATCTGAACGCTTCTTGCATTAGGACCGCTTTCCAGCATGATGTCGATCTTATAGTCTTCCATTGCCGAATACAAATACTCTTCTACAATCGGAGAAAGCCGGTGAATTTCATCGATGAATAAAACATCATTTTCTTCGAGATTCGTCAGTAATCCTGCTAAACTTCCAGGTTTATCCAAAACAGGCCCCGAAGTTATTTTACAGCCAACTCCCAATTCATTCGCAATAATATTAGCTAAAGTAGTTTTTCCCAATCCGGGTGGACCGTGTAAAAGAACATGATCCAACGCACCATTTCGGTTTTTTGCCGCAGCTACGAAAACTTCTAAATTATCCAAAGTCTTGCGTTGTCCGGCAAAATCCTGAAAGCTCTGCGGACGGATCTTTTCCTCGTGCATTAATTCATCTTCGGAAAAATTCTCTTTATCGGGGTGTAGGAATTCTGACATTGTAATATTTGAAATCATCCAAAGATAATATATTTACAACAAAACGTCTGAAAGTTGAGCTCAAATAATTTTTTATCCTTGAAAAAGAATTTATATTTACTTCCTATGAAATACGCAGTTTTTTTGGTGATGTTTTTCCCAGTTTTCCACTTTGCCCAAATGGAAACAGATCGTCCTGGAGAAGGAACTGCCAGTACCATCATTTCTCCAAAATCAATTCAGTTAGAAAGTGGAATCATTTACAACCGAAGTACAAAAGGATTCACCTCAGATCATCTTCTTCGTTTCGGAGTGGCGGAAAGATGGGAAGTACGCTTGACAACCATTCAAGATTTAAGTAATCCTGCAGAAAGCACGTATGGGTTTTCCTCAAAATATAATTTTTTGAAGGGAGAAGATAAGGCGCCATCGCTCACTTTGATTGCAGATTCAGATTTTAAGTTCGAGAATTATTCCATCATATTAGCTTCCGATAAACAGTTAACCGAAAATTTTGGAAGTTCTGCCGGCATCGGTTATCTGAAAGAAGAAATGAAGGATTATTATTTTCTGTCCTTTGGTTTGGATTATAGTTTTACTGATCGACTGGCAGTTTTCACAGAATATTATGGCTATTTCAATTCGAATCTTTCGCCCGAACATGGAGTCGATTTCGGGATTACTTATCTGGCTGCTCCACGACTTCAATTGGATATATCTGCTGGAAGTAATCCACAAAACATTTCCGCTGAATACTATTTAAGCACCGGGATTTCTTATCAGTTCAAATAAAATTTTTTATAATAAAAGCAATTCAATCTTCCTCAATTAATGCCGAAAACACTCGCCATTTAGAGCTCTAATTTCGTAGTTTTGCGCGATTATGTTTTCAACACCTCAAAAGCAAAGATTTGCACTATCGGCTTATTTCTTTTTGTCTGGAATTTGTTTTTCTACTTTCGCCTCCAGAATACCAACGATCAAATCTATTTTCACTCTTACAGAAGGAGAATTAGGAAATTTATTAATGATCATGCCTGCAAGTGCCATTATCGGCATTCCTCTTTCTGGTTGGATGGTCGCAAAATATAACAGCAGGATTCCGCTCCAATTAGGAAGTGTACTATTTCTACTATCTCTATTTTCCCTAGGCTGGGGCTTTTCGTTGGTTGGATTGATCGTCTCGCTATTTTTATTTGCCTTATCTCTCCGAATTATAAATGTTGCAATCAATACGCAATCACTCTCTCTACAAGAAAAGTTCGAAAAAAAGATCGTGGGGAAATTTCATGGTATTTGGAGTATTGGCGGTATCGTAGGAGTGCTTTTTTCTACGATCATGCTCAAATATGAGATCCCTATTTTCTGGCATTTTTTGATGGTGATGTTGTTTGGCATTGTACTGATTATTTCCATGTTTCCTCTTCTCATTAAAAATGACAAGGCCAAATCAAGCAATCCATTCAAATTTCAAAAACCCAGCAAATATATTTCCCTGCTGGGATTTATGGTTTTTTTCGCCGCAATTTGCGAGGGCGGAATGTATGACTGGAATGGGGTTTATTTAAAAGAAGTTGTTAATCAAGAAGTTTTCACATACGGTTATCTTCTGTTCATGGTTTGCATGACGATTTCGAGGTTGACGATTGACAATCTGATGGGGCGATTTGGTATGCAAAAACTGTATATGGTAAGTTCTATCCTGATCGTTTCTGGAGTTCTTATCGTTACGCTCTTCCCAACCATTGTTCCGGTTCTTATTGGTTTTTGTCTGGTGGGTTTTGGCGTTTCCGGTCTTTTTCCGATGACTCTGATCCTTGCTGGTAAAGCTAAAAAATATTCCGTTCCGATTGTGATTTCCATTATCAGCACCTACTCGACGGTCGGCATGTTTTTAGGACCACCGATTATTGGCTATATTGCAAGTGCCTTTGGATTGCAAAGGGCGTTCATTACGTTCATAGTTGCTGGCTTGATGTTTATTCCACTATCCAAAATGGTTTTCGATCATTTAAAGAAAACTGAGTAAATTGCTAAAAATTGTTCACAGCATGTTCGATTTTTCAACCACCTAAGTCACCTAAGTCACATAAGTTTTAAGAAAAAATAATCTTAATAAAAAAGTTCACAAAAGATAAAAATCAAAGATTTTTCAAACTAATGTGCTCAAATAAATTTAAGAAATGTAATTTGCTAATGTTATTAATGTGTTTGAGTTTTTTTTTATAAATTCTCAAATGCTACTTACAAATATTTAAAAATCTTCTTGATGAAATTAATTGGACCTTTCAAACAAATTGTAACGCTCTCTAATCTTCCTCTTCGTGGAAAGCTTTCAGATGATCAACTTGAAATTATCGTTGATGGTGGACTTCTAATTGAAGATGGAAAAATCGAAATTTCTGATTCTTTTCAAAATTTAAAAAATCAATTTCCCAATATTGAAATTGAAAACATAGAAGGTGAACAAATCTGTTTACCGGCTTTCGTAGATTCTCACACGCATATCTGTTTTGGCGGAAATCGTGCGAATGATTTTGCGATGCGAAATGCTGGAAAATCCTATTTAGAAATCGCAGAAAGTGGTGGTGGAATTTGGAGTTCCGTTCAGCATACCAGAGCAGCGAGCGAAGAGGAATTGTTAAAGACAATTTTAGAGAGAATCAACTTCCTGATTTCATTGGGAATTACGACAATTGAAGTAAAATCCGGTTACGGTTTAGACGTTGAAAACGAATTGAAAATGTTGCGTGTCATTAAAAAAGCACAAACTTTTACCAAAGCGACTTTGGTTCCGACCTGTCTTTCTGCGCATTTAAAACCGAGAGATTTCCAAGGAAGCTCCGAGGAATATTTACAATATATTTTAGAGGAAATTTTACCCAAAGTAAAAGAAGAAAATCTCGCAAAACGTGTTGATATTTTTATAGAAAAATCAGCGTTTCTACCAGAAGAAAGTAAATCATTTTTATTAAAAGCAAAGGAAATGGGTTTTGAAACTACGGTTCACGCTGATCAATTCACTTCTGGAAGTTCGAGAATTGCGGTTGAAGTTGGCGCAAAATCAGCAGATCATTTGGAAGCTACCATTGATGAAGAAATTAATTTTTTAGCGAAATCGAATACGGTTGCAACGGCACTTCCTGGAGCGAGTTTAGGTTTAGGTGAAAAATTTACGCCCGCCAGAAAAATTTTAGATGCCGGCGGAATTCTAGCCATCGCTTCCGATTGGAATCCAGGTTCTGCACCGATGGGAAATTTAATTACTCAGGCAAGTATTTTAGCAACTTTCGAGAAACTGTCAACGGCGGAAGTTTTGGCGGGAATAACTTTCCGTTCAGCTTATGCCGTAAATTTAGAAGACCGGGGAACTTTGGAAAAAGGAAAGAAAGCAGATTTCGTTACTTTTAAAACTGATAATTTCCAAAACGTTTTTTATCACCAGGGAAGCTTGAAAGCGGCAGCCGTTTATATTGAAGGAGAAAAACAAATTTTATGAGCGCAGAAATTATAAGTAATCATTCATTTCAAGAGTTTTGGAATTGGTTTGAAACCAAAGAAAAAGAATTTTTCAGTATATTGAAAGATGAGGATAATATAGAAGAAAATTTTCTGGATTTAACCCTACACAAGCTGAAAGAGTTGAATGAACAATTTTTCTTATTGGCCGGAATGCATGATGACTCTACGGCTGAACTCATTATCACCGTCGACGGAAATATTAAAGATATCGTTTACGCCCAAGAACTCGTGGCAGCTTCTCCAGCACTTGAAAATTGGAAATTCACGGCGCTCAAACCAGAATCTGATATTGAAGATGTAAATCTCAGAATAGGCGATCATATTTTCAGCAAAGAAAATATCTATTTTTACTCGAATGACGATGAAGATTATCCTGATGAAATTGATTTAATTTTCGTCCATGATGATTTAAACGATCAAAATGAAAATGAAGTCATTAACGGAACTTATCTCTTTATTGACAATTATTTAGGGGAGCTTAATTTCGTTACTCAAATCGACAACTTTAGTATATCCAATAAAAATGACGCTGAGAAAGAATTGATTCCCATTGAAAAGTTAAAAGATTTTTTGAGCTGGCGAGAAAGAGAATTTACAGAAAAGTATGACGCTGCAACCATTAAAACTACCGAAGATTCCTATTCACTATTAGAAGGAACTTTGGAAAATGGCTTTCCCATGCTCGCGACTGTTAATGTCGATTTATTGCAGTGGGATAAGAAAGCTTCGCATCCGTGGATTTCGGTTTTAAGAATTAAATATCAAGGTGATGAGGACAATGGTTTCCCAGATGATAAAGACTACGACCTTTTTAATTTGATTGAAGATGAAATGACGCTTGAATTGAAAACCGAAGAAGGAAATTTAAATCTCGGTCGGGAAACTGCCGATAATATTAGAGAAATTTATTTCGTCAGCAAAGACTTCCGAAAGATCTCAAAAGTTCTGGCAGAAACGGTTGAAAAATATCCTGACTACGATATGTCTTTTGAAATATATAAAGATAAGTATTGGCAATCATTCGAACGATACGGAATTCATTAAAAATCTTTATCTTTAAAACCATAAAATTTACAGCAATGAGCAACTTAGATATGTGGGAAGTTTTTATTCAAACAAAACCGGGACTTTCCCACAAACACGCAGGCATCGTACAGGCAGCAACGGCTGAAATGGCTTTGCAGGCAGCAAGAGATGTCTACACCAGAAGAATGGAAGGAACTTCAATTTGGGTCGTTCCAAGTAAATATTTGGTGACTTCGGAAGGAATTGATAAAGAAGCATTTTTCGATCCGGCAGATGATAAACTTTATCGCCATCCGACTTTTTACGAAATCCCAAATGATGTGAAAAACATGTAAATGCAAGATGATGGATGTAGGATGTCAGATGTTTTTGACAACACCGAACATCCAACACCTAACATCTAACACCCAACAAATAATAAATGAATCCACTTTTTAATTATACTTTAAAATTAGCCGATGATACTTTGATCTTTGGTCAAAGACTGGGCGAACTGTGCGGACAAGGACCTTATCTGGAAGAAGATATCGCCTTGACGAATATCGCTTTAGATTATCTCGGACAATCGAATAATTTTTATAAATACGCAGCGCAAATTCAGGATCTTGGAAAATCGGAGGACGATTTAGCGTTCCTTCGTTTGGAAAAAGAATATCTGAATTGTCAGTTATCAGAACTTCAAAATGGTGATTATGCGAACACGATCTTGAAAGTTTATTTCTTTTCGGTTTATCAGAAAATTCTTTACGCAGAATTAATGAAAAGCAGCGACGAACAAATTGCTGCCATCGCTGAGAAATCTTTGAAAGAAGTAAAATATCATTACACGCACACGTCAACCTGGATCAAAATGTTTGCAGGCGGAACCGAAGAAAGTAAAACTCGAGTAAAAAATGCAGTTGAAAATCTTTGGGAATATACCGGCGGAATGTTTGCTGAAACTCCGGGCGAAGAAGATCTGGTAAAATTAGATTTGGTACCTGATGGAAAAGAAATTGAGGAACAGTGGACGAACACAGTTACTGAAGATTTCCAAAACTTCGGTATTGAAATCCCTGAAAATGATTTCATGCAAAAAGGTTCCAGAACCGGTTATCACACAGAATATTTTGGATTTATTTTATGTGAATTGCAGTTTATGCAAAAAACGTATCCAAACTGCGCCTGGTAAATTTCAGTTGATAGTTGATAGTTGAAAATTAATTTTAGCTTTTATGAACTTTATTCAGTAATTGCATTATTTAAAATTTTTGTCACTTTTTGGTTGAAGATTTCAATTACTATTTTGTAAACTTTCAAAAACATCATTTTCACTTTAACAATCATAATACTTTTGTGACTTTGTGGTTAAAAAAAATTATAATTCCGTGGTTAAAATAGAAAACGACTTATTCGAAATTCTTTCTCAAATTCCCGATCCCGAAATTCCAGTGATCAACATTGTGGAACTCGGCATCGTTCGGGAAGCAAAAATGGTTTCCGATACAGAAGTGGAAATCGTGATTACGCCCACTTATTCGGCTTGTCCGGCGATGTTTAATATTGAAGAAGATATTATAAAACTATTTAAAGAAGAAGGAATTCAGGCTAAAGTGATCACCAAGATAGCTCCCATTTGGACAACGGATTGGATCACCGACGAAGCCAGAGAAAAACTTCGCGTTTACGGAATTACGCCGCCTGAAAAAGGCAATCACGAAGATCATTTAAATGTTCCAAAGAAATGTCCGAGATGCGGGTCAGAAAACACGAAGCAGATCAGCCGGTTTGGTTCTACACTTTGCAAGGCGAGTTATCAATGTAACGATTGTTTGGAGCCTTTCGATTATTTTAAATGTCATTAAAGTGATTTGATGATTTGACCATGTGCTTATTTGATGATTGAAAAAGCATTATTCAAAGCATTATTTTAAATATAATTAAACCTTTATCTTTGTTAAAACCCAATTAATAATCGGAAAAACCTGATCACATTAACACATTATCAAATCAACACTTTAATATGTACACGCAACTCGAAATAGAATCTCACCTTGACGGGAAATTATTGATCGCTTATCTTAACGATGAGAAAACATTTAACAGTTTAAATAAAACTACGCTTAGCGAACTTCGCACTTTCGTTCATGATGGAAGTCGCGATGAAAATGTTCGTTGCCTGGCAATTTCAGGTCGCGGTAAGGCTTTTTGTTCGGGGCAAAACTTGAAGGACGCCATGTCTTTCAACGATCCTGATGAAGAAAGAGTAATACAGCGAATCGTAATCGATTATTACAATCCGTTGGTAAAAGAAATTGCTCAGGCCAGAAAACCGGTCATTTCTTTAGTCAATGGCCCTGCAGTTGGAGCCGGCGCGATGTTGGCTTTGATTTGTGACTTTACTTTAGCGACGGAATCTTCTTATTTTTCTCAAGCTTTTGTTAATATCGGATTGATTCCGGATACAGGCGGTACGTATTGGTTACCAAAACTTTTAGGAAGACAGCAAGCCAACTATTTAGCATTTACAGGAAAGAAAATTACGGCGACAGATGCTAAAAAATTAGGTTTAATTGCAGATGCTTTTCCAGATGAAAATTTCGTAGAAAGTGCTATGGAAGTTTTAACTCAGATTTCTAATTTACCAACGAAAGCAATCTCTTTAACAAAAAAAGCCTTCAACGAATCTTATGATAATACGCTCAGTCAACAGTTAGATCTTGAAGGAATATTGCAGCAAACCGCCGCAGAATCAGCAGATTTTATGGAAGGAGTTTCTGCATTTTTAGAAAAAAGAACACCGGAATATACCGGAAAATAAATATGATGATGTGATAATGTGGTAATTTGACGATTCTCTCATCAACGCATCAACACATTAATACATCATCAAATCAACATCTTACAGAAATTGAATGAAAAAACTTAAGGTAATTTTATTAATTTTGATCGCAAATTTTTATTTTGCACAAACAAAACAGTTTCTATACGAATATATTACGGTACCTGATTCTACGGAAAAAGCAGTTCATTTTTCTGCGATAATGGTTTTAAATATCGATCATGAAAAATCTGAATATTTTAATTACGAACAATTTGTTTCAGATTCTACCATACACGCAGAAATCAAAGATGGATCTTATTTTCTTAAACCACCTGCTCCACCACAAAAAAGAAATAAAATAAATATAAGAGATCGCGTAGTTAAAAAAAGCAATTCTAATACGATTGAATATCTGACAAAGATTGCAGAATCTGATTACTTAGTTCAGGAAAATATTGATTTAAAATGGAAACTTTACCCAGAGTATATCTCTGTTTTAGATTATAAAGCTCAAAAAGCTACCGCAGAATTTGGTGGTAGAAAATGGATAGCTTGGTTCACAAAAGATATTCCTTTTCAAGATGGTCCTTACAAGTTTAAAGGTTTGCCAGGCTTAATCGTAAAAATAGAAGACGAGTCTAAAAGTCACCGATTTGAATTAAATGGGATTAAAAATTTGAATTATCATTTTGTATATCCAGAAAATGCTGGCAATCGCCGGATCACCATTCCTTACGTGAAATTTGAAAAAGTATTTAAGGAAAATAGAAAATATCCAGCGATCGCTCTAAAGAAAAGATTTCCTGATGCAAAATATGCAGATATGATCAGGAGTACTGAAAAAAAAATGCTGGAAGAACTTAAAAAAGACAATAACATCATTGAAATCGATCTAATTAAATAATGAAAAACGTTGGAATTATCGGGTCTGGAACCATGGGAATAGGGATTGCACAAGTTGCGGCAACGTCTGGTTGTGAGGTTTTCCTATATGACCAAAATTCTGCACAAACAGCAAAGTCTTTAGTAAGTCTTAAAAAGATTCTGGGCAGATTAGTAGAAAAACAAAAAATTACAGAAGAAAAAAGCGAAGATATTTTCTGTAAAATAAAGCCTTGTTCGGAGCTTCAGGATTTCAAAGATTGTGATTTGGTGATTGAAGCCATTATTGAAAACAAAGAAATTAAAACTAAAGTTTTTCAGCAGTTAGAAGAAATTGTTTCTGAGAAATGCATTATTTCGAGCAATACTTCTTCTATTTCGATAACTTCCCTATCATCTGAATTAAAGAATCCGAAACGTTTTATTGGAATTCACTTTTTCAACCCGGCTCCTTTAATGCCTTTGGTAGAAGTGATTCCAGGTTTATTAACTGAGAAAACTTTAGCACATGAAATTACTGCTTTAATGGAAAGTTGGGGAAAAACTCCTGTAATTGCGAAAGATGTTCCTGGATTTATTGTGAACCGAATTGCGCGTCCGTTTTATGGTGAAGCACTAAGAATAGCAGAAGAAAATATTGCGACTCCCGAACAGGTTGATGATGCGATGCGGACTTTAGGAAATTTCAAAATGGGACCGTTTGAACTGATGGATCTCATCGGAATTGATGTCAATTTCTCAGTAACCAAAACGGTTTACGCTGATTATTTCTACGATCCGAAATACAAACCGAGTTTGCTGCAACAAAGAATGAGCGAGGCCAAATTACACGGTCGAAAGACTGGAAAAGGCTTTTATGATTATGCTGAAAATGCAGAAAAACCTGCTCCAGAAAAAGATGAAGAATTGTATCAAGAAGTTTTCATGCGCATTATATCAATGTTAATCAACGAAGCCGTAGAAGCAAAACGACTCGGAATTGCCAACGACGAAGCCCTAGAATTAGCGATGCAAAAAGGCGTGAATTATCCGAAAGGTTTATTGCAATGGGGATTTGATATTGGATTTGAAAAGATTTCAGAGACTTTACAAAAACTTTACGACGAATATCAGGAAGAACGATATCGTCAGAGCCCGTTGCTTCGTAAAATGTAAGTTCGTACAGGCTTGTCAATCAGATAATTAAAATTAACCCCATGGAAAATAAAAATAATCTTTCTGAATTATCAGATGAAAAATTAATTAAAAGACGGGATCTGTTTAAAGGAATTTTAATTGGAATGTATGTGGTCTGTGTTATACTGATCATCCTACTCGTCTATATTTTTTTTAACAAGGGTTTCAGTGCTATATCAATTGCCAGCTTTATCCCTGTTTTTATGTTGCCTGTCATCACGATGCCTTTGTATTTTCAGGTAACTCTTTTAGAGAAGGAAGTCAAAGCCCGTAATTTGAAATAAATTTTACTAGTCACTTCATTCAAATTAACTCAACAGCATCTAAATTATGTCTCCACACGAACTCGCTCAATACATGCTCAATCAGGATCACTTCTCACAATGGATGGGAATACAACTCATTGAAGTTCGCGAAAAATACTGCCTGGTTGAAATGCCAGTAAAACAGGAAATGATGAACGGATTGAGGACAGTTCATGGTGGCGTTACGTTTTCGCTCGCCGATTCGGCTTTGGCGTTTTCGAGTAATAATACGAATGAAGCTTCAGTTGCCCTGCATTGTTCTATGAATTTTACGAAAGCTATTCGATTGGGTGACACTTTAACTGCGGAAAGTATTCTGATTTCCGACACCCGAAAAACCGGAGTTTACGATATTTCAATTACGAATCAGCATAAAATTTTGGTCGCAACTTTTCGAGGAACGGTTTATAAGATTGATAAGAAAGTGACGGATTTGTAATTTCATTCTTTTATAAATAGATTTAAACTTCAAATTACTTCGAAGTTTTTTTTAATAGTTATAATTCATTTTTCCCAATTTGGGAATTTTTCATATATTTGTGTCAAAATATTTGGCTTTGAGAATAATAGCAAAGAAGATTCTTCGGGAATTTTGGCAAAAACACAGTGATTGTGAACAACAGCTTAAATCTTGGTTTAAAGAAGTAAGTATTGCAGATTGGAAAAACTCTAATGAAATTAAGACTGAATATCCCAGTGCTGGTATTTTAAATGACCAAAGAATGGTATTTAATATTAAAGGAAATCATTATCGGTTGGTTGTGAAAGTGAATTATGATTACCAAATGATCTGGATAAGATTTATTGGAACTCATGCTGAATATGATAAAATTGACGCCAATAAAATTTGAAGAAAATGGAAATTACACCTATAAAAACAAAACAGGATTACGATCAGGCATTAGAAAGACTTGAACTCATTTTTGATGCAAAAATAGGAACGAAAGAAGGCGATGAATTGGAAGTTTTGGGAATTCTTATTGAAAAATATGAAGATGATTATTTTCCTATTGATTTACCTGATCCTATTGAAGCCATAAAATTCCGAATGGAACAAATGGATTATTCTCAAAATGATCTCGCAAAAGTGATTGGTCTGAAAAGTCGAGCGAGCGAGATTCTCAATAAAAAAAGAAAACTTTCTTTGGAAATGATCAGGAACCTGCACTCGATTATGAAAATTCCTACTGAAGTATTGATTCAATCTTATTGATGATTTGATGAAATAATATAATTTTATTTTGTGCCAGACTTTTATATGAAACCTGAACTGCAGCCCGACTTGAACGGAGCTCTTTTTTGCAAAACGAAGTGGAGCAAAAAAAGCGGGAGTGGAAGGCGGATTAAGCTGCCCAAATAAAAATTATCATTCGAAAAATTGCTCTAAAACTGAACTTCAAAAACTATTTTGAAGTTTTTTTTATTTTGATGTAATATAATTCGGAAATTAGTTGTCTTACTATTAGAAACAAAACAATGACTCACGAAATCTTTAAAAATACGGTATTCTGTCTCAAGGATGAGATGTATCGTTTTGCAAAAAGATTCGTGATCAGCAGCGATGAAGCCGAAGATGTTGTACAAGATCTGATGATGAAATTCTGGCAGAAAAAAGAAGATCTCGCCGGATTTGGAAACCTGAAATCATACGCTATGAAGTCGGTGAAAAATGAATGTCTGAATCGATTAAAACACGAAGATGTGAAAATGGGTTTTGCAGATTTTCAAAAACATAGAAGTGAGATTCATGAAGTGGAATCGAATAATATGAAGGAACAGATCATTGGTTTTATTAATCAACTTCCGGAAAAACAGAAAGCCGTGATCCATTTAAAAGATGTAGAAGATTTTGATGTCGCAGAAATTTCTGACATTCTGGAAATGGAGCAAAATGCAGTAAGAGTAAATCTAATGCGGGCAAGACAAAAAGTGAAAGAGCAGATCCTGAAACTGATGGATTTCGAAAATAGAATGATTGAAAGTTTATAACAATTATTACAATGAAAAAAGATCAAGCACAAGATAAATACAAGGAAATCACCCAAGATCTCAAAGAAGAGAAAATGAATTGGGATTTTGAAGATTTCCTGGAAAAAACAAAACAGGAAGAGAAAATAATTCCTTTAGCTCCAAAAACAAAAGGCGGTACTTTTCCGAAAACCTTCTGGATGGCGGCTAGCGTAATTCTACTCATATCAATTGGCCTTTTCTTCAATTATGAAACAGAAAGTACAGGAAAAGAGCAAGATAATTTTGTAATTAATGAAATAGTATACGACAGTCTCGACCAAAACACAAACATTGCGACCAATATTGTTTCTGATACCCTAAAAATCGACCCTGTTAAAGTACGTTCAGACTCCACTTCTGCCGTAGACCAAAAAGAAGTCGATATTATAGAACAGATTATTCCGAAAAGAGGTCGCATCAATAGAAACGCGAGACAGCGATATGCCGAAGTTTCTGCACCGAAAAAATTAAAAGAAAAAGAAAAAGTAGAAACTTCCGATTATGAATCCAGTTACGTGATCATCAACGGACAAAAAATAGAAAACGAACAGGAAGCGATTGACTTGACGAAGTACTCCTTCCGAATCCTGTCCGAAAATGTATCTAAAACGGTGGCTCAAACTGAGGTCCTCAATTCCTTTACTAATGATTAATAAAAAATAATATCATGCAAAAATTACTTATCATATTCGCCCTTTTCTTCTCTCATTTCTTTCAAATAAATGCGCAGAAAGATAAATTGGATCAGCTTTTTGAGCAATACCAGGAAACCGATGGGGTGACTTCTATTAAAATCAGCAAACCAATGTTTAGTATGTTGAACAAGTTGAACATTGCTGATGATGAACTGGCTCAGATTAAACCTTTATTGAGTAAAATCAATAGTTTGAAAATTTTAATTATTGAAAAACCACAGTATTCAAAAGTAGCCGAAGATGCCAGACCTTATCTTCAATTTAAAAAATTACAAAGCGATATTGCGAGCTCCATTAAAAGCATGAAATATGAAGAGCTGATCACGGTTCACAGCAAAGACAATAAAATAAAATTCTTGTCATCAGATGCCACTAATGGAATCTTAGACAATCTTTTACTAAGCATTAACGCAGACGGAAATACTTTGCTAATGATGCTCGACGGAAAAATCTCCATGGATGATGTGAACAACCTCATCAATGAAGCAGAAAAATCAGCGACAAAAAGTTCTGTCAACACAGAAAATATTGACTCTAATGGAATTACTCAAGTTCGAAATGTAGGAAAATTTACGGGAGTTTCTGTATCGAGCGGAATCAAAGTTAATTTCACCCAAGGCAATAACCAGTCTGTTATCGTAGAAACTGATCCTAATTTACAGGAATACGTTTCCACAGAAATTGAAAACGGAATCCTGGTGATTGGAATTAAAAACAAAAATAACCGGAAACTGAATTTCAAAAAATTATTGGTAACGATTGAAGCGCCGAGACTTTCTTCAGTACGGGTAAGTTCTGGATCTTTACTGACCACAATCAATACCATTAATGAGAGTGATTTCGCAGCTGAAGTTTCCTCAGGAGCAGATCTGAATGCAGATCTGAATATCAGAAATAACACAAGCATAGATATCGGTTCCGGCTCTTCGATGAGGTTGAATGTACAAACTAAAAAATTCGCACTGACAGGAAGCAGCGGCTCCTCTTCAACGGTCGTCGGAACTGCTGACAATACGGTGTTCTCTCTTTCCAGTGCGGCGTCTTGCAATGCACAAGATCTACTTTCTAAAATGGGAACAGCAAGTGCATCATCAGGTTCAATGCTTAAAATTAATGCGACCGAAAGTTTAACTGCTTCGGCAACTTCTGGCGCTTCTATTCGATACAAAGGAAATCCCAAAAATATCGTGGCGAGTGGGAAATCATCAAGCGGCGGAAGCGTTAAACCTTTAAACTAACACCATGAAAAAATCATTTGCTATTATAGCCCTTGCACTTATTGTATTATCGCTACAGTCGTGCATCGTTTCTCAGAAACCCAACATGAGCTTTTTTGATAATCCTTCTTATAATTATGGAGGCGCTCAATTTACAAGTATCAATGTACCGATGTTTTTGGCAAAACCCATTGTACAAAAATCCTTGCGCGACGAAGGTGAAAGTGAAGAACTGATCAATATGATTTCCAAAGTTTCTGATGTAAAGGTCATGACCATCGAAAATGGGAATGCTGCAATGCTAGCAGATTTTAGCAAATATTTAAAGAAAGATAATTTTGAAGAATGGATGACGGTGAGAAAGGAAAAGGAAACGATCAATTTTCAAGCGAAACAAAAAGGCGACGAAATTAAAAAACTAATGATCACTATCGCTTCGGGAAGTGAGTTGGTTTTGGTTGATGTTTCCGGTAAATTCACTGCAGACGATATTTCCAGACTGATCAATTATTCAGAAAAAAATGACCTTCGCAATAAAGTGTTGAAATAATTAACATTAGTAACTAAATCATTGCTTTTTTTTTAATTAAATTTAGGCAATGAAATTTTCTAAGATATTTTTAACACTTCTAATTTTCTTCAGTGTAAGCGCTAAAGCCCAGTTAGACTTAGAACATTGGTTTCCGCCGATTTACCGCACTGGAAACGGATATCAGATTTCTGAAATTTACTTTTATCTCTCCACCGAAAAAACAGCTCCTTTTACCGTAAAGGTCTATAACAATAATGTTTTGTTAAAAACATTAACCATCAGCAGTTCTTCGCCCGCTGTTTTTCAACTAGACGACAGTTCCATGATTTACGCAGCTACTGACCGGCGTGTGATGAAACCGATTCCAAGCGGGATTCATATCACCGGCGAAAAAAGTTTTTATGCAAGTTTAAGAGTTGCCAAAGGTCCACTTCTTACCAATCCTTCTATTACTGAAGCTTTCGGATCTAAAGGGAAATCTGCCTTAGGAAAAGAATTTTATACCGTCATGGATCAGAATATTCTTTACGGCAGAAATCCTGACGACAAAAATTACGTGGCCTCGGTAATGGCTACCAAAGACAATACCCATGTTCGCTTTTCTGAATACGATCCCAGAATTATTTTTTCTGATGGAAGTACCGACGACGAATTAAATTTTGTTTTAAATAAAGGAGAATCGTTCATTGTGGCGGCCGATAAAAAAGCCAATAATCCGAGTGGAATTTTAGATGACAATGATCCGAATTTAATCGGGGCAAAAATAACTTCTGATGAACCCATCGTCGTGATCAATGGAAATTTTGTGAGCCAAAATATTGGTGAACCCGGCGGGAATATGAATTTCGATCAAACGGTGCCAACTTCTAAAATAGGTAAAGAATACTTCGTTGCCAACGGAATGACAAAGACCGTAGCAGGAATGGAGAAACCATTGATCGTCGCTACGAAAGATAATACCAAAATTTATTTTAACGAGGAAACAACGCCGTATATTATTTTAAACAAAGGGCAACACTTTATTGCGCCAACCCCTAATGTAAGCGATAAATGGATACCCGATTCTCAGCCAAGCTTCACCAATTCCGATAGTATGACCATCCCAAACGCTGGTATGTTTGTTCGATCTTCGGAACCTATTTACTTTTACCAGTTGATCGGAGGATTTAATATGCTGGTTAGAGGTCCGTCGCCAGATTTCACCGATGTTTCAAGTGGAATGTTGTTTTCTTATCCGCTCGACAAAAATTATTTATCAGATCCAAGACAGAAATTGGCGAACACCATCCAAATTCCAAGTGTTGATAAAATCGGAGTGGTAACGATGGACAATAAAATTACGGTCAAGACTGAGAATAATGCCAACGTCACTTATAACGGGACAACGGTGAACGATCTTTCGCCTATGCCGGGAAAACCCGGTTGGTCCTACTTTAGCAGACCTGCCAACTCAGGCAACATCACTATTTCTTCTACTAAAAGTTTGTTGGTTGATGCTATAGGTGGACACCGATATGCAGGATTTGGAAGTAGTTACACCGCTTTTTCAAATGATCCTTTTGTCATTAAAAATGGAAACTGTATTGAAGAAGGCGTATATCTTTATCTAAACAATACCGATTTCGTTAGTTTTCAATGGCAAAGAAATGGCGTCGATATTCCGGGTGCTACCAATTCTACTTTTATTCCGACGCTCCCTGGAGATTACAGATGTGTCTGTTTTTACACTGGCTTTAGTTTTACAACCGATGCAGTAAACGTTATTGCCTGCCCTTATACTCTAACGGAGAAATATCTTGGTAGTTTCTGTCATTCCTTTTTAATAAGTCCAGCCTTTAGTCCACCCAGAATTAAGGAAGTGGTAAAATCAATTCAAATTTTAACGCAACCGCTTTCTGGATCGGCAACGGTAGAATACGAAGATATTTTGGTTACCATCGATGAAGATTTTTCTGGAGAAAACAGAATCGTTTATCGATTGACCGCAGAAAGTGGATTCTATGAAATATTTAAAGCCTCTTTTACGGTGTACTCCTCGCCTACCGCAGAATTAAAAAATGCAATATTCCCGAAAAGTTTTAACAGTAGAAGTTATGTTTATGATTTAACAGAAGCTGTAGTGGCTAATCCTGATAATGACCTTATTAAATATTACCGAACAAAAAGTGATGCAGAAGGCAATCGCAATGAGATCACAGGCAGTCAGCTCACCAAATTCATCACGAACAGTACTGAGATTTACGCCAGAATAATAACTCAAAACAGTTGTTTCGCTATTCGAAAAGTAGAGTTAATTCAAACTGAAATTCCTGAACAACCCGGAAATCCTGATACGGTATTGCCGAATGTCTTTACCCCAAATGATGATGGATTTAATGATGTCTGGGATTATTCAGCCTTAGGAAACATGAGTACCTTACAACTGGCAATTTTCGATCGATACGGCACTAAAGTCTATGAACACACCGATAAAAACAAATCTTATTGGGATGGAAAATCCAGAACCGGAATCAGTTATGCCACTGGAACCTATTGGACTTATTACATCATAACCGATGATGCGGGAAATAGAATTCAGAAATCACAATGGATTTTATTGAAAAACGCAAATTAAAGTTTTGTTAATAAAATGCATAAACTTTTATTTTTAATTAAAATAACTTAATTTCGCGCAGAAAGTAAAAGATGTCTATCCACAACAAAATCGTAGAAACTGCCATCACTTTCGATGACGTACTTCTAATCCCTTCTTATTCAGAAGTTTTACCTAATCAGGTTTCCTTAAAATCACGACTTTCCGATAAAATTACGCTTAATGCTCCCATCGTTTCCGCAGCAATGGATACGGTAACCGAAGCAGAAATGGCCATTGCTATGGCAAGAGTTGGTGGCATTGGTTTCATTCATAAAAACATGACTATTGAAGAGCAGGCGGCACAAGTGTATCGTGTGAAACGTTCAGAAAATGGGATGATTTCAGATCCTGTTACCCTTACCAAAGATCATACTTTAAAATACGCCCGCGACTTAATGGCGGACTATAAAATTTCTGGTTTACCCGTGGTTGATGATGAGAATACTTTAATTGGAATCATTACCAATCGTGATGTGAAGTATCAGGAAAACCTGGATGCGAAAGTAGAAGAATTGATGACCAAAGATAAATTGATCACGTCGGACAAGACAACTACTTTAGAACAAGCCAAAGAAATTTTACTGAAACACCGCGTTGAAAAACTTCCGATTGTTGATGAAAATTTTAAATTAGTTGGTTTAATTACCATTAAAGATATTGACAATCAATTAGAATATCCGAACGCAAACAAAGACAACAAAGGAAAACTGATTGTAGGAGCTGGAGTTGGTATTGGCGAAGATACCATCGACAGAGTTACTGCTTTGGTAAATGCTGGGGTTGATATTATCGCCGTTGATTCTGCACACGGTCATTCAAAAGGCGTTTTAGATAAAATTACAGAGATCCGTGAGAATTTTCCTGACCTCGATATTGTAGGCGGAAATATTGTAACTGCAGAAGGTGCGAAAGATTTAATTGAAGCAGGCGCAAATATCCTGAAAGTAGGAATTGGTCCAGGTTCTATTTGTACAACGAGAGTTGTTGCAGGTGTTGGTGTTCCTCAACTTTCTGCAATCTATAATGTTTTCGAATACGCAAAAACGAAAAATGTAGCCGTTATCGCCGATGGTGGAATTAAACTTTCCGGGGATATCGTAAAAGCTTTGGCTTCTGGAGCAAGTGCCGTAATGCTTGGTTCTCTTTTAGCCGGAACTGATGAATCTCCAGGTGAAGAAATTATTTTCCAGGGTAGAACATTTAAAGCCTACCAGGGAATGGGTTCACTTTCAGCAATGAGACGTGGCGGAAAAGAAAGATATTTTCAAAGTGAAGCCAAGAAATTCGTTCCTGAAGGAATTGAAGGTCGCGTTCCGCACAAAGGAAAATTAGAAGATGTTATCTTTCAGTTAACTGGCGGAATCCGTGCAGGTATGGGATATTGCGGAACGAAAGATATCGACACTTTACAGAAAGACGGAAAAATGGTGATGATCACCGGAAGTGGTTTGAAAGAATCTCATCCACATGATGTGATTATTACCCAGGAAGCACCGAATTACTCTTTGTAAAAGAGATCAATTAATACAAATGCAAAGGTTAATTCGTTGGCATTTTTCTTTTAAAATTTTTAATAATCAGTATATTTACTTTTTTAAAATAATATGAAAGGATTATATCTGCTTTTATCGTTTTTGTTCTTAATGAGTTGCGACATGATACCGACCGGAAATACGATTTACCGACCGACTAATTCGCCAACTTCCTCAAGTTCAAGCAACGAAAATAGAGAGTTTTCCGATTTGCTAGAAAAAGATCAAATCAATAAAAAGTACGTCACGGCAGAGGTTCTTACTTACCTTTTAAATGATAGCGATCCTCAAGAAAAAAACACTGCCGCAGTGATCGAAAACACCTCCAACTGTAATATAATTGTGAGATTAGTTGGTGTTCAGAATAACCAGATCTATAACTTACCTATTTCCAGAAACAGCAAAAATCAATTCGTGATTGTAAAAGGAAATTACACCTTGAAATCAAATATTTGTGGCGCGAATTATTACTCGCAAAAGAATATTGTAGATCCTTTGATTCTTAAACTTTCCAATAATTAATTTGGATTTTACTCAATTATTTTTATATTAAGCCCATTATGACATTCGTCGATAAAGAGAAAAACACCGTGAGTAAAGTGTTTTATAGCTCATCAATTTTAATCTGACAAAACTCATATATCAAAATTTTCAAAAGTAATTCAAATAGGATAAATTTGTCCTACTAAACAGAAACAAATAAATATCATTCAATGAAACGTATCCTAACAAGTTTTGCACTCGTTCTTTTCGCTTTACAGGCGTGCAAACAAAATCCATCAGACGATTCTTCGGGAAAAACCGAAAATGCCATGGAAATTAAAGTAAGTGGTGAAACAGAAACTCAAAAAATTGTAAATCCACCAATGGTTCCCGCTGCGATCGGCGACAGAGCTGCTAAAAAAGTAGTTGTTCATTTAGAAGCAACTGAAGAAGTTGGCGAACTGGCTGATGGCGTAACTTATAAATTCTGGACTTTCAACAGTACGGTTCCAGGAACTTTTATTAGAATTAGAGTTGGTGATGAAGTTGAACTTCACGTAACCAACCGAAGCGACAGTGTGATGCCTCATAATATCGATCTTCACGCAGTGAACGGTCCAGGTGGTGGTGCGGAAGCAACCAACGTTGCGCCAGGAAAAGAAGCGATCTTTAATTTTAAAGCTTTAAATCCAGGATTATATGTGTACCATTGTGCTGCAGCGCCAGTTCCGTTGCACATCGCAAACGGTATGTACGGTTTGATTTTAGTAGAACCAGCAGGTGGATTGGCAAAAGTTGACCGTGAGTATTACATCATGCAAGGTGAATTTTACACCAAAGGAAAAACCGATGAAAAAGGACTTCAGGAATTTGATCAAGACAAAGGTGTTGACGAAAGACCAACTTATGTTGTATTCAACGGTAAGAAAAATGCCTTGATGGGAGCAAAAGCTTTAGAAGCGAAAGTAGGTGAAACAGTGAGACTTTTCGTTGGAAATGGTGGGCCAAACTTGGTTTCTTCTTTCCACGTAATTGGCGAGATCTTCGACAGAGTTTATGTAGAAGGTGGTACTACAATCAACCATAATGTACAGACTACTATTATCCCAGCAGGTGGCGCCGCTATCGTAGAATTTAAAGTGGAAGAGCCAGGAAACTATATTATCGTAGACCACTCTATCTTCCGAGCATTTAATAAAGGTGCCATTGGAACTTTAAAAGTGACTGGAGAGAAAAATCCGAAAGTTTACCATAAAGTACAATAATCTCATTTAACTTAAATTAAAATTAAAGAAACCGCCATGTCCAAAATTTTTAAAATATTGATGTTCGTTGGTGGTTTCTTTTTTCTATTGACTTCTTGCGAAAAAGCAAATACACTTTCTACCACAAACGTATCTTCTGACAATTCTGAAAAGGAAATTGCTGTTACACCCGATGTCAAAATGGTTTTGATCAAAGGCGGCGACTATCAACCTTTTTACGGAACAGACAGTACTTTGGTAAAAGTCGAAGATTTTCTATTAGATGAAAGACCTGTAACCAACACTGAGTATCTTGATTTTGTAAAGAAAAATCCAAAATGGAAACGAAGCAATATCAAAGCACTCTTTGCTGATGAAACGTATTTGAAAGATTGGCAAGATGACGAAACGCTTCCGAAAAATGCAGATCCTAATGCAGCGGTAACTTATGTTTCGTGGTTTGCTGCAAAAGCTTATGCTAAAAGCGCCGACAAAAGATTGCCGACTTTAGATGAATGGGAATATGTAGCCATGGCCGATGAGGAAAACGCGAACGCCAGAGACAAACCAACTTATTCATCTCATTTAATTAATCTTTACAACGAGAAAGACCGACAGAAAAATAAAGTCAAAGTTTCTGCGCCCAATTATTACGGAATTTACAATATGTTCGATCTGGTTTGGGAATGGACGGATGATTTTAATTCAATCATGACGACCAGCGATTCCCGAACAGCAGAATTCGATGACAAAGGACTTTTCTGCGCATCTGCAGCGACAAGTACGACTGATGTTCTGAACTATGCCTCTTTTATGAGATATGCTTTCAGATCAAGTTTAAAAGCGAACTATACGGTTGGAAACCTCGGTTTTCGATGTGCAAAAGATTCTACAAATAGTACAAAATGAAAAACTTTTTAATTATATTCGTCACTTCATTATTGCTCTTTTCCTGTCAAGAAAATAAGGAAAAGAAAACCGAAGCTAAATCCTTGACTGAATCTATATTTGTCCTTGATTCCAAATGGCAAAATCAAGAAGGTCAAGAACTTCAGTTAAAAGATTTGAAAGGAAAGAACTTAGTAGTCGTCATGATTTTTACAAGTTGTACAACGGCTTGTCCGATCTTGGTAGCTGACATGCGAAGCGTTGCTTCGAAGATCGACCCAAAGAAATTGAAAGAAACAACGATGTTATTGGTTTCCATTGATCCGGAAAATGATACACCTGAAGTTTTGAAAGCGTATGCGAAACAAAACAACATGTACGGAGAACCTTGGCTTTTTATTAGAAGCGATAAAGAATCTGTACGGGAATTAGCAAATGTTCTGGCAGTGAAATACAAGAAGATTTCACCGATTGTTTTTTCTCATTCGAACATCATTTCGGTCTTTAATAAAAATGGCGAAATGGTTGATCAACAAGAAGGAACTGTAAAATCAGAAGAAGTTGCTAAAACAGTAAATAGCCTGAATTAAAATAACACTAAATCAGCTATGGAGTGTCTGCTTAAGAAATTTTGCAGGCATTTTTTTTTGCATCTATTTCGTACAAAACTGGGCTTTCATGACATCAATTTCTCGGTTCTCATTAGTAACGTCAAATTGGTCTGCCTTTTCTAATTCCACACAAGCTTCAGGAATTTTATTCAATTTAATATAGGAAATGCTTCGTCCAAAACTTGAATCTAAATCTTCACCACCATATTGCACCATGGTATTGATCTCCTCTAAAGCGGCATGATAATCTCCTTTTTCGTAATACGTACTTGCAATCATATTATAGATTTGCGGTGTTCTGGGATTGGTAATTAACATCTTTCTAAAATTCATCACCGCTTCATCGTATTTTTTTTGCTGTCTTAAAACGGTCGCAACCCGCAAATAAAGTCCAGAATAAATAGGGTTTTTTTCTTGTGCTTTTTTGTAATACGCGAAAGCTTCGTCAGGATTTCCGGTTTTAAATTCGCAGTCTCCCAAAATCGTATACGTTTCCCAGGTCTTGTCGCCTTTCTCTAATAATTGAAGATAGTGGCCTTTTGCCGTCACAAAATCCTCACTGTTAAAAGCAGCCAACCCTTGTCGTTTGATCTCTTTCTTTGACTGTGCAAAAGAAAATGAAAGTGCGAAAAACAGCAGAAGAAAACTAGTAAACCTTTTCATCTTTTTTTGATAAATCTACAAATTATTTCCTCAGTTGATCTTTAAAATCATCAATTCTAAAATCTGCTAAAGCATTTCCTTTTTCTATTTTTTCTTTGGAATAGAGTTTAAAATCATTTTCCGTTTTTTCTAAAAGATGATCGTAAGGTCCAACCGACGAAATTAGCTTTACCAAAACCGGAGCAATTTCTAAAGTGATAAAAAGTCCCATAATGAAAGCCGCCGCAACTCCAATAATTGCAGAGTTTTTGCCCAGTTCATCTAAGGCTTGCAATCGGGCCGCAAATCCATTGAACTGATCTTCGAAAGTTTCTGTTTTATCTCGTTCCTTTTCAATATTGGTGTAAACCTTGGAAACTTCTTTGTCTAAATATTCCAATCGAGGCGCAATCTGTTTCTGATAATTTTCCATATCCAGACGCCGTTGTTCTTTCAATTCTGCTTTTCGTTTTGCGTTTGTCCCATAACCGACTTTTCCGCTTGTTAAACCACTTTGCTTTCCAAGGATTTCCTTTTCTAATTCCACCGAAGCTGAATCAAAAGATTTTTGATAGTCCGCAATCTTGGTTTGAATTTCTTTTTTCTCAGTGTCAAATGGTCCTGACTGTTGTAAGATCCTACCGTTCATTTCGGCTTGAAGCTGGGTTTTATTTCGTTGAATAATCGTATTTAATTGTTTGTTCACTTCCTTTTCAAAAATCTTTAATTCTAAAGGTTTGGAAATGATAATACCTAAGAAAGCCGCCAAAATCAATCTTGGGATCGCCATTAATACTTGATTCCACCATGTTCCGGTTTTCTTAATTGAAGAAACAATATACCGATCGAGGTTAAAGATCATCAAACCCCATAAAACTGCAAAGCCAACGGAAATCCAAATATCATCAAACACGGTAAACATTGCATAACCTGCCGAAAGAGTTGCAAAAGCTGCGGTGAATAAAACGATGCCACCAATACCCGAAAATTTATTCCACTCGCTTGGCGTTTTCTTTAAGATATGAATGTTTCCACCGGAGCAAATCATCAGGAATTTTTGAAACCAGTTCATCGAATGATTTGATTGGGTTAGAGGATTTATTTTTTGCGTATTCATCTGTCAATAATTTAAGCGTTATCTAATTGGTCCTAGAAAACACAACAATGTTACAGATAGTATTAGGTTTAACCAAGTAAATCTTTTGTGTAATTCTTGTAAAATACTTTTACAATTAAAAACGCTGAAAATCAGAGAACTAGATTACTTAAGTCGATCTGGATTTTGTTTTAAAAAACTATCCCAACCGGTGTAAGATTTGTCAGTTGTTAAATTTCCAGAATTAAAATGATGACAAACGGCCACGGCTAAACCATCGGAAGCATCTAAGTATTTGGTCGGAAATTCTTTTAAATTAAGAAGATTTTTGAGCATTCCGGCAACCTGTTCTTTGCTGGCATTTCCGTTTCCGGTGATGGCCATTTTAATCTTTTTAGGAGAATATTCGGTGATAGGAACATCACGGTGTAAAGAAGCGGCCATAGCAACACCTTGTGCACGACCCAACTTCAACATCGACTGAACGTTTTTTCCGAAAAATGGCGCTTCGAGTGCAACCTCATCCGGATGATATTCATCGATGAGCGATAAAGTTCTTTCGAAAATATATTTCAGTTTCGTTTCGTGATTGGGATATTTCTTGAGAATTAATTCATGCATGGCGATTAATTCCATTTTATTTCCCTTTACCGAAATCAGTCCAAAACCCATAATTGCGGTTCCGGGATCGATGCCTAAAATTATTTTTTCTGTTACCATTAGTGCAAAGATAACATAAGTAAAATCTAGACTATTACGATTTGATCCGAATTTTTTTCAGTTGCGAAAATTTAACCATCCGATCATTTTCTTCGTCCCAAAGGGTATAAAACGCATATTTCAGACTTCCCCAAAAAGTAATCTCGGAAACATGTTTCTGGAAAACAGGGTTTTCATTACTGCATTTTTTTAATTTATAAAACGGAATTTTTGGAGCAAGATGATGAAGGTGATGATAACCGATATTTCCCGTAAAGAAATTTAAAATTGCAGGTAGCTTATAATACGAACTTCCTTTTATCGCTGCCAATACATATTCCCAGTCCTTTTTCCACGCCTTATAATTCGGGTTATGCTGATGTTGCATATAGAAAAACCAAATAGCGGTAAAAACGAAAGTGAGTAAAATAGGAATATAAATGAAGGCTAATTTTTTGAAACCGTAAGCAAGGTCAAAATTGGGTAAACACAATATTAATCCTACCACTGCAAAAAACAAAACCAAATAAAGATTCGTTAAAAGCAGCATCTTTCTTTCCTTGTCCCAACCTTTCAAAGTGATAAAAGGAATTCGGTTATGAATGAAAATATAATACGCCGGACCAATGATAAACATCACCGGAAACGAGCGATAAATTCGATATTTAAATTTGGCAGACTTAGAAAGTGCTTCATATTCACGTACTGTTAGAAGATTTACATCTCCAATAGTCCGGGTATCGAGTTGTCCTTGATGGGCATGATGATGGTTATGTGATCTTGCCCAATATTTATAGGGAATACAGGTTAAAAAGCTGGTGATAAATCCAGTTCTGTCATTTTTCTTGCGGTCCGGAAAGAAGGCTTGATGTCCACAATCATGCTGAATAATAAATACGCGGGTTAAGAAAAGTCCGCCAATGATTGAGATCACTAAAGTAGCAATACGTGAATAATCGTACACAATCGCAGCGGCAATAAATACACCGATAAATGGTAAAATCGTATTGAAAATCTGTTTCCAGGCGAGCTTTGTTTCAGGAGAAGCATAAGGTTTGATCAGGCTTTTCCAGTCTTTAAGATCGTGAATTATACTTGCTTCGTGTTCTTTGGTCATATTTTAAATTAAGATGCAAAGATATTCATTTAGAGGAACTATGTTATAAATAATATTTATTTGTGAATAAAAATTTTACTTAATGAAAGGGAATTTTTTAATAAATGCGTGAAATTTCCCTTCCTTTAGTGAGCAAAAAATTTAGCCATCGGGCTAGATTAAAGTGATTAAGCCTTATCGTTTTTTACTAAAGTAATGACGACTATTCTGGCAGAGTCGCTTTAATCATCTCTTTCCGTAAATCAATGACTGTATTTTGTATCGCATCTGTAATTTGCTTGATCTCTTTGTGCGGATTAAAAATAGAATTTTTACCTCTTACCTCGTCTGCAATATTGGATAATATAACGACTGATGTTTGGCTTTCAGGATAATAAATTAATAGCGATGGTGCGCCTTTCACATAACCAGTATGAAAGTACGCAACTGGTTTCCCGACGTTCATCATGATTCCAAAACCATAATCCATTTTACCGAGAATCTGATGATTGCGATCCGCAGATTTTTCGCCAAACTTTTTTAAAGATGCTGGCTTCAGAATTTTGCCCTGATACAAGGACGTGTTCCAGCGATGCAAATCATTTACGGTTGATAAGATTCCGCCGGCAGGAACGCTGATTGATTCATGAGCAAGTCGTTTTGGCATATTATCAACTTCATAAAAATCCTTTTCGTTTCCCGTAAATGCACTCGCTAAATTTTTACCTTTAAAAGAACTTGCGGTTGAAGAACTTTTCATTCCGACCTTATCAAAAAGTTGGTTGATATTTTCATCATAAGACTTACCCGAAACTTTTTCAATGATCTGCCCTAAATAATAAAAGCCTTTATTGGAATAATGAAATTCTTTTCCGGGTTTAGATAATAACCCATTACCGAAATCGCTTATTCCTGACGTGTGATTCAGCAATTCTTTAATGGTAATACTTTTAAATTGATTGCTTTCAAAATCAGATAGGTATTTTGAAACTTGGTCTTCCGTATTTAATTTTCCTAAATCTTCCTGTAGCAAAATTAAAACTGCGGTAAACTGTTTACTGACAGATGCGATCGCAAAAACCGAACTGCTATCGAGTTTTTTCTGTTGCTTAAAATCCTCGAAACCATTCTCTTTTTGATAAAGAACTTCATCATTTTTAAGGACGGCGACTGAGCCATTAAAGTTATATTTTGAAAATACGGAATCGATCTGTTGAGCCAATAATTTTTTTTGAAATCGATTAATAGTAGAATCGATTACGGCATTTCGAGTAGAAGCTTGTTCCGCAATTTTTTCTGCCTCAGATTTGCAGGAGAATGTTGTCGTTAAAATTAATAGGAAGAAAAGAGATTTAAAATTCATAAGAGATCGCTGTTTTGTCAAATATAAAGAATGAAAAATAAATGATTTGTTTCAAAACCGAATTCGTTACCAATAAAAAAGTCACTTCAATTAGAAGTGACTTTAAATTTATTGAGATGTCGGAAATTAAATTGCTGCAGCACCTGCTTCTGCCACGGCATGATCATTTTCTACCGCGCTTCCACTTACGCCAATAGCTCCAATAATTTCACCGTTTGCATTTTTAACCAAAACGCCACCAGGAAAAGTAATTAATCCACCGTTAGAATGTTCGATATTGTACAAAGATTCTCCGGGCTGAGATAGTTTTCCTATTTCTCCAGAATTCATATCGAAAAACCGGGCTGTTTTCGCCTTCTTGATAGAAATATCTAGTGAGCCTAACCAGGCGCCATCCATTCTGGCAAAGGCGACCAGATTGGCACCAGCATCAACGACGGCGATATTCATTTTACAGTCTATTGCTACTGCTTTTTCTTTTGCTGCTGAAATTAATTGTTCAGCTTGTGATAAGGTAATATTCATTTTATTAAATTTTTAATTTTTTAAATGTACGTTTCTGTGAAAGAATTAAAAAAGCCATCGAAGCTTCGGAAGCTTGATGGCTTTAGGTATTGATCAATTATTTTGTTGTAATGATTTACTTCTCGCAAGTGCAACCTTTGCAAGTGCAATTCGTGCAAGTACAGTTTTTACAGTCTCCTGATTTGCAACCTTCGCAGTTGCAGGTACAATTAGTATTTTCCATAATTTTCTATTTAATTAAGAGATTAGAAGCTAAAGATAAAAAATGATTTTGAGAAAATAGGAGTAATTATTTGATTTAACACACATTAACAATTTAAAAAAATACTTCAGGTTTTGTTAACTCTTAAAGAACTTACGCCTTTTAATAGTCAATAAGTAATTCATTTATCTCATCACCATATTCCTGATCTTGAAGATGATATAATTTAAACTCTTCCACACTGTTGAAAATTTCTAAAACAAATCTCCTATTCATGTTGGTTTTCTGATTAGAAATTAAACTCCCATAAGAACTCCAGGGGTAATCCCAAACTTCTTCAGCAAATCGGTGATGTACAGGATTGTTGTGAATGTAGTGGATTAAATTTTTAAGGTATTTTACAGAATCGACTTTTTTCCGCTCAAAGTTTTTCTCGAATAAACTGCCGGTTCGATTGTATCTTTTATTTATTGCTTTCGCATAAGAATTAAAGAGATGACCAAACTGCAAATGAACATCGATTTTTTTTGGCTTTTCAACCGTCGAATACTCAAGTTTCTGTATGTCCACCTCCTGTAAATTCTTAACATAAATCAAAAAATGAAAATGATTGCCCAACAAAACCCAAGCAATAGTATCGCAGAAGGGAGAAATATAGCGATCATATCTGTTCAGAAAAAAAATATAATTTTCTTTCTCAAAAAAAATATTTTGTCCATTATTACCGCGATTATAAATGTGATAATAATTTCCAGGCTCAAGTAATATTTTATCCATCACGAACAATTTTGAAATTCACTTCTTCAAAATCAATCCTTCAAGGATTCTAAATCCTTGAAGGATTAAATAACAGGTCTACATATTTCGTCTATACATTCCACCAACTTCAAACAAAGCATTGGTGATCTGTCCCAAAGAACAATATTTCACCGCCTCCATCATTTTTTCAAATAAATTTTCCTGGTTGATAGCAGAGATCTGCAAGTCGTGTAAGATCTGTTCGCTTTTATCAGCGTGTGATTTCTGAAAGTTTTCTAAATTCTGAATCTGTAATTGTTTTTCTTCCTCGGTTGAACGAATAACCTCTCTTGGTAAAACAGTTGGTGATCCATCTTTTCCTAAGAACGTATTAACGCCAATAATTGGAAATTCTCCGGTATGTTTCAGCATTTCATAATGCATACTTTCTTCCTGAATTTTCGAACGTTGGTACATGGTTTCCATGGCACCCAAAACTCCGCCTCTTTCGGTGATTCGGTCGAATTCGGTATAAACGGCTTCTTCAACCAAGTCGGTTAATTCTTCAATAATGAAAGAACCCTGTAACGGATTTTCGTTTTTCGCTAAACCTAATTCTTTATTAATGATCAGTTGAATCGCCATTGCTCTTCTTACTGAATCTTCAGTCGGAGTTGTAATTGCCTCATCATAAGCATTGGTATGCAGTGAGTTACAGTTATCATAAATCGCGTACAAAGCTTGCAATGTTGTACGGATATCATTGAAGTCAATTTCTTGTGCGTGCAAAGAACGTCCAGAAGTTTGAATGTGATATTTCAACATCTGACTTCTTTCGTTGGCCTGATATTTCAACTTCATGGCTTTAGACCAAATTCTTCTGGCAACACGACCGATTACCGCATATTCCGGGTCAGTTCCGTTTGAGAAGAAGAAAGATAAGTTTGGAGCGAAATCATTAATATCCATTCCGCGACTCAAGTAGTATTCAACATAAGTGAATCCATTTGCCAACGTAAACGCCAACTGCGAAATCGGATTTGCACCCGCTTCTGCAATGTGATAACCGGAAATCGAAACCGAATAAAAGTTTCTTACTTTCTGATCAATGAAATATTGTTGAACATCACCCATTAATCTCAACGCAAATTCAGTCGAAAAAATACACGTATTTTGCGCTTGATCTTCTTTTAAAATATCTGCCTGAACCGTTCCACGAACGGTTGCAATAGTCTGCGCTTTAATTTGGTTGTACGTTTCAGCATCGATCACTTCGTCACCGGTAATTCCTAACAATTTTAAACCTAAACCATTATTTCCATTTGGTAGTTCGCCTTCATACGCAGGTCTTTTTAAACCTTGGTCATCGAATTTTGCTTTTAACTTTGCTTCAACTGCTTCCCAAAGATTATTCTCCGTTAAATATTTTTCGACATTTTGATCGATGGCAGCGTTCATGAAAAAGGCTAAAATCATCGGAGCCGGACCATTAATGGTCATTGAAACCGACGTCATGGCATTCACCAGATCGAAACCTGAATACAGTTTTTTCGCATCATCTAAAGTTGCAATTGAAACTCCGGCATTTCCGATCTTACCATAAATATCTGGTGGAAACGCAGGATCTTGCCCGTATAAAGTTACAGAGTCGAAAGCAGTAGATAACCTTTTCGCATCCATATCAGCGGACACGTAATGGAATCTTCTGTTCGTTCTTTCTGGTCCACCTTCGCCGGCAAACATTCTGGTTGGATCTTCACCCGTTCTTTTAAAAGGGAACAATCCAGCGGTGTAAGGAAATTGTCCCGGAACATTTTCCTGACCTTTCCAACGTAACAGATCGCCCCAATCCTGAAATTTCGGTAAAGAAATTTTGGGGATTTTTAAATGAGAAAGAGATTCATATTTTGTCTCTACTTTAATTTCTTTTCCACGAACGAAATAAGAATAAGCATCTCCAGCCATTTCTTCTTTAAAATTACGCCATCCTTTTAGGAAAGCGATATTTTCCTCAGACAATTCCTTCTTCGTTTTAAGGAAAACCTTTTCTAATTTATCGGTCGTATGTTGATCATCGGTAATGAGAACTTTTGCACCTTCTAAAAGATACATTCTCTTCGCAATGAGTGCCTGATGCTCGACTTCTTTATCATAAGCGTGATTGCTTTCAACAATTTCAGAAAGATAACGAACGCGTTTTGGAGGAATAACCGTAGTATCATCCGAAACGTTTTGCTCCACGAATTCTTTAAATATCGGAGCAGATTTACCTTGATCTTTTTCTAAAGTTTCGTTGACTTTATAGATCAAAGCATTGTATAATTCAGTCGTTCCATAATCGTTGAACTGACTTGCTTTCGTAGAAAAGACTGGCATTTCTTCCAACGTTTTATCAAACGCCGTGTGATTTCGTTGATACGTTTTTCGAACGGCTTGAAGTGCGTCTAAAGCACCACGCTTATCCGATTTATTAAGAACAACCAAATCGGCATAATCCAACATATCAATTTTCTCCAATTGCGTTGAAGCTCCGTATTCTGGAGTCATCACATACATGGAAACATCGGCGATATCGGTAATTTCTGAACCAGATTGTCCAATTCCTGAAGTCTCCAAAATGATGACATCAGGTTTTGCTAACTTTAAAATATTTAAAGCGGAATGAATGTAAGGAGAAACCGAAACATTATTTTCGCGAGTCGCCATGGAACGCATGTAAACGCGAGGATCATTAATGGAATTCATTCGGATACGGTCACCTAAAAGTGCTCCACCTGTTTTCTTTTTAGAAGGATCTACAGAAACGATCGCGATCTTCTGATCAGGATTGGAACGTAAAAAACGACGAACCAATTCATCCGTTAAAGAAGATTTCCCTGCTCCACCAGTTCCGGTGATTCCAATAATAGGAATTTTAGAATCCTTTGCTTTTTCGTCAATTGCTTTTACCAACTCCGGTTTTTCATCGGAGAAGTTTTCTACCGCTGAAATAACTTCTGCGATCGATTTAGAATCTTCAAATTTGATATTTTCCAAATCCGAAGTTTCGATATGTTCTCCCGTTGCAAAATCAGATTTTTGAACTAAATCATTGATCATTCCCTGTAATCCCATTTCACGGCCATCATCAGGAGAGTAAATCCGGTCGATTCCGTATTCCATTAATTCTCTGATTTCTTCGGGAAGAATTACACCTCCGCCGCCACCAAATATTTTGATCTGAGGTGCACCTTTTTGACGAAGAAGATCATAGATATATTTAAAATATTCGTTGTGACCACCTTGGTAAGAAGTCAAGGCAATTGCGTTTGCATCTTCCTGAATAGCGCAGTCAACAACTTCCTCTGCCGATTTATCATGGCCAAGATGAATAACTTCGGCGCCCGTGGCCTGAATCATCCTTCTCATAATATTAATAGCAGCGTCGTGTCCATCAAACAAAGAAGCGGCTGTTACGACTCTTACTTTATTTTTTGGCGTATATTTTTCTTGATTCATAATATAATTTCGATTGTTCCAAAGATAAGGTTTTCTCTAAAATATGAAAGTTGAAAAAAGGTATTCATTCGATAGAAAGAAGCAATGCGGAAAAGAAACTACAGAAACGGTCTCCGCACCTCATTGCTAAAACTTTAAAAATGGTTAGTTTTGCAAAAATATTTCAGCCATGCAGAAAGCCCTACTTTATTTATTCGCCGGAACTGGAATCAGTTTTCTCTTAAACTACTTTCTATTGGGAAGTCAAGGTTGGGAACTGGATCTGTACTACGGATTCGCATTTGGTCTGGCCTGGGGAACTGCTTATTTTTTAGATGATCAAAAATTCGAGCTTCCACAGAAATTAATGTACTCTTTTATAGCGATGGGATTGCTGATGGTGATTGGCTATTTCATTTTCAATTTGGAATTGGCAGTGCCTTCCCTCATTAAATTCTCAATGGTTTTTGTCGCGTATTACGTTTTAGCGAGTTTTAGAAAAACGAAATCTTTGAGGAAGTAACATAATTTTTTTATCGAACTAATAGATCAAGTTCAATAAGATTATTATTTTTAGCTTGATTTTCTTTCGCATTATTCTCGGTTCTTTTTATCATTGCAGCAGCAGAAACTGCAGACCCGTTACCATCCTGCATGTTGCCCATATTCCCTTTGCTCATCATTTCTTTAAAAGCTTTTGCAGGATCATCTCTCAATTCCCAAAAAAGTTTTTTATATTTTTCCTGGGTAATATTAATCAGATTTTCATCGTCGAAGTCAGATTTTCTGGGTTGAGTTGGGACATATTTAGTAACCGCCTTTAATTCATACCGATGGGTTTTTGATTCATCCTCTAACTTTATGATCAATCCTGGAAGGCCATGAAATTTGTAAGGACCATCTTGAAAAGGTAATTCTGTAGAGAACCAAGCCATCCATTTTCTTCCAGCGAAATAACAAATTGCCTTCTGTGCTTCGAACTCGCCAATTTTCATCTTTTCAGGTAAGATTTTCCAATCTATTTTTCTGTCATCCGAAACTTTATAGGAGTCGCTACCGTTTCTAGTTTCTAAAGAAATTTTATAGCCGGGGTATGTTTTGAAAACCTTATAGTTTACCAATGCATTTTTACGAGGAGTTGCAATACCTGTAAAATTCATACTTCCTGTTGCGGCTATTTCTTTTTCATATTTTGCAATCTGCATAGAATCTCTTACGAAAACATCTCGACTGTAAAATTTCGAACCATCTTTAGAAATATCTAAATACATTAACTCTTTGCTGACATCACTTTTATTTAAAGTATCCCGCACAAAGTGATACTCATAAATGAATCTTTGGTTTTGAGCAGTGTATAAAACGGAGAACAAGATTAAGAATAGAGATAATTTTTTCATAGTAATTTTTGGATTAAAACTAATTTGTGAAGATAGAAAAATATTTAATTTTTGGGAATTGAATTGGCTTTCACAGAGAAAAAATTATTCTGATCATTGCTTAAAAGACGGTATCTGGATTGATTTCCCCAGTTTGCTGGTAAATCCTGAATGGTCATATCTTCACCCGTATCGTTGGAAATATAATTGGCAATTTTACTTCGCCACTTTAAGATCCTTTGTTGGCTGTAAGTGGTGTAAAATAAATCATATTTCTTGTCAACTAGATTATTTAAATATTTAATATACTGCGTTTTATATTCGGGAATCGTCAAGATTTTTGCAACCAAAGGATTTTCAGAACTTTTGCCCCACTGTAAAGGATTTTGTAAACCAGAGTCCACCATCAAAAGAGAAGTTCCCAAAGTATTATCGTAATCGTACGGAATAAAATAGAACTTATCATCTGAATCAAAATAAAAGTAGAAATTATTGGAGTTGCTCCAGTAATCATCCCACATTCCTAGTGTTACGTTAACTGCGTAGGTTTTCAGAAATAGAGCGACATCCATTTTTGAGGAAATATAAGATTGAAGATCGGCACCCGACTTAGAATTAATCTGCGTAATAAAATCGACCAACTGCGACTTGGAGGCTTCCAGATTGAATTTCTTTCCTTTATAATCATAGACTGGCGAGTAATTGGAAGTTAAAGTCACATTCTCAATTCCCATACGGTCAGCTGAAGTAGAAGTGTTTTTGAGATCGGCGCCGTAATTAGCTTTCCATAAATTCCCAGTAGTACTTTTATAAAATGAAGTCCGATTGGCAAGATAAGTCTCATCTACAGGCTCAACCATTTGATAAACTCCAAAATAGGCTGGCTTTGCATCACCTGTAATTTTGATCGTGAGTTTACAATAAGAAGATTGCGGTGCAGTCCAAACGCCAAATCTTTCAAATAGATCATAAGAATAAACTTCGCGAACATAATTAGAATCGTCTTTGAACCATTTCAAAATTAATTTTTCTGAATCGTGAAATTTTTGAGCTTTTCGATACTTTTTAAAATTGACTGTAAAACTTGCATGTTTCCAATCTGGATTCACAGAATTATGCTGTTGTCCCGTGAAACCTTCCGGTCTTCTGCGACTGGTGTTTCCACGCAAACGAACTCCGATGCTGTCCAGACTTTCTACAACTCCAGTTTTATCGAAACCGAATTTGCCAACAATATATTCTTCGTTCTGTGGATTCTGATCGTAATAATTTAGAATTTTATTCCATTCTTCTTTTGAAATTTCCAGCGAAATTTCGGGAACGGCTTCAATATCATAAATGTATTTCTGAGAGGCAGAAAGTGCATAAGGCGTTTGGTAAGGTTGCTGTAAAAGTTCTGCGGGTTGATTAGGAATTTCCGACTCTGGAATAACGGTTTCATTGCGACAGCTACCGAGCAGCAATGTCATTAATAAAGACAAGGAATAAATCCGGAAAAATTTCATTTATAATTTTATTCAAATTTAATTGAAATTAAATTACCATTTAAAGTTTAATAGATGAAACAATCGTTTTGTTGTTAAGAAAAAGAAGATAATTATTTCAAAAAAGCAATTCCGGTACTCATCAAAATTCTTACTTGCATTTATAGACTCTTAGGTTTTGGGATTTTTATAAATTGAATTCGATCGCAAAATAAAAAAGGTAGACAATGTCTACCTCTCATATAAAGAATTGTGTTTTTCGTTCACTACTTTCGTTATACACGATTATAGCAAACTAGTTAAAAATAACTAGCCTCTCTTTACCAATTAGCATGCCATAGAAAGAGTATTCTTTTTCTTTTCTTTCTTGCAATCATTCATTAATAATGATAACCGTGTTTGTAATTTTATAGAAACTTGCAAAAAAGTCAAGATTTTTTTTAGATAACAGCGTCCTATAAATATCAATTAAAATTTAAAAATTTTGAGGGAATATTAGACTCGAAAAAATGTTTTAAAAATTAATCAGGGAAAAATCGTTAGCGTGATTAGATGATTTGAATTCGACTATTAAAACAAACACCAACTGTCAATAATACAATGCACGAATTACGATCGTAGTTTTGTCTGAAAATATAATTGCATATATTATTTTGTATTAAAAAAAAATCATACCTTTGCACACCCGTTTTGGGGAAAATTATGTTTAATCGTAAACGAAAAAAGTGTGAATACATTAAGTTACAAAACCGTTTCAGCTAATAAAGCTACCGCTAACAAAGAATGGGTTGTGGTAGACGCTGAAGGACAACCTTTAGGAAGACTAGCTTCTAAGGTTGCAAAGATTTTGAGAGGTAAGCACAAAACGAATTTTACACCTCACGCAGACTGCGGAGACAATGTAATCGTTTTGAATGCTGGAAAAATTACCCTTTCTGGAAACAAGTGGGCTGACAAGACTTACATTTGGCATACTGGGTATCCAGGTGGTCAAAAGTCTATGACTGCGCTAGAACTTCAAAAGAAAGATTCTTTGAAAGTATTGGAAAAATCCGTAAAAGGTATGCTTCCAAAAACCAAATTAGGATCTCAGTTGTTTAAGAACCTTTATTTATATGAAGGAACTGACCACAAACATGAAGCTCAAACGCCGAAAGTAATCAATATTAACGAATTCAAATAATTAATATGTCAATAGTTCATAAAATTGGAAGAAGAAAAACTTCTGTTGCAAGAGTTTATGTGAGACCAGGTTCTGGTGTGATCACAATAAACAAAAAGGATTCTAAGGAATACTTCGGAACTGACGTTTTAGTTTACAAAGTAAATCAACCATTTTTGTTAACAGAAACAGCTGGTCAATATGACGTAACTGTGAATGTTTTCGGTGGTGGAATTACTGGTCAGGCTGAAGCTATCAGATTAGCTATTTCTAGAGCTATGTGCGAGATCAATGAAGAAAACCGTTTGCTTTTGAAGCCACACGGATTGCTTACAAGAGACGCAAGAATGGTGGAAAGAAAAAAACCAGGTCAGAAAAAAGCAAGAAAGAAATTCCAATTCTCGAAACGTTAATCTGGAAACAGAAAACGACTGGAGACCAAGTTGGAGATTTTTTATCTCGTATTTATTATCTAATCAAAAATGCCCCGTTAGTTTAGCACCCAAACATTTCTCCCATCTAAAGAAATTGTTGATTGCATAAAGCGGCACGTAAACTAAAAACAAAAAAGAGACATGGCAAAAGCAAATGTTAAAGACCTTTTAGAGGCAGGCGTACACTTCGGTCACATGACCAGAAAGTGGAATCCAAATATGGCTCCATACATTTTTATGGAGAAAAACGGTATTCACATCGTAGACTTACATAAAACAGCTGTGAAATTAGACGAAGCTTGTTCAGCTTTAGAAAAAATCACTTCTGCAGGTAAAAAAGTTCTTTTTGTTGCTACTAAGAAGCAAGCAAAAGAAGTTGTATCGAAATATGCAGCTGAACTTAATATGCCTTATATTACTGAAAGATGGCCTGGAGGAATGTTAACAAACTTTGTTACCATCCGTAAAGCTGTTAAGAAAATGAACCACATTGATAAAATGAAGAAAGACGGAACTTTCGAAACTTTATCTAAAAAAGAAAGACTACAGGTTGATCGTCAAAGAGCAAACCTGGAGAAAAACTTAGGTTCAATCTCTGACATGGTGCGTCTTCCATCAGCATTATTTATTGTTGATATCATGAAGGAACACATCGCTGTTACTGAGGCTAAAAAATTGGGAATTCCAATTTTCGCAATCGTTGATACAAACTCTGATCCAAGAAAAGTGGAATACGTGATTCCTGGAAATGATGATGCATCTAAATCTATCGATATGATCTTGAGCATTGTTTCATCATCTATCAAAGAAGGATTGTCTCAAAGAAAAGCAGATAAAGAAAAATCTAAAGAAGAAGGAGAAAAAGTTTCAGCTGATGCTGATGCAGATTTTACTTCTGAAGCTCCAGCAGCAGAATAAGATTTTATCTACCCTATAAAAAAGGTTCAGAATTAATTTTCTGAACCTTTTTTTTGTTTTAAAATTGAAGATCTATTTTGCTCTAATTAGAAACACCAGTGGTATTTTTACCTAAATAAGCTCCACGTATTGGATCAGGTGAAGTTTTATTAAGGGTGACCATTATATTTTGTCCAATATTTTTAGCAGCATAATATCTCGCTTCACACATATTTCCCGACAATCGATAATCGCCTTTTTTTACAGTGACAAAATTCTCACCGCGAGCTGGAACGGCTAGATTGTATTGTTCATTTCCCTGAATTCTGACAATCATATTACAATCACCATCATTTCTAACGAGAAGAATTGCTTTGTCATTGGTAATGTCATTATCAAAAAGCTGGTTCAAAAGTCTGACTGTTTTTTCCTTATGTACTTTAGCTGATTCTGAAATTAAGAATTGGTATTCCTCCTCATCGCTCTTACCCAAAGTAAAACTGACCTGCTTTGAATACGGAGACGGCGAGTTTACAACATCATTCATCACAAAGGTGCTTTTACCACCTTTCATCCACTGATCATTTTTTAACGAAACCAACTTCCGTTTCAATATCATTCTGCGGGTATCATCGGGATGAGCTACTTTTAAGAAGCTTTCGATTTCGGTAATGTTGGTACTGCTGACGATTCTATCGTATTTCTTTTGGGCAGATATAGAAATACACGTCGCAAGCGAAAGAGTGAAAAGCGTCTTCTTCATTAATTTTAAGCAGCTGTTATTTAATTCTAAATTTTATATACGTAATTGTTTTTCCTTTTGCCTCAAATAAACCTTCGTAATACGTCTTGATTTCTCTCAACAATGGAGTTTCCGGATCGAACTCTGGAGCACCATAAATATCATGATTCGCGAACATAATCTCATGATCTAAACCTTGAAGAAGTCCTAAGGTATAACCATGCAAAAACTCTGAATCGGTCTTTAAATGCATAATACCATCTTTCTTCAAAATTTTCTTGTACCGTTCCAGAAATTCTGGATGGGTCATTCTGTGTTTGGTCCGTCTATATTTAATTTGTGGATCGGGAAAGGTAATCCAGATCTCATCAACCTCATCTTCATCAAAAAAATGATCGATCAATTCAATCTGCGTTCTTAGAAACGCAACATTATTTAAATTATTGTTGATGGCATCTTTTGCTCCAAACCAAAATCTGGCACCTTTAATATCAACTCCGATAAAGTTCTTTTCTGGGAAGGCTCTACCCAAGCCTACAGAATATTCTCCTTTTCCACAGCCCAGTTCTAAAACGATTGGATTATCATTTTTAAACACCTCTTGTCTCCATTTCCCTTTCAAATGAAAATCTGCCAACGCTTCTGCTCTGGTTGGTTGAAATACGTTAGGAAGCGTTCTGTTTTCGGCAAATCTTGCCATTTTGTTTTTACCCATATATTATTTGAAAAAGCGAATCAATCATTTTAATTTTTCAGCTTTCTTTTTAGAATTTAAAGTTAGTACCCTTGAAAATTATTTACCCGGATTATCCAGAGAGACCATGACGGCTTTTTGTATTGTTTTTTGAGAGGCATATTGAGCTCCACAAACTTTACTTGTAAACAGATAATCGCCCTTTTGAACCACGATAGAACTTTCGGCACGTGACGGAATTGCCAGTCGATATTTAAAATTTCCGATGCCTTCTATTCTGACGATCATGTTACAATCTGATTTATTCTCAATCAATACGATGCTTTCTTTACTGTTCGGATCATTATCGAAAAGTGAATTCAGAATTTTAACTGTTTTATTTTTATGTTCTATTGGTGAGGTGGACATCAACATCGCGAACTCCTCCTGTTCAGCCGCATCTAAGGTTGCCAAAGACGAGCTTCCTGCAAAGGAACCACTATCTGCAAGTTGTTGCGGAGAACCACCTTGTACGGACCCGTAACTACTCGCGCTGAGTTCTTCTCGATATTTAGCAATCTGTTTTTGTCTAATGATCTCCGACATTTCTTCATAACTAATTCTGGTTGAAGATTTTTTTCTTAAAAGCGCAATTTTTTGTTGGAAATCAGCCACACGGGAATCTGCAGGATGTGCAGTTCTAATATACTCTTTAAGCATTTCTATCAATCGTGGTTTCAGCACAGATCTTTTCGGATCGTCGGGATGTGCAATTCTTAGATAAGCATCAATTTCATAAATACTCTTACTTCGCATAATGTTCGTGAAGTCTTTATTTTTTTGTTGCGCGTAAATTGGAGTACTGCAGAAGGAAATTAAAAAAATAAAAAAGATGCTTTTTAGTTGAAACATAAGAAACTTCAAAATTTGACTTTAAGCGAAAACCAGTTTATTTAAAACCTATCTCTCTAAAGCATAAATTATTATACAATCTCTCGAAGGAATTATTTGCCAAATATAAAAAATAAATAATAAATGTTTAGTTAATGAGTCCACTCTATTTTGAAATGTTCATCAGTTGTGAGTTTTTTAATCTCCGTTGATAGATCGGCAAATATTTATCGATATAAACGCCAACTGCTTCATAATTGTTTGCTTTAACAAAAGGATAAATGTCATCTGAGGTATAGACGAACTGTAAAAAGTTCTCAATAAGATTCGCCGGAATTTTTAGATTCGAAAAATAAGCTTCCCCATAGTAGTTTTTAATATTGGTAACTGCAGAATTCATCCGCTCGTATTGTTGCGCACGTTCTTGCTTTTTACGCTCTCCTGATAGAATGTCATAGATACTTCCTAAACTAAAGGTAAGTCCGCCTCCACTCAAGCCGGCAACAGGCAGGACCGGCGAGGTACCGTCACCTTGAGGAGCGGGAAGACCAATCATCTTTTGCAGCTCATAGACTTTTTCTCCAGTTTTGAGAGAAGTTACATCTCTTCGGAGATTTCCGGTTGGTTTAAATTTATTAATCACCACCTCCTGAATATCGTAATAAGCGATCTTTAATTCAACAAAATTTTTATTGGTTGCTAGTTGCTCCGCGGTTACGGTCACATCTCTTCTATCCGTTACGATGGAAGTGAATCGAATGACATCTCCTGGTTTTGCAGGGATTTTAAAAGTTCCAAAGTAGTCTGTGTAAACAGTCTTTTGAGCCGTAATGTTCGTTACGTACACTTGGTTAAGATAATAAACAGATTTGTCTCTGATTAAGATTTCTCCGGAAAAAAACTGGGACTGAACTTTAATTAAAATAAAAAAAGTGAGCAGTAATAAAAGCTTCCTCATACAGTGCGCAAAATAAATGAATTTTTAATAAATAATTCTTGTTTGGAGTACAAATCGTGGTTAAAGTTTGGTTAAAGATTGCAAATTAATGTTAATTGCTTTTAACATTTCTCGCACTTCTCTACAACAAAAATCCCCGGAAAAATTTCCAGGGATTGTAATGATTAAAAATAAAGTGTTATTTTTTGATAAACTTAACTTTGGTTACATCACCATTGTTATCTACTACAATAATATATACTCCTTTCTGTAATTGAGAAACCTGTACTTTATTATTAACAACTTTACCATTATTAACTGCTTGACCAGCCATATTGTAAATGCTGTAAGTTGCTTTGTCAGTAACTTTAGTAATATTCAATACATCAACCGCTGGGTTAGGATAAACCTGCACCTGTTGTGATTTAGTATCTTTTACCGCTAAGGTATTTTCAACAATACTTACTGCATAATCTTCAACTTCGCCATAAGTATAACTACCGCAAGGACTCGTTTGAACAGCATCTCTTAGAGCCACTCTCATCCCAACAGTTTTCGGTCCTACATAAGCATCAGCAGGGACAGAGAATTGCTCTGTTACAGGAGTTAATTTATCTGGAGATGTAGACATAATGATTTCGTCGTTATCAAATGTTCCACTTCTGTCAAAATCGATCCATACTATAACTGCTTCATTATATTGGGTACCTGCCCATTTCTTAGAAACTGATAAAATATTATTACTGGTGTTGGCCATCAATTTTACAAGTCTTGCAGGATCCGCAGAATAGTTGGTGTAATTAGATGCTCCTGAAGTACTGTTTACCCCAGCTGCACCTTCTGCCGTAATTTTTACATTAGAGATAGATTCAAATGTAGAGTTTGTAGAAGTAAGCGTACAATACTGAACCATCAGTGTAGTAAATGTTGTTGCTGCGTACGCACCTGTTGTACCTGAACATACCGCTGCTACTTCAACATTATAGGTTGTACTTTCATCTAAACCTGTAATCGTATAAGTATTGGTTGCCACAGGAACTTCAGTCCAAGTAGATTCCGTAGAAGTTTTGTATCTTAAAACATAAGTTGCATTTGCAATTGGATCCCAAGAAACTTTTCCAGAATTTATAGTCATGCCCGTAACATTTAATCCAGCCGGAGCTGTACCGTCACATGCAACAATTGCAGATACCGTTACTGGAGCCACGGTGTAAAATACGTTTCCAATTGCAGAAACTCGCACTTTCAATGCAGTATTCGTTGCTAATGAAGAAAAGCTAAAATCTTCAGTTCCGTCATTTTCAGTCGATTCTGCAAGTACCGTCCACGTTGCACCATTATCCGAAGTATAGTCAATTTTAACATTGGCTACATTAAAAGGAGCGGCATTGGTTCCAACTACATCCCAAGTTAAAGGACCTGGTGCATTGTTATATACTTTCGTACTTGTGATTTTGAAAGGTCCGTTGGCGCTAACAGTCACTTTCTGCAAAGCAGCTTGAGTTTGCTGTTGAGCCAAATCTGGATTATTATCTCTAACGGTTACTCTAAAGTTAGAATTTCTCGCAACAGAAGAGACTGCTTCCCAACCATTAGGATTGCTTAACACTCCAGACATTACTGTTTCGAATTTAGGGAAAAATCTGATCGGACTAGCCGTACCCTTAATTGATCTAAAGCTCGCTCCACTTGTTGTATTTCCTAAATTAGATTTACTAATCGCAGTACTCGCATTGTCAACCTGTTCCCAAGTGTAGTTTAATGGATCATTTTCTCCATCAGTTGCCTCTGCGGTCAATACAAAAGCAGTTCCTTTTGGAATCGTGACGTCTGCCATCGGCGTGATCACTGGTGGATTATTGATCGTCGCAGTTTCTATATCACAAGTTTTAGATATTAAATTATTTTGTACCTGGATAATTGAATTGATATGGAAATAAGAATCAGAATGCGGTTGCACATCTGTATTCGGTCCTGTAATCCCGGCATAACTCATAATTGTAGATCCTGAACCTGGTTCTATATTTTGACCTGAACCTTCCAGACCTTGAGAAAAAGTATGATTTGCTCCTAATTGATGACCAATTTCATGGGCAACATAATCAATATCAAAATTATCTCCCATTGGAATCCCATCTGCTGGAGATGTAATACCAGAACCTTTTGCTTTACTGCCAGAACCGGTAGGATTTACACACACACATCCGATGCAGCCCGCATTACCACCACCTCCGGATGCTCCGAACATATGCCCAATGTCATAAGCATCATTTCCGATCACTGTTGTTAAGGTATTTTGTAATTCGACATTCCAAGCACCTAAACCTGGAGAATAAGGATCCGTAGCTGGATCTGTGTAAATTAACTGAGGGAAATCCTGAAGAATAAGCTTCAAAGCAAAGTCTTTTTCGAACACTCCGTTACATCTGGTTAAAGTCGCATTGATCGCAACTAAAGCTTGAGCAACACCACCAAAATATTGGGTGTATTCGCCGTTAACAGACATTGCAATACGCATTGTTCTGTATTTTTTATCAGAAGATTTACTAAAATCTAAAGGATTGTTGGTAAAATTACTACCTTCAGAATAAAGCTTTTCGATTTGTTTCTTCGTTAATGGTGCTTCGCTTGTCGCACAAACAAACGCTTTATCAGCTTCAGCTTTTTCAGTTTTAGGATGAACACCGTAGACTGTTTTATCCGCATTTTGAGGTTCGATAAATTCGTAAGCGCCCTTTCTGAAGACCATTGACTGGAAGTCATTTGGCGCTACAGAAAATCTAATATGCGCAGTAGGATCATCAATCCCAACTCCTACATAAGAACCTAATTGGTAACGATCTTGTAAAGATTTTACAACTACAGGTGCGCTGTATACTGCAAATCTTTCAACTTTACCATTAAGGGTAGGGATTTTAATTTCAACGGGAACGGCATTCTTACCGGTTTCTTGCGCATTGGCAAGTTGAGATCTCATCATCTTAAGATCCAGTGCATAGTAACTCTTAACATTGGATGTTGTTCGGATTTTCTCACCTTGCATTGATGTGGGGCTCCATTGTCCAAAAGCAGCCGTTGTCATCAATCCACAAAGTAAAGAAGTAAAAATTTTCTTCATAAGACTAATTTATTTATTAAAAATGATTAGCCAAAAGTAATTTTTTTTTACTGGTCGTCAAAATAATATTGACAATATTTATGATAATTTACAAAATAATCTGTATTTATTTTATCGCGTGATTCAATTATCAGTAGAATAAGTTAATATTAAATGACAATTTTCAAATAGACTCAAAAGATTTAAGAAATTTTCAATAAAATAAGAGAGTAAAAAATAAGGACAAATTGCTCAATACAAATATGTAAATTCCTAAAAAGAGTATGCAACATTCCAGGAGAATCCAATATTGAATTTTGCTGAACTTTTGCCAAAACCAGGAACGATCATCGGTTTAATTTCATCTTGGGTTGAAGAAAAAACCAAGTATTTTGGTTGCGCGGTTGCTTCGATGTAAAACGGCGATTCGAACAGCTGCACTCTTCCACCGATATTCAATTCCATCCATAAAGAACTTTGGTTAGATTGTGGAAATGCCTGTGAAACATCGCTTCCACCAAATCCACGAATAGGCACCGCTTTATATTCCTGTTGATAATAAGAACCAGCGACTTTTCCACCGACAAAGAAACCATTCATCGGGTTTTCCGCATCATTAGCTAACATATATAAAGTTCCTAATTTAACAAATGGACCGCTAACCGACGCATCGTAACCGTTTTTCTGATAAATATTATTTTCGAAACCAACATCTGCAATGGCGTACCAATTTCCTTTAACTTTTGATGAAACGAAACCCTGAAATAATTGACGATCAGAGAAAGCACCAATCCCAGCATTCAAAACATCGAAGCCGACTAAGAAATTAGGTTCATACTTCCATTTTACTTCCAGAGAATCTTGCTTCTTCTGAGCAAAAGTAACCGCTAAAAGAAAACTAAAAAAGAAGGTAAAGATGCGTTTTGCTTTCATCGATAATTTGGGTTTGATTTTGTTCAACTCCTAACACTGCGTTGGGAACTTCCAGCTCCGTATTCACATTTTGATAGAGTTTTTTGATGCCACACGCGGGCGAAACATACTCTGAATCGGTCGTATAATTTATTTTGATCTCTGAATTTACGGCGGTTCTGGAAACGCCAACATACATTTTGGTAAAAGGAGTTTCGTCCACACGCAAAGGAATCAATACAGAATCTGTTTTTGAAACGGTTCCAAAAACTGCCACTGGTCCAACTCCATAATCGACGGCGATGAAAAGAGAATCCATGGTTTTCATTTTTCCTGTAGCTTTCGTCTTGAATTTTATTTTCACTCTCGGCGTAGCTTCACCACTGATACAGATATCATCATCACTTCCGCATGAAGCAAACGAAAGGATAAAAATCGAAATAAAAAATATTTTCAAGAACTTCATCAATCAAATTTAAATAAAATTAAATCTTTACTAAAAGGGCAATATTCTCAACGTGATGCGTTTGTGGAAACATATCAACCGGTAAAATTTTCACCAATTTATAATGGTCTTTCATCAAAGCTAAGTCTCTCGCCTGAGTTGCAGAATTACAACTTACGTACACGATTTTCTCAGGGGCGATTTTCAATATTTGCTCCACTACTTTTTGATGCATTCCGTCTCTTGGTGGATCGGTAATTAAAACATCGGCTTTCGGATGTTGCGCGATAAATTCATCATTAAAGATTTCCTTCATATCACCACAATAGAAAGTACAGTTGGTTAAACCATTTAAATCTGCGTGTTCTTTTGCAGCGTCAATTGATTCCTGAACCGATTCAATGCCGATCACCTGTTTTGCTTTTCGGGCTACATATTGAGCAATTGTTCCCGTTCCGGTATATAAATCATAAACAACCTCATGACCTTGTAAATCTGCAAATTCTAAAGTTTTTGCATACAGGTTTAAAGCCTGTTTATAATTGGTTTGGAAAAAAGATTTCGGTCCGATCTTAAATTTCAAACCTTCCATTTCTTCCATTAAAAAGCCGTCACCAAAATAAAGCTGAACGTCTTGATCGTATAGTGAATCATTTTGTTTTGAATTGATACAGAAGAGCAACGTTTTGATCTGTGGAAATTCACTTAACATAAAATCGAAAAGTTTCTGCTGATTTTCTTTCTCTTGACGGAACAACTGGAATAAAACCATCCACTCTCCTTTTGAATTCTGACGGAACATTACGGTTCTCAAAAATCCTTGTTGGCCTTTAACATCAAAAAATTCTAAACCATTTTCAACCGCATGTTTTTTTATGGCCAATCGCATCGCATTCGATGGATCTTCCTGTAAGAAGCATTCTTTTAAATCTAAAATCTTACTCCACATTCCTGGAATATGAAAACCTAAAGCGTCTCTATTTCCAAAATTTTCTTCAGAACTGATTTCGTACTGAGTTAACCAACGCGCATTCGAAAAAGAAAATTCCATTTTATTGCGATAGAAGTATTGTTCAGCGCTCCCCAGAATTGGTACTACTTCAAAATCTTCGATTCCGCCAATTCTTTTGATGTGGTTAAAAACTTCGTCCTGTTTAACTTCAAGTTGTTTTTCATAAGAAAGATTCTGCCATTTGCAGCCGCCACAAACACCGAAATGAATACATCTTGGCTCCACGCGAAAAGGTGATCTTTCTACGATCTCAAGCATTTCTGCTTCGAAATAATTTGATTTCGATTTTTTCACACGGGCATTTACAACATCGCCAGGTACTGCACCAGAAACCAAAACAGTTTTACCTTCGTCTGTTTTACCCACAGAAACGCCTTTTGAACCAGCTGAAACCAGTTTTATATTTTCTAATATTATATTTTGTTTTCTCTTTCTCATTATAAATATTCTGACGGCAAAAGTAAGGTTTTAAAATAAAAAAACGGGAATTAACCCGTATTCTATTTTTCTAAGAAATTCAATTAGAGGACTGCTCATTAATTAGTTCTACTCAAATAGTGATCACGACTTCTCAAATAGAAATAACCCAAAAGACCAGCTGACATAAAAAAAGCCAAAGTCCAAAGATATTTTCCATTCACATCATTTTTAAATACATCAACAATCAATACCACAGAAACCACAAAACTAGCCGCCAAACCTATAACTACCAAAATCCTGCCCCATTCCAAAGGAATACCAACGCTCGTAATATCAAGAGTGATATTAAAAAACGTGAAAATGAAACTCAATAAGATAAGCAGGTATAAGGATTTTTGGGGAACTAACAATTCTTTTCTCATGAGGGTAAGTTTTATTTAAAGATAAAAAAATCCTACACAACAATTGTGCAGGATCAATATTTTAAATTTAATAAAAACTATTTTGTCGCTGGAGCCGCTTCCATTGGTGGAGCAATTAAATCATTTTGCAATGTTGCTTCTGGTGCCATTGGAGCTTTCAAACCAGTTAATTTATCAAGAATCGTCACCAATTCAGGATCACCTAAATTGTAGAAGAACTTGCTTGCTACTTTACCTTCTTTGTCGATCATAATGAACGAAGGAAGTTTGAAACCATAAATCCCTAAATCTTTAGCAATTTGAGAATTCATACCACCGTCCGCATAAACATTTGTTCCAGCCATTCCCTGTAACATTGCCTTGCTGGTTTTCACAAACTGATCTTTGGTATCATCTAAATTAACGTAGATGAAATCCATTTTCGATTGGTAAAACTTGGTTACTTCTTTTAAAACTGGCACGGTCGCCTCATTGATGTAAGGATTCCAAGAAGCATAAAACATCACCATTGCAGGTTTTGCTTTGTTGTCTGTTAATTTAAAAGCGCTGCCATCTTCTTTCACCAATGGCGATGAAGCAATCGCTTCTCCCAATTTAGGACCAGAAAGAACAAATTGAATTCGCTCTAAATCTTTTTTGATTTCTGAATCTTTAATTTTCTCATTAATGATTTTATTGATTTTCGCCGAATTTTCTGGAGTTGTAGAAGGATTGATATCGCTGTTCGACATTACGAAAGCCAACAAATAATCTTTCTCTAACTGAGGCATATCTTTTTTCGTATCTAAAAACTGGGAGAATAACACAGAAGAAGTTTCTTCCCCTGATTTGTTATTTGCAGTCGCATACGTTTGAAATTCCTGACTCAATTTACCTAATAAATAGTTTCTGTAAATCGGTTGGTTTTTCAACATTCTATCGTTGTCTTTTTTTAGTTTTGCTTCAGCATCTGTAAAGTTTTTAGAAACTTTGAAATCTGCTTTTCCGGTTGCCTGAGCGTGATTCATTTCATACTGACTCATCAACCCAAGAATACTTGCATTCATTTCGTCTTTTTTCCACTGAACCGCGTCGCTGTCCGGAGAACTTTTCTTTGCTGCTGCATCGATGCGTTTTTCTAATTCAACTCTCACTTTTTCAACTTCTTTTAAAAAGGTTGCTTCATCTTTCGTTACCATTTCACCAACATTGATTTGGGTAGCATAGGTTTGAATTTGTGCTAAGGCTTCTTGAATAAAGTCATTATTTTTTTTAGCATCACCACTCACGGTAAATTTACTAGGGAAAGCTTCTGCCTGACCTGAAATATTCAGTTTTTGTCCACCTTTCAAATAAATCATTCCTTGTTTACCCGCATAGGTCATGATGTACATTCCGTCTTTTGGTGCTTCGAAACTACCAGCAAAACTTCCTTTGCTATCTACTCCGATATTCATTAACGGAAGAGTTGCCACTCCTGAAGCTTCTATAAATTCTATTCTTTCTAAAGGAGAACCACCGGCGAAATTACCCGTAACCTCTACTTTTTTAGAACATGACATTGCAACGAAGGCAACCATTAGCATAAAAAAATACTTACTCATCTTTATTGTTTTTTCTTTTATTGAATTAAAATGGACGAAACCAACCAAGTCGGTTTTTAAATCGGTGCAAAAATAAGGTTTTCACCGAGTTATTAAAAATATATTCTTAAGATTTGTGAAAGTTTAACAAAGAAAAACTGCCTTCATTTCTGAAAGCAGTTTTTTATAATTGTCAAAGTAATGTTAGCCTTGATCTACATTCGCTACAAAGTACTCTCTGTTCATTCTGGCGATCACTGATAAAGTAATTCCTTTCGGACATTCTACTTCACAAGCGCCGGTATTTGAACAGTTACCGAAACCTTCTTCGTCCATTGCAGTTACCATATTCAGTACCCTTCTCTTCGCTTCTACTCTACCTTGTGGCAGTAACGCGAACTGAGAAACTTTAGCACCTACAAATAACATGGCAGAACCGTTGACACAAGTTGCAACACAAGCTCCACAACCGATACAAGCTGCAGCATCCATCGCGTCATCTGCATCATCTTTCGGAACTGGGATTGCGTTGGCATCCAAAGTATTTCCTGAAGTGTTTACCGAGATAAATCCACCTGCAGCCATTACTCTGTCAAAAGCACTTCTGTCAACCACTAAATCTTTGATGATTGGGAAGGCAGCGCTTCTCCACGGTTCGATATGAATCGTCTCACCATCTTTGAACATTCTCATGTGCAACTGGCAAGTCGTGATTCCAGTGTCAGGTCCGTGCGGTCGTCCATTGATGTACAATGAACACATTCCACAAATCCCTTCTCTACAATCATGATCAAAAGCGATAGGCTCTTGACCTTCGTTGTTGAGGTTCTCGTTGAGCATATCCAACATTTCGAGGAAAGAAGAATCCCTAGAAACGTCGGAGATTTTGTAGGTCTCAAACTGTCCTTTTGTTTTATTGTTTTTCTGTCTCCAAATTTTCAGAGTCAGGTTTAATCCTTTTTGTGCACTCATTTTATTAACTTTTTTGGAGATTATTTATAACTTCTTGTTTTAACTTCGATATTTTCATAAATCAAATCCTCCTTATGCATGGTTTCTTGATTGATATCATCTCCCTGATATTCCCATACCGCAACATACTTGAAGTTTTCATCATCTCTCTCCGCCTCACCTTCTGGTGTTGCGTGATCCCAACGGAAGTGCCCCCCACAAGATTCTTTTCTTGCTAAAGCATCTTTCGCCATCAATTGTCCTAACTCTAAGAAATCTGCAACCCGGAAGGCTTTCTCCAATTCCATGTTCATTCCGTTTGCTTCTCCCGGAACTTTTACGTCTGCCCAGAATTGTTTTTTAACTTCTTCAATTTCGTTAATGGCTTCTTGTAAACCTTCAGGTGTTCTTCCCATTCCAACTTTGTTCCACATGATGTGACCCAGTTTTTTATGGAAATAATCTACCGTTTTAGAACCATTATTTGTCATAAAGAAATTGACTTTATCTTGAATTTCTTTTTCAGCTGCATCAAACGCAGGACTGTTAGTAGGAATTGCCCCAGTTCTAATATCCGCTGCAAGATAATCTGCAATCGTGTAAGGAAGAACGAAATAACCGTCAGCCAAACCTTGCATTAAGGCAGAAGCTCCTAATCTGTTAGCACCGTGATCAGAGAAATTCGCTTCTCCGATGACGAAACATCCAGGAATTGTAGACTGTAAATTGTAATCAACCCAAACACCACCCATGGTATAGTGAACCGCTGGATAAATCTTCATTGGAGTTACGTAAGGATTGTCGGCAGTAATTTTCTCGTACATCACGAAAAGGTTACCATATTTTTCTTCAATCCAAGCTTTCCCTAAATCATAGATTTGTTGCTCGGTAGGATTATGAACATTTTTCTCAATCGCCGCTTCTTTACCTTTCTTCTGAATTTCAGTAGAAAAATCTAAGTAAACCCCTTCTTGAGTATCATTGTTTTCGATTCCGAAACCTGCATCACATCTTTCTTTCGCCGCTCTCGAGGCAACATCACGTGGAACCAGGTTACCAAATGCTGGATATCTTCTCTCTAAATAGTAATCACGGTTTTCAGGAGCGATACTTTCTGCTTTTAGTTTTCCTTCACGGATTGCTACTGCATCTTCGATGTTTTTAGGAACCCAGATTCGTCCTGAGTTTCTTAAAGACTCTGACATCAAAGTCAGTTTTGATTGTGCCACACCATGCACCGGAATACAAGTTGGGTGAATCTGTACATAACAAGGATTTGCGAAATACGCTCCTTTTTTATGAATTTTCCAAGCTGCAGAAACGTTAGAACCCATTGCATTGGTTGAAAGGAAATATACATTTCCGTAACCACCAGAAGCAACAACAACCGCGTGAGCAGAATGTCTTTCGATTTCTCCAGTCACTAAGTTTCTGGCGATAATCCCTCTTGCTTTTCCATCAACGATTACTAAATCCAGCATTTCGTGACGGTTATGCATTTTGATTCTACCTTTACCGATCTGTCGGCTCATGGCTGAATAGGCACCTAATAATAATTGTTGTCCTGTTTGTCCTTTCGCGTAGAATGTTCTTTTAACCTGAACTCCACCAAACGAACGGTTGTCTAACTGACCACCATATTCACGTCCGAATGGAACACCTTGTGCGACACACTGGTCGATGATGCTTGCAGAAACTTCTGCTAAACGGTAAACGTTAGCTTCTCTTGAACGGTAATCTCCACCTTTAATCGTATCGTAAAATAATCGATAAGTTGAGTCACCATCACCTTGATAATTTTTAGCAGCGTTGATTCCACCTTGTGCAGCAATCGAGTGCGCTCTTCGTGGTGAATCCTGGTAACAAAATGCTTTTACATTATATCCTTGCTCTGCTAAAGTTGCGGCAGCTGAACCACCTGCTAAACCAGTTCCTACAACAATGATATCGATTTTATCACGGTTGTTCGGCGAAACCAAGTTCATATGATCTTTATGATTTTTCCATTTGTCCGCTAAAGGACCAGCCGGAATTTTTGAATCTAATTTGCTCATTTTTAGAAATTTTAAATTTTAGATTTTAAATTTTAATGTCGATATAAAATTTAAAATTTATTGAGTTACATAATGAAAAACGGCTACAAAAATAAAACCTGCAGGGATAAGGATCGAATACCAAGTCCCAATTGCTTTAATAACAGGAGTGTATTTTGGATGTCTTGCTCCTACCGACTGGAAAGAAGATTGGAAACCGTGTGATAAATGCAGCCCTAATAATACAAAAGCAACTACATAAAAAAGAACTCTTGCGATGTTCCCAAACTGTGCGTGAAGTTCTGGCCAATACCTTGCTTCATCACGAACATTTCCTACAATATATTTGTAGTCCATTTCATGCCACCAAAAATCATACATGTGTAATCCTAAAAATGCCAATACAACTAATCCTGAAATAATCATATTTCGAGACATCCAAGTTGAGTTCGCTGCTGATCCGTTGACCGCATATTTCACTGGTCTTGCGTTTCTGTTTCTGATTTCCAGAACAAAACCCAATACAAAGTGAAAAATAACTGCGAAACCAAGAATAGGTTGCATCAAAAATTGAACTAAAGGGTTGTAACCCATAAATTCCGATGCCGAGTTGAATGCATCTGGACTAAAAACTGAGAGTGAATTCACGAAGAGGTGAATCAATAGGAAAATGAGCAAGAACATTGCAGATAATGCCATTGCGTACTTTCTACCAATAGTAGAACTAGTTAATCCTGCCATAATTAATGTTTAAATTTGAAATTCCCACAAAGTTAGAAAATTGTGGAACCAATTGCACGTGACGAATGTCAGAATATTTTAGTTTGTAATCACTCTAAATAAGATAGATATAATAACTTAGAATTATTTATTATAGAGCTGATACTGCTGACCTTGCAAATTTAATAAAGAAATATTTGATGGTACAATGGTGACCGAAAAATTCTTGGTGCGCCGTGAAGTAAGATAGGGCTCTACAATATATTGTCGAATTTTTTCCTGACTGACGTTTTCTGAACAATAAAAATGGACCGACTTTCCTTCCTTAACGGAAATAATTTTTTCTTTAAAAAACTGATGAACCAAAACCTCATCCAATTGCTCAGCTCTATAATTGAGCATGAATCGAAGAGAGACGAAAATTAAGACGAAATAAATAATTCGAAACCAGTTTTTAATACTGAACTTTTGAATAGCAAATCTTAGAAAATAAAAGAGAAGATATAAAAGCAGCACTTCCAATAACGTCAATGGAATCATCCTCTGCATTAAAGAATCCGCGTCGGCGAAGAAGTGAATCACCTTTAAAGTAAATGTAATCAGTTCATCGTAAATAGCACTTAGCCAACCGAAACTAACGGACATTGAAATCAGAATTACCATTACTAGCGAAAAGACAATCACCAATTCAGCAAACGGAATAATCACCAAATTCGCCACAATCGAAACTGCTGAATTTTGATGAAAGTAATAAATAACCAAAGGAATTGTGCCAAGTTGTGCAGACAAACTAATCGACAAAACATTCAGCATAAAATTTTGGAACTTATTTTTTGCTTTCGGTAGATATTTTAAAAAGGGTTGATTAAACCAATAGATTCCAAAAACGGCGGCAAAGCTCAACTGAAAACCCACTTCAAAAAGTTGATTGGAATTTAAAATTAAAATAACAAAACCGGCCAAAGCCATCGAATGGAGCAAATCGGTTTTTCTTTGCAATAAAACAAAAGTATAATAAGCAGAAATCATGATGCAACTTCTGACGACAGAATTACCAAAATCGATAAAAACTGCAAATGACCAGATTAACAGGAGCGCTACAATTATTTTTTGCCGACGGTATTTTGGTGGAACGATAAAATTTAAAAGCAACAAAATCACTCCAAAAATAATCGCCATGTGCGTTCCAGAAATCGCCAAAATATGCATCATCCCAGAATCGCGGAAATCGCGTACGGTTTCCTGATCCATTTCTGTACGGTCGGCGAGAATAATGCCTTTTGCGAATTCTCTACTTCGCTTTTTCAAATTGGTTTGATCAATCTTTGCTAAAGTTTCTGAACGCCGCTGTTTTACTTTTTCCGCGAAAGAAAGATCGTCTCGTTTGGCAATTTTTAAAGAATTAGGCAAATAACTTTGAAAGTAAATTCCTTTTCTGGACAGGTATTTACCATAATCAAACTGAAAATCGCTGTATGGTTTTTCGATCTGATTAACGTAAATTTCTCCTTGGTAATAATGTTGATAATTTAATTCCGGTTGAGTTTTCGAAAATGAAAGAACACTTTTAAAATACGCTTCATCTTTCCAGGCATCAATTTCATAGCGCCTGTTCTTCTCGTTGGAGTTGAGTTTTTTGGTGATTTTAAAGGTGATGGTTTCCTTCCCTTTTAATAACGGTAATTCAGGTTTTTGAGAATGTAGCGAATGAATGAAAATCCCCGTAGTAAAAAAGAAAAAACCAAACAGTACAACGCGAAATCTATAAACATAAAAGTTTTTAATCACAACAAAGAACAGCGACAACAAACTAGTAATCAGTAAAATATAGACATAAATATCAGAAAATAAAAAATAATCCTGAAGGAAAACTCCAAGAACAAAGCAGATAAACAGAATAAATAAAGGTTCTTTGTGCAACTTCTTTTTCCGTAAAATTATCAACTTACGCTGACAAAATCACAAGTCAAATCACCCATTAACAATTAAAGCTGCAGCTTCATCGCTCGCTCCTTTTCCGCCTAATTTTAATCGAAGATTTGTAAAGTTCGCCAGCATCTCCTCTCTTCTTTCCCCTTCCAGAATTAAATTTAATTCTTTGATCAAATTCTTGGTGTTCAATTCGCTTTGAATTAATTCAGTCACTATTTCCTGATCCATAATTAAATTGACGAGAGAAATGTATTTGATATTTTTAACCACGCGTTTTCCAATCTCATAAGAAATGGTACTGCTTCGATAACAAACAACTTCAGGAATATTGAGAAGTGCAGTTTCTAAAGTTGCCGTTCCCGAAGTAACCAACGCCGCTTTCGAACATCTCAATAGATCATACGTTTTATTGGAAACGAAATGAACATTTTCATCAACGTATCTTTGATAAAACTCTTTCGGTAAACTTGGCGCTCCTGCAATTACAAACTGATACTCCTTAAAATGAGGACGAACAGAAAGCATTAACTCCAGCATTTTCGTCACTTCCTGTTCACGGGAACCTGGTAAAAGTGCGATGATTTCCTTTTCGTTTAAGTTGTGGTCTTTTTTAAATTGATCAATATTAATTTCCGGTAAATCGGAAATCGCATCTAGTAAAGGATGTCCCACAAAATGCGCTTCTACTTGATGCTTCTTATAAAAATCCTTTTCAAAAGGAAGTATCACCAACATTTCATCGACGAACTTTTTGATTTTTTCTACACGACCTTCTTTCCACGCCCAAAGTTGCGGTGAAATATAATAGACGACTTTTATTCCTAAACTTTTTGCAAACTCAGCGATCCTTAAATTAAAACCTGGATAATCAACCAAAATCAAAACATCCGGTTGATTGCTCTTCAGATCTTCTTTACAAAATTTAATATTTTTCAGTATTGTTCCCAAATTTTTAGCAACCTCCAAAAAACCCATAAAGGCCAGATCTTTATAATGCTTCACCGGTTCGAATCCAGCAACTTCTGTCATCAAATCTCCACCCCAAAACCGAAACTCTGCGTTGGAATCCTTTTTTAGAAGCGATTTCATTAAATTGGAAGCGTGCAAATCTCCAGATGCTTCTCCAGCAATGATGTAATATTTCAATTGATATTTTGGATTTTGATCTTAGATTTTAGATTTCGCAACCGTCCATTTAAAATCGATTATTTACCTTAATTTTGTTCAAAGATAAAATAAAAAAATGTCTGATTTAGAAATAAAAAATAAAATAGCCGAAAGCGGACTGGTTAATTTCGACCTCGCACAATTGCTTCCAAAAGGAAAGAGAATCGGCATCGATTTGAAAGATTTTCTCTTTCAGGAATTAATTTTAATAGAAAAAGATTTCCGTGAAAAAGTAGACCTCATCAATATTGAAGAATACGAAGATGCATACATCTACATCTACAATTCTGCAGATGCGATAGTTCCACTTTGGGCCTATTTTTTAATAACAGCAAAGTTGACCGAAGCTGCAAAAAAAATCGTCTTTGGAAATAAAGAAGATCTGGAAGTTCTGTTAATGCATACTGCAATTCAGACATACGACTTCTCAGAATTAATGGGCAAAAGAGTTCTGGTAAAAGGATGCAGTGATCAAACGATTCCAGAAAACGCGTATATTGAACTCGTTGAACAACTGAAACCACTGGTAAAATCATTGATGTTCGGTGAAGCCTGTTCCAACGTTCCCATCTTTAAAAATTAACTATTTTAAAAAAAATTGGACTATTTTTTGCTAACTTTGATTGTCAATTTTTAATAACATAAAACAAAAACACTATGAGTTTAATAGACCTATTAACAGGTAGCGCCGGAAATCAAGTCGCTTCAGAAGCCGAAAACAAATTTGGAATCAGCAAAAATCAAGTAATCGCTTTATTAGCAGTTGCCGCCCCATTGGTCATTTCTTATTTAAGAAAAAAATCACAGGAAAGCAGCAATGAAGCCGAAGCTTTGAACAATGCACTCGACAAAGATCACGACGGAAGTATCTTAAACGATCCAGCTCAAGCAACGGCCAGACAACAGGAAGGCGGTTCTATTTTAGATCATGTTTTTGGAGGTCAAAAAGCAAGTGTAGAAAATCAGTTATCTCAGAATACTGGTATCTCAATGGATAAAATTGGGCCCATCTTAGCAATGTTAGCACCACTGATCATGGGATATATCGGAAAGGAAAAACAATCAAACGGAGTTACTTCCGGTGGAGGTTTAGGAGATTTGTTAGGTGGAATTTTGGGGAATGCTCAAAATCAAGCTCAAGCTCAATCTTCAAATCCATTAAATGATATTTTAGGAAGTGTTCTTGGCGGTGGTCAACAGCAGTCTTCTGGGAATCCACTAAACGATATTTTAGGCAGCGTTCTTGGTGGTGGTAGTCAACAGCAGCAATCTCAAGGTGGTTTGGGTGGACTTTTAGGAAGCATCTTAGGCGGAAAATAAATCTCCCTAATTGAGTATAAAAAAAACCGAAGATTATTCTTCGGTTTTTTTGGCTTTATCTTCTTTTGGTTTCGCTTCTGTAGCTTCCTCCTTTTTTTCTGCTTTCGGTTTTGCGGCAGCTTTCGGCTTTTTCTCTACTTCTGCATTTTCAGATTTTTCAGTTGGGTAACCAACCTCTTTTCTTACCTTTTCTTTGGAGGCTTTTTTATCATCCTCATCTAAAACTTTTACGGGGATATTATTTACCGAGCTGTCTTTTCTAGGTCTTTTCTTACCATAACTACCGGCGATAATTTTTCCTTTTCTAGATTTTTTGTCTCCTTTTCCCATAATTAATTTTATTTTTTTGATGTTGATTTACACAAAGTTAAACAATATATCGCGAATGGGTTTCTTAAAAAATCATAAAGTTTTTGAGCGTGCCCCTTTCCATGCTTATCAAAATTTCGTGAATATTTCCAGCCGCTTGGGTCGGGCTTTCCGTTGCAATTCCTCATTCCGCTTTGCTTCATTCCGGGATTTCCACTGCAATCCCTCACGCGAAATACTGATAAGTGAAAACCACAGATCTAAATCATAGCGATTTCAATTGTATAATTTCTTACAAATGGGAAATCAATCATTCTTTTTAAACGGTTACTTCGACTTGTCTAAAAATTTTATACAATTTTTAATAATTATTTATTGTAATTCAATAATTATATATACATTTACGATATAATTAAAATAAACCGTTATGAAAATCGTAGGAAAAAACTCGCTTTCACTTTACCTTAGTTATTTACTCTTTTTTGTCTTCGTAATTTGCCTCTTGCATTTTATCTATCATGTTATTGGCCATTCCATACTTCTTTACAAGCATCAGTCCGGTAGCCAGATCTTCTCGAATACTTTCATTTTAAGTAAAGATGTTGGTTGGACTCAAAATAAATGGACCATTCCCATGAACAACGTGCTTAAGTTTAAAATCAATTACCCTTTTACACAAGTGCAGGCTGTTACTGGTGTTTATGGAATCTCGCAAATTTTTAGCAATACAGTCGGAATGCTTTTTATTACTTTATTTTTCTTCTTTTCCTATAAAAGTTTGAAAGAAATGAGTTCTGAAAAATTATTTAATGCTAAAGCAATTAAATGGTTGAAAAGATTTGGCTACTTAAATTTACTTGTTGGGCTATTCTCGATCATTGAAATGGTCGCTTTCAGATCAGTTAAGGGTTCTGCTTTTCTACAATTTTTCTTTTTAGGATTTTTAGGACTGATGGTTTTATTTATTGTACAGTTTTTCAAGAAAGGCTACGAACTGCAATCTGAAATCGATTTAACAATTTAATTATGGCTATCATCATCAACATCGACGTTATGCTAGCCAAACGCAAGATGCAAAGTCAGGAACTCGCGGAAAAAATAGAAATTACACAAGCTAATTTATCCATTTTAAAAACCGGTAAGGCGAAGGCATTAAAACTATCTACGCTTGACGCAATTTGTAAAGCTCTGAATTGTCAGCCTGGAGACTTGCTCGAATTTCAACCCGAAGATTGAAAAATAATTTCATAAAAGAACCGACAATGATCAAAAGAACCTTGCTTACTAAAAGCAAGGTTTTTATTTACACCTTCCAACCAAAAATCTTATCTTTGCACCTGAAATTTTAGACCACTTCTAAGATCTCAAATCTAACTTCTAATATCCTTAAAATATGTTTCGTACGCACACCAACGGAGAACTAAATATCCAAAATCTTGATCAAAACGTAACTCTTTCCGGCTGGGTTCAAACCATTCGTGACAAAGGTTTTATGATGTGGATAGATCTCCGCGACCGTTACGGAATTACCCAATTAGTATTTGATGCAGACCGTTCTTCATCAGAACTATTAGAAAACGCTCACAAATTAGGGCGGGAATTCGTGATTCAAATCGAAGGAAAAGTGATTGAAAGAGTAAGTAAGAATCCTAAAATCCCGACTGGAGAAATAGAAATTCTCGTTGAGAAACTCACGATATTAAACGAATCAGAAACTCCACCTTTTACGATTGAAGATCAAACCGATGGCGGTGAGGAACTTCGTATGAAATACAGATATCTAGATATTCGTCGTAATCCGGTAAAAGATAAGTTGATTTTCCGTCACAAAATGGCGCAGAAAGTCCGTAACTATTTATCAGAACAGGATTTTATCGAAGTAGAAACTCCGGTTCTTATTAAATCAACTCCGGAAGGAGCGAGAGATTTCGTGGTTCCAAGCCGAATGAATCCGGGACAGTTTTACGCCTTGCCACAATCACCACAAACTTTCAAACAGTTATTGATGATCGGTGGAATGGATCGTTATTTTCAGATCGTAAAATGTTTCCGCGATGAAGATTTAAGAGCCGACAGACAACCGGAATTTACGCAGATCGATTGTGAAATGGCTTTCGTAGAACAGGAAGATGTTTTGCAGATATTTGAAGGAATGACTGCAACATTATTAAAAGATATTGCCGGAAAAGAATTTGGAAAATTCCCGAGAATGACTTTCGCCGAGGCGATGCAGAAATACGGAAACGATAAACCGGACATCAGATTCGGGATGGAATTCGTGGAAGTGAATGAATTGGTCAAAGGAAAAGATTTCAAAATATTCGACGACGCAGAATTGGTGGTCGGAATCAATGTTGAAGGTTGCTCAGATTATACCAGAAAACAAATCGACGAATTGATCGATTGGGTAAAACGTCCACAAATTGGAGCCAACGGAATGATCTGGATCAAATTCCAGAATGATGGTGTTGTTACATCTTCAGTAAATAAATTTTACAACGAAGAAGATTTAAAGAAAATCACAGAAAAATTCGGAGCAAAAGCAGGAGATTTAATTTTCCTAATGTCCGGAAATGAAAATAAAGTAAGAACCCAACTTTCCGCTCTCAGAATGGAAGTGGGTAATAGATTAGGATTAAGAAATCCAAAAGAATTTGCACCACTTTGGGTGATCGATTTCCCGTTGTTAGAATGGGACGAAGAAACAAACCGTTACCACGCAATGCACCATCCGTTTACTTCACCAAAACCGGAAGATGTCCATTTATTAGAAACCGATCCAGGAAAAGCCAGGGCAAATGCTTATGATTTAATTCTGAACGGAAATGAGATTGGTGGTGGTTCGGTAAGAATTTTCGATAAAGATCTGCAGGCAAAAATGTTTAATCTTTTAGGTTTCACCAAAGAAGACGCAGAAGCGCAATTCGGCTTTTTGATGAACGCTTTCCAATATGGAGCGCCACCTCATGCAGGATTGGCTTTAGGTTTCGACCGATTGGTTGCAATTCTTGATGGTAATGAAGTGATCAGAGATTATATCGCTTTTCCAAAAAATAATTCCGGACGAGATGTGATGATCGATGCGCCAAGTTCAATTGCTGATGAGCAGTTGGATGAGTTGGCTTTGAAAGTTGAACTGAAAGACTAGCATATTGTTTTGTTTTTTGTTATTGTAATTTGAAATTCAAAATATTAGTATTAAATTTGTACTGAATGAGAATCGTAAGTTTTTTAAAAATCAAAGATTTTATTTTAAAGTATCCAGATGCGGAAATTGCTTTAAAAGATTGGTATTCGAGAACTAAAGGCGAAGATTGGATGAATTTAGTAGAAATTAAGAATTCATTTAATTCTGTAGATTACGTCGGAAATAATCGTTTTGTGTTTAATATCAAAGGAAACCACTATCGATTAGTAGCGATTATAATTTTTGCATCACAGAAAGTGTACATCAGATTTATTGGAACTCATTCGCAATACGATAAAATTAATTCTAAACAAATCTAATATCATGACAAAAATACAATACGAAGTAAGTTGCGAAAGAATTGAAGAACTTTTAAAAGTGGTTGGAAATGAAACTTCACAAAATGATAAAAATTTCATTGAGTTAGATTTTTTATCTGATTTAGTTGCAGATTATGAGGAGAAACATTTTCCCGTAGAAAAGCCTTCTTTAAAGGAAACTTTAAAACTACGAATGTTTGAAATGGACATTAATCAAGTCAAACTTTCGGAAATATTAAATGTAAGTCCGTCTAGAATTAGTGAATATTTAACTGGAAAATCTGAACCCACATTGAAAGTAGCAAGAGAAATAAGTAAAAAATTAAATATTGATGCATCTGTCATTTTAGGAGTTTAAAATTTATCTCTTAAAAAGCATAATGCTCTCTATTTAAATTTCAAAATCAATATAAAAAGCCTCATTGTTTTCAAAAACGATGAGGCTTTTTTTGATAAAAGTAAATTTAATCTTACTCTTTAATTTACTAATTTTGCCCTAACACCAATCTTGCGCAATGGAAAAATCTATACAAATACTTCAACAATATTTTGGTTACGATCGTTTCAGATTGAACCAAGCCAGTGCAGTTGAAAATGTAATTGCAAAAAAAGACACGTTTGTGCTCATGCCAACTGGCGGTGGAAAATCTTTGTGCTATCAAGTTCCAGCCTTGGTTTTGGATGGGACAGCAATTGTAATTTCACCTTTGATCGCATTGATGAAAGATCAGGTTGATGCTTTACGTGTTAATGGAATTTCTGCGGCTTTCCTCAATTCTTCGATGAATCCTTTGGAGCAGAATGAAACTTTTTATCAATTAAAAGAAGGAAAACTCAAACTTTTATATGTAGCGCCAGAAAAACTGAGTGCCGATAATGGTTCGTTTTTAAACTTGTTGAAAGAGATCGACATTTCCTTATTTGCGGTAGATGAAGCGCATTGTGTGTCGCATTGGGGACACGATTTTCGTCCGGATTATTTATTTTTAAATGGAATAAAAAAACAATTTCCACAAACGCCAATTATTGCTTTAACCGCAAGTGCTGATGAAATAACAAGGCAAGACATTATCAAACAGTTGAATCTTCACGAACCAACAGTTTTAATTTCATCTTTTGACAGAGCCAATATAAAATATTTTGTACAGCCGAAGCAATCTGTGCTCAATCATGTCATTCAATATCTCAATGAACATCCAAATGATTCCGGAGTTATCTACTGTTTATCTCGAAAAAGCACGGAAGATCTGGCGAATAATTTGAAAGAAAACGGAGTAAATGCCGCGTTTTATCACGCCGGGATTTCGTCTGCAGAAAGAGCGCAGGTTCAAGATGATTTCATCAAAGACAAAATTAGAGTAATGGTCGCTACCATTGCTTTTGGAATGGGAATCGATAAGAGCAATGTTCGTTTTGTAATGCACGCAGATCTTCCAAAAAACATAGAAAGTTACTACCAGGAAACGGGAAGAGCCGGAAGAGATGGTTTGCCGAGTGAAGCGATTTTATTTTACTCGACTGCCGATGTGATGAAGTTGAAAAAATTTGCAATGGTTGAAGGCAACGAGGAACAGTCGACTTTGATGCTGCGAAAATTGCAACAAATGACAGACTTTGCCGAAATGCAAAAATGCAGACGACAATACTTAATGGAATATTTTGGAGAATCTCATCCTGGAAATTGTAATTACTGCGATTATTGTTTGAGTGATTTTGAAAATTGGGACGCTACCTTAGATGCTCAAAAATTATTAAGTGCCATTTACCGATTGAAAGAACGCTATGGAAAAAATTTAATTATCGATTTTCTTCGAGGTTCAAAAGGAGTAAAAATTACAGATTATATGCGCAATCTACCCACTTATGGAATTGGTGCAAATGGCGACAAGACCTATTGGCAAAATCTAATAAAGCAATTAGTAATTAATGATTTTCTGCGTGAATCGAATGAGGAATTTTCTGTATTAAAATTAACAGAAAAGAGTAAAGAAGTTTTATTTAATAAGAGAACAGTAAACCTTCAAAAAGTAAAAGAACTCGCCAAAGCGGTAACTGTAGCAGAACTAGAAACTTCACATTCGATTAATGAAATTGATGCAAACCTTGAATTATTTGATGACTTAAGAATTTTGAGAAGACAACAAGCCGAGCAAGAAAATGTACCGCCTTACGTCATTTTTTCTGATGCATCATTGATGGAACTAGCAAGTTATCTTCCAAACACCAAAGAAGAATTGAATCAAATCAGTGGTTTCGGAGCTTTTAAAATAGAGAAATACGGTGAAATATTTTTAAATGTAATCGTAGATTTTTGCAACAAAAACAATTTGAACAGTAAGATTGCCGAAAAAACTCCCAAAATAAAACGCACTCCAAAGAAAATAAATAAATACGAAGCGGGAACTTACACTACAACTTTCCAAATGTACAAAGATGGAAATAGCGTAGAAGATATCGCAAAAATCCGGAATTTATCTTTGAATACCATTCAAAATCATTTCGCGAATTTTGTGGAAGTGGGAACAATTAAAGCCAGTGAACTAATAGATATCAATAAATTAGATTGTATTATTTCTATTGCAAAAAGTCAAACCATTCCATCTTTAAAAGCGATAAAGGAAGAACTTGGCGATGATTATTCTTACTTTGAAATTCATGTTGCAATTGCTTTTTATAAATGGCAAGAAAGAGAAAAACAGATGCTTTAAAGAAGGTAAAAATATGCGGTATTGCAATATATAGAAAATCGTGGTCGAAAAAGAGTTTTAAAATCAGAAGCGGAAAATTAATTTTCCGTTTTTTTTAGGGCAATTTCGCCACTAAACTTTCAGGCAAAATCTTCAGAATATAATAAATGATTTTCCATTTAAAATTTGGAACGATAGAAAAAGAATTTCCTGCACTGACAATATGTTTCGCAACATAATCAGGCTCCATTATTAAAGATTCATTGAGCTCTAAACCCGCATTAATTTTCGTATTAATGTAACCACTCACCAAAACATTAACAATGATTTTCCGTTCAGCTAATTCCTGTCGAAGTCCGGCTAAGTATTGCGTGAAAGCAGATTTTGTACTTCCATAAATGAAGTTGCTTTTCCTACCACGAACTCCGGAAAGTGAAGACAGACCAATAATTCTCTCTAAATTTTTATTCGATTGATCCATCGCGATGATATTCAGAATAGAAACCGCGCCCATATAATTGACTTCCATCATTCTTTTCGCACTTTCAAAATCATGAAGCGCTTTTTCATTTTCAACTAAAAAACCGGCAGCATAAATTACAATATTAGGTTTTACTGGAAGATCTTTATAAAATTGTTGATGAGAAAAAAAATCAGCAGCATCGAAATAGCATAAGGGAATATTAGCGGAATCGATCTTGTTTTCTTTGACAAATCCCTCCAAAGAATTGAGATCTCTGGAAGCGGCAACCACCGAAAATCCCTTTCCCAAATATTGCAAAATACATTGTTTCGCAACGTCAGAATTAGCACCAAGAATCAGAACTGATTTTGTAGAATAATTTTCCATTAATTATTTTGCACGAAGTCTTTCTTTAATTTTTCCAATATTTTCCTTGGCTGAATCTTCCAAAATTAAAGAAGCGCTCATTAAAATTCTTTCTGGCATTAACTGTTCGAAATGTTCGGTTCCTTCCCACGATACCTTTTTAATTAAAGCCAAAGCGTCGGAACTTCTGGTGGATAATTTTTCCATGAATGCTTTTATTTCTTCATCCATCTCGGAAATATTTTCTGAAACGGAATGATAGAGATCGTGTTTTTCACACCAAGCGGCGCTTCTGAAATCTGCGTCAATGGACATCGCTGAATACGATGATTTCCCCACTTTTCTTTCTACGAATGGTCCGATAACAAATGGTCCAATTCCTAAATTTAATTCTGTTAAAGCCATTGCGGAATCTTTTGTGGCGAAACAGTAATCTGCCGCACATGCGATTCCGACTCCGCCACCAGTAGTTTTCCCTTGTACTCTAACGATCACTAATTTCCCACAAGATCGCATCGCATTCAAAACTTTCGCAAAACCGCCAAAGAATATTTTTGATTTCTCTAATTCTTCAATTTCAAGGAGTTCATCAAAACTGGCTCCAGCACAAAAGGCTTTTTCACCTTCAGACTTTAAAAGGATCGCTTTTACATTTCTATCTTTTCCACTTTCTAAAATTGTCTTTGCGAGTAATTCTAAAATCTCTCCAGGTAAAGAGTTGCTTTTCGGTGTTCCGAAAGTAATTTCTGAAATATTATTTTTGATTTCCTGATTTACGAATCCGTTGTTCATTATGCTTTATTTAGTGCTATTAAATATTTATCGATGTATAATTGTTTCTCTTTGCTTTTGTATTGCTGAATATATCTTGGATGTTCCAACACCGTCAGTTTATCAAAAAAATGTTCCTGACTATTGATCTTGTCAATGAAAATTGCATTCTTTTTTCCTAAAATAAAAACTTCAGAAGTGTCTAAACCCAAACTGATATGATTCTTTAAACTCTGAATCATAAAGGGTTTCACGGCTTCGAATAAGCTTTTATCATCATAGTAATTTGCGTTTACAGATCCACGAAGATTTCTTCTCGTAATGGCTAACGGAAATGGCGAATTAATATAAAATTCTTTATAAAATAGTTCAGGCCCGCCGAATTGTTCAATCACATCGTAGAGGTAAAAGGAAGAAATCTCGTGTGTATGCGCAGATTTCATTTCAATTCCGCAAACCATTTCCAGTCTTTTCGTATCGGTAAACGGAACACCTGTAACTCCGGCGCCGTGCCGACTTGGATTGATTCCGATGATGAATTTTCTTTGGTTGTGATCATTGTAAAACTTCTGATAGAATTTGGTCATCACCGTTAATGTTTCGGGATTATCGAAGAAAGGATTGAGCACGTCGAAACCTTCAGGAAGTTCTCCTGAATAATGTAGTTTTTTATTGAATGCTACTACTTGTTCTCCGATTGTTTTTTTCAAAATATTTTGTCGATTTTAAAGAAATATTCATTTAGATAGCGTTCCTACGGAACGCAAATTTCTGCTTTCTATATATTTCTACACAGATATTGTTCCTACGGAACAAACTTTATATTTAAAAAACCACGCTAACACTTAATTCCATAGGAATCGTATTTGTGTAAAATTAAATTCTACATTATTTTCTGTGTGTTCCTTAGGAACACTATGTTTTCTTTTGCTACGCAGATATTGTTCCTACGGAACAAACTTTATCTGTAAAAGCAAATCCTAACTTCTAACTCATCCCTACGAAACAAACTTCACCCTTAGAATTAATCTTACATCGTATTGATTCCCTAGGAATCGTATCTGTGTAAAATTAATGTTATATTATTTTCTGTGCGTTCCGTAGGAACGCTATCTTAAAAACCTTGCTTTATTCTTCTAATCATAAAACTCAAATAAATATTCCTCCTTAAAATCAATTTCAAATTTATTCAATAAATCTAAATACTCCTCTCTGAAACTCCGTTTCTTATGATGTTCTTCTTGATTAACAATATATTTCGTTACCGCATCTTTTTGACTCTTCGAATACGAAAAAGCACCATAACCTTCTTGCCAATAAAATTTCCCCTGAACCATTTTCTTTGTGTTAATGAAATTTGTTGCTTCAGTTTTCACCACCTTTACTAAGTCCGGAATCCCAATTTTTAAATTTTTGTAACTAAAGAAAACATGAATATGATCTGGGTTTAAATATATCGCAATGATCTTTTGTTCTTTGTTTGTGAATATTCCTGTTATATATTTCTCAATCTCTTCCCGGAATTCAGAACGGATTTTGTTTTCCCGCCCTTTCGTAGCAAAAACCAATTGAATATAAATCTGAGTATAAGTATTCGGCATCTTTACGATTTTTAAATAAAATTAATTATCACCTTCAATACATCAATGTTTCTTTTCTTTCTTTTTCCAACCAGCCTGACTTTGATATTTAACAAAAAATATTTTTAAATCTGCCTGGCTTTCGTAATCTACGAAATAGATTTTTTTATCAGCCTGACTAGAATATTTTACCAAGAACCATTTCCCATCATTTCCTTCAGCTTGACTTTGGTAATCTGCTTTATACACTTTCAAATCTGCCTTACTTTCATATTTCACTACGAAAACTTTAACATCGGCCTGACTTTGATAATTGGCCGAAAAAATCTTTTGCGCAGAAAATTGCAAAGTAAATAATAGTATGAAAATTAATGTCAAACGCCTTTTCATTTCAAGTAAAAATTAATCAGTTAATCCAAATTGTTCAAAATGATGCGTCACATGTTTTTGGTGAAACAAATCCATCATCTCTTTATTTAATTTGCCAAAAACGAAATGTAAATGTTCTGCGTCTGGATTTTCTCGGTAATAGATCTGATAATTTTTCACCGATTCTATGAAATGCGTTTTGGCTTCTTCCAGATTTTTATATTTTAAATCCGGTAATTTTCCATCTTCTAAAAAAGGAGCAGGAAAATCTTTCGGCATTTTATAGAAATTATAGAGTGAATCCTGATATTTTTCTAAATGCTCTTCCGGTGTTTTACATTCTGAAGTTTCCAATTCACCGGTACTGTATTTCATGGTGGTTTCTAAATGCTCCAGCATTTGTTGAGCATTCATTCTTCCCCACTGTGGTATCGTTTTTTCTGTTAAATTGTTTAAACGTTTTGCAAAATCTTTATAATCAATTCTAATGAAAGGAGATTTCTTCGCCACTAAGGTTAAGATCGTTGCAACACAAACTGTCTCTTCTCTTTGATTCACTACTTCTACCAACCATTTCACAACGCCGCTTGGAACGTTTCTGCCTTTTACGCCTTTGTTGATTCTTTCTTTCGCGGTTAAATAAACCGTGATGGTGTCTCCAGCGTAAACAGGTTTAAAGAAACTTGCATTTTCTAAACCATAGTTGGCAATCACCGGACCTTTTTTACCAGACACAAATAATCCGGCCGCGGCGGAAAGGATGAAATATCCGTGAGCGACCGTTTGATCGAAGATCGTTCCATTTAAGGAAGTTGAATCGGTGTGGGCATAGAAATGATCCCAGGAAACATTTCCAAAATTCACGATATCAGCTTCTGTTACTGTTCTTCCTGCAGTTTCTAACGAATCGCCGATTTCTACTTCTTCGAAATATTTTCTGAATGGATGTTTATCTGAATAGGTCGGAGTTGCACCTTGCTGATAAACTTTGGTAATCGCTGTCAGAATATCCGGTGAACCTTGAATTGCTGTTTTCTGTAAAAAGAAATGAAGCCCATTTAACCCGCCCATTTCTTCACCACCTCCCGCTCTTCCGGGACCGCCATGCATTAATGTTGGTAAAGGTGAACCATGTCCGGTTGATTCTTTAGCATTATCACGATTTAGAACAAAAATTCTACCATGACTAGATGCCATTTTCCAGGAGGTTTCTGCAACGAATTTTTCATCACGAGAAATAATTGAACCAACTAAACTTCCTTTTCCGCGTTTTGCTAAAGCGGCTGCTTCGTCTACATCTTTGTACGGCATCAAAGTTGAAACCGGTCCGAATGCTTCTACTTCATGAGAAGAGTTTTTTTCAAAAGGTTTATCATTGTAAAAGACTTTTGGAGTCATAAAGGCTCCAGTTTCGTAATCAGCATCTACTAATTCTTGTTTACCATCGTAAATTAATTCAGTTTCGGCTTTCAGTAAATCGATTTTACCTTGAAGAACTTCCATTTCTTTTTTACCAACAATGGAACCCATTCTGGTTTCGCGGCTTAACGGATTTCCTATTTTGGTTTGATCTAAAGCTTTGCTTAAGGCATTCTGAACATCGCCAATTAAATTTTCGGGAACGATAATTCTTCGGATCGCGGTACATTTTTGTCCGGCTTTGGTGGTCATTTCGCTGCGGACTTCTTTGATGAACAAATCAAATTCAGGTGTTCCGGGTTTTGCATCGAGACCGAGAATTGAACAGTTTAAAGAATCTGCTTCCATGTTAAAACGGACAGAATTACTAGAAACTGATGGTAAAGATTTCAATTTTTTTCCGGTGGACGCGGAACCGGTGAAAAGAACAGAATCTCCATCCTGAACATAATCCAAAATATTTCCTGGCTCTCCACAAACCAATTGAATGGCGCCTTCCGGAAGAATTCCACTTTCGATCATATCCTGGAACACTGCGTTTGTCAGATAAGAACCTGGAGTTGCTGGTTTTACAATACTTGGAACTCCGGCCAAAAGAGACGTCGATAATTTTTCTAACATTCCCCAAACCGGAAAATTGTAGGCATTAATTTGAACCGATACTCCTTCGCTTGGCGTTAGAATGTGTGTTCCTAAAAAAGTTCCGTTGGCGCCAAGCTTTTGCGTATCACCATCAACCCAAAATTGCGTATTTGGCAACATTCTTTTCGCAAGACCAGAGTATGTGAAAAAGGTTCCAAAACCTCCTTCGATATCGACCCAGGAATCTGCGTGCGTTGCACCTGTTTTATAAGATAAATCGTAATATTTTTTCTTTCTTTCTAATAAATACAATGCTACTTTCTTCAACATTTCCCCACGATCATAAAAAGTCATCGAGGAAAGATTCTTGTAACCAACTGTTCTTCCGTAATCTAAGGCTTGCTCAAAATTAATGCCGCCTGTATCTGAAATCGCAACCAGTTCGCCGTTGACTGCGTTATATAATGGAACTTCATTTCCTGAGCTTTCGATCCATTGTCCAGTGATGTAATTTTTTAATTTCATTATTTTGTAGATGTAGATTTTTTTAAACTTTTGATCAATATTTTAATGAAGAGATAGCAAAGAAAAAATAGCAATGCTATATCAATTGTGAAAATTAAGGAAGGTACAACATCACTCAGGATTTGCTTTTGTTGTAGTGACTTTAGAGATTCTTTATTTTTTGTATTACTAATAGCTTTTGCGATTCCGATTCCTTCTTGAAGAGTATAGAATGCGAAAATATTGAGTGCAACCAGGAATATTCCTGAAGCTGCGAGTATCTTTTTATTTTTTGAATTCATTTTTTTGAATAAAATTAATTTAACCGAACGAGTTTTCCTTTGTGGTTATTGAACAATAGTAAATCCTGAAAATAATTCTTTAACTTCTTCAAGACTATACACTTTATATTCGAAATTTCCCCCAAACAAATCTTTCGAATACTGTTCGATGGTTTGCGAAAATCCTGCTTTTTTCCTTAATGCATTAACGTTAGCAGGATCTTTTATAGGCCAGATAACAGGAATTCCACCCATTTCTAAACCTTGTGATCCATAAATTTGCTGTTCTTCTTTTTCCATGAGATGTCGATCTAGCATCAGAGCATAACTTCGAAAAGGTAACTCTTTTTTCTCAGCGGCAATTCTGACGATTGGTAAATACTTCGAAATCTTGTCGGAGTGTTGAATTACTAGAAATGCTGCTCGGTTAGTGGGTTCACCAACTAAAGACTTTCCTGGATAACCATATTTTGAAATGATGGTTTCTATTTTCTTAATATTTTCTGCATCATATTTATTCATGAGGACTAAAAGATTTTTTCGCATGGTGTCATAATCCATATTAAGACTGTCTGCAATATTCCTTCTTTCTTGTTCTGACATATTAGGATCATACTGTCGTCGGAAGGCTTGATCTGTAAACATTATTACATCTAATTCTTTTTTTAAATCCGTATTAATCCTCGTTTGAGCATTAAAGGAAAACAACATAAGGCCTGTGATAATGACAAAAAGAATTTGATAAATGAATTTCATTTGGTGAAGAATATCTTGAGTAATTTTTCTAGGGGTTAAGATACTGAAATTTTCAATTTTGCTAAAATCTAATTTTATAACCGAGTTACGCCCCGGCTTGAGTGGAGCTCTTTTTTGTTATTGCAGAGATGAACATGGTCAACAAACTGCTTCTCTTCGATCGCAATGACAAAAAAAGCGGGAACGGAAGACGGAAATGTGCGCCCAAAATAATAACGCAGTATACCTTCGACGTAGGGAAATTTGCGCCCAAAAAAAATCCCTCTCAAATTGAATTGAAAGGGAAATTATGAATATCATTAAAGATTATCTTGCGCTCATGTCAACGTAATCACGTTTTGCAGCACCTTGATAAACCTGTCTTGGTCTTCCGATTGGATCGTTATGCAAACGCATTTCTTTCCACTGAGAGATCCAGCCTGGCAGTCTTCCTAAAGCGAACATTACGGTAAACATTTCGGTTGGAATACCTAATGCACGGTAAATAATTCCTGAGTAGAAATCTACGTTTGGATACAATTTTCTTTCGATGAAATATTCATCTTCTAAGGCTACTTTTTCTAATTGTAAAGCGATGTCTAAAGCTTTGTCCTCAATTCCTAAAGCTGCGAAAATATCATCTGCTGCTTTTTTAATGATGCGTGCTCTTGGATCGAAGTTTTTGTAAACTCTGTGTCCAAAGCCCATCAAACGGAAATCGTCATCTTTATTTTTAGCTTTCTCCACATATTTTGCAACGTCGCCACCATCTTGCTCGATCATCTCCAACATTTCGATCACAGCCTGGTTTGCACCACCGTGAAGTGGTCCCCAAAGTGCAGAAATACCTGCTGAAACTGAAGCGAATAAACCGGTATGTGCTGACCCAACCATTCTTACCGTTGATGTAGAACAGTTTTGCTCGTGATCTGCGTGAAGAATCAATAATTTATCTAAAGCATTTACAATCGTAGAATCTAAGTGAAATTCCTGATTTGGACGACGGAAACACATTTTGTAGAAATTCTCTACATAGTTTAAACTGTCATCACCATGATTGATCGGTAAGCCCATTTTCTTGCGATAAGTCCACGCACAAAGGTGAGAGAACTTGGCGATCAGCATTTCTGCGGCGTGATCCATTTCTTCTTTTGATCTTACGTCAACAGCTTTTGGATTAAAAGCGGTTAAAGCAGAAGTTAGAGAGGACAAAACTCCCATTGGATGCGCTGAACGAGGGAAAACATCGATCAACCTTTTCATTTCATCAGCTACGAAATTGTATTTTTTGATTCCTTTTTCGAAACCTGCAAACTGATCTGTCGTTGGTAAATTACCATTTAACAAAAGATACATTACCTCTGTAAAACTTGATTTATCCGCGATTTGTTCAATCGGATATCCTCTGTAATACAATTCACCATTGTCACCATCAAGGTAAGTGATGTCGCTTAAAGTGGCTCCAGTATTTTTATATCCTAAATCTAAAGTAATCAAACCGGTTTGGTCTCTTAGCTTTGAGATATCGATTCCTCTGTCACCGATTGTGCTTTCTATGATAGGATACTCAAAGGCTTTACCATCATAGTTTAATATAACTTTGTTATCTGACATTATAATTTAATTTTTTACTAATTTATAAATATTGGAATGAAACTGCAAGTGTTTTTTAGAGTCACCCCATGAATTTTATCTATTATCGTTTTATTTTGAAGGCGTCAAGTCCTGGGAAGTAGGCCGTATCTCCTAAAGCTTCTTCAATACGTAACAATTGGTTGTATTTCGCCATTCTGTCTGAACGCGAAGCCGAACCGGTTTTAATTTGTCCACAGTTCATAGCAACTGCTAAATCTGCGATGGTAGAATCTTCAGTTTCACCAGATCTGTGAGAGATCACCGTGGTATATTTATTATGTTGTGCCATTTGCACCGCTGCCATAGTTTCTGACAAAGTACCGATCTGGTTTACTTTAATTAAAATAGAATTCCCGATATTTTCTTTAATTCCTTTAGCTAAAATTTCAGTATTGGTTACAAATAAGTCATCACCAACGATCTGAACAGTTTCTCCTAATCTTTCTGTTAATAATTTCCATCCTTCCCAATCGTTTTCATCCATACCATCTTCGATAGAAATAATTGGATATTTTGAAGCCAACTCTGCTAAATAGTCAACTTGTTCTTCACGAGTTCTACAAGCTCCATTTTCACCTTCAAATTTTCTGTAATCATATTTTCCATCCACATAAAATTCTGAAGCTGCAGAATCCAGAGCAAACATAATATCGTCTCCTGCTTTGTAACCAGCATTTGTAATCGCTTGCGTTAAGGTATCTAAAGCATCTTCTGTCCCATTAAATTTCGGAGCAAAACCACCTTCGTCACCAACTGCGGTTGAAAGATTTCTAGATTTTAATATTGCTTTTAATTCATGGAAAATCTCTGTTCCTTTTTGTAACGCGTGCGCAAAAGAATCTGCTTTTACAGGCATCACCATAAATTCCTGGAAAGCGATAGGCGCATCAGAGTGTGAACCACCGTTAATCACGTTCATCATCGGAACCGGAAGTGTATTAGCGTTTACGCCACCAATATACTTGTACAAAGGAATTTTCAGATCCAAAGCTGCTGCTTTTGCAACTGCCAAAGAAACTCCTAAAATAGCATTCGCACCAAGATTTGCTTTGTTTGGAGTTCCGTCTAATTCGATCATAATCTGATCAATTAAGTTTTGTTCGAAAACTGAAATCCCCATCAATTCGGGTGCAATAATTTCTCTTACATTTTCAACTGCTTTCAAAACTCCTTTTCCGCCAAACTCTTTTGCTCCGTCGCGTAATTCCACAGCTTCGTGTTCACCCGTAGAAGCTCCAGAGGGAACGGCAGCACGGCCCATAGAACCTGCTTCAGTAAAGACATCAACTTCAATGGTAGGGTTTCCTCTGGAATCCAAAATTTGTCTTGCTTCAATGTAAGAAATGTAACTCATTGTATAATTTTTTAGTATTATTTAATATGAATTACAAATTTAGTTAAAATTGAATGATTGCCACGGTTTTATACGATGATTTTAGATAGGTTTGAGTTAAATTTTAGTTAATTACAGGGGTATATTTCGAATTAGAAAAGATATCATTAAATTTGATTATCACTAAAAATTTTAATCATGAAAAAAACAGTTCTACTTGTGGCGAGTTCAATACTAATGGTTACTCTTAGCTGCAACAAAAACACAGAAGGAAACAAAAGTGTCATCAAACAGGAAAACGGCTATTCAGCTGATTTACCTAAAGATTCTGTGGATATGACCGATCAAATAACTGCCGGAAATGAAAGCGCGAAAGAATACACCGATCGTTATGTAGGATCAGATGGAACGTCAACTTTGGTTACCTTTAACAATGAAGAGAAAACCATCAGCATAAGAAGTAATAATAAAACCATTGCTGCTCCGCAGAAAGAAGTATCATCCGCTGGAACCACTTACGGGAATTATGACTTCACCATTTTGGTTAAAGATGACAGCATCAAGATCACGCAGGAAGATAATATTATTTTGCTGAAGAAAGCTAGAGGGCAATAATTAAAAAGCCAAGTAAAAAGTAAAAAGAGCCAGGCAAGGAGGGAGAAATTAATAAGATAATTAAGTAAATGCTCGATTCTCGCGACTTCGAAAAAAAGCTACCGTTCATCAATTAGATAAAGGATCATTTAAAAATAAAAAAATCCGTTCAAAATAAATTGAACGGATTTTAATATATCAGCTTGGGAATATTATTCGCCAGCTTTTTCTTCTGTAGCATCTGCAGCTTCTGCAGTTGGCTCTTCAGTTTTAACTTCTTTAGCAGGAGTTTCTTTTACTTCAGCAACAGCTTCTGCTGCTTTAGGAGTCGCTCTTCTGCTTCTTCTAGTTACTTTTTTCTCTTCAGCGTTCGGGTTGTAAAGTTCATTGAAATCTACAAGTTCGATCATTGCCATATCGGCAGCATCTCCCTGTCTGAATCCAGTTTTGATGATTCTTGTGTAACCACCATTTCTTTCTGCGATCTTAGGAGCAATTGTTCTGAATAATTCAGTAACTGCTTCTTTGCTTTGCAGGTAAGAGAAAACTGTTCTTCTGTTGTGTGTTGTATCTTCTTTCGCTTTTGTAAGGATCGGTTCAACATACACTCTTAAAGCTTTCGCTTTAGCAACAGTTGTGTTGATTCTTTTATGCTCAATAAGAGAACAAGCCATATTAGAAAGCAAAGCACTTCTGTGAGAAGCTGTTCTAGATAAGTGATTGAATTTTTTACCGTGTCTCATTGTTTGTTATTTATCAGCGTCTAATTTATATTTTGCAACGTCGAAACCGAAGTTAAGACCTTTTGCGTGCACTAATTCTTCTAATTCTGTTAAAGATTTTTTACCGAAATTTCTGAATTTCATCAAATCAGACTTCGTATAAGAAACTAGTTCTCCTAAAGATTCAACTTCAGCAGCTTTCAAGCAGTTTAGTGCTCTTACAGACAGATCCATATCTACTAATTTCGATTTAAGGAGTTGTCTTGTATGTAAAGTTTCTTCGTCGTATTGGATTGAGGCTTTTACGGCTTCAGTCTCCAAAGTAATTCTCTCGTCGGAGAACAACATGAAGTGATAAATTAATATCTTAGAAGCTTCAGTTAAAGCATTCTGAGGGGTGATTGACCCATCAGTTTCAATATCCAAAACAAGTTTTTCGTAGTCTGTTTTTTGCTCGACACGATAGTTTTCAACACTGTACTGAACTTTCTTGATCGGGGTGTAGATTGAATCAATTGCAATCGTTCCGATAGGAGCATTTGCATTTTTATTCTGATCCGAAGGAACATAACCTCTACCTTTCTCAATATTGAATGTGATTTCAAATTTCACATCTTTATTTGTTGAACAGATTACTAACTCAGGGTTCAATACTTCAAATTCTTGCATTGATTTACCTAAGTCACCTGCTGTAACAGTATTTTGTCCAGATACTTTGGCAGTAACTTCTTCTGCAGTTGCAGTGTCAGTTTTAGCTCTTAGTCTTAATTGTTTCAGATTCAGAATAATTTCTGTAACGTCTTCAATTACACCTGGGATTGTTGAAAATTCGTGCTCTACGCCTTCTATTTTGATAGATGAAATAGCATATCCTTCTAGAGAAGAAAGTAAAACTCTTCTCAAAGCATTACCGATCGTCAATCCAAAACCTTGCTCTAATGGTCTGAATTCAAATTGACCTTTGAATTCATTAGAGTTGATTAGGATTACTTTATCGGGCTTAATAAATGTTAAAATTGCCATATAATATAGGTTGAGCAAAAATTTGAAAAATTATTATTTAGAGTAAAGTTCGACGATCAATTGTTCTTTCAGATCTTCCGGGATTTGAATTCTCTCCGGAGCTGATACGAAAGTACCTGATTTAGTTTCGTCGTTGAATTGTAACCACTCATAACTTGATTTGTAAGCTAAAGAGTCAGCAATTACTTCTAGAGATTTAGATTTCTCTCTAACTGCAACTACGTCACCTGGCTTCAAAGTGTATGAAGCGATATTTACCAATTCTCCATTTACTGTAATGTGTCTGTGAGAAACCAATTGTCTTGCACCTGCTCTCGTTTTTGCAAAACCGAAACGGTAAACCACATTGTCTAATCTAGACTCACACAATTGCAAAAGTACTTCACCTGTAACTCCTTTAGCTCTGTTCGCTTTTTCGTATAGGTTAGCAAATTGCTTTTCTAAAATACCATAAGTATATTTCGCTTTCTGCTTCTCCATTAACTGAACTGCGTACTCGGATTTCTTTTGGTTTCTTCTTTTGTTAACACCATGTTGTCCTGGTGGTTGGTTTTTTCTTTTCTCGAAGCTTTTATCATCTCCGTAGATTGCAGCCCCAAACTTTCTTGCAATCTTTGTTTTTGGTCCAATATATCTTGCCATATTTTTTAAGATTTTAGATTCTCGACTTAAGTTTTATTAATTAAAAATGAAGGTCATTCAATTCAACTTAAATCATAAGATTCTTAGATTATACTCTTCTTCTTTTTGGTGGTCTACAACCATTGTGTGGCATTGGAGTCACATCAACGATTTCACTAACTTCAATTCCTGAATTGTGGATAGTTCTGATAGCAGATTCTCTACCTGCACCAGGACCTTTCACGTAAACCTTTACTCTGCGTAGTCCAGCATCGTGTGCTACGGTTGAGCAATTTTCTGCAGCCATTTGCGCTGCAAAAGGAGTATTCTTCTTAGAACCTCTGAATCCCATCTTTCCGGCTGATGCCCAAGAGATGACCTCTCCACTTTTATTTGTTAAAGAAATGATGATATTGTTGAAAGTAGCTTGGATATGAGCCTCACCGATTGCTTCAACTTTTACTTTTCTTTTCTTAACTGCTTTAGTCTGTTTTGCCATAATTCTTACCGATTATTTACTTGCTTTTTTCTTGTTAGCAACAGTTTTTCTCTTTCCTTTTCGGGTTCTAGAATTATTCTTAGTTCTTTGTCCTCTTAAAGGTAATCCCAGTCTGTGACGTATTCCTCGTTGGCAACCAATATCCATCAATCGCTTGATGTTTAGTTGTGTTTCAGAACGTAATTCACCTTCTACTTTAATGTTTTCAGTGATGTAGTTTCTGATCAATGCCAATTCATCGTCATTCCATTCGTTGACTTTCTTGTCTTCGCTGATGCCGGCTGCTTTTAAGATCTCAGAAGAAGTACTTCTCCCAACACCATAAATATAAGTTAAACCGATAACGCCTCTTTTGTTTTTTGGTAAATCAATACCTGAAATTCTCGCCATAATTTAATTTTAGCCTTGTCTTTGTTTAAATTTTGGGTTCTTCTTGTTGATCACAAACAGAACGCCTTTTCTGCGAACAATTTTGCAATCAGCACTTCTTTTTTTGATAGATGCTCTAACTTTCATTTTGTTTCTTTTCTTTTCTAATTTTCCAACGGTTAAATGAGATCTTACGGAATCATTCCCATTTTGTTTAAATTTTAAACTCTTATAAAATCTTGCGACTTCGAAAGTTTCCTTTTATAGTAATCTTCAGACAAGCTGAAATTAATATCTGAATGTAATTCTTCCTTTCGATAAATCGTAAGGAGATAGTTCTAGTTTTACCTTGTCTCCAGGTAAAAGCTTGATGTAGTGCATTCGCATTTTACCCGAAATATGTGCAATAAGTACATGCCCATTTTCAAGTTCAACACGGAACTGAGCGTTCGAAAGTGCTTCCGTAATAACGCCGTCCTGTTCAATATGTTTTTGTTTTGCCATTTATCTAATTACAGATTGTTGTTTGTTCTGGATAATTTAGACTGCATCAAGCCATCATAATGATGATTCAACAAATACGTATTGATCTGTTGTACAGTATCTAAGATTACTCCGACCATAATTAAAAGTGATGTACCCCCGAAAAACAGGGCAAAACGATCGGTCTGAACAAACGCTCCATACACAAGTGCTGGAAGGATTGCAAAGATAGCTAAAAAGATAGAACCTGGCAAAGTTATTTTTGACAAAATATCATCCAGATAATCAGAGGTTTCCTTACCGGGTCTTACCTTCGGAATTAGGCCTCCATTTCTTTTTAAATCATCAGCCATTTGGTTCACCGGAATTGTAATTGCGGTATAGAAAAATGAGAAGATGATAATTAATAATGCAAACAATACATTGTACTGCCAACTGAATACATTTTTGAATCCAGCTAAGAAGGTATTAGACTCATCAACTTTCGTTAATAATCCTGGTACAAACATTAAAGCTTGAGCAAAGATGATCGGCATTACTCCAGAAGCATTCACTTTTAGAGGAATCCATTGTCTTGCACCCTGCATTAAGTTTCTATTGACTCCACCTCTTGCCTGAGCTCTACTTACGTATTGAATAGGAATTTTTCGTACTGCGACGGAAAGAATGATTGCTAACAGAACAACTACCATCCAGAATAATACTTCAATAAGGATCATAATGGTACCAAAACCACCTTTTCCTGTTTGAGTTGCTACTTCCTGAATAAATGCTCCTGGTAAATCAGCCAGAATTCCTACCATAATTAGGATAGAAATACCGTTTCCGATTCCTTTATCAGTAATCTTTTCTCCTAACCACATTGCGAATACAGAACCAGCAACCAAAATCACGATACTTGGCAACCAAAACATAATGGACTGCGGATGTACATAGTAAGCAGAAGCAAACTGTGCATGTGGCAAGAACATTTGAGTGATTGAAGTAAGGTAAGAAGGCGCCTGTACCAAACAAACTGCAATAGTTAACCATCTTGTAATTTGGTTTAGGGTATTTCTACCACTTTCCCCATCTTTCTGCAATTTCTGAAGGTACGGAATTGCCATACCCATTAACTGCACAATAATGGAAGCAGAAATATAAGGCATAATACCGAGGGCCATAATTGACGCTCGGGAGAAAGCCCCTCCTGTAAACGAAGAAAGCAAGCCAAGAAGCCCTGCTCCTTGCTTGTTGCCTCCTTGGTCTTTATAAATATCCAAAAGATTCCCTACCTCTGCCATGTTAATGGCCGGTAAGGAAATATAAGATGCGAATCTATACACGAGGACGATTCCTAGAGTGAACATTATCTTCTCTCTAAGTTCCTTAAGACTCCAAATGTTTTTTAGTGTTTGTATAAATTCTTTCATTGTAATATTATAGAGTAATTGCTTTACCTCCTGCTTTAGAAATTGCTTCTTCTGCAGATTTAGTGAATTTGTGCGCAGAAACTGAAATACCAGCTTTCAATTCTCCTCTACCCATAATTTTTACGATTTCGCTTTTCTTAGCCAAACCATTTTCTACCAAAATGTCTTGAGTAATTTCAGTGATATTTTTCGTATCAGCTAATAATTGAAGGGTATCAATGTTGATTCCTCTATACTCTTTTCTGTTGATATTGGTGAAACCGAATTTCGGTAATCTTCTTTGCAAAGGCATCTGTCCACCTTCGAAACCAATTTTCTGAGAATAACCAGCTCTTGCTTGCTGACCATTGTGACCTTTCCCAGCAGTACCACCTTTACCACTACCTTGTCCTCTTCCGATTCTTTTAGTACTGTGAGTAGAACCTTTTGCAGGTCTAATATTATTTAAATTCATTATTTTTAGATTTGAGATTTAAAGATTAGAGTTAAGAGACTATCATGATCAAGCCTCTTATCTCTTTATCAATTTTCTATTTTTGTACTTCTAATAAGTGACTTACTGCCGCTACCATTCCTAAAATTGCAGGAGTATCGTCATGTTCTACCACTTGGTGAAGTTTTTTCAATCCTAATGCTTCAAGCGTTCTTTTTTGGGTTTTGGTTCTACCAATAGCGCTTCTTACTTGTTTTACTCTAATTTTTGCCATTGTTTTACTATTAACCGTTAAACACTTTATTTAATGAAATACCTCTTAATCTTGCGATTTCCTCTGGTTTTCTAATATCCAATAACGCTTTAAAAGTTGCCTTTACTACGTTATGTGGGTTAGATGAACCTTTAGATTTAGAAAGAATATCTTTAATACCAGCAGATTCTAAAACCATACGAACTGTACCACCAGCGATTACACCGGTACCATGAGTTGCAGGTCTTAAGAAGATATCTGCACCACCGTATCTTGCAGATGTTTGGTGAGGAATTGTGTGATCTTTCATAGGGATCTTCACTAAATTTTTCTTAGCATCTTCTACTGCTTTTGCAATAGCTGAAGCTACTTCTTTAGATTTTCCTAAACCGAATCCTACAGTCCCAGCTTCGTCTCCTACAACTACGATTGCAGAAAATCCGAAAGCTCTACCTCCTTTCGTTACTTTCGTAACTCTGTTTACTGAAACGAGACGATCTTTAAGTTCTAATCCTCCCGGTTTGATTTTTTCTATATTATCTAGTCCTAACATATTTTCCGAAATTTAATGATTAGAATTTTAGTCCGCCTTCTCTCGCACCGTCAGCTAAAGCTTTCACTCTACCATGGTATACGAATCCGTTTCTGTCGAACACTATTTTTTCAATTCCTGCAGCGATAGCTTTTTCAGCGATTGCTTTACCAACTTCTGCAGAGATCTCTACTTTGTTTCCTTTTGCGTTCAGCGCTCTTGATGAAGCTGAAGCTAAAGTTTTACCATCTTTATCGTCGATTAATTGCGCGTAAATTTCTTTATTGCTTTTGTAAACTGATAATCTTGGTAATGCTGCAGAGCCAGAGATTTTTCCTCTTACTCTACTTTTAATTCTATTTCTTTTTTGTACTTTGCTTAGTGCCATGTTCTTAAGTTTTAAAATTAAGCAGATTTACCAGCTTTACGTCTTACAATTTCTCCAACGAATCTAACTCCTTTTCCTTTATATGGTTCTGGTTTTCTGAAAGATCTGATCTTTGCAGCTACCATTCCTAATAATTGTTTGTCGAAAGATGTTAAAGTAATAATTGGATTTTTACCTTTTTCAGATAATGTTTCTACCACGATTTCTTTAGGAAGATCCATTACAATTCCGTGAGAGAATCCTAAAGCTAAATCTAATCTGTTTCCTTGATTAGATGCTCTGTATCCTACTCCTACAAGTTCTAGTTTTTTCGTCCACCCTTCGGCAGTTCCTTGAACCATGTTATTGATTAACGCTCTGTAAAGACCGTGTAATGCTTTGTGTGATTTTGATTCAGAAGGTCGGTCTAAAGTTAAGATTCCGTCTTCTTGTTTAAGAGTGATTCCCTCTAGTAATTGCTGTGTAAGTTCTCCTTTCGGTCCTTTCACAGTTACCAATCCGTCTTTCTCGGTTACGGTAACATTAGCGGGAATTTCTATAATTGCTTTACCAATTCTTGACATTTTCCTTTGATTATTTATTAATAAACATAGCAGATTACTTCTCCACCAACTTTTTCCTGACGTGCTTTTTTATCTGTCATTACTCCTTTCGAAGTTGAGATAATTGCAATTCCCAACCCGTTCAATACTCTTGGCAGTTCACCTGATCCTTTGTATTGTCTTAAACCTGGTCTTGAAGCTCTTTGGATGCTTTTGATTACAGGTTTGTTGGTTGCTTTGTCATACTTTAAAGCGATTTTGATATTTCCCTGAACAGCGTTATCCTCGAACTTGTAGTTCAAGATAAAACCCTGGTCAAACAAAATTTTTGTAATCTCCTTTTTGATTTTCGATGCAGGAATATCCACCACCTTGTGGCCTGCGCTTTGTGCGTTCCTTACTCTGGTTAGGAAATCTGAAATTGGATCTGTTACCATTTTTCTATTTTAAATTATTGGTTTGTGATGAGCAGTTTTGATCTGAAGTACAGACTCCGAGATTAGAGAGGAGAGATTTTAAAGTCTCTCGGTCTCTTCTCTATTTATCTGTTATCAAAAGATCAACTTGATCATCTCGATTGTTCTAAATTTATTACCAACTAGCTTTTTTCACTCCCGGGATAAGACCGTTATTGGCCATTTCTCTGAAAGTTACTCTTGAAAGACCGAATGTTCTCATGTAACCTCTTGGTCTTCCTGTTAATTTACATCTGTTGTGTAGTCTTACAGGTGAAGCATCTTTTGGCAATTTTTGCAAACCAAGATAATCATTAGCTTCTTTCAAAGCTTTTCTTTTCTCAGCATATTTTGCTACCGTCGCTTCTCTTTTGCGCTCACGCGCTTTCATTGATTCTTTTGCCATCTTTTAGTTCTTTTTGAAAGGCATACCGAAATGCGTTAATAATGATTTGGCTTCTTTGTCAGTTTTCGCAGAAGTTACAAAAGTAATGTCCATCCCTTGGATTTTTTTCACTTTGTCAATTGCAATCTCTGGGAAGATGATTTGCTCAGTAATCCCTAAGTTGTAATTTCCTCTTCCGTCAAAACCATCTGCTTTGATACCGTTAAAATCACGGATACGTGGTAAAGCTGAAGAAGTTAATCTGTCTAAGAACTCATACATTTGATTTGCTCTTAAAGTAACTCTAGCTCCTACAGGCATTCCTTTTCTTAATTTAAAAGCTGCTTCATCTTTCTTAGAAAGAGTACCAACTGCTTTTTGACCAGTGATTGCTGTAAGTTCTTCAATTCCGTAATCAACAATTTTCTTGTCAGCTGTTGCTGCACCCAAACCTTGTGATACAACGATTTTCAATAATTTAGGAACCTGCATAACAGATTTGTACCCAAATTCTTCCATCATTGTAGGAACAATTTTCTCTTTATATATTTGTTTTGGTCTTGCTATATATTCCATCGTCGTTTAATTATAAAGTTTCACCGGTTGATTTAGCAACTCTCACTTTTTTATCACCGTCTACCTTACTTCCTGTTTTAGTAGCTTTACCGTTCTTGTCGATAAGCATAACATTTGAAATATGGATTGATGCTTCTTTTTCTACAATTCCGCCTTGTGGATTTCCTGCAGATGGCTTAGTATGCTTTTTAACAATATTTAAACCTGCAATAATTACTCTAGCGTCTTTGCCTTCTTTTCTGATCACTTCAATAACTTCACCAGTCTTACCTTTAATTTCTTTCTTACCGGTAGTGATGATTACGTTATCTCCTCTTTTGATTTTTAACTTTGTCATTTTTGTAAATTTTAAAATTAAAGTACTTCAGGAGCTAATGAAATAACTTTCATATATTCTTTGTCTCTTAGTTCACGAGCCACAGGTCCGAAAACGCGGGTTCCTCTCATCTCACCAGTAGCATTTAAAAGAACACAAGCATTGTCGTCAAATTTGATGTATGATCCATCTTTTCTTCTTACTGCTTTTTTAGTTCTTACAACAACTGCTTTAGAAATAGTTCCTTTTTTAGCGGTTCCTTGTGGTGTAGAATCTTTGATAGTAACTACAACTTTATCACCAACTGAAGCATATCTTCTTCTAGTTCCTCCTAGAACTCTAATAACCAGTACTTCTTTGGCACCTGTGTTATCAGCAACTTTTAATCTTGATTCGGTTTGTAACATTACTTAGCTTTTTCAATGATTCGTACTAATCTCCATCTCTTACTTTTACTTAAAGGTCTTGTTTCAGTAATCAATACTGTATCGCCTTCAGTACACTCGTTGTTCTCATCATGAGCGGTATATTTTTTCGTTTTCAAAACGAATTTACCGTACATCGGGTGTTTTACTCTCGTCGTTTCACTTACAACAATGGTCTTTTCCATTTTATTGCTAGAAACGATTCCGATTCTTTCTTTTCTTAAATTTCTATCCATGATAAAAGGAAAATTATGATTGTTGTTTTAGTGTTAATTCAGTTTCTAGACGAGCGATCAATCTTCTCATGTCTTTAATCTGAATTGGATTTTCAATCGGACTGATGCTGTGCGACAATTTCATTTTAGAGAAATCTGCTTTTACTTCAGTCAATTTGTTTTGAATATCTCCTGCGCTTAGATTTTTGATGTCAGCTTTTTTCATTTTAAATAAATTAATTAGGTTGAACAAAATCGTTAGCAACTACAAATCTTGTAGTAACAGGAAGTTTTTGTGCTGCTAAACGAAGAGCTTCTTTGGCTACTTCGTAAGGTACACCACCTACTTCAAACATAATCTTACCAGGTTTAACTACAGATACCCAATATTCTACAGCACCTTTACCTTTCCCCATCCTTACTTCGGCTGGTTTTTTAGTAATAGGCTTGTCTGGAAATATCTTGATCCATAACTGACCCTCTCTTTTCATATATCTTGTTGCAGCAATACGCGCCGCTTCAATTTGTCTTGCAGTGATCCAAGCTCCTTCGTTAGCTTTGATCCCGAAAGTTCCGTATGCAAGTTGACTACCTCTTTGGGCAATCCCCTTCATTTTCATCTTGTGAACTTTACGGAATTTGGTTCTTCTTGGTTGTAACATAATTTCTAGGAATTTTAGATTTTAGATTTTAGATTTTAAAAAAGTAACGGTCATTTAAAAAGTATCCTCCAAAATTTCATTAATTATTTTCTATCTCTTGGTCTACGGTCGTCTCTGCTTCTTCTGTCATCGCGATCATTACGCTCTCCTCTTCCTGCTGGACCACCTTTTTTCTGTTGTCCTACTAGTGGGCTTAGGTCACGTTTACCGTACACTTCACCTTTCATAATCCAAACTTTCACTCCTAGTTTACCGTACTGAGTAAGTGCTTCACCGATATGATAATCGATATCTGCTCTAAAAGTTGACAATGGGATTCTTCCGTCTTTGAAAGATTCGCTTCTTGCCATCTCAGCTCCGTTTAATCTACCAGAAATCTGAACTTTGATTCCTTCAGCTCCCATTCTCATGGTACTTTGAATTGCCATTTTCACAGCTCTTCTGTAAGAAATTCTATTTTCGATTTGTTTTGCTATACTGTCTGCAACTAAAACTGCGTCAAGTTCAGGTCTTTTGATTTCGAAGATATTGATCTGGATATCTTTATCCGTCAATTTTTTTAATTCTTCTTTTAATTTATCAACTTCCTGTCCTCCTTTACCGATGATTAATCCCGGTCTAGCAGTTGTAATTGTAATGGTTACTAATTTCAATGTTCTCTCGATGTAGATTTTTGAAATTCCACCTTTAGATAATCTTGCCTCAAGGTATCTTCTGATCTTGTAGTCTTCTGCGATTCTGTCTCCATAATCTTTACCACCATACCAGTTTGAATCCCATCCTCTGATGATACCTAATCTGTTACCAATTGGATTTGTCTTCTGTCCCATACCTTGATTATTTATTATCTTTAGTTCCTAAAATTAAAGTGATGTGGTTTGATCTTTTTCTGATTCTATGACCTCTACCTTGTGGTGCTGGTCTTAGTCTCTTCAATTGTCTTGCACTGTCAACCATAATTTCTTTTACGATTAAGTTTGCTTCTTCGATATCAGCACCTTCGTTCTTTGATTGCCAGTTAGCCATCGCAGAAAGAAGTACTTTCTCTAATTTATTAGAAGCATCTTTCTTGGAAAACTTAAGGATACTTAATGCTTTATCTACTTCAACACCTCTAATGATATCAACTACTAATCTCATTTTTCTTGGCGAAGAAGGGCAGTCATTATGTAGCGCTTTTGCTACATCTTGGTTTGCTATTTTACGTGCTAATGCACTTTCTCTTTTTCTTGATCCCATGATTATCTACCTCCTTTATTTTTGTTACCGCCGTGACCTCTAAAAGATCTTGTCGGAGAAAATTCGCCTAACTTATGACCTACCATATTTTCAGTTACATAAACTGGGATAAAAGATTTCCCGTTGTGTACTGCGATGGTTTGTCCTACGAAGTCTGGAGAGATCATTGATGCTCTAGACCAAGTTTTGATTACTGTCTTCTTACCAGACTCTATATTTGTCTGAACCTTCTTATCTAAAGTGTGATGAATGAAAGGTCCTTTTTTAAGTGATCTTGACATAATTATTTTCTTTTAGATATGATATGACGGTTAGATGCTTTGTTTTTCTTTCTGGTTTTGTAACCTTTAGAAGGCATACCATTTCTTGATCTTGGGTGACCTCCAGAAGATTTTCCTTCTCCACCTCCCATTGGGTGATCGACAGGGTTCATTACTACTGGTCTTGTTCTAGGTCTTCTACCCAACCATCTGCTTCTACCTGCTTTACCAGAAACGGTAAGCATGTGATCGTGGTTAGATACTGCCCCAATCATTGCCATACATTCACCAAGAACCATTCTAGATTCTCCTGAAGGTAATTTAATGATAACGTATTTCTTATCTCTTGAAGTTAATTGTGCCGATGATCCTGCACTTCTTGCCATAATACCACCTTGTCCAGGCTTCAATTCGATACAAGAAATCACAGTTCCTAAAGGAATGTTTTTCAACTTCATTGCATTACCAACATTTGGTTCTGCGGTCTCTGAGGAGATTACTTTCTGATCTACTTTGATACCAGTTGGAGCGATGATATATCTCTTCTCTCCGTCTGCATATTCTAATAGAGCGATGAAAGCAGTTCTGTTTGGATCGTACTCAACAGTTTTTACCGTAGCTTCAACATCAAACTTGTTTCTTTTGAAGTCGATAATTCTGTATTTTTGTTTGTGTCCACCTCCGGTGTAACGCATGGTCATTTTACCAGTATTGTTACGACCACCTGACTTACTAATACCAACTGTTAGAGATTTCTCTGGTTTGTTGGTAGTAATTTCATCAAAGTTGTTAACAACTCTGAATCTCTGTCCCGGGGTGATAGGTTTTAATTTTCTAACAGACATTACAATTATTTATAATTAATAAAATTTTATTGTTGTCATAAGGTTGTCCCTTATGCTAATTTAGTTGGTTGCAAAGATGTCAATCACTTCTCCTTCTGCAAGGGCAACGACTGCTTTTTTCAATTTGCTGGTTTTTCCAACTTGTAATCCTTTTTTGGTGTGTTTCGAAGAAACTTTAGGAGCATAAATCATTGTACTAATGTCTGCTACTTTAACACCGTAAGCAAGTTCTATCGCCTTTTTGATTTGGATTTTATTCGATTTAGGGTTAACTAAAAAAGAATATTGTCCTCTCAAATCTGTAAGATAGTTTGCTTTTTCTGAGATGATTGGTTTAATAATAATAGACATGATTTATTTTCTTAAATTTTCTTGAAATTTTTCTATAGCACCTTCTAAGAATACGATCTCTCCAGCGTGTACCAAATCGTAAGAACTAATTTCGTTGTATGTCAAAACTCTCACTTTCGCTAAGTTTCTTGAAGACAAATAAACGTTTTTGTTCGCTTCTGGTAAGATGTAAAGAGATTTTTTACCTTCAAATCCTAACGCATTGTTCAAAGTGATAAATTCTTTAGTTTTAGGAGCATCAAAATTGAAAGCTTCTAATACTTTAATTGAATTATCTCTCATTTTTTGTGAAAGAACTGATTTTTTAGCCAATCTTTTCAAAGCTTTGTTCAATTTGAATCTGTAGTCTCTTGGTTTTGGACCAAAAATTCTACCTCCACCTTTGAAAATTGGTGATTTTATACTACCGTATCTAGCAGAACCTGAACCTTTTTGTTTCTTAAGTTTTCTGGTTGATCCTGAGATTTCGTTTCTTTCTTTAGATTTGTGCGTACCTTGTCTTTGTGCAGCAAGATATTGCTTAACCTCTAAGTAAACCGCGTGCTGGTTTGGCTCAATTCCGAAGATTGATTCGTCAAGAGACACGTTTCTTCCGGTTTCTTTTCCTGATGTATTTAATACTACTAGTTCCATTTTCTGATAATTACATAAGAATTTTTCGCTCCCGGAACAGCACCTTTTACTACTAAAAGATTTTGTTCTTCATCTACTCTTAACACTTCTAGGTTTTGTACGGTAACTTGCTTACCACCCATTCTTCCTGCCATACGCATTCCTTTGAATACTCTAGAAGGATCTGATCCTGCACCGATTGAACCTGGAGCTCTTAATCTGTTGTGCTGACCATGAGTCGCTTGCATTACCCCACGGAAATTGTGTCTTTTCACAACCCCTTGGAAACCTTTACCTTTTGAAGTTCCTGTTACATCAACATATTCGCCTTGAGCGAATAAATCAACTTTCACTTCATCTCCTACGCTTAGCTTCTCTACGAAAGCATGGTAAAATTCTACCAATTTAGCTTTAGGATTAGAACCCGCCTTTTTGAAATGGCCGGCTAACGCTTTACCAACGTTCTTTTCACTCTTGTCATCGAAACCAAGTTGAGCAGCTTTGTACCCATCCTTTTCTATGGTTCTGACCTGTAAAACCGAGCAAGGACCTGCTTGGATAACGGTACAAGGAATATTCTTCCCAGCCTCGTCAAACAGCGATGTCATCCCGATTTTTTTACCAATAATACCTGACATGTTTATATATATCTAATTAAGTTCTTATTTCTTCAACTAAGGTTTTGGTGATTTCTACTTTTGAAATAGGCGCACTTCTTCCTTAAATTGAGTGTGCAAATGTATGAAGAATATTTTAATTGACAATATAACACTGTAAAATATTTTGATTTTTAACATATTACAATTTTTTATACTTTTATCGTATGAAAATAATCCGTTTCTTTTTTCTTTTCGCATTCTTTATTTCTTGAAACTAATAAAAAAAGATTCTCCACATGCGGAGAATCTTTTCATATCTTTTTTTGATAATAATCGCTAACAATATTTTATAATGATAACTCGATCTGATTATTGTTCTTTTTTAAATTATCCTGAATTTGTTTGATTCGTTCATTACTAACCTCCTGCGAAAACGGTCCGTTTTTAATTCTTGCCACTAATCCTTCTCTATGGCTTTTCTTAGCGTTTACAAATTTATCTTTTGTAGTTTCAATTAATTTTCTTGTTCTTAATTCTGGTAATATAACTACCGCATCATTATCATTTTTCAGATGTCTAATTAATGAAAACACAAAATATTTTTTATCATCATACAATTCAACAATAAGTCCAGGCAATCCTCTGAATTTATAAGGACCATCACTAATAGGGATTACAGTTGTAAACCAAGCAATAAACTTTCTACCAAAAGCAAAAGTTTGCGCTTTTTGGCAAAAAAAACCTGCTATTTGCTTTTTCTCATTTACTAATTCCCATTGCAACTTTGTGTCGTCCTCATACATAAAATTTCCTGTTCCTATTTTATCATAAACTTTTATATCATTCGTGGGTTTTGATAAATCTTTACTTATATAATATTTATATTTAGCATTAGGAACCCCTTTATAACTTATCGTTCCGCTTTTGGTCCGTTTATAATCAGCCCAAATCACTGCTTCTAAAGAATCTGCTTTTTTATTTTGAATATCAGTAAATAACGTACTATCCTTCTTTTTCATTAAAATAAAAACATGACTAGTTTTAGAATTTACATCTAATGAATCTGATTGATTACTGAAACTATAATAAAATTTAGAGCAGGAGTTACACTCCTGCCCGTAAATCATTGAACATAATCCCATAAAAAATAGGAATAAAATGTTTTTACTCGCCATACCCGCAAAATGCTTCATTTAAATTTTGTCTCATCTCATCAACAAGTTCATGATCTAATTCTCCGTCGGAATTTTTTTCTCCACAAGCGAACCATATTCCGCCGCCGCCACAATCAGACTCGACCCCTACGCAACTGCGACCTGCCAATGCAACTGCACTTGCCTCATCTGTAGATTCGATACTATTCGCACTCATCATTCCAACAACTCCAAAAGCTGCTAATAATAAAACTTTTTTCATAATACATTTTTTAATTTGTTAATGTATTGCGAAACTAAAACTAAAACTAAAACTAAAACTACGCAAGTTATTATTTAAAAAAAATAGAGTTATTTTATTATGTTAACTAAGTTTCCTTAAAAAAGAGACTCAATCATTAAATAGATATTTATAAATTTAGGCAATGAAAAACGTCTTCTTCCTATTTGCGATTTTAATAATGACTTCTTGCAACCACGAAAGTATCAAATCTTATACTTTTTATTATTGGCGAACCCACCTCTCTTTAAACAAAGCCGAGAAAACTGCTTTACAAAAAGCAACCCATCCTTATATATACACTCGGTTTTTCGACATAGAAAAAGTGGGTGGCAAATTTCAACCGGTTGCAGTGATTACCAAAGACCAAACTTTTGACACCGACAAAGAAATCATTCCGGTGGTATTTATTAAAAATGACGTTTTCTATGACATCACTTCTAATGAAATTAACTTCCTTGTAGAAAATGTTGCTTCATTAATAAAGAAAAAACAATCTGAATTTGGTTTCAAAATATCTACGCAAATACAAATCGATTGTGATTGGACCGCCGGCACCAGTAAAGAATATTTCGAGTTTCTGAAACGACTCAAAGATTTCTCTGGAAAAGAACTGAGTTGTACCTTGCGCCTGCATCAGGTAAAAAATAGCAAGCTCTCCGGAATTCCGCCTGTGCCTAAAGTTTTTCTGATGTGCTACTCTACTTCATCGCCTTTAGAAAACTCTGGTCGCAATTCAATTTTAGATCTTCCGACTTTAAAAAACTATCTGAAAAATGTGGATCTCTATCCTTTAGACATGGATATCGCTTTACCGATTTATTCTTGGGGAATTGTAACCAATCATCTCGGGAAACATAAACTGATCAATGCACTTTCTGTTGAGGATTTGAAAAATGCTAACTTTAGAAAAATATCTGAAACTGAAGTTGAAATTATGGAAGACGGTTTTTATTTTGGAAACTTCCTTAATAAAGGCTTTACTTTAAAAGTAGAAGAAATTTCTAGCGACCAGTTAAATCAAGTTAAAAAATATTTGAATCACAAATTACCGGGTTACAATATTGTTTATTACCATTTAGACAGTAAGTTTCTCAACCAACACTTATATTAGTTATGAAAAAAGTTATTCTATCCTCCGCGCTATTTTTTCTAATGTGCTCAAAAGCTGATGCATGTGCTTGGTATGATCCTGATTATGATTATTTCAATCTCTTCACGCAGACTATTATCAAGGATAAAAGCTACGTACCTTTTCTGCATACGATGTCCAATCGGTTTTACGGTCACGAGCATTATGAAATTCCAAATGAGAATATTGAAAGCTGGCAAAAGTACTTTGGCAATTCACTCTCTTACTTAGAAACTCAAATCCTGGTGGAGAAAATGCCAATGAAAGATTTGAACGCTTTTAAAAATGGAAATGCCGGAAATTCGATTCTTCAAAAACTAGGAACTTATAATAAATATCAAGAAGGCATTGACTATTTAATTGAAGCCAAATATCTGGAGCCTTTTATGCGTATTAATTATGTGGAAAGTCCAGATTCCTGGTATCGCACTTCCGAGGAAGGGTCAAAAAATGCAACCCAACTCGATTATGAGAAAACGGTTGCTGCTTTAACCTCCTTATATAAAGCTGCCAAAAACCCGGAAATTAAATTGCGGTATGGTTATCAACTCGTACGGTTTAATCACTACACTCGAAATTACGCGTCATCAAGAGACGCTTTTAAGGAATTTGTGGAACCTCTGAAATTAAAATCTGCTCCCTATTATTTGGCGCTGGATCAATTGGCAGGTGCACAACGTGGTTTGAAAATGACAGATGATGCGAATTGGAACTTTTTTCAGGTTTTTATGAAAAGTAAAAGCCGAAAAGAAAGTGCATTTATTTCGATGCAATTATCCGATTCGGCATCTTTTGATAATCTCTTAAAAAGAGCACAAACGCCTGAGGAAAAAAACATGGCTTACTTTCTTTTGGGTTATGAAGATTTTAGCAATCCAATTCCGATGATGGAAAAGATGTACGAAATCGATCCCAATTCTGAAATCCTGAAAGTTTTGGCTGCACGAAGCATTAATGAACTCGAGCGAAATTATTTGCCTGTTTATTTAACCGATTACGATCAAAAAAGTGAAGATCCTATTTCAGTTAAGGAAGTTGGAACAGAAGTTAAAACTTCGCAAAAAGTTGAAATTAGTTTTTGGCAAAAAATAAAAAACTTCTTTGGCAATTTATTTGGTACTGCTAAAAGTTCCACTCCAGAAAAAAAATCTGATCAAAGCGATCAGGATTTACTGAGCAATCCAAATCGGATTCCGTTTTACGGTAAGAACGATAATCTTTGGGGAAGAGATCCTTCTTCCGATTATTTAAATGATTTCGAAAAACTGACTTCAAAAATTAAAGAAAAATCTACTGATGAGTTTTGGCAAATCGCTGATGCTTATCTTTCGTTCTTGAAAAAAGATTTTAAAAAGAGCTCTGAAACTTTGACTCAAATTAAAACGAGCAATCCTGAATATGTGGCTCAGATCGACCGCATGAAAATGCTGAACGACATCACCTCGCAACCAAACATTACGGCCGAATACGAAAACTATTTAATGAAAACATATCCCAAGATCTTTGCGGATATTACTAAAGATGATCATTCTAAAATTTACGGCGAAGACGAACCATCGACGCAAGAATTTTTACGGGATATTTTAGCTAACCGATATTTTATTCAAGGGGAAGAAGGCAAATCGTTTTTGATGAGTAACAGATTATCAGACTTACAATACAATCCAAATTCAAAACTTGTAAAAAGTGTTCATGATTTTTATAAAAAAACGAACAAGACCGATTTCGAAGAAAAGATCATCGCCAGAAATATTGATGATGTAGGAAATATTGACGCTTTTTTTAATGTGATCTATGGTGATCGAGAAATGCGTTTGGCCAATTTCGAGCAGGCGAAAAAACATTATGATCAAGCGAAAGGATTTAAGGGAATCCCACGGTTTGAATATACCTGGAATGAAAATGAAACCACTGAAATGAAAGCTCGAAAATATGGTGATTCTTATAATGGATTTAACCACATTTCGTCTTTAATCTTCGGTCATAATGTATTTGAAAGTTTCGAAAGTGAAGAAAGTCAAAGTATGAAAGCTGAAAACGTTAGTGATTTTCCTTTTATTAAAAATGACATTAATAAACTGGAATTGGCTGAAGCTTTAATTCAGTTGAAAAAAATCGGAATGGGAAGTGACGAAAAAGCGGCCAAAGCGAATCAACTCATCGGGAACCTTTTGTACAACACCTCTATTTTGGGATATTACCGAGAAGTTTTCGTAATGGATGTTGACAATGCGAACAGTCCAAAATTTCATTTCTATAATACAGAAGAGCCTACTTTCAAATACTATTATAAAAACTTTACCCAAACGAGTTCTATTGAACCCGATAATTTTAACCTTGCGATTGATTATTATAAAAAAGCTTTGGCTTCAAGTAAAGATCAAGAACAGAAAGCCAGAATATTATTTCAAATGGCAAGTGCAGAACAGGGGAAATATTATCAGTATGAAGCGAAGAACTCATTTGATTTAAAATATGACGATCCGGATTATGATCGCAAACAAACTGAATATAACAATGCGCTGACTCAAACCAAAAATCAGAAATACAGAACTTATTTTGCAGAATTAAAGAAAAACTATAGCAATACGCAGACTTCAAAATCGTTGCAGGGAACTTGTTCGTACTATGATTATTTCATGAAGAAACAATAAAATGAAAAAGGAATCAACGCGATTCCTTTTTTTATTTTGCTTTTGGATACTGAATGGCTTTATCTAATTCAATCGGATTGTTATCCTTTCGCATTCTCTCTTGAGTCATCGTGGTTAATTCTTTGAATTGGTCTAAAGTTTTTATTTTGATTCCCATCACGGAGAATGATCCTTCGCCTTTGCTATTCTTAAAATCTTCTTTGAAATCCTGCAATGGATCATTAAATAACTCTATTTGCTTTTTGAGCAAAATCTTCTCCGTGATCGGAATTGCTTTTTGACCAGCGAAGGATTCTAAAAATTCGGACGTATCATAAGTTGATTTCAGTTGATAGCTCTTCACCAAGTTAAAACTGAAATAGTTTTGATCATCTGCAATCTCAAAAATTAATCCTGGCAATCCACGGAATTTGTAAGGCCCTTCACTTAAATTGATTTCGCTATTAAACCAAGCGACCCAATTTCTTCCGCCGAAAGAGGTTTTTGCTTTTTGAAGATGATAGTTTCCAACTTCTTTTGTTTCAGTGGATAAATTCCAATGAATTGGATCCTCGGTTTGAATCCTAAAAAGATCATTTAATAAAACATAAGAAGTGTTTTTGTTCGCGTTTCGATTTCTTTTTAGAACCGGAAGTGCATCATCCCAACTTGAATTTCTATTATTAGTAGTTTTATTAATGGAATCGTTTTCGGCAAAAAAGTAAGGATAGAATTTCACTTCTTCTGGATTGATATCGAGGATCATATTTTCTTTGGTAAACTCTTTAGCCAATGAATCGCTTTTAAATCTGTATTCGTAGATGAAGCGATGGGTTTGGGCATTTGAAACAATGCTGAACAACAAAAAAAACAAACAAAACTTTTTCATAAAACTGTAAATGATAAAATTAGAAAACTACTACTTCACTGGATATTTTACCTTCAAGTCTAACTCAATCGGATTATTGTATTTTCTGATTCGATTTCGTTCTGTGGTTTCGTAAGAACGGAATTTTTGCTCAGTGTCTATCATCGTTCCGTCATCGGTTATAAGTGGACTATTTTTATAATCGATATCATGGGTAATGAGCGTTTGTAAAGGTGATTTATAATATTGCAGAAGCATTTTGCTGTACTGCACGTAAGAGATTTCTACAGGTTTGTTGAACTGGTTGTTATACCACATGTCGAGGACGTAAATTTCGGGCAGGACCTCGGTACGAACGAGTGTGAATCTGAAATTGTCCTGATCATCGGCCAATTCTACTATGAGTCCAGGCAGTCCGCTGAATTTGTATGGACCTTCCTGAAAAGGCAGTTCTGGTGCGAACCAGGCTTCATAATTTCTGCCGCTCCAAGTGCTGGTGGCTTTTTGGATTTTGAGGTTACCGAACATTTTGGTTTCCGGCTGTATTTTCCATTTTTGTTGCGGTTGGTCTACCAGCTTAAAAGTGTCAAAACCTTTGTATGTAAAAAGCGAAACTTTGCCCGAGTTGCGATCTTTCATAAAAAAATCGGACATCTCGCCTTGGAAGGCAAACCCCTGACCGGCTTTATCAAGAGAATCGGCGACGAAATATTTTCTATCGTAATAGTAGGCGTTATCGGGATTCACATCAAGGTGGTAGAATTCCTGTTTTTTCGGCGTGTCTTCGGCGGTAAGTCGGTGGTGATAATCGTAAATATAGCGGTGTGTTTGTGCTGAAACTAAAAATGGAAATAGAAGTAGAATTAAATATTTCATTAGTAATAATTATCGATCAAATATAAAATTAAAATCTGAATTACAATTACCGCGAACATTTTCAAAATGAAACTTCTCTTGTTGGTTTTATGATTAAATATAAGCATTCCTAAAATCGACCCGATGGTTCCGCCAAAAAACGTCATGATCAATAATGATTTTTCTGAAACACGATGTTGGTTTTTCCTTGCTTTTCTTTTGTCAAGACCGAAGTATATAAAACTAAGAATGTTTAAAGTTGCCAAAAAGGCGATGAAGAATTCGTTCATTTGGTGAATTTAATAATTTAAATTTATTTTCATCTCGATTAGGGATTTTGCTTAACCTTGTCAAAGTTTGGAACCTTGACAAGTTGGAGTGGGGTTTCGATCGCACCTTTATTTGTAAACCCTTTCAGCCTTTGGAAGGCTGAAAGGGTTGGGAAGGCTAAAAGGGTTAGGGAAGATTCCGTAATGAATTGATGAGAGAAATTGCGGACTTCTTTTTGGAAGGAGAACTGACTGAACTTCTAGCCCCGATTGAAATGAAAATCCTTTTTCGCGGCGCCTTCGCCGCCGCGAAAAAGATTGTAATGGAAAGCGGGACTGGTTTTTAAGATAGGAATAGTCTTAATGCTTCTTATTGAGATTGCTTGGTTAATCTTGGTTTGAGACTGCGTCGTCGTTCTTTCTTCTCGCAATGACGGAACATAAAAAATCCCTAATCTTTCGAAAAGGGATTTGTATAAGGACGATAATTTAAATTATCACACTTTAATTTCTACGTCAACTCCTGAAGGTAACTCTAATTTCATTAGGGCATCTACAGTTTTAGAAGAAGAAGAATAGATGTCCATCAATCGCTTGTGTGCAGATAATTGGAACTGTTCTCTTGCTTTTTTGTTTACGTGAGGAGATCTCAACACGGTGAAGATTCTCTTATTCGTTGGCAAAGGAATCGGACCGTTTACAACAGCACCGGTAGCTTTTACCGTTTTTACGATTTTCTCAGCAGATTTGTCTACCAAATTGTAATCGTAAGATTTTAATTTTATTCTGATTCTTTGTGACATTTTGATCTAATTTAAATATTAACCTCTTGCTTTTTCGATTACTTTTTCAGCGACACTTTGTGGAGCTGCTTCGTATTTTTCGAATTCCATAGAAGATGTTGCTCTACCTGAAGACAGGGTTCTCAATGAAGTTACATAACCGAACATTTCTGAAAGTGGAACGAATCCTTTGATTACTTTCGCGTTGTTTCTGTCATCCATACCGTTTACGGTTCCTCTTCTTCTGTTAAGGTCACCAACGATATCTCCCATGTATTCTTCTGGAGTTACTACTTCCAGTTTCATGATCGGTTCCATGATCACTGGTTTCGCTTTTTTACCTGCTTCTCTGAAGCCCATTTTTGCTGCAAGTTCGAAAGATAATGCATCTGAATCCACTGCGTGGAAAGATCCGTCTTTCAAAGTTACTTTAATTCCTTCTACTTCAAATCCTGCTAAAGGACCGTTTTTCATAGATTCTTTGAAACCTTTTTCTACAGATGGAATAAATTCTCTTGGAATGTTACCACCTTTGATTTCATTCACGAATACTAAACCAGCTTTACCGTCATCGGTTGGGCCTAATTCGAATTGAATATCTGCAAATTTACCACGTCCACCAGATTGTTTTTTGTAAACTTCTCTGTGTGCAGCAACCATTGTCAAGTTTTCTTTGTATTCTACTTGTGGTTCACCTTGGTTAACCTCTACCTTAAACTCTCTTCTCATACGGTCGATCAAGATGTCTAAGTGAAGTTCACCCATTCCTGAAATAATCGTCTGACCAGAAGCTTCGTCAGTTTTCACTTGGAAAGTAGGATCTTCTTCAGACAATTTTGCCAAAGCGTTCCCCATTTTATCCTGATCTGCTTTTGTTTTAGGTTCTACAGCAATACCGATTACTGGATCTGGGAATACCATCGATTCTAGAACGATAGGGTTTTTCTCATCACACAAAGTATCTCCTGTTTTGATATCTTTAAATCCAACAGCTGCACCAATATCTCCTGCTTCAATATATTCTACAGGATTTTGCTTGTTAGCGTGCATTTGGTAAATTCTAGAAATTCTTTCTTTGTTACCTGATCTTGTGTTTAACACATAAGAACCTGCATCAAGTCTTCCTGAATATGCTCTAAAGAATGCTAATCTTCCTACGAAAGGATCGGTAGCAATTTTAAATGCCAAAGCTGAGAATGGTTCTGTAACCGATGGTTTACGAGAAACTTCTTCGTCAGTTTTTGGATTGGTACCGTAGATTGCTTCTTTATCCATTGGTGAAGGCAAGTATTTACATACTGCATCCAACATAAACTGTACTCCTTTATTCTTAAATGAAGAACCACAAGTCATTGGGATAATCGACATATCGATGGTTGCTTTTCTCAAAGCTTCGTTGATTTCGTCTTCTGAAATTGAATCTGGATCTTCGAAGAATTTCTCCATCAAAGTATCATCATAATCAGCAACTGCTTCAACTAATTTTTCTCTGTATGCGTGAACATCATCCAGCATATCTTCTGGAATTGGAACTACATCGAAAGTAGCACCTTGAGTTTCATCATGCCACATAATAGCACGGTTCTTAATCAAATCTACAACTCCGGTGAAAGTTTCCTCAGCACCGATTGGTAAAACGATTGGCACTGCATTCGATCCTAACATTTCTTTAACTTGGTTTACAACCATTAAGAAGTCAGCACCTTGTCGGTCCATTTTGTTTACAAATCCCATTCTCGCAACATTGTAATTGTCAGCCAATCTCCAGTTGGTTTCAGATTGAGGCTCAACACCATCAACCGCCGAGAATAAAAATACTAAACCATCTAATACTCTTAATGAACGATTTACCTCAACCGTAAAATCTACGTGTCCTGGTGTATCGATAATATTAAAGTGGTATTCGTGAGAATCAGGAGTAGGTTCTCCGTTGAATCTTGGGAAGATCCATTTACAGGTTGTGGCTGCAGAAGTAATGGTAATACCTCTTTCTGCTTCCTGCTCCATCCAGTCCATTTGTGATGAACCTTGGTGAGTTTCCCCTAATTTGTGAACTTTACCTGTGTAGAATAAAATTCTTTCTGTCGTGGTGGTTTTACCGGCATCAATGTGCGCGGCAATACCGATATTTCTTGTGAATGTAAGATCTCTTGCCATTTCAGATTAGAATTTAAAGTGTGAAAATGCTTTGTTTGCTTCAGCCATTCTGTGAGTGTCTGTTTTCTTTTTATAAGCAGCACCTTCTTCTTTAGCAGCAGCGATAACTTCAGAGGCTAATTTCTGAGCCATTGATTTATCGTTTCTTGCTGTAGAATATTTTATTAACCATTTCATCGCCATAGAAATCTTTCTATCAGCTCTAATTGGCATTGGAATCTGGAAGTTTGCACCACCGATTCTTCTTGAACGTACTTCTACGTGCGGCATAACGTTAGTTAAGGCATCTTTCCAGATTTCCAAAGCTTCTTTTTCGTTATCTCCTTTTTTACTTTCTACGATATCTAATGCATCATAGAAAATTTTGAATGCGATTGATTTTTTACCATCAAACATCAAATTGTTTACAAATCTTGTTACCAGTTGATCATTAAATTTCGGATCTGGTAACAACGGTCTTTTTTTCGCTTTTGTCTTTCTCATTGTTTCGCTTCTTTACTAATTAATGATTACTTTTTCTTACCTTTTGCTGGTGCTGCCGCAGCTTGACCTGGTTTTGGTCTTTTTGCTCCGTACTTAGATCTTCTCTGGGTTCTCCCAGCTACACCTGCGGTATCCAAAGCTCCACGAACAATGTGATAACGTACTCCCGGTAGGTCTTTCACCCTTCCGCCTCTAACCAATACTATCGAGTGCTCTTGAAGATTGTGTCCTTCGCCCGGGATATAGGCGTTAACTTCTTTACCATTAGAAAGTCTTACCCTTGCAACTTTTCTAAGTGCAGAGTTAGGTTTCTTTGGAGTTGTGGTGTATACTCTTGTACATACACCTCGTCTTTGGGGACAAGATTCAAGGGCCGCCGATTTGCTCTTCTTGGCAAGCGAGACTCTTCCTTTTCTTACTAATTGTTGAATAGTAGGCATTAAATTGCTTTTTATTTTAGGGGGCAAAAGTATGAAATTATTTCTTAACCCACAAATGCAATTTATTAATTAAAATCTGCGTCTCCGCAAACCCTTAATAACCCTACAATGTATCGCTATTCTAACACAAGCTCAGACGTATAGAGAATTAAAGATTTATCTGGAATGGTATCGTACTTCAACCATTTGATGCTGGGATTTATTGTTCCCGCGATGCTTTGTTTGATAAAACCTCGCTGAGCATTGGTATGTTGGTATTGGAAAGATTTCTTAAGAATCGGAACGTGATAAGTTGTGGTTATTTTTTGATTCTGCTCGTTATCAAATAAATATTTCTTACCACTGAATTTGGGCATTTGCTGCGCGATATGTTCTTTATTCTTCAAATAATGATCTGGACTTTTTAAACTGTATAAAGTTAAAAAACCTAAAAAGAAACATCCAAGTCTAAAGATCAATCGATCAGATTTTAAGTCTTTGAAATAAATTAATAGAAATGAAAAGAACAGACAAAAATTAGCAGCAGCAAGCATTCTGACATTCATCTCTTCGATCTGTTGAAAAAGTCCGGATATAAAAAGTGCGATGGTGTAAGTTCCTGCCATCAACCAAAGCAGATGATGAAATTCTATGGTGATCAACTCTCTCCTGCTTCGGTATAATTTAATTAAATAGCGTAACAAAACGAAATCAACGATCATGAGACCGACCTGAAAAGCAAGACTTGTAAAACTATTAGAAGAAGGTTTCAACCCAATAAATGGATCAACAACATTGGTCATTCCTAAGATATCCCGGAAAATATAAACCGGATAATACTGTGCGGGCGCACCCCGAAGATGTTCGCCTGTAAAACTGCCGAAAGTCAAATAATTAAAACTTAAATAACCTACAATGCCAACTCCGGAAACGACTAAAAATCTGAAAAGGTCTTTTTTTAACGGAAACGTTTTTCTTCTTAAAACCATCGCCAGCCAGAAAAGTCCGATCCCACCATAAATGTAGATCCCCGAATAGCGCACGGTGAATAACAGAACCATTAAAATGGACGCACAAATAACAAATGTTCCTGATTTGATCTTTTCCTTAAATTTCTCATGAAAGAAAAAAATTAAAAAATACAGCAGAAAAAGAAAAGGTCCTTCTGAAGAAACAATATTTAAGGCAAAGAAAAGCGTCTTTCCAGTAAACAGCAAGACCGTTTCTCTAAAATAAAATTGCTTGAAATAAGAAAACAGAAGAATACCGATAACCATCAAAACATTCAAAACCTTTGAAGCCCAAAAATAATCTTGAAAAACATGCAACACTTTAATTAAAGCTGGAAAACCTAAAGGGAAAAGATTGGTGATCAATTTGGGAAAGTCAGAGGCTATTCCAAAATAAGAAAGACTGTCGGCACCAATTCCGCCCGCGGACAGAAAAAAGGACTGGCCACTATAAATTATAACGATAACTACCGCCAACCAAACATACTTCTTCATTGTAAAAATCTTAATATTCCCATCATCCCACAAATATGCATGTTTTGGTCTTTATTTCAAAACTTAAAACCCCATATTGAAAAAGTTTAGGGTATTAATTTTAATAAAAAAAAGGATGCTGATTGCTCAACACCCATGCATATTATTATTATTTTAAATTATTTCTTTATCATTAATTTCTCATTCACTTTATCGCCATTCTTCAACTGGATGGACAAAACATAATTGCCCGTCGATAATCTCTCGACATTAATTTTACCGTCTACGGCTACATTCCCGGAATTCACCAATCTGCCTGACAAATCGTAAATCATATATTTTGCAGCCTCGGCTTTGTTCAATATAACGTTTACCTCATTGTTAGCTGGGTTTGGATAAATTGAAATACCTTTTATCTTGTCCTCAACTGTCGCTAAAACTCCTTGCTTCACTTTGAAATTAGAAGAATTCACAGCGAAATAAATATTATCAACTGCTTTTATCATGATTCTGGCTGTCGCTATATTTTCATTAGGTAAAGCCACATTCGCTGCACCTGTATTAGGAATACTTTCTGCTAAAACTTCAAAAGTCATTCCACCATCTCTGGTTAAAAGCACCTGAACATTTTGAGTATTCACCGGAGCAGCATCAGTTCCTGCAACATCCCAAGTTATAGCGAAAGGCACAGAACCATCATATTCGATATTAGTAGTTTGAGACGTTACTTTGAAAGGTCCCGCATTCGAAACGGTGATGAGCGTTTGATCTCTGGCAGCCTGATTACCAGTTACTTTATCATCATTAACTAAAAGAGAAAAATTAAGATTTCTGGCGACACCTGGCGTAACTTCCCATTTCGGAACCAAGTTATTTGCAAAGACAGAACTCAATACTGGGAAATATCTTGTAGGCAATACCGACGGCGTGATGGAGCGGTAAACCGGACCGGAAGTAGCTGTCGCAACTGGCGGTTGAGTATTGCTCGTATTGTCTAACTGTTCCCACAAATAGGTAAGCGGATCATTGTCTGAATCTGTCCCAACGCCCGTCAAAACAAAAGCAGTTCCTTTCGGAATCGTATAATCCAAACCTGCATCAGCCGTTGGAACTTGATTGTTATTTGATAATTTCACGGAGCAGTCCGCTGCTCTTCTAATCACCGTGTACATTTCATTGACGCTTGCCGAATGAAAATAAGCATCACTATTTAATTGAACATTATTCACTCCACAAATTCCCGCATACGCCATAATCGTACTTCCACTTCCCACTTCATAGGCTGTTCCATTATTCGCGTTTCCACCGCAAGAACCAGTACTCGCTCTAAAAGTGTGATTCGCCCCAAACTGATGTCCAATTTCGTGCGCCACATAATCAATATCAAAAGGATCATTAACTGGTGCTCCAGAACCCGTAACGCCTCTTGCTTTATTCGCGGTACAAACAACACCCAAACCAGCCAAACCGCCACTATTAGTACCGAAGACGTGTCCAATATCGTAATTTGCAGACCCAATTACCGCATTGGTATTGGTCACATTTTGGGTAATCATAGAATTTGGATTTCCATTGGTAAATGGATCTTTTTCTGCGTCGGTATAAACGATGAGTTCATTATTAGGAATCATCACCATCGTCACCGATATTGTTTTTTCATAAATTCCATTCACGCGAGTCATGGTCACCGCCATTGCTGCTAAAGCTTTCGCAACCGTTCCACCATGAAAGTCGGTATATTCTGCAGTCCCAGATAACGCAAGTCTGTACGTTCGGAACTGCCCATCTGAAACCAGCGGAGCTTTACCTCCTAAATCTTCCATCAATTCATTTTTTAATCCTTCAACATTGCAAGAGAAAATTCGGTCGTTGGCAGGTAAATCATCTCTTTTATATAAGATGTATTGCGAATTATCGGTGGTGAGCTGATCTAAATAACTAACATTCCAGCCATCGAAAAACATGGCACTGATTCCAACTTCAGGGGTTACACTGAAACGAATTGTATTTTGCCGATTGCTTTTCTGCCATCCAACATAAGATCTGATCTCAGGGAATTTAGCCTGAAGTTGGGCCGACATCACTGGCGCTTCCTGTATAATGTATTGATTGTATTGACCATCGGCTCCTGGAAATGAAAGCGTGTGACTTTGATCTTCAGAAAACCGTTGTGGAACTTTAGACAAATCGCTTTTAATTTTATTCAAATCAACTTTATAAGCAGAAAATTGTTTTGGTTGAACCCATCGTTGGGCAAGATTATCTTTGGCTACAGTGGAAATTTTCGTCCAGTAGTTTTGGGCAAAACCCATCATTGCTATCAACAAGCATGAAAGAGTAAGGAATTTTGTTTTCATCTGAGTTGGTGTTTTTAAAGGTTAATAAAGGTTATTGTTTTTATAGAAACTTTTTTTAATAATTTGACCAGAATATCAGGCGCTACTCTGTTTGATTTAGCCAATTGAGGATTTTCAAATTCCATTATCTTAATATAGAGAATATCGTTTTGCAGATACATTTCCTCAATCTCCACATCATTACTATTTTTCAAAACAGGTTTAAAAATCAAATAGGACTCTGTCTCTGTAATGCCTGGAATTGGAGCCAACCGATTGCCAAGCGAATTCTTATGAATGATTGAGAAAACTTCATCCATCCTTTCCTGAGTATCAATAATTTCAAATTTTTCTGAAATCAACTGGTACGGATAATGATAAACATCCTCAAATGCAAGGAGCGTTTTTGCTGAATCCGAAGCTTGTGACACGCATCCAATAAAAGAAAACACTAATAATAGGAAGGTGTATTTCATCTCGATCTGTAATAGGTAAAGATACTTAAATTCCACACCTAGCTAATACACAAATCACAACGAATCAATAAATTAGATTTATTTATGATTAAATTAAACGACAATCTTTTTACATTTACCACCGCAAATAGATTTCTATTGATTATATAAAATTTAGATTACTTAAATATAAAAGATAAATAATTAGACAAAAAAAACCGTCTCGTCAAAAATCTGACGAGACGGTTTCTCAATATATTTTGAAAATCTTAGTGACCTAAAACTTCTTTTACTTTATTAGCAGCTTCCTCCAAAGTGATCACTGAATGAACTGGCAAACCAGAATCATCGATCAGTTGTTTTGCTTCAACTGCATTAGTTCCTTGCAATCTCACGATCAACGGAACTGGAAGACTTCCCATTGCTTTGTAAGCATCTACGATCCCTTGAGCAACACGGTCGCAACGTACGATTCCACCGAAGATGTTGATCAAAATTGCTTTTACGTTTGGATCTTTCAGGATAATTCCGAAAGCTTTCTGAACTCTTTCTGCATCAGCGGTACCACCAACGTCTAAGAAGTTTGCCGGGTTACCACCAGATAATTTGATGATATCCATAGTCGCCATCGCAAGTCCAGCACCGTTTACCATACAAGCAACGTCACCATCCAACTTCACGAAGTTCAAACCAGCTTCACCAGCTTCAACATCGGTAGCATCTTCTTCTCTTGTATCTCTTAATTCAGCCAAATCTTTGTGACGGAATAATGCGTTGTCATCTAAAGAAACTTTAGCGTCAACAGCGATAATTTTATTGTCAGAAGTTTTTAAAACAGGATTGATTTCGAAAAGTGAAGCGTCGATTCCAACATAAGCGTTGTAAAGTGAAGCGATAAATTTTACGAAATCTTTATGAGCAGCACCCGTTAAACCTAAGTTGAACGCAATTTTTCTTGCCTGAAAACCTTGCAATCCAACAGATGGATCAATGGTTTCGTTATGAATTAAATGAGGAGTGACTTCTGCAACGTGCTCAATATCCATTCCACCTTCCGTAGAATAAACGATCATATTTTTACCTTGGGCTCTGTCTAAAAGGATCGAAACATAAAACTCTTTGGTTTCAGTTTCTCCTGGATAATAAACATCTTCCGCTACCAAAACGAAGTTCACTTTTTTCCCTTCCGCAGAAGTTTGTGGAGTAACCAACTGCATTCCAATGATGTTTCCAGCATTTTCTTTCAGTTTTTCCATGTTCGGAGAAAACTTAACGCCGCCGCCTTTACCACGTCCACCTGCGTGAACCTGTGCTTTAACAACCCAGCCTTCGTTGCCGTTCATTTCAGTCAGTTTTTTCGCTGCTGCTTCTGCTTCTTCCACAGTGTTAGCGATAAAACCTCTTTGGATGTTAACTCCGTATTTTGCCAAAATTTCTTTTGATTGGTACTCGTGAAGATTCATAATATTTTAATTAGATATTTATTTTTTATAAAGATGGACAAATTTAAGAAAATTTGAGAAGATAGGAAGCATATCCTTTCAAATTTTTGAACGCTCCATTAAACGCGCTGAATGTCATTTTTCTACCTGTTATTTTGGGCGCACATTTCCGGCTTTCACGGCTCGCTTTTTTTTGCAAGTCATTGTTGCTTAGATTCAAAGTTGGTTTGCAAAAAAAGAGCTCAAACAAACCGCTCAATCCGGGGCGCAATTCGGTTCTCATTTGTACTCTCGTCTTTGTTACTTCATTTGCCAGTCAATGTAATTTAATTAATTAGCAATATGCACAAGAATCTTTTGTTTACAGAAAATAGGTTTAAATTTGAAAAAAAATTGATCTTCAAGTAATTTAATACGATGAAATTTAAAAAACCAAATAAGAAATGGACGATCATCTGGTTCATTTTAGCGCTTATTTTCGTGCTCGCTGTTTTTCCGGTTCCAGCCCAAAAACCGATCAAATATATTGATAGAGAAACCGGACAAGTTCAAATTGAAAATGTGTACGGCGAAAAATGGCTGGACTGGCTGTATCATAATCCTGTCGGCGAAGCTACTTTATGGACCATCGCAAAACGAAAAATAGTGACTTCTCTTTACGGTGATCAAATGGAAAAGCCAGCCTCTGCTGACAAGATCGTGCCGTTTGTAAAAGAATACGATGTAGATATTACAATTGCTCAGAAACAGAACTTCAAAAGTTTCAACGATTTTTTTATTCGGCAGCTTAAACCGGAAGCAAGACCAATAGTTTCAGACTCATTGGCAGTAGCTTCTCCTGCCGACGGTAAAATCTTAGCCTACGAGAACGTTAGCAATTCCGATTTTTATATCAAAGGTTTTCGGTTTAATGTGGACTCATTTTTAGATAATACCGAATTAGCTACAAAATACAAGGAAGGATCCATGATCGTTTTTCGCCTTGCGCCACCCGATTATCATCGGTATCATTTTCCGGTAAGTGGGATGACCTCATCTTCCAATATTAAAATTGATGGTGATTACTACTCGGTCAATCCTTTGGCTCTTCGTAAAAAAGCGGAAATCTTTTGGCTCAATAAACGGGAATACGGCGTCATACAAACTCCGTTATTTGGCAATGTCGTCATGGTAGAAGTTGGCGCCACAATGGTTGGAAGCATGATTCAAACCTACTCGGGTACGACGGTAAAAAAAGGGCAAGAAAAAGGATATTTTAAATTTGGCGGTTCAACCGTAGTTCTACTGTTTGAAAAAGATCAAATTAAAATTGATGCTGATTTATTGACCAATACAGCAAACAGTCTGGAAACGACCATAAAAATGGGTGAACAGATCGCGGTAAAAAAATAAAAGCCGCCTTATTGCTAAGACGGCTGATAATAATGCAGATCGCAGAATTTAATACATAAACGTCAAACCAGCTCCAAACCCAAACTCACTATCATAGTTCGTGGATATTGAAACCCATTTTTGCACTATATATTTTAGTCCAAAATCAAATTCTTTATCAGAATTGACGGCAAAACTTCCGCGAATTCTTGGAGAGATCGGAATTCCTTCTCTGCTCAATTCCAGGCGTACTTTCCCATTGTGATCAACGTTAGCATCGGCTGTAACCAAAAATGGTAAAATATACCGAATCCCCGCAATCGCTACGTTTTCATTTTGCGGCATTACGTTTTGTCCGAACCAGGTTTTTGCCAAGTCGTGGGTTTTCTGAGTTCTGAAACCGACGTAAGGCATTGCCCATTGGTATTTCCCCAGAAAGCGTCCAACTTTTACACTTCCTTCGTAATGATCAAATTGGTAGTTGCTGTGAAACTCATTAACATTCATCCAACGCGCACCAACCATGGTCATATTTTCAAAATGCAATTTATTAGAAGCTACATCCAACATCGCTTTAGTGCTGATCATCTGATTCGTTTTCAAAAATTTTCGATAAGCTGCTTCTTTATTTGGTAACTGCGGATTAGGTGCTGAATTTTCATACTCGAAAACTTTTCCCATTCCGCCCATCATGTGATAAAGGATATGACAATGGAAAAACCAGTCACCGTCCTGATTCGCTGCAAATTCGATAGTATTGGTTTCCATCGGTGCCATATCGACCACATTTTTCAGTGGAGAATATTCGCCTTTGGAATTTATCAAACGGAAATCATGTCCATGAAGGTGCATCGGATGACGCATCATCGAATTATTATACATCGTAATTCGTACAACCTGACCTTTTTTAATTAAAATTTTGTCACTTTCGGCTACCGTTTTATTATCCAAAGTCCACAGGTAGTTTCTCATGTTTCCTTCCAAAGTAAAATTTAATTCCTTTACATTGTCATCAGGCAAGATTGTTTTAAATGGAGCTTTCAACATATTGTAACTCAGTCGTTTGATTGTTTTCGAATCAGACTCATCCATATTATGCATACTGTGATCCATTTTATCATCTTTCATTTTCATATCAGAGTTCATGTCCATTTTGCTGTGATCCATTTTACTGTGATCAACTTCTTTGTCAGAATCCATTTTCATTTCGCTGTGATCCATTTTGCTGTGATCTATTTCCTTGGAATCTTTAGTCATGTCAGCTTTCATATCCATCGCTCCGTGATCCATCTTGCTATGATCCATTTCCATGTCTGAAGATTTATCCTTCATCCCCATCATTTCATTCATATGCTTCATCGTCTGCATCCTTTGACTCTCTGGAATCTCGGGATACATGACTTCATTCATATCCATCATTTGATTACCCATCGTCATGGTCATCGGTTTCATATCACCACTCATTTCCATCATGCCGTTCATCATTTTCATGCCTTCAAAAAGCATCAACTTTGGCAGATTAGGCGCATCAACTTTTTCTCCATCTCCTAAATATAGCGAAGCGTGACCTTGCCGATCTTCAGACGTGGCACGAAATTCAAAACTTTTATTTTCGGGGATGGTCACCACAATATCATAGGTTTCAGAAACGCCAACAATCAATCGGTCGACCTCCACGGGTTCTACTTCGTTTCCATCATTGCCGATCACAGTGAACTTTCCGCCACCATAATTCAACCAGAAATAAGACGAGGATCCACCGTTGACAACGCGCAGATGAACTTTATCACCGGCTTTTAAATTTTTATAATCCGAGGAAATTTTACCATTGATGAGAAAATTATTGTAGTAAACATCGCTCACATCCATGGCTTCCATTCGTTTCCATTCATTGAGAAGTTTGGTGCCGAAATGACCAACTTTCGCTGCCTCGGAATAACTTTGAACGGTACCTTTTTTCACTGACCAATAATCTCCCTGATCCATGTGCAGACGACGCATAATTTGTTTTGGATTTTCATCCGTCCATTCTCCAAGAAGAACCGGAATATCAGCATCGAATTTTTTGTCAGGCTGACCATCTCTTTTTTGGAAAACCAAAATACCATTCATGCCGATCTGCTCTTGAGTTCCTTCATGAGAATGATACCAATAGGTTCCATTTTGAGAAATACGAAATTTGTAGAGATGCGTTTCACCGGGTTTAACTTCTTTCGTTGTTAGATAAGGAACACCATCCATTTCATTGGGCAGAATCACACCGTGCCAGTGAAGACCGGCATTTTCTTTCAACTGGTTGTGAAGGTAAATTTCTGCCGTGTCGCCTTCTTTAAAATATAAAGTTGGTGCCTGCAATTTTCCATTCGTGGCAATGGCTCTAGCGGGTTTTCCGCTAAAATTAACAAGCGTGTCTTTTACGTAAAGATCATAACGAACTGTTTTACCGCCAAAAGAAATTTTGCCATTGCCATCTTCTTTTGCGGTCTCTTTTTTCTCCACATGCATGGTATGGTCCTGAGAAAACCCCTGAACCGATACGACGAGAAAGAGGAGCGTGCATAATTTGAAAAAGTTGGGTATCTTATTTTTCATTTTCTAATCTTTTTATCATTGTTTTCATTTCTTCTATTTCTTTTCTCTGCGCAGAAATGATGCTTTCTGCTAATTTTTTTACTTCAGGATCTTTAATATCCGCTCTTTCACTTGTTAAAATTGCGATTGAGTGGTGGGGTATCATTCCTTTCATCCAAAGAACATCACCTACGACAGGACTTTGCTCGCGAACCAAACCTAGCGCAGCGAAAAACAAACCTACACTTCCCACTATTATTCCAAGGTTTTTTTGCTTATTCTTGTACATTTTTCGCATAAAAAAGAACATGATCAAAGCCATCGCAGAAATTCCAAGACATACCATATAAAATCTGGTCATGCTGAAATAAACATGATCCAGTTCATAGGTATTGAGATACATGGTAATGTACATCGCTACAAATGAGGCAGCAAGCATTAAAACAAATTTGGTGTACACGTTACTTTTTGAGTGGTCCATTGAATTATCCATTATTTTATTTTTAAATTTTAATGTTTTTTAAACGTAGTGAATTACCGATCACTGATACGGAACTGAAACTCATTGCCAGCGCTGCAATCATCGGAGATAAAAGGATTCCGAAAACTGGAAACAAAACTCCCGCTGCAATTGGAATTCCTAGTATATTATAACCTAAAGCAAAAAATAAGTTTTGTTTGATATTCTTCATCACCGCGTCGCTTAGGTTTCTTGCTTTTACAATTCCGTGCAAATCGCCTTGTACCAAAGTAATCATCGCACTTTCGATTGCAACATCAGTCCCGGTTCCCATGGCGATTCCGACATCACTTTTTGCCAAGGCAGGTGCATCATTAATTCCGTCTCCCGCCATCGCCACTATTTTTCCACTTTTCTGAAGTTTCTCTACTTCCTTAAGTTTATTTTCAGGTAACATTCCGGCTTTAAAATGGACAAGATTGAGTTCTTTGGCAACCGCTTGAGCAGTATCATGGTTGTCACCCGTAAGCATGATGACATCAATGTCTTTTTCCATTAATTCTTTAATTGCTTTTGCACTGGTCGGTTTTATTTTGTCACCAATCACTACATATCCCGCAACTTTCCCCTCTACAGATAAGTACGAAACTGTTTTCCCCTGCTTTTGAAAATTCTGGGCTTCAGTTTCCATTTCAGAAGTAATTTCAGCTTGGGCATATTCCATCATTTTGGCATTACCTAAATCGACTTTTTTTCCGTTGACCTTTCCTTCTACACCTTTACCTGTAACTGCACTGAAATTTTCAGCATTAATAATTTCTATATTTTGTTCTTTTCCATATTTTACCGTCGCATCTGCTAAAGGATGTTCGCTCATCTTATTTAAAGAAACGATGAACTGTAGAACTTCTTTTTCTGTAAATTGATCGCCGAAAACTCCTATTTTTTCAACGGTTGGTTTTCCTTCGGTAATGGTTCCTGTTTTATCAATAATCAAAGTGTCCACCTTATCCATTTTTTCTAAAGCCTCGGCGTTTTTTATCAATACTCCGTTTTGAGCACCTTTGCCAACACCGACCATTACAGACATTGGTGTTGCTAATCCTAAAGCACATGGACAGGCAATAATCAACACTGCAATCGCATTTACAAAAGCATAAACATAAACCGGTTGTGGCCCAAAAACTGCCCATACGATGAAAGTAATAACAGAAATTAGTACAACAATTGGCACAAAATAACCAGAAACGGTATCGGCTAACTTTTGAATAGGTGCACGACTGCGACTGGCATTATTGACCATTTCCACAATTTGAGACAGTAAAGTGTCTGATCCCACTTTCTCGGCTTTCATTAAAAATGATTGGTTACCATTAATGGTTCCGCTACTTACTTGGTCGTCTATTGATTTGGTTACAGGAATCGGTTCACCCGTGATCATCGACTCATCCACCGAAGTTTCACCCTCTGTAATGGCACCATCCACGGGAATTTTTTCACCCGGTTTTACCCGAAGGATGTCACCTAAAACTATTTGTTCAATGGTCACTTCTTCTTCAACTCCGTCTTTAACTCTAATGGCACGGTTCGGTGCGAGTTTTAATAATTCTTTAACTGCAGAATTTGTTTTGCTGTGTGCTCTTGCTTCTAATACCTGTCCCAGTAAAACTAAAGTCAAAATCACCGTGGCTGCCTCAAAATAAACGTGAACTGCTCCAGTATGCGATTTAAATTGCTGCGGGAAAATATCCGGGAAAAACATTCCAAAAACACTAAAAAGGAAAGCGGCTCCAGCGCCAATTCCAATCAATGTAAACATATTAAGATTCCAGGTCTTGATACTTTTATAAGCACGTTCAAAAAACATCCAGGTTGCATAAAACACAACTGGAATCGACAAAGCAAACTGAACCCAGTTCCAGTATTTTTGCTCCATCAACTTGTACAAAGGATTGTTTGGAATCATTTCACTCATTGCCATTAAAAAAATGGGTAAAGTAAAAATACTGGCAATCCATAATTTCTTCAGTAATTTTTTATAGGTCTTTTCTTCCGCAGAAATATCAGGTTGCATCGGTACCAGATCCATCCCACAATTAGGACATGCTCCAGGTTCATCCCTGATAATTTCGGGATGCATTGGACAAGTCCATTGTTCCGAATTCGAACTGCTTACTTTTTGTTCTTCTACCAGATCCATTCCGCAGACCGGACAATCGCCCGCTTTGTCGTACGTTTTCTCACCTTCGCAGTGCATTGGGCAGTAGAAAGTTCCGTTTCCTTTTACTTTCGGTTTTTCTTGTTTCGGTTCAATATGGTGATGTTCACCGGGATTATGAATGGTATATTGATCACCATCTTTTTTCAGAGCTTCCTGAAATTTTTCGAGGGGAATATGAGAACCCATTTCGATGCTTGCTTCTGCTTTTTCTAAATCTACAGAAACGCTTGAAACTCCTTCTATATTAGAGAGTGTTTTTTCTACATGACCCCGACAACCGCCACAAGTCATTCCATGGATATGATAAATGTGTTTCATTGAAAAATGTTTAAATTAATTGCTCGTGAAAGAAATCCTTAAACCCTTCTGACCAACAATGAGAAATTTATATTTCTTTGATTGTTGGACTCAGAAAAGGTTGTTGAAATTTTGAACATGAACTAACTATTCAAATTTACAATAATCTGAAAATCAGTTCATGCATTCTTAAAGTAGTTTATTTTATTTCAGATTTCACACTGCCACACGTCAACATGGATTTTCCATAATAAGGATTTTTGACGGCTTTTTCGGCGCTCAACCAGCTTGCATCTGCCATTGGGCAGTACTGAACAAAAACGGTATCGTCCGCAAGTTTAAAATTTTTCGCGAGTGCAATCATATTTTTAGAAAGACCATTAAATGATTCTCTCTGCGTTTCAATGCTTCTGCTGTCTGCGATCGTACTTGCACCTTTTCTCAAGACATCTAGATTACCTTCCGATAAAACTTTGTAATCAACCATTGAGGCTGATTTAATAAAAGCATTGGCTGCTTTAGAAGCGTCATCAGAATTATCTGAAACCAAAGCTGTTTTGATGTTCAAGTAATTTTGATACAGTTTTGAAATGGACGAATCGCTCTTTTGAGCCGACAGTTTTAGAATTGAAAATACAGAGAATAGGGCTGTGAAAATTAACTTTTTCATTGTAATAAATTTTAGATTGTTTTAAAATAGAGGAAGTCCAAAAAAATATTTGGACACAGTTGAGCATCATTCTTCAAGTGAAAAACGATGGATCGATTCTAAATTCTAAAATTACAATAAGAAATAAAGAGAGGAAGTTCTGCTTTGTCCGGTGGCGCGTTAACCTGTACAGAAAATTGATTCCGTTCTACAATAGGCATCAAAAACTCCGCGTAGATAACTTCAGGAACAATTGCTACTAAAGGAGCGTTATTTATAAATGAAATATCGGCTTTCTGAGCAACGTCAGTTTTCAAGATCTTAATTTCACTCTTACAACAATCCTTTTCTTTTTTGGTTCCACACAGTTCACATGTTTTAGAGGAAGAAGTGGAAGAAACAAAAATTTGATCCAGACAATAATGCACGTTATAGACCATCCCGGATGAAAATCCGAAATAGAAGAACGTAAACATTATGGCCAGATACTTTTTCAATTGATTGATATTGAGTACAAAAATACAAATTTATAATTAAAAAAAACTTTAGCAATTATTTATTAATCTTATGAGTATGATATTTAATAATATATCCAAAGCGAATTGATAGAGCAATAATTACACCGAACTAAGGGATTATCTCATGAGATTGAGAGATTAATTGAAATCATCATTCAGCGCTCATGATTTTCGAAATTATCCAGAATATATTTTCTGCCGTAATATTTGAAACCATCAACACCTGTGATAAAAATATAGCGTGGACTGAAATCAATATAAAACAAAAAGAATTAGACCATCCTATGAATCTATTGTACACAGGAACCAAAGATCAAGGTGGAGATTTTTCGGAATAAAATATTCGTCCTCCATTTCTCAACTAACTTTCAGTGGGACAAACATCGTATTACTTTTTGAAAGCAATATAAATGAGGTTCTTGTCTTTCAAAAGTTCTGTTTAATTAAAAACATTAACCGCGAGAATCACGATCGCAACACCAATAACCATGGAAATTTTCCCCAGGAGCTCTATCCGCTTTAGAGTTGCAAGGTCTTGATTTTGATAATTATTCCGGGCTCCGAGGTTGATAAGAATGATCAATACCACCAAAACAACAAATAATACCAGTTTCGCAATTAAAAGTGGCAAGGTCAAAATGACGGGCCAATAGGGAATGATGAGATAGATTCCAGAACCAAGTAGCACAACGGTCCCCACCGTTCCCATAAGACTTAAACCTTTCGTTTGAGTTTTGAATGTCTCGGCTTCGGCTCGTGTTAATTTAGATAAAGTAGGTCCTAAAAACATATGCGCAAAACTGGTTCCTACGCCCATGGCCAAACCAATAAAGTGAAGAATTAACATCGTTTCTTTCATTTCTAAAATTTAATTTTATTTTTTGTAAGTTTAAATAATTTACTAATTAACTTGAATTATTTCTGGGCAGAAATTCGACTTTAATGAATTGAGCGTAAAAAATAAAAGGATCAGTAAAAACTTACCAATCCTTTTATTTAAAAAATCCAAGAGATTACAAATCTCTAAAAATTATTTTACATTGAATTTCCCTTTCATCATAGAATAATGTCCTGGGAATGAACAAAGGAAATCATACGTTCCTTTTTCTGGCGCCTGGAAAGTTATTGTGTCACTTTCTCCACCACCAAGTAGTTTGGTATGTGCGATAATTTCGCTTGTGTCAGTTGGAATATATCCATCTTTCTGAGCTTTCGCTGCTTCTGCCTCGAATTTTTCGAGATCAGTACCATTTTTCAATAGTACAAAGTTATGCCCCATTGAAGCCATAGGCATTGTACCGGTATGGTTCAAGGTCAGAACAACAGTCTGTCCTTCATAAACATCAATTTCTGAAAGGTCGTACTGCATCTTATCATTACCATTTAAAGTGATTTTGATGGTGTCTTGCTTGGCAACATCAGGAGTGACAGTTTCAGTTTCAACCGGAGTATCTACTACCACTTCTTTTTCAGTTTTGTTACACGAAACTAAAAGAGTTCCCGTGATTGTTAGCAACATGAAAGCTGATTTGATTTTAGAATAGATCATATTAAATTATTTTTAACAAATATAGATATTTAATGTGAATAAAGCAAGTGTGAATTTAACGTCGTCAAAAAAGATAGAGAAAGCAACATTAACAACAGGTCTGCTGCATGTAATTTTTCAGAATTATGGTGAAGTAGATAATCACATAAACATTGTTTCTTTATCAAAAGAAGGCAATTTACTTCTAAAACTGTCTGTTTTGAGCAACCTAATTGCAATATCTTAAACGTAGCGATTATAATTTTAATTTATTAAAACTGAAACTAACCTAGATATCAGAAGCGCTTATTTACTTTCAATATAAATTATAATTTTACCGTTGTGTTTTTCTCATAAAACGTTGTTGCGATTCCCGCTAAAATAATTACACTGCCAATCATCTGAACATTGGTGATCTTTTCATTAACAAAGATGGCTGCCAAGATGGTAGCGAATATAGCTTGACTCAATAAACTTAACGAAACGCGGGTTGCCCGCATTTTTTGTGTGGAATAACTGATCAATAACCAGGCGATTAACTGACAAACAATTCCCTGAACAAAAAGGGAGATCCAGGCTTTATTTGAGAATCCAAAAAACTGTTCTCCGAAAGCGACATTGATGATAAAAAGAAAAATGGTACTGAAGATCATACTATAAGTTATGAAGGTAACGACTTCTAATTTTTCTAAAACTGATTTACTGACCAAGATATAAAGGGCATAAAGAACACCTGACAATATTCCCAGGAAAAAAGCAAAATCCAGTTGTAAGTTTAGAATCGTGTCAACTCCTACAAAAACCGTCATACCAATTAGAGCGATCAAGGTTCCGAGCCAAAAACTTTTGCGTGGTCGAAAACTTAGAAACAGTAACGAGAATATACCCACCCAAATTGGCGAAAGATTGGTCAGCAAAGTTGCCTGTGTTGCGGATGAATTCTGAATTGAAATATTCCAAACTGCAATATCGGACGCAAATAAAATACCGCAAGCCAGCATTGGCAAGAGCATTTTGAGGTTTTCTAAATGCATTTTCTTTTTATAAATCGCAAAAGGTAAAATAATTGCAGTGGCAATTCCCATCCTATAAAACGCAGAAATGAGACCTGATGTAAGATTCATCCGCACAATTACTGGGAAAATGGAGATGCATAAAATCCCAATAAATAAAGCAATCCTCGGCTTGGTCATTTTTTAATATTTTCTACCAACTTCTTTACAAATTTCTAAATATTCAGCGGGCATTTTAGAAAAATAATTATTCTCATAATACTCGTCTGAATGTGGAATATAAATGCTGTACTTTTTTCCGATTGGAATAATGGGCACAAAGAATAGGGTAATAAAATTTTTGAAAACCTTAATTTGAGCGTTCACCATAAAACCATTTTTATTGATTTTTATAGTTTCCTGACCTATTAATTTTTTGACATTTCCGGCGATGAAAAACATTAAATTTTATTTTTCACAAAATAGAAAATCAACATTGCCCAAGAAATAATCATTAACAAACCGCCAAGCGGCGTAATTGGTCCTATTGCTTTTGAAGGAATTGCCGCCACTTCACTAAACGCCAATAGATAAATACTCACAGAAAATAAAAATGTTCCGGCAATCATTAGAATAGAAATCCATTTTTCTGATGGGGTTTCAAATTTTAGAATATAACCCACAATTAACAAAAAAAGTGCAGAGTACATTTGATATTTTACACCAGTTTCAAAACTTGCAAGTTTATCCACCGACAAAACCTTCTTCAAAGCGTGCGCCCCGAACGCTCCTAAAACTACAGAAACCAATCCGTAAATGGCTCCGATTATTAATGTAGTATTTTTCATATTTCGTTATTTATTTTTTTTAAGGTCATATGGAATCAACGATCTTAATCTATGTTTGTCAGCAACATTTACCAAGGGCGATTTCATTTTATAATTTTCCTGTTTGATAAGCGATTAATAATTTTCCGATGATGGATAAAATTCCGATGGCGATAAACATCCATGAAAATTTTTTTGATTTTTCGAACCCTGGATCTTTGGTGACTTTTAAAAAAATCCCAAAAATTAATATTAAAAGTCCTAGAAAGAGTTGAAACATAATTATTTATTTCTCATTAAATTAAACTCACTGATTACCTCATGATGAGTCACGGTCTTATCTTTAAAATAAGTAACGAAATGATTTTTCTCTTCTTCCGTCGCTCCTAACTGATTCAAAATGTTGAACAAGTGCATTTTCATGTGACCTTTCTGAATTCCGGTTGTAACTAAAGAACGCAACGCACCAAAATTTTGAGCCAAGCCAGAAACTGCCAAAATACTCATCAGTTCTTGCGCAGAAGGTTTACCTAACAAAGCCAATGAAAACTTAACAAGCGGATGAAGATTGGTTAAACCACCCACGACACCGACAGAAATCGGCAAATCGATCCAGAATCTAAAAATTCCGTTATCGATCGTACAATGGGTTAAGCTCGAATACTTCCCGTCTTTCGCAGCGTAAGCATGTGCACAAGCCGCAGTTGCGCGGAAATCATTTCCAGTCGCAATTACAACTGCGTCAACCCCATTCATAATTCCTTTGTTATGCGTGGTCGCACGGTAAGGTTCGATTTCGGCGATCGTAACCGCACGTTTAAATTTGGTTGCAAATTCCTCATTAGAAATTCCGCTGTCATCTTTCAGATCTTCAATTTTACAGGAAACTTCGGCTCTAACGATACAGTCTGGTGTAAAGTTCGACAGAATATTCATCACAATTTGTAAAGAATCTTTTTCTTCCTGTGCGAAACTTTCTTCTTTTTCAACTTCTTCTTTCAAAGTTTTTCCGAACTGTTCTAAACAAGAATTAATGAAGTTGGCACCCATTGAATCAACCGTATCAAAACTTGCTTTCAGTTGAAAATAATTTTCGAGATCAGCAGATTTATCGATCAGTCTAATATTCAGAATTCCACCGCCGCGATTACGCATATTTTTGGTGATATCTTCAGTGGCTTCGAATAATCTTTTCTTTAATTTAAAGTTGAAAAAGTGCAGTATTTTATGAGGTTCGACATCTAAAACAAAATGCGTGTGACCTAATTTTTTGGTATTAATAATGGTTGTTTTGAAACCACCTTTATCAATCCAGAATTTTGCGGCCTTTGAAGCTGCTGCCACGACTGAACTTTCCTCAACCGCCATTGGCAGTGCTAATAACTTTCCATCGATCAGGAAATTGGGTGCAATTCCATAAGGCATGTAAAAATTAGAAATCGTGTTTTCTGAGAACTCTTCGTGTAGTTTTTGCAAAGTAGGATCGCCGTTCCAATATTGCTGAAGAACCTGTTCGTAACTGCGGTCTTCATCCAAATATTCTTTAATAAGCCAATCTATTTTTCTTTGCTTTGAGAGTTTAGAAAAACCTTCAACCGGTTGGTGATTCATAAAAATAAAATTTTGAATTTCAAAGATAGGAAATTAGGTTGGATGTTTAGTGATGGATGTTGGGTCTTGAAAGCTTCTTTAGAGGAAATTTAATTATATTTAAAAGATGAAAAAAGCATTCCTTTTATCCGTCTTATTTCTACTTTTAAATTGTGAAAAAAGTGGCAATGCTTCACCGAAGAAAACCGTTGAGGAAATTCCTGTGGAGACAACATTGCCTCCCACTTTAAAAATAAATAAAGACCAGAACACGATTAAAGAAAGATTTCCAGCTCCAGAAGGTTATACTTATGTGAATGTACACCAAAACTCTTTTGAAGAATACATTGAAAACTTTCCACTTAAAAAATACGGTTCACCTATTCTGAAATATGACGGAACTGAAATTGGAACTCAACATCTTCACGAAGCGATTTTTGATATCGATACCGGCACAAAAGATTTGCAACAATGCGCAGATGCCATTATTCGATTGCGGGCAGAGTATTTATTTAAGATGAAAAGGTTCGATGACATTAAATTCCATTTTACAAGTGGAGATTTAATGACGTGGAATGATTATAAAAACGGAACTCGTGCTTTTGTCAATGGAAATTCAGTCCAATTTAAAAAGACTGAAAAATTAGATGATTCTTATGAAAACTTTCGAAAATATTTAGATTTAATTTTCACTTATGCCGGTACGATTTCTTTAAACAAAGAAACAAAACCAGTCTTGAAAACGAATGACTTGAAAGTCGGTGATATTTTAATTACGGCAGGAAGTCCAGGACATATTGTTTTTATCGCCGGAGTTTCGGAAAATCAAAATGGACAAAAACTATTTCTGCTAGCCGAAGGTTTTACTCCCGCTCAATCGATTCATATTTTGAAAAATCCTTTTGATCCAAAGATTTCGCCTTGGTATGAATTGGATGTTAATTCTCATGAAACCAAAACGGCTCGGTACTTCTTTGAACCGACTAATTTTAGAAGTTTTTAATCATTGACCTTAGTAATTTCCGCCCAATTATTTTTAGCAATAAAAAACCGTGTCAAGGTTTAGAACCTTGACACGGTTAAAGACGTGAATCTCTTAAATTTTTATTTTTTGTTACGCTTCTAATTGTGTTCCCAAAAATTCCCATTCCTGCAAAGCCAAATCTAAATCTGCCTTTTTTGTATTGTACAATTCTAGAGTCTCTTCAGATGGATTTTCAGTCGTGAACGTTTTTTCCATTTCCTCGATTTTCAATTCGAGTTCAGAAATTTTCTCTTCGACTTTCTTGATTTTATTTTGAATGTTTTTTTCTTCTTTACTAACGATCACCTGCTTTTTCTCAACGGGCTTTTCAACTACTTTCGCTGGAGCTGGTTCGCTGCGCAATTCTTGCAATTTCGATTTCTCAGCAGAAATTTCACGAATACTTTCTTTCTGACGGAACTCTAGATAATCATTTACATCACCCAAGAATTCTTTCATTCTTCCATCACGGAACTCAAAGATTTTATCACTCAAACCTTGTAAAAATTCACGGTCGTGAGAAATAACAATTAACGTTCCTTCAAACTTCTGTAAAGCCAGTTTGATAATTTCTTTCGACTGAATGTCCAAGTGATTCGTTGGCTCATCCATAATCAACGTGTTGAACGGACGCAATAATAATTTACACAAAGCCAAACGGTTACGCTCACCACCCGAAAGCACTTTTGTTTTCTTGGTAACGTCATCACCTTGAAAAAGGAAACTTCCCAATAAGTCACGAACTCTCGGACGGGTTTCTTCGGTTGCCGCATCTTCAGCTTCCTCTAAAACGGTTTTGTTCGGTGTTAAAACTTCCTCTTGATTCTGAGCGAAATACCCAATATTTACGTTATGTCCAAGATTCCATTCTCCAGAATAATCCTTAATTTCTCCTGAAAGAATTTTTGCTATTGTTGTTTTACCCTGACCATTTTGTCCTAATAAAGCGATACGCTGTCCACGTTCGATGAAGAAATCAACCTCATCAAAAACTTGTTTATTGCCATATGCTTTTCCTAAATTTTTCGCTTCGAAAATTACTTTTCCTGGCGTTACAGCAGGTTGAAAACGAATATTAAATTTGGAAACATCATCAGTATCAACTTCAATTCTTTCGAGTTTATCTAATTTTTTGATCAAAGATTGCGCGAAAGATGATTTGGTTGCAGAAGCACGGAAACGGTTGATGTTATCTTCCATCTGCTTAATTTCTACATCCTGATTTTTCTTGGCCTGGATCTGTTTTTCTTTTCGCTCTTTACTTAGTTCTAAATATTTGGTGTAGTTGGCTTTATAATCGTCAACTTTCTTATTGTTAATATCAAAAGTTCTATTACAAACTGAGGTCATAAATTGCTTATCGTGACTTACCAAAACGATCGCACCTGGATAATCTTTCAAAAAAGCTTCAAGCCAAATGATCGATTCCATATCCAAGTGATTGGTTGGCTCATCGAGTAACATCAGATCATTTTTCTGCAAAAGAAGTTTCGCCAGTTCAATTCTCATTCTCCAACCACCGGAAAATTCATCGGTGATCTTATGGAAATCATCTGCTTTAAAACCTAATCCTAATAAGACTTTCTCAACATCACCTTCTAAATTATACGCGTCATAGTGCATCAACAGATCATTCAATTCGGTCATTCTATGAATTAAATTTTCATAGTAATCACTTTCATAATCGGTTCTGGTAACCATCTGATGATTCACGTCTTCCAATTCGTCCTTCATCTTGTTGATTGCTTCAAAGGCTTGAAGGGTTTCATTCCACACAGTACGACCTTTTACAAAATCCAGATCCTGTTTTAGAAAACCGATCGTAACCACTCCTTCCTGAACAATACTGCCTTCGTAGAAATTAATTTCGCCTGTAAGCATCTTTAACAAAGTAGATTTACCCGCTCCGTTTTTACCCACCAAACCGATTTTATCATCTTTTTTGATGGTGAAATTTACATTTTGAAAAAGGTAATTTCCAGAGTGATGAAGACCTAAACTTTGAACAGAAATCATATTTTTGAATACTAATTATTGAGTGAATTTTCAAGGTGCAAAAGTAGTGAAACTAATTGAATTACAGACTATATTGTGGCCAGAATCGTTCAGATCATTATACAGACTTACAATGAGGTATGTTTTTAAAAACCAATTACTTACTTAATTTTATTCCGATCAATATAAAAGATGACCTTATTCGACCGGAAAATCAATTTCAAATCCGACTCCTCTAATAGACTGAATTTTTATCTGCTCATCATGTCGAAAATACTTTCTAATTCTGCTAATAAAAACATCCAAACTTCTGCCGGTAAAATAATCGTTGGTTTCCCATAAATTATCTAAAATATCATCACGTTTTATGGTTTGTTTATTTTGCTTCAAAAGATAAAGCAAAAGATCTTTCTCGCGAATGGTTAACCGCACCTTTTCTTTAGGATGAATCAGCAACAGTTTTTCTGAATCTAAGGAGTATTCGCCGATTTTAAAGTGAGTTTCTACAATCGGTGAAGTCGCTCTCTTCAAAATATTTTTAATTCGAAGGATGAGCTCCTCAGGGTCACAAGGTTTGGCAATATAATCGTCAGCGCCAATTTTAAGACCAGTTAATCGGTCTATCTTTTGGTTTTTGGCAGATAAAAAGAGCAAAGGAAAATTAGGATTCTCCTTCAATAGAATTTTGGCCAAAGAAAAGCCATCGATATTCGGCATCATAATATCTAAAATACCAATATTAAAACAGAAATCAGATTTTATAATTCCCAGAACATCTTCTGGATTTTGAAACCAGACGACTTCAAAATCACTTAATTGCAGATAGTGCTTTAGAATAAGTCCAAAATCTGCATCGTCTTCTACCAAGAGAATTTTAGTTTTCATACGGCAGATTTATTTTAAAAGTGGCTCCGTCTTTCGGCTGGCTCACTACGGTTATCGTCCCATTATATTTTTTAATAATTTCTTGAACGAAATAAAGTCCAAGTCCCAGACCTTTAATATTATGAATATTATTTGATTGTATTCTGTAAAACTTTTCGAAAATATTTTTGAATTCTTTCTTTTCGATTCCCTGACCATTGTCAGAAACTTCTATTTCTAAATTTGCTTCCGTTTGATCGATGTTGATTTCAATGATCGACCCGCCATATTTGACACTGTTTTCGCAGAGATTTTTTAAAACGGTTTCCATTAAATTTTGATCAAAAGGAAGTTCATGCGATGTGCTATTTTTAAGAGTAAATTGAATAGATGGATTCACAAATGCTAAATCCTGAATAACAAAATCCCAGTCTTCAGGTTTTATTTTAATCATTTCCCCTTCACTTTCATTATGGTGCAACTGAAACATCAGACTTTCTAAACGGGAAACCTGTCTTTCAATCAAAGGAAGCGTGTTAGGATTCCAATCTTTTCTTAAAGTTTTGGTCGAAATTTTCAACGTAGCGATCGGCGTTTTGAATTCATGTGAAATATTATCAACGATCGTATGCAAGATCTCGACTTGCTTTTGTTGTTTGATTAAATTTTTAATGGTAAAAATATACAAGAGTAAAACACCGAACAGAAGAGCAACACAGCAGAATATCAGCACGATCAATTCTCTAAAAATAATACTTTTAATGTTCAGAATTTCGAAACTCGTTTTGCTTTTCACCAAAAAAACATTGTTTCTGGGAATGTCTTTTTCCGAGACAAAACTTGAAGACGTTTCCCAAGTTCCTGTATTTAAAATCCCGGGATTTTTCACTTTGTTTTTGGTCTCATAAAGAACGACGGGCTTTTCAATCAGGTGCATATTATCCGGCACGAAAAGAATCGACGAAAACTCAATTTTGGCAGCTACCTCATATTTTTCTTTAGCGAATTGCTGATCAACAAACTGACTCACGTATTTTTCATTAACCTTTCTGTTCTCTTCAAACGCATTTAGAAATTGCGTATTGGTAATTTCATTGTTTTTGAATTCAATAAAGCTTTGCTGTAGCGAATCATTGGTGATGGTCGTGATTCCTCCTTGATTTTCTAAACGATCTGTAAAGTTGCTTAATTGATCATAAACTGTTCTATAAATCTCTCTTTCCTTTAATTCATAAGTCTTGACTAGAAAAAAGGCTTGAATCCCTATTAAAAGAAGAAATAAGATTGTAAAAGCGGCCACAAGATTTTTACTTTTCGAAATCATAGTAACAAAGATAAATGAATAATGCCTTCCCAATGAACATTAACCCATCATTAACCTTCCGTTAACCGAAATTCTCAGCGGCATCAAAGACCTTTGTCTCAATACTTTATAAAACATAATTCTCCTTAATCAAAAACTGATGATCATGTATAAATTTTTGCTTTTGTTATTTTTCCCGCTGATGTTATTTTCTCAAAAAAAGAAAATCGAAGGAACGGTTGTTAATATTCAGAATGAAAAACTTCCTCTTGTGACTATTGAAGTTTACGATTCTCAAAACACTTTAATTAAAAAATCGGTAACGACTGAAACGGGAGCATTTGCGTTCGATGGAATTTCTGAACTCAACATTAAATTGGTTTTTAAAGATTTAGAATACAATCAACTTGAAGAAACGATCGATTTAGTCAAATACAACAAACCGCTTACGATCATTCTTAAAAAAAACGTTCAAGATATTGAGGAAGTCGTCATGATCAAACAAAAACCTGTAGTGACGAGAAAAATCGACCGCTTGTCATTTAATGTAGAGAACAGCAATGTCTCCTCATTGAACGCTTGGGAAATTTTAAAAAAAACACCTGGAGTAACTTCCAGCAATGATGTCTTGTCGATCAAGGGAAGTCAAAGTATTTTGGTGACCATTAACAATAAAAAAGTAATGCTGACTGGCGATGAACTGAAAAATTTTTTAGAAAACACGCAGGGCGAAGAGATCAAATCTGTAGAAGTCATTACCAATCCACCTGCAAAATACGAAGCGTCAGGAAGCGCAGTCCTCAATATCACCATGAAGAAGAACACGATTGAAGGTTACCGCGGTGTCATTTCTTCAAAATATATCCAAAGTCAATATGCAAAAGGAGTGGCGGGAATTTCTCAATATTACAAAAAAGATAAACTTTCGTTGATGGCAAGTTACTATTTGGGTGCTGGAACCTATTATCGAGAGGGAACAGATTACGTCAATTATATAGAAGATCAAACCACATGGATCAGCACCATGAATCGGAAAGACCAAAATAACAGTCAAAATACCGTCAACTTTAACATTGACTATGAAATTGACAACCTCACCAATTTAAGCCTTAACTACGCTGGATCGTTCAGTCCGAAATCTTTTGGAACTTATAACGTACCCACTTTAATTTATAATAATCAGAATAATGTAGAATCGAAATACACCACCATTAATGATCATCATTCACGCTCGATCAATAACGTTCTGAGTTTTCAAGTCGATCGGAAATTAAATGAAAAAAGTAACATCAGTTGGATCAATTATTTCGCCGGAAATAATGCAAAAAAATATCAGAATGTGCTCACTTATTTAGATTTTATCAATCAGGATCCTGAGGAAAATAATTTTATAACCCATAATAAAAGCGATATTCAACTCTATTCAACCCAAGCAGATTATCATTGGAAAACTGAGAAATGGGAAATTGAATCGGGTGCAAAATATAGTTTTGTAAAAACCAATAGCGTACTTCAGTTTTCCGAAAGTGAAAATGGAATACTTCAGTACCGACCTGATAAAAGCAATGTTTTTGATTATCGAGAACACAATTTTGGCCTTTACTCTTCGTTTGCATATAATCCAGGAAAATGGAACTTTAAAGCAGGATTGCGTGCAGAAAAAACGGATTTGGAAGGAGTTGTTTCCGAACCTTATGAAGTCAATAAAAATAATTACTGGAAACTGTTTCCGACTTTGTATGCGCAATATACGACTACAAACAATCATCAATTTGGATTGTCCTACGGCAAGCGAATCAGTAGACCTTCTTATTCTTGGTTAAATCCCGCAAAGTCCTACTATAATCTGTTTTCCTATTTCCAGGGTGATCCGAAACTGAAAGCGACGATGATTCATAACCTCAGCTTTAATTATACTTACAAAGACTGGAATCTGGATTTTTATTATCGAAAAGAAATTGATCCTTCCATGGAGATTAGTTTTCAGGAACCAAGTACTAATTCGCTCATCTACCGTTTCACCAATATTGAAAAAGGTCAGGCTTATGGATTGAGTTTGTATAAAAACTTTCAAATCAAACCGTGGTGGAGTTTCAGTTTATCAGAAAATTTAGAGCACAATGAAAACTATTTTGTTGGCATAGATTCCATTTTGTATAAAAATAAAGTTTGGAACTGGTCTTCTGATCTTTCCACCAGTTTCACTCTGGATAAAAACAGTGATTGGAAATTAGAAATAAGTCATCAATATAATTCGCCTTCCATACAAGGAACCTTTACCATTTCTGGATCCTCCTCTACTTATTTGGTGATGAACAGGAAGTTTTGCAGTAAAAAATTAGAAGCAAGTCTTTTCTTTAACGATATTTTTAAAACCTCCCAAGAAAAAGTCACTACCAAATATTCAAACCAAGATAATTATTTTCTGGATTATCGCGACACCCAGAATTTCATCATTTCGATAAAATTTAATTTTGGAAATCAAGCGGTGAAAAATGCTAAAACAATTGAAAAAGTGGAAGAGCAGGATCGAATGTAAAGCTGCCTTTTTAAAAATTTAAAAACTCTTTGAACAGTGGAAATTTAATTTTACTGTTCTTTTTATTTTGGAATTAGAATTTAATTATAAAATCCATTTAAGAATTAATTCAATTTTTATTGACAAAAGCCGACTTAAAGCGACTCAAACAAGGATTACTGAGTTCATAGAACTTGTGATTTTCTTATTTTTTCAATTGTACATTTTAAGACAAAAAAAAGAATCCACCGATGAAAGTGGATTCTAAAAACACAAATGATGAAAAAAAATTTATTCTTTGCGTTTAATAGCATTGAACGGTGCAAATATTAGCTTTTTTTTTCGCATACCAAAATATTTATGATATTTTTTTCAGCATACTACCAAAAGTCATGATTTAAAAAAAAGAACCCGCTGATTGCTCAACGGATTCAAAACACAAATGATGAAAAAAAATTTTCAAATGTAAAGTTGCAAATATCTAGCCACCAAATATTTAATTTGAAAATTTGGTTAAAACTATTCAGCAGATTTACACTAGACTGCTTTGTACACGTAATTAATCAAATCTGAAAATTAATTTCCTGAATTCATAATGTTAATTTAAATTCATTAAATATTGAGTACAAATAGTTAAATTAACTTAAATCAAATATTAAGTGATCAACATTTTAGATATGAATAATACATTTTATAATATCGTAATTAGATTGCATACAAAAATCCACCAAAACAGATCTTCGGTGGATTTTCTTTAGTTGGTTATTATTGATCAGTCGGTCGGAAAACCAATCCGCTCTCATCAAAATAATCTAACGTAATTCTATCGCCGTCATTTACATGTCCGGCCAGTATTTCTTTGGACAATTTGTTTAGAACCTCTTGTTGTAAAACCCGTTTTAAAGGTCTCGCTCCAAAACTTGGATCATAACCTCTGTTGGTAATATACGTGAGTGCATCTTCGGTCGCCGTCATTATGATTCCACGTTTTGCTAACATATCATTGAATCCTCTGAGTTGATAATTAACAATTTTACCAATTTCTTTTTTATTCAAAGGTTGGAAGAGAACGGTTTCATCAATCCTATTTAAAAACTCCGGTCTTAAAGTTTGTTTCAGCAAAGTGAAAACTTCTTCTTTTGTTTTATCTACGATTTCTGTCACATTCTCGTCGGTGATCTTTTCAAAGTTTTCCTGAATAATATGGGATCCTAAATTAGAAGTCATGATGATAATTGAATTTTTGAAATTCACGACTCTTCCTTTATTATCTGTTAGTCGACCATCATCTAAAACTTGCAATAAAGTATTGAAAACATCAGGATGCGCTTTTTCAATTTCATCTAAAAGCACGACTGAATAAGGTCTTCTTCTCACCGCTTCCGTTAGTTGACCACCTTCATCATAACCTACATATCCTGGAGGCGCACCAACCAAACGCGACACTGAATGTCTTTCCTGGTATTCACTCATATCAATTCGGGTCATATTATTTTCATCATCGAAGAGATATTCTGCCAACGCTTTTGCTAATTCCGTTTTTCCAACACCTGTGGTTCCGAGGAACAAGAAACTACCAATTGGTTTTTTCTCATCACTTAATCCAGCACGGTTTCTTCTGATGGCATCTGCAACCGCTTCGATCGCTTCTTCCTGACCAACGACTCTCTTGTGAAGTTCATCTTCTAAATGCAATAATTTTTCTCTTTCGGATTGAATTAATTTAGTCACTGGAATTCCGGTCCATTTTGAAATGACTTCAGAAATCATTTCAGCGGTCACTTCCTCTTTAATTAATTCATTTTGATGGTTCTGCATTTCCAATTCTAACTTCTGCAAGTCATTTTCTTTCTCCTTGATCTTCCCATATTGAATCTCAGCAACCTTGGCGTAATCTCCGATTCGGGAGGCACGTTCTGCTTCTAATTTCAGGGCTTCAATATCTTTTTTGATAGAGGTTAGATCTTCAGATTTTTGTTTTTCTTTCAACCATTTCGCATTGATCTCATTTCTTTGCTCACCAACTTTAGAAATATCTTCTTTCAAATGTTGAACTTTAATATCATTTCCTTCTCTTGAAATGGCAGCCAATTCAATTTCCATCTGCATTAATCTTCGATCCAAAACATCAAGCTCTTCAGGTTTTGAATTGATTTCCATTCTCAATTTAGCGGATGCTTCATCAATCAAATCGATTGCTTTATCTGGTAAAAAACGGTCGGAAATATATCGTTGCGATTGTTCTACTGCAGCAATAATTGCTTCATCTTTGATTCGAACTTTGTGGTGTGCTTCATATTTATCTTTAATTCCACGCAAAATAGAAATGGCGGATTCAGTATCCGGCTCTTCAACCATCACTTTCTGAAAACGTCTTTCTAAAGCTTTATCTTTTTCAAAATATTTTTGATATTCATTTAAAGTGGTTGCTCCAATTGCTCTAAGCTCTCCTCTCGCCAAAGCTGGTTTTAAAATATTTGCAGCATCCATCGCACCGTCTCCGCCGCCAGCACCAACTAGAGTATGAATCTCATCGATGAATAAGATGATTTGTCCATCAGACTTAGTGACTTCATTGATGACAGATTTCAGTCTTTCCTCAAATTCACCTTTGTATTTTGCACCAGCGATCAGAGCGCCCATATCTAAAGAATACAAAGTTTTATCCTGCAAGTTTTCGGGAATATCACCGGAAATAATTCGATGTGCGATTCCTTCTGCAATCGCAGTTTTACCTACGCCAGGTTCACCGATTAAGATTGGATTATTTTTCGTTCTTCTGGAAAGAATTTGTAAAACTCTTCGGATTTCTTCATCTCGTCCAATTACGGGATCGAGTTTCCCTTCCGCGGCGAGTTCATTAAAATTCTTGGCGTATTTATTCAAACTCTGGTATGTTTCCTCCGAACTTGCAGAGTTAGCCTTCGACCCTTTTCGCAATTCTTTGATGGCCATTTCTAAACCATTTTTGGTAATGCCCATATCTTTGAGCATTTTGGAAACGTCGGAATTTACATCAAAAAGAGAAAGCCAAAGATGTTCGATGGTGACGAATTCATCCTCCATTTTCTTAGCTACATTTGGTGCATCGAGCAATACTTTATTTGCAGTTTGCGATAGATACACATTACCACCTTCTACTTTTGGAAGCTTCTCGATATTTTCGCGGTTTCTTTCTCTAACTAAAGTTAATTCCGCTTCTGATTTCTTCAATAAGAAGTCAGATATATTTTCATCGATCTGGAAAATGCCTTCCAATAAATGTTGTGGTTCAATACTTTGATTACCAAACTCCATCGCAATTTGTTGCGCTTTCTGAATGGCTTCCTGTGATTTTACGGTATATTGATTTAAATTCATAGTAATAATTTTTTAGGTTTCAGAAATAGTAAGAATCCATATAAAGTTACGAATTCCTACTCCTCCTTATCAATCTATTTTTAATTCTGATTTCTTATCCTCAAAAAGCATTCTATTCAATAATATTAATTAAAAGCGGTCAAAATTTCCGAATTCAATAAATATCAGATAAAATTCAAGTCATTTTTTCCGAATTCCAAGTTTTTGATTCATTCAATTAAGACAAAATGGAAAGCAACATTTGAATTTGATTCTTAATAGAATCCGACGATTAGCGAAATCCTTTCCGTGAGTTTCAAAAAATAAGTATATTTGTTGAACACCCATTTATTGAGATTTTAAAATAATATGCATCATTTTCATCAACTTAAAGCAACCAAAGTATCTAAGGAAACCAACGATTGTATTCATATCGGATTCGAAATTCCCGATAACTTAAAACACGAATTTTCATTTAAACAAGGACAATATATTAATGTACGGTTTGTTTTTGGGGAAGAAGATCTTCGCAGAAGTTATTCGATCATCAATGCTCCGAGCGAAGACAATCCGGAATTAGAAATATTGGTCAAACATCTGGATCAGGGAAAAGTCTCTACTTATCTGAATCAAGAGTTAAAAGAAGGTGATCTCGTAGAAATCATGGCGCCGTCTGGCCATTTCTACACGCATTATCATGTTTCCAATCAAAAAACGTATATTGGTTTAGCCGCCGGAAGTGGAATTTCACCAGTCTTATCAAATATAAAAGAATCACTTTATCAGGAACCCAAGAGTTCTGCTTATCTTTTCTTTAGCAATAGAAGTTTTGTAGACATCATCTTTAAAAAAGAAATTGATGAACTGGTAGAGAAATTTGACGGAAGACTGAAAGTAATATTTCTTGTATCAAGGGAAAAGCATTTTGAAGATGAACTTTTTGAAGGACGCATTTCAGCAGAAAAACTGGATCTATTATTTCAAAGATTTACAGATATTCCAGTTCAGGAGTCTACTTACTTTATTTGCGGTCCGTCAGAAATGATCAAAGGAATTTCTGATTATTTGAAAAAAGAAAAGAAAGTTCCGTCGCTGCAAATTATGTACGAATATTACGCGGCACCTGATGAAGAAGGGAATGCAGAAATGAGTGAGGAATTCAAAGCGATTCCAAATTTAGAAAGCATGGTTACTTTAATTATTGATGATGATGAATATTCATTTCACCTTAATTCAAAGAAAAACAGTATTTTAGATCAAGCTATAGCCGAAAAACTTCCGGTTCCGTTCGCCTGTAAAGGAGGCGTATGCTGTACCTGTAAAGCTCAGGTGATGGAAGGAGAAGTTTTTATGGACAAAAATTTCGCTTTAACTGAAGATGAAGTTGCGCGAGGATTTGTTCTGACCTGCCAATGTCACCCAACGACCAACGTGGTGATGTTGAATTACGATGTTTAAAGCCGCTTTAATTTAAAAAACTAACGATCATGAAAAACTGGAAATTTGCTTCATTAATTGAAGAAGAAAAAGAATTTAAAGTAGAAGGAATCAATATTTGGAATCATTATTGGCATTGCTCTGACCGAAAGATTGAAGTAATTGGGCCACTTAGTGGAAATCCCTACTTATTTAATGAATACGAAATTAGAAGTCCAGAAAAGACGATCACCTTCGTTGTTGGTGAATTCTCAGAAGGACGAATCGGACTTTATTTAATGGAAGAAGATGCAATTACTGCACACCAGTCTTCCAATGTTAATTAATTAAAAAGCCAAATCATGAATCAAGAAAAATTTTTAGAATACGTACAAGCCGAAAATAAAGTAGAACCGAAAGATGTAATGCCTGATGATTACAGAAAATTATTGGTTCGCCAGATTTCGCAGCATGCCCACTCCGAAATTGTAGGAATGCTGCCGGAAGCCAACTGGATTTCTCGTGCTCCAACTTTGAGAAGAAAAATGGCTCTTTTGGCAAAAATTCAGGACGAAGCCGGACACGGACTTTATTTATATGCGGCCACAGAAACTTTGAACAATGGAGAAATTGCGGCTGACCGTGATTCTACTTATAATGATATGCTTTCCGGAAAAGCAAAATACTCCAGCATCTTTAATTATCCTGCACTTTCTTGGGCAGATATTGGTGCGATCGGCTGGCTAGTTGACGGCGCTGCGATTATGAATCAGGTGATGTTGATGGGGAATTCGTACGGACCTTACTCGAGAGCGATGGTAAGAATTTGTAAAGAAGAATCTTTCCACCAAAGACAGGGTTATGAAATTTTGATGACGCTATGTCGCGGTACGAAAGAACAAAAAGATTTAGCACAAGAAGCACTGAACCGTTTCTGGTGGCCAGCTTTAATGATGTTCGGACCGAATGACGCTGACTCCCCCAATTCTCAGAAATCAATGAATTACAGAGTGAAACGTGAAAGCAACGATGCTCTTCGTCAAAGATTTGTAGATGTTACCGTGTCGCAAGCAGAATTTTTAGGTTTAAAAGTACCAGATGAAAATTTAAAATGGAATGAAGAAACACAACATTACGATTTCGGCGAATTACCTTGGGATGAATTTATGGAAGTTCTGAAAGGAAACGGACCGTGTAATAAAAAGCGTTTGGAAACAAAACGTAAAGCGCAAAAAGAACATTCTTGGGTGAAGGATGCGGCGATTGCTTTTGCTGCGAATTTGAAAGAGGAAGAAGTTATAGGATAAAATGAAAAATAAGATTTCTTTCTTATTTCTATTTTTATTCTTACTTTTTTTCAAAGGTCAAGATATCAACCAATTGTCGGGTTTATCCAATGACTATTTAAAAGAGGAAATCAGGATTTATAAAGACCGAGGAATTACCAATAGTGGATTAATTTTTAGAATTTACAAGGAAAATAAAGTTTGGAACGCAGAATCTATTCAATGGTTTCTACCAACTGAAATAAGTTCTGACGAATTTAAAACTGTTCGTCCTAATAAGATTGACTTATCCTTCAACAGAAATATTGAGTTAATTTTTATGAATTTAGATGCATTAAATATTGGAGTGTTACCAATGGAAGATGCATTTCAATATAAAAAGGATAAAAAAAGCGTCGTTTGGGATGACGATGAAAACCAATATCTTCTTCAAATAAAAAAAGTCGAAATTTTAGATGGAACTTCATATTCTGTAATCTATCACTCGAATGAAAAATATAATGAGTTCACTTACAATAATCCAGAAAGTTATTTACAAAAATTCCCCGAAATTGATGAACTTAGTTCTTTCGTCGAAATTCTAAAATATATTAGAAAAGAATTCAAAATAGATTTTTAAACCTACAACAAAATTGTGCATGATTTGGACCGGACGCTTCGATGGTGATGAACCTTTATATCATAGAATTTTTCAAAGAGTTTCTTTGGAGGAAAATTATGACAACATTTCAACGAACGATTTCGTTCTACATGGTTTTGCGTTCGATGAAGGTGTGAAAAGAAATAAAGGAAGAGTTGGTTCAAAAGATGCTCCCGATGTCATTCGAAAAAATATCTCCAACTTTCCCGTCATTAATCCGAAATTCAATCTAAGAGATTTTGGAAATATAAAATGCGAAGATGAAGATCTGGAGAACGCTCAAATTCAACTTGCCGACAAAGTTCAAATTGTTTTAGAAAAAGGCGGGAAATCAGTTGTATTTGGTGGCGGACATGAACTTACTTTTGCTCACTATTCAGGAATTAAGAAAGCTTTTCCAACTCAAAAAATTGGCATCATTAATATTGATGCCCATTTCGATAACCGAGAAATTGATCCCAACATTGGTGCAAGTTCCGGCACAGGCTTTTGGCAAATCGCACAGGAAAAAGATATTCATTCTTTACATATCGGAATTCAAAGAAACTCAAACACTTTAAAACTTTTTGATACCGCTCATCAGTTCGGAATGAAATATATTTTAGCAGAGGAACTTTTCTTTGAAAACCTACCCAACCTTTACCCTAAGATCAATGAATTCATTGAGCAATCTGATGTTGTTTATTTAACCATCTGCATGGATGTTTTCAATGTTTCCATCGCACCGGGCGTTTCTGCGCTGGCATACAACGGGATTTTTGCAGACGCTGCTTTCATGCATTTATTTAAACTTATTTTAGGTTCTGAAAAGTTACTTGCGATGGATGTGGCTGAGGTCAATCCAACGTATGACACCAAAGAAATAACTGCTCGGTTAGCCGCTTCACTCGTTAATGAATGGTTCATGTTAAGTAATTGATATATTTTTTCTCCTTTATAATTCACCTCTCTTTTGTCACGATTCAAATCAAATCATCAGAATTAAAAGAGTTTAATGAAGCAAAGCAGAAATTATTACTTTGATAACCAATTGACTTTCACCTCTTCAAAAACAATAAATAAAAACAGTCGTATTTTTACGATAATAATATTACATTAGCATCGTGCTATTAGAGTAAGGATATGTTCCGCCGTCATTAAATCGCCTTTTACTAATTATTTAAAATTTGGTAAAAAAAGTTCAAATGATAAAGAATTTTATATCTTTGCAGCAACTAACAATTAATTAAAAATAATTTACTATGTCAGACATTGCATCAAGAGTTAAAGCGATTATCGCTGATAAACTCGACGTTGAAGAAACAGAAGTTACTCCAGAAGCTAGCTTTACTAACGATTTAGGAGCTGATTCTTTGGATACTGTAGAATTAATCATGGAATTCGAAAAAGAATTTAACATTCAAATCCCTGATGATCAAGCAGAAAAGATCACTACGGTAGGACACGCTATTGCTTATATTGAAGAAGTAGTAAACAAATAGTATTCTATCAACAAAGAAAAAATTTATGGAATTAAAAAGAGTAGTGGTAACTGGATTTGGCGCGATTACGCCAGTTGGAAAAAACGCTAAAGAATTCTGGGAAAGCCTTGTAAAAGGTGAGAGCGGAGCTGCTCCTATTACTCTTTTTGATGCCACAAAATTCAAAACCAAATTCGCGTGCGAAGTGAAAAACTTCGATCCGTTAGAACATTTCGATAAGAAAGAATCTAAAAAGATGGACCGTAACACGCAATTAGGTCTCGTTGCTGCAAGAGAAGCCGTAGAACACTCCGGAATCATTGCAGACAATGTAGATAAAAATCGCGTGGGCGTAATTTGGGGTTCTGGCATTGGTGGTTTAGAAACATTTGAAAAAGAAGTTTTGGGTTGGGCGAATACAGATATTCCAAGATTCAATCCTTTCTTTATTCCAAAAATGATTGTAGATATCACTCCAGGACATATTTCTATAGAATACGGATTCCACGGACCTAACTACGCAACCGTTTCAGCTTGTGCATCTTCTGCCAACGCAATGATCGATTCCAAAATGCTTATCCAATTAGGAAAAGCAGATGTGATTGTTTGTGGTGGCTCAGAAGCAGCAGTAACTGCAAGTGGTGTTGGTGGGTTTAACGCCATGATGGCACTTTCTACCAGAAATGATGATCCAACAACTGCCTCAAGACCATTTGACAAAGACAGAGATGGATTTGTTTTAGGTGAAGGAGCAGGTTGTATTATTTTGGAAGAATATGAGCATGCGGTAAAACGTGGAGCAACAATTTACGCTGAATTAAAAGGAGGTGGAATGAGTGCAGATGCTTATCACATGACAGCACCGCATCCTGAAGGTTTAGGCGCTTATCTCGTAATGAAAAACTGTCTAGAAGACGCAGGAATTACTGCCGATGAAGTAGATCACATCAATATGCATGGGACCTCTACTCCATTGGGAGACATTGCAGAATCTAACGCAATTTCAAGATTATTGGGAGAGCATGCTTTCGACATTCAGATCAATTCTACCAAATCAATGACCGGTCACTTATTGGGTGCAGCGGGAGTTGTTGAGGCGATCGCAACGATACACACCATTATTCACGACATCGTTCCTCCAACCATCAATCATTTTACTGATGATGAAAAGATCGACAGCAGATTGAATTTCACATTTAATCACGCTGTTAAAAAGACTGTGAATGTAGCGATGAGTAATACTTTCGGTTTCGGCGGCCATAACGCCTGTGTACTCTTTACCAAAATTTAAGACCATAATTCTATGGAGTTAAAGAAGTACATTTCTAAATTCCTAGCCAAAAGAAAAAAGAATCTATCGGAGAAAGACTATTATTTCAGCAACGAAATAACCAAAATTACGGGTTGTTCCGTTCAGGATATTAATCTGTACCGTGAAGCATTTTCTTTAAAAACTTCATCGAAACATACGAAATCAAAAAACTACGAACGACTTGAGTTCTTGGGAGATTCTGTGTTGGGAACTATTATTTCCTGCCATCTTTTTGCGACTTATCCGGACGCCAATGAAGGATATCTTACGCAGATGAAGTCAAAAATTGTTAATAGAAAGAACCTCAATAAATTAGGAACTGAACTTTCTTTAACTAAGTTTTTACAAAACGAGTCTAAAACAGCACTCAGTGAAAATTTAGCTGGTAATCTTTTTGAAGCTTTAGTTGGAGCCATATATTTGGATCAAGATTATGATACGTGCCGAAAAATTATTTTGGAACGTTTACTTACTCCAAAGGCAATTAACCAGTTGGAAAACAAAATCATCAGCTACAAGAGCCTGCTTTTAGAATGGAGTCAGAAGAAAAAAGTGATCATCAAGTACGAGACTTTAGAAGAGGTACAAGCCAATAAAAACATGGTTTTTAGAACGCATGTTTGGCTGAATGATGAAAAAATTTCGAACGCTACAGAAATTTCTAAGAAAAAGTCAGAGGAAAAAGCAGCACAGAGAGCTTTCTATATTTTAAATAAAAAACAAAGCATTCTTGAAAACCCAAAAGTTCACCCTTGAGATTGATGAAGACGATGACCTCACATTAGGATTAGTTCGTCTGATAAAAGATGTTCCGGATTACGAACTTTTTCACCATTTCAATATGCTCAATCCATTCAAGTTTAATAGGATTGCAGATTTAGTTCATCATGGAAAATATTATGACTATCATTTTCCGAGATTTGAGGCTTTTCATCACGATACGCAAATTTGCATTCACTTTATTGCCAACCAGTCAAGCGAAAGTTTTCAAAAGAAAATTACGACCGAACTATTTAATACAGAAGGAGATACGAAATATTTACTCGACCATTTCCCTGATGTTAATTACCTTATAAAAACTTCTGAGCCATTTGTTGATTTTTCAGTAATTTTGCTCCCTGAAAATCTTGTGTTTCAAATCCAGGATTTCGAACTAAGCCCTATCGAGGAGCTTTATCAATTAATTCAATATTATGAATAGATATTTAAAAAAAACAAAAATCATTGCAACCCTAGGTCCAGCATCTTCTGATAAAGAAACGATGACTCAACTTGTTCTAGCGGGTGTAGATATTTTTAGAATAAATTTTTCTCATGCTGATTACGATATCGTAAGAAAAAATGTAGAAACAATCCGTGAAATCAATCAGGAACTGGGACAGTCTGTAGGAATCTTAGGAGATCTACAAGGTCCTAAACTACGTGTTGGAGTTGTAAAAGAAGGATCTTACTTGAATCCTGGAGATATCCTAACCTTTACCAATGAAAAAATAGAAGGAGACTCTAAACGCGTTTACATGACGTATCAGAAGTTTCCGCAAGATGTAAAAGTAGGTGAAACCATTATGATCGATGATGGTAAATTGGTTTTACAAGTAACTGAAACCAACAATGTAGATACGGTAAGAGCCAAAACCATTCAAGGTGGACCATTGAGTTCGAAGAAAGGAGTTAATCTTCCCAATACTAATGTTTCGCTTCCGGCTTTAACAGAAAAAGATATCGAGGATGCTAACTTTATTTTGGATCTTGAATTAGACTGGATCGCTTTGTCGTTCGTTCGTCATGCACAGGATATTATTGATTTAAAGGAAATTATTAAAAATCATCCAACCAATAAACAGAAAACACCGATCATTGCGAAAATCGAAAAGCCAGAAGGAGTCAAAAATATTGACGAAATCCTTATGGAATGCGATGGATTAATGGTTGCCCGTGGTGATCTGGGTGTAGAAGTTCCAATGGAAGAGGTTCCGGCGATTCAGAAAAATTTGGTTGAGAAAGCGCGTAAATATTCAAAACCAGTAATTATCGCAACCCAAATGATGGAGACGATGATTACGAGTCTAACGCCAACCAGAGCGGAGGTTAACGATGTTGCCAACTCTGTGCTCGATGGCGCTGATGCCGTAATGCTTTCAGGTGAAACTTCAGTAGGACGTTATCCTGTAGATGTGGTGAAAAACATGTCAAAGATTATTAAAAATATTGAACAAACTCATTTTTACAGAACCAAGAATTCTCCGATTGAACATGATTTCGATTGTATCGATGAACGTTTTATTACGAAAAGAATTTGTCTTGCTGCAGTAAGAATTGCTAAAACCACAAACGTAGAAGCAATTGTAACCCTGACTTATTCAGGTTATACTGCTTTTCAAATTTCGGCGCACCGACCTAATTCTAATATTATTGTTTTCAGTTCTAACAAGCGTGTTATTACGATGTTGAATCTACTTTGGGGCGTTCGTGCATTTTATTATGACATGCAAAAATCAACCGACGAAACAATTATCCAGGTGAATATGTTAGCACATACTCATGGTTATGTACAACAAGGAGACTTTGTATTGAATCTCAACGCTACACCAGCATATGAAGATGGTAAAACGAATACTTTGAGATTGACGACTATCTAATTAGTCCGATCAGATAATAAATGAAAATGCGTTCTTATGGAACGCATTTTTTGTGCTATATTTTTAAATGATTTACGATTGGGACTTTTTAAGAATGAAATCATTAATCATTAGCTTCGATTTTTTAAATAAAAAAAGGCGAATAAATAAATTTATTCGCCTTCCTAAAATTTTACTTTTATCATTTGTGTTGGTACAAAAATACGTTTAAAACCTATTCAAAATTAGTACAACTTTGTACAGTTTATTTAACTAAATAATCCTTAATTTAGTTTCAAGAGAAAAATGGTGAATACAGAGAAAAGAATTATCAATGAATTGCGCACTGCGGTTTCAAATAAATTGGGTAAAGATATTCTTTCATCTGCTCATTGTGACGACCTTGCCGACGAAATTAAAAAAATAGGAGTCATCATCAATCCTCAAACCTTTCGAAGATTTTTTGGTTTGATTAAGAATAGTGGTAAATTTCATATTCATACTTTAGATACCTTAGCGCAATATTGTGGTTTTATTGACTTCAAAAATTTCAGCAAAAGCCTGACAGAAAACGAACTTGATTTATTTTTAGGAACCGACGATTCGAGTGATCAAGAATTTAATTATTGGCAGTTAAGTGAAAATCTATGTCGAAAAATTATAGACTCACCATCAGCACTAGCAAGTGTGCACCATCAGTTACTCAAGTATCCGTTAGCCCGAAAATTTTTCATGGAACATCACCCGATGAGAGATTTGGCTGGAACGGTTTACGCACAGTATTTTCAAGACTACCTGAAATATGAACAATCTAATGAAGCCAGATTATTCGCTTATGGTTTTCTATACATGGGCTCCTTCCTTACTGAAAATAGGGAGTTCATGGAGATCTATTTTCAGAAGATGAAAGATACAGAACTTAGTCCGGAAGTTTATGTTTTACCAGGAGCTAGAAAATTCGGGGTGATGCTGTTACATTATTGGTTAATGAAGGACGACCAAAGTTTCGATAAAGTGTACAAAGAAATGCTTGAAGCAAGAATTACGTACAAAGAAATTTCTGAAAAGTCGGTTTGCAGTTTTGAGTATGTCATTCTGGAACATTTGATCTATACCGACAAAACTGACGAAATGAAATTTTTGATTGAAAACAATACGCAGCAACTATACAGTGACCGAGAATTTGTGCCTCAGGACCGGAAAGAAAACCACGAAGTATGCTGGAATATTATGTGCGCCGTTGTCTATTTACAATGCGAAGATTATGATAAGTGCCATGATTATCTTGACAAAGTTCGTCTGGAAAGTCTTTCTTTAGGTTGGCAAAAATATTATTCGATCCTTTATTATTTTGTAAAATTTGCCTTTCCGGATAACAAAGAACGAATTGAAATAAATAAGAAATTAACTCAGTTGATCGATGAAACCTACTTTACTTACTACGATAAAATATTACATCATCTTCAAAATGAAAACTTGGAAAGCGAAAGTTTGAAAACTACATTTTAAAAAAAATAATCCGCTCAAAAAATTGAACGGATTATTACTATATAATTTAAACCATATCGGTTTTTTATTACATCATTCCTGGCATACCGCCGCCCATTGGCATTGCTGGTTCTGCACTTTTCACTTCCGTGATCACACATTCTGTCGTCAACAACATTCCTGCGACAGACGCTGCGTTTTCTAGAGCAACACGAACTACTTTCGTAGGATCAATGATTCCGGCTTCGAACATATTAACGTATTCGTCAGTTTTTGCATTGAATCCAAAATCTGCTTCTCCTTCAGCAACTTTCGCAACGATCACAGAACCTTCTCCACCTGCATTTTCAACAATTTGTCTCAATGGCTCTTCGATCGCTCTTTTTACGATTTTGATTCCTGTAGTTTCATCCTGGTTTTCACCTTCAAAGTTTAAAGCGTCGATGCTTCTAACCAAGGCTACTCCACCACCAGCAACAATACCTTCTTCAACAGCTGCTCTTGTAGCGTGAAGTGCATCGTCAACTCTGTCTTTTTTCTCTTTCATTTCAACTTCAGAAGCAGCACCTACATAAAGTACAGCAACACCACCAGCTAACTTAGCCAATCTCTCTTGAAGTTTTTCTTTATCGTAGTCAGAAGTTGTTGTTTCCATCTGCGCTTTGATCTGGTTGACTCTACCCTTGATTAAAGCTTCGTCACCTCCACCGTTTACCAAAGTTGTATTGTCTTTGTCGATTACTACTTTTTCAGCAGTACCTAACATTTCGATTGTTGCGTTTTCCATAGTGAAACCTCTTTCCTCAGAAATAACGGTTCCTCCTGTTAAGATTGCGATATCTTCTAACATTGCTTTTCTTCTATCTCCAAAACCTGGAGCTTTCACAGCAGCAATTTTTAATGAACCTCTTAATTTATTGACCACTAAAGTAGCTAAAGCTTCACCTTCAACTTCTTCAGAAATAATTAATAATGCTTTTCCTGCCTGAGCAACTGGCTCTAAAATAGGAAGCAAATCTTTCATTGAAGAGATTTTTTTCTCTACTAAAAGAATATAAGGATTTTCTAATTCCGTCACCATTTTCTCTGGATTAGTAACGAAATAAGGCGACTGATATCCTCTGTCAAACTGCATTCCTTCAACCACATCTACTGTAGTATCTGTTCCTTTTGCTTCTTCAACAGTGATTACTCCTTCTTTACCAACTTTACCAAAAGCTTCAGCGATCAGCGTTCCGATGTTATCATCGTTATTGGCAGAAATTGAAGCCACCTGCTTGATTTTTTCTGAAGAATCACCAACTTTCTGAGATTGAGCCTGAAGATTTTTAACAACCGCAGTAACTGCTTTGTCAATTCCTCTTTTCAAATCCATTGGGTTAGCACCAGCTGCAACGTTTTTCAAACCTTCGCGAACGATAGCCTGAGCTAAAACGGTTGCTGTAGTTGTTCCGTCTCCAGCGATGTCATTGGTTCTAGAAGCAACTTCTTTAACCATTTGAGCTCCCATATTTTCTACTCTGTCTTCTAATTCTATTTCTTTCGCAACAGAAACTCCGTCTTTGGTTACATGTGGTGCACCGAAAGATTTTTCGATTACTACGTTTCTACCTTTTGGACCTAAAGTTACTTTTACTGCGTTCGCCAATGCATCAACACCTCTTTTCAAAGCGTCTCTTGATTCAATATCGAATTTTATTTCTTTTGCCATTTTTATCTGTATTAATGTAATTTAGAAATTACTTTATTTTATTAATTAAATTTTTAATGCGGGATGATCTTGTAAGTTTTACAAAAATCCTATCCAATAATTCCTAATAGGTCGCTTTCTTTTACGATAAGATAATCTTTCCCATCTAACTTCAATTCGGATCCAGAATATTTTCCGTAAAGAACTTTGTCACCTACTTTTACCGTAGTTGGTTCGTCTTTTTTTCCTGGTCCTGCAGCCACTACAATTCCTTCCTGTGGTTTTTCTTTCGCGGTGTCTGGGATAATAATTCCTGATGCGGTCGTAGTTTCAGCAGCTGTTGGCTCAATAAGAACGCGGTCTGCTAATGGTTTAAAATTTACTGACATATTATTTTTGTTTTAATTATTAATTACTGGGGTGATTTTGTCTAAAAGAGTGCCAACCAAAATTTATGGCAAATCTGTCACGACCTGCATAAGATTGTGTAAAAAATGGCAGATAAAAGTGATCGTGTTTTTCATCCTATTTTTTATTACGGATTTCAAATAACTACTACCTGATTTCTACTAGTTGATATATCGCAATTTTTTTCTTAAAAATTTATAATTCTGATTTACATTTAACATAACTTCAAAATATTCAAAGCGAGAAATGTTTTAAAAAAACACATAGAAAACTGATTATTAAATATTTAAAATATTATTAAATAGAGATATCACCTCTTTACCTAAAGCAAAAAATCTTTATCATTTTATTTAATTATCCACTAGTTTGCATAACTTTGCAAATTATTAAAAAGTGAAAATTTCAGTTTAAAAATTATTAGATATATAAATTTCCATTTTCTCAAAACACAAATATTTTAACGCAAATAATGAAAAAAATTCAATTACTTTTTTTGGCAATTCTGTGTCATGTAATGCTTTATTCGAAAAGCAAAGCTAATGATCCCATTTTTATCGATTCTTCTGTTTCTGGGCTAACAGTACAAACCGGAAGTATTAATTCTAACTTTTTTCACCTTTTCAGTCATGGTCGCTCGGGCGAACTTTTCATCGACAATCATTGGATGGATGCAGTTGAAATTGCAGAAAAATTTAAAAACAAAATTGAAGATAAGAAAGAGCTTTATATCTATGCATGTAATTTTGCTAAAGGTGACAAAGGTCTTCAAGCGGTTGCTTATATTGAAAAGAAATTGAACATTTCCGTCTCAGCTTCCAACAATATTACTGGTATTGATGGCGACTGGACTTTAGAAGTTGGTTCCGGTAAGAACTCTTTAGCTGTCAATAGCTTTAAAGGTAATTTACAGCTGGACAATACGCATTATTTGAATCCAATTGTTGCCGGAGCATATACTGCCTCAACGATAACAGAGGAATACATCTATCTTTCTACTCCATCCGCTACGAACATCACGGTACAGATGACCTATCCAACAGGATCCGGACAACCAAGAGTTTCCGTCACTCCATTGAATGGAGGAGCTACAACTTATAACACTACAGGTTCATTTACTTTTAATAATGCCAACCCAATTCGATTACAGTTCGTCAACACCAACAACACATTAATTGGTCCTGGAAGTAGTCCAATTACCGTCCCGTTAAACACCTCTGGAACCGCAATTTCCGGTAATGCGCAAGGTTTAATTTTTACCTCAACGGTGGCAACTGACAAATTCTATGTTAATTACCGCGCAAGATCAACTGCGCAAGCTGGATCTGTTTTAACTAAAGGAACGGTAGCCTTAGGAAAAGAATTTCGTTGGGGCGGATCGCCAGTTGAATTCCCAACCACTGTTCTGGAAACAGGAAATATGCTTTCGTTGATGGCTACTGAAAATAACACCAAGGTTATTATTTCTAATATTAAAACAGGTACGAAATTTGTAAATGGCTCGGCCGGAACGACTTTAGCTGGACCAAGCATCATCCAAACTTTACAAAAAGGTCAGTCTTTTATTTTGTACGCACCGGTTCAAAATAATACTTTAAGTATTCAGGATACTGGCTGGCTGGGAGCAAAAGTACTTTCTGATAAAAACATCAGCGTAATTGTTGGCGGATTGATGCAGCAAGGAAATTCTGCAGACAACAGAGATATCGGTTTAGACCAGTTAGTTCCCACAGATCGATTAGGATTAGAGCATGTTGTAATGCAGGGAAATGGTGGCATCGCTGAAAAAGTAATCGTAATCGCAACTGAAAGCAATACAGGCATTTATCTAAACGGTAACGCAACACCTGTTGCAACGCTCCCAAATGCCGGAGATTATTATTTGATTCCCAGCTCTTATTTCATCAACAAAAACATGTTGGTTCGTGTATCACAGCCTTCTTATATTTTTCATAAGATCTACGGTAGTGACAGAATCAACACCAACAGCTTAATGTTTATACCACCCCTTTCATGTTTTGGACAAAAACAGGTTGATTTAATTCCTGACGCCAGCCGGATCGGAACCACTACTTACGCAAATACCGAATTAGTTGTATTAGCTGCTGCCGGAATTGCCAATAAGCCGGTTGTAAAATTAGGACCTGCTACGATTGCAACAACTTCACCTGCAGCTGGTGCAATTATTACTGGAAATACAAACTGGGTTTCTTATCGATATTCTATTGCTACACCTGGTAATGTTAAAGTTACTTCAGCAGGAACCATTCAAGCAGAGATTATCGGAGCAAGTGGAGACGCAGGTTTTGGTGGATATTATTCAGGATTTGGTGAAACACCGATCTATACTATTTCCTTAAACACCACCTACCTTTATCCTTGCAGTGGAAAAAGCATCATGACCGTTCAGCCAGGATTAGGAACTTATCAGTGGTATAAAAACAATGTAGCAATTCCTGGGGCAACTACTAATTCATACACTTTAAATCCTACTGCTGATGCGAACAGTGCAACCTATTATGTAATTATCACATTTCCAGGAGGATGCTCTGTCAGTTCAAATCAGTTAACAAGTGACATTTGCCCTTGTCCGAAACCCGGCGCGACCGGAATTCCTGATTCTTACACCGATTTCGGCATCAGTGTTAGAGATAAAAACACAACGGCTAACTGGCCAAAAGATATTCCAAACGGATTTATCACCATGGAATCAAATACCAAAGGTTTTGTGATCACCAGAATGGAAACTCCTGAAACTTCAATCGCCAATCCTAAACCGGGAATGCTGGTTTACGACACTACAGATGATTGTCTGAAGTTGTATAATGGAAGCTCTTGGAAATGTATCAAACAAACTTGTAACGACTAAAAAAATGAAAAAAATAATATTAGCAATCCTCGTTTCAAATGTAGCATTGGCTCAGATTGCAATCGGTGGAAAGACCAGTGTTGACGGAAGTGCCATTTTAGATTTCCCAGCTGCAACTACCAAAGGGATAATTTTACCAAATGTTACAGATGTCAGCACAATGACGTCTGTAGAACCAGGCACAATCGTATTTGATGTCGCTTCATCCAGAGTAAAATACAATGATGGATTCTGGAAGGATCTTTCAGACCGAACTGGTATTTCACCAACTTTACTACCAGGAAATGACATCGCTGGTGCGAAAGTCGTATTCGGAAGCCAGACCTCTGCAGCAGACGGTGTTTTGGTATTAGAGTCTCCAACCAAAGCTTTAATTCTACCTCATGTTATTAATCCGGTAACTTCAGTAAAATCACCAACTGCCGGAATGATGGTTTACGATCCTGTAAAGAATATGATGTGTGTTTACAATGGAAAAGAATGGTTCTTCTGGAATTAATATTTCAAAGAATTATTTAACATAAAAAAAGCTGTTTCAATATATTTGAAACAGCTTTTTTATGATTAGAAAACGATGTGCTTATTTCTTACCGGCAGCTTGCATCGGGTTTATTTTTCCGTTTGCGGCTCCTCTTGCAGCAGCACCATGTTTTTGTTTGAAAACTTGAAACTTCGAAGTTGATTCTGCAATTTCTCCCCAGAAATTATTAGAAGTATCGATATCGGCAGTTTCCAGCATTGGATCCAATTGAACTGATTTTAATTTTTTATCAAAATAATAAGTCTTCGAAACTTTTTGTTCATTCTTTCTCCAGATCTGCGCTGACGATTTATCGTTTAATTTTGTTCCATCTTCGAACGTAAATTCTAAAATAATCGGCATTACCAAACCTCCTTTATTAACGAAGTCAATTTGATAAGCGTAGGTGTTTTCTAATTTTGATTTTTCTTTTTGAGGAACTTTTTCAAAATCATCCATCTTCATTTTATACTCTTTGTTCTGATCTACTTTTTCTTGTCCGCGATTATAACGCCAATAAAAGTCTTGAGTCTCTTTATCTTTATCCGTGTAGAAAGCAATCTTTTTATCTTCTCTATTGATGATTTTCGATTTATCCACGAAAGCATTCTGCAAAGGAGGATCAATTTTATAAGTTATCTCCCGTGCAACTGGATCGGCATCTAGATCTGGCCTCACCGCAATTACTCTATCAATTGCAATATCAACGGGATCAATACTATAGAACCAGCCTCTCCAAAACCAATCTAAATTTTCGGCACTTGCATCATTCATCGTTCTGAAGAAATCTGCAGGTTCAGGATGTTTGAAAGCCCATCTTTTTGAATACGTTTTAAAAGCTTTATCAAAAAGTTCTCTGCCAACAATCGTTTCGCGCAAAATATTTAAACCGGTAGCGGGTTTGGAATAGGCATTCGGACCGAATTGAATAATGTTTTCAGAATTCGTCATGATTGGCTCCAACTGTTCTTTGGGCAATTTCATGTAATCAACAATCGTATGTGCGGGACCTCGGCGAGATGGGAATTTATTATCCCATTTTTCTTCCGTTAAATATTCTACAAAAGTGTTTAAACCTTCGTCCATCCAGGACCATTGTCTTTCATCAGAATTAATGATCATCGGGAAAAAGTTATGTCCAACCTCGTGAATGATTACGCCAATCATGCCGTTTTTAATTCCTTCGGAATAGGTTCCATCTTTTTCAGTTCGTCCGAAGTTGAAACAGATCATCGGATATTCCATTCCATTCGCTGCTTCGATAGATTGGGCAACTGGATAAGGATAGGGAATCGTATATTCTGAATACGTTAAGATCGTATGAGCAATAACTTTGGTTGAAAATTTACGGTAAAGATTGTAGGCTTCTTTCGGATATAGACTCATCGCCATCACCTCATTTTTATTTTCGGGAATGATCACTTTCATGCCGTCCCAAACAAATTTACGGGAAGAAGTCCAGGCAAAATCACGAACATTATCTGCTTCAAATTTCCAGATCTTTCTTTCTTTTGATTTCGATTTCTCTGCTTTTTTCGCTTCCGCTAACGTTACAATTTCGATTGGCTCTTTGGCAGTTTGCGCTTGTTTCCATCTCGCTAATTGAGCAGGCGTTAATACCTGTTCAAAGTTTTTTCCAGATCCTGTGGATGCTACGATGTGATCTGCCGGTACATTCATCGAAACTTTGAAATCACCGAAAGCTAAAGCAAATTCTCCGCGACCGGTAAACTGATTATGCTGCCAACCTTTGAAATCGCTGTAAACGCACATTCTTGGATACCATTGCGTAATCGTATATAAATCGTTTCCATCTTCTGGAAAGAATTCGTAACCGCCACGGCCACCCATTCTAATTCGATCTGGAATATTATAATTCCAATCTATTTTGAAAGTGAACTTCTCTCCTTTTTTTAAAACCGTCGGAAGATCAATACGCATCATAGTTTTATTCACCACATAAGACAAAGATTTTCCCGAAGCATCGGTCACTTTTTCTAAATTGACGCCGTACCCGTTATTTTTAGTTGGCAGATCTGTTACTTTTAAATCATCAGAATTCATCTGTCTTGGTAGAAATGATCCTTCATCATAACCCGCATTTTTCACTGAAGACTGTTCGTTTTCATCGAGTTGTAACCATAAATATTCTAGATCATCGGGTGAGTTATTATAATAAGTAATGATTTCTGAACCTTTTAAATTTCTTTTATCTTCATCCAAATACGCGGTGATATCATAATCTGCACGGTTTTGCCAATATCCTTGTCCAGGCGCACCAGAACCGGTTCGGTAATAATTGGGCGTGGGAAGAATTGTTCCCAACTGTTCGAATTTGTTGCCGTGATTGCTCTTTGGATTATTTTGAATGTCTTGTCCGAAAACAAAGACGGAACACAAAAGAAAGGTTAGAATATTAAATTTCATTGTAATAAGAGTATGATAGGTGAAGTTTCAAATTTAATTAATTTAATCTGGATGTGGGGATTTTTTTCTATTAAATGAATTGGATGATAATAAATGCCTTGCGCCCCGGCTTGAACGGAGCTCTTTTTGCGACGAGGAACGAGGAACAAAAAAGCGGGAGTGGAAGACGGAAAAAGGCGCCCAAATAAAAATTAAATCCGCTCTAGAATCATTTGAGCAGATAGGATAATTGCGATCACTGATATACCGATAATCCAGTATTTTTGCTGGAATTTCAGGAATTTTGACAACAGATACAACAAAGCCATCACTAAAAGTACAACCGTGATCTGCCCCAATTCTAAACCGATATTAAAACCCAAAAGAGGAACCGCGATGTTTTGTTCAGATGCCATCGTCATTCTTGCAATATTGGCAAAACCCATCCCATGAATTAAACCAAAAACCAGAGCCAAAACATAATTAATTCGCATGAGCTTTTTCTGATTTTCACGAAACAGAATATTATCGACCGCGGTAAGCATAATAGTAATAGGGATCAAAGTTTCTACCAGATCAGAAGGCAATCGAAAGACATCTAAAACACTTAAGGCAAGCGTAGCTGAATGTCCGATGGTAAAAGCCGTAATTAAGATCAAGATTTTGCGCCAGTCTTTATAAAAATAAACAGCAACTAAGACCAAAATAAACAACTGATGATCAAGGGCATCCCAAGAAATAATATGTTCCCAACCAAGTTTTAAATAGAATAAGAAATCTTGCATGAATTTTTTTGGTAAACATAAAACACTTGATGCAAAAAATCAAGGATTTTAAGGATTTTTCATAGAAAAACGATCATCCTTCCAGATTATATACTTTTATTTAAATTCACTTGTAATCGATTAAATAATTCAATAGTTTTGGGCAACTTAAAATAATCTCATTAAACATGAAAAGAAACTTACTTTTTTCAAGGAAAAGTTTTATTACAACTCCTTTACAATTCACTCTTCGGCAGATGAAGAACCTCTTCACTCTGTTATTATTATTCTCTTTTGGAATCTTCTTTGGACAATATCAAAAAATAGATTACAAATTTGAAACGCTTATTAAAGAAAGCAAAAATGCAGCTCTGACTACAGAGAAGCTAACCAGTTTAGCGACGAATTTGCAATTAGACCAGCATACGGTAGTTACTGCGAAAGGCGCACAAACGATGTATTCTTGTATCGTCTACACCAACAATCCTGAGCATTTAAAATCTCGTGGCATATTGGTGCAAAGTACGTTACCGAAATTCGTGACCGCTTTGGTAACGATTGCGGATTTAGAAAAAATGGTTCAAATGAAAGAGGTTATCTCTATCATCGCTCCAGAATTTGATGAAGTAAACAATGATGTGAGCAGAATGCAGTCGGGTGCTACTTTACTACAATCGGGTGCCTTGAATAATACAAGCTATACCGGAGAAGGAGTCTTGGTTGGTATTTATGATTCCGGAATCGATTGGAAACACCCTGGTTTTAGAGATCTTAATGACCCAACTAAAAGTAGAATTGTTAGTATTTGGGATCAAACCTTAACTAAAACAGGTTCTGAGGTTAGTCCGGCTGGATTTTCTAAAGGTGTTGAATATACCAAAGCTCACATCGATGACGAACTTGACGGAACACCTGCCAATTTTGTTAGAGAAAAAGACATTAGCGGTCACGGAACGCACGTTGCCGGAACTGTTACTGGAAATGGCGCAGGAATGACTGGAAATAGACATCAGGGATTTGCACCCAAGGCGGGCATCGTAATTGTAAAAGGTGGCGACGGTTCTTTCCCACAGACCAACACCATTGATGCAGTTACTTATTTTCAAAATGTAGCGACCGCTCTTAACAAACCAATCGTGGTAAATATGAGTATTGGCGGACAAACCACAGCACACGACGGTAGCGGCCCACACGAAATGGCTATTGATGCTTTTACGACCTCTGGTCCAGGAAGAGTGATGGTGATATCCGCTGGAAATGATTATGGTAAGAATGTTCATAGAAAAGTAGAAATCGCACCAACAGAAACAGGAACTTTCAGTCTAAGTGCGGGAAGCAATACCAGTAGTTCCGTGTTTTCTATCTACATGTACGGTGATAACGATAATGATGTAGTAGCAAAATTAACCACTCCGGATGGCAATGAATATCTTTCTCCTCCCGGAGCTACTACCTCCCATTCCATTCTTAACAATAAATTCTCGGCAACCGTTTATAACTGGGTTTCTTCAGTAAATCTAAAGAGATATGTTCAGGTAGTCATCAGCAGAAATAGCGGAACTACTGAAAACAGCCAGGGTCTTTATAAGATCGATCTGCAAAATACAGGATCAGGTACTATGTTGGTTCACGGTTGGAAAGTGAGCGAAGGTGTTGCCACTACATTAATAGATGGCGATAATGAGTATATTGTAGGATCACCTGGGAACGCAACAACTGCAGTTACCGTAGCTTCTTATTTAGGAAGGTTGACTTCTTACAAAATGAATCCAACTCCAGGCGGATATGTTATTAATAGCACTGAGGCAGAAACCATTTCTGGATTTAGTGCACAGGGACCAAGAGCAGATGGTTTTCAAAAACCAGACATTACCGCTTCTGGACAATCCGTTGTTTCGGCCATGTCTTCTGACGCAATGTTAGCAGCGACTTCTTCTGATAATATTGATGGAACATATTACCGAAAAAACCAGGGTACCAGTATGTCATCTCCGGGTGTCGCCGGCGCGATTGCTTTACTTTTACAGGCAAACCCTAATTTAACTGCGGCAGAAGTAAAAACAAAACTGACCGCAAATGCACGTCAGGATGCTGCGACCAGCACCACTCCTAATACAAGATGGGGTTTTGGTAAACTGGATATTTATAAAACAGTGGCAGATGAGATTGGATGTCAAACTTCTGAGACTGAAACAATTGGTTATGATGAGCAGTTTTATCTAAACACTCAGGATAGCAACGTAACTTCTACGGGATATTTATTTGCCGTAAAATATACTCCAACGATCACAGGGAAATTTGGATCAGTTAACTTCTACACAGGATCTGGAGCGCCTGGTGACATTCCTGTTACCATTCAAATCAGAAAAGTAGAAGATGGCAAACCAGGAGCAGTACTTGCTACAAAAACAATCAATTCTTTGCTGAATGATGTTCAGAGAAGCGCCTGGAATTCAATTGATTTCACTTCTTTTGGAGTTCCTGTAACTTCTGGTGAAGATTTCTTTGTAACAATCGATGCTTCAGCCGGAGCAATGTCTTTAAGAAGAGAAAGCATCAGTTTAGATAATAGAAGTACCTATTCTACTGATAATGGAATTACATGGAACGAGTCACCAAGTGATTTTAGAATCAGAGCGATGGTTTATGAAAACTTACCACAGATCAAGCAGCTGGCAACGCAAAATGAAGCAGTTACTTTCGAAGTGACAGAAGGTAAAAACTATGTTACGACGAGTTGTAATTTAGTTGGAATGGTTGAAAAAAATTCTACCGCCAATATTAGTGGAACCGTTACCGCAAAAGTTTGGTTGGCAAATCCAGAATCAACTTATGTTGCAAGAAGGTATGAAATTACGCCAAATACTAACGCGACCACTGCTACAGGAAAAGTGACTTTATATTTCACTCAAGCGGAATTTGATGCTTACAATGCAACCAATTCTGTAAAACTTCCAACTTCGCCAAGTGATGCAGCCGGAAAAGCAAATGTTTTAATTGATAAGTTTGCTGGAACAAGTTCAGATAATTCTGGAAGCACTTCTTCATACAGCAACGGATTTGTAACCTTAACACCAAGCGTTGAAAACGTTAAATGGAATGCTATTTACCAATATTGGGAAGTAACAATTGACACTGTTGGATTTAGTGGATTCTTTGTTAGAACAAGTTCTTCATCTCTTGCAACCGCAAATGTGAAACAGGACCAAATTGTGATTTATCCAAATCCAGTGAAAGATGTTTTAAATATTGATCTTAAAACCAACCAGGGAGAAGTGAAAATTTTCGACTTATCTGGAAAGGTTATTAAAACTGCTTCTGTAAATAAGTCAGGTTCAGTTGATGTTTCTAAACTTTCAAAAGGTCTTTACATTGTAGAAATTACAATGAATGGAACTTCTAAAGTGACTAAAAAAATCATCAAAGAATAAATCCCTCATTTAACTTTATATTCAAGTGGCAGTCGAAAGATTGCCACTTTTTTTATCTTTGTTCAAAATATCACCTTGATGCTACCGAAAAAATTCCTTTTATTTTTTGTCACTACTTTACTGATTCTTACTTTAAGTTCATTTAAAAGTACGTCAACAGCTGATGTTCATCCTTATCATGTGGGTTCGGTAGAATTCAATTATAATTCAAAATCGAGAACCTTTGAAATTACAGGAAAATTTTTTCTGGATAATTTGGAAAACGCGCTCAAAGAAAAATATGGTAAGCCAGTTCATTTTAATGATACCAAATATAATGCTCAAATCAATGAGTTTCTAAAGCAGTATTGCAACGACTATTTAAAATTAAAAGCTGACAATAAAACTTTAAAAATCAATTATATTGGTTTTGAAGAAGACAGTGAATCGGTGAACATTTTCCTGGAATCAGAATCTATTGATGCGCCTAAAAAAGTAGAAACTGCGGTGAGTTTTCTGTATAATTTTTTTGATGATCAAATGAATATCATCCACATCATTGTAAATGGAAAACGCCAGAGCGAAAGATTAAATTATCCCAATCGATACTTGTATAAAGTGTTCTAAAATCTGGAATTTATTATCTTCGAGTATTCTAAAAGTTCTGGAAAGAAAACATCAAAATGCTTTTGCAGTTGAGGTTTATTATTCATAAAAACTTCAAAAACAGGCAAATCCTTATCTAAATATTTGGCTTTATTCAAAACGTTTTGGATGGAATATTGAATGCCCCAGTCTTCCTTATAATTGTACAGCCAGTTATCTTTTTCCATTCCATTCACCATTCTTAAAAGTCTTTCAGGTAGAAAATCTTCATATTTCCGCAACACTTGATATACATTTTCAGCATGATCTTTTAATACCTCATCTGACAAAGAATTGGCCAGAAAATAATCCATTGAAACATCGACAAAAGCTCCCGAATACAATCTGACTAACGGACTAAATATTTTCTTAGCTTCCCGAAGCTCTGGATGCGCATCGGTAAAAGTATCAATTTCCCGGTGCAAAGTAATTCCCTGCTGCATTCCTTCGGGATAAGAAAAGCGATCTCGGTTTGGAATGACATCTTCCAGAAACTGACCGACGATTTGTTCCTCAGAAAAAGCAAGAAAAGAATGGGCGAGATAATTCATAAACGAATATAGAAATTCTTAAATAAAGTTAGTCCGTCAAATTAAGATTTAATCATTATTTAATCCAAAAGTACAATCCTTCAAATAAAATAATTCGAAGGATTAATAGGTATTTATTACAAGTTATTTGACCAAGAACTTTTTAGTTCCGATCAAAATATTACCCTCTCCGTAAACACTTAGAATATAGGAACCAGCAGACAAACCTTTAAGATTAATCACTTTTTGGTCACTTTTCAAAACCAATTGTCCTACCAGATTGGTAATTCTAAAACTATATTTCCCGTCTTTTTTAATTTGAATATTCAACTCCTCTTTTGCAGGAACAGGAAACAGAGAGAAATCTTCAATCTTAGCCAGTTTATTTTCTGTGGTAGCAAGAGTACTTGTTGGCATAAACTCTGAGACGACGCAGGCGAAACGTGCAAAACCAAAAGCCTCATCCGACGGGTTTGTTTCACCAATTGCAATTCCGGTCGGTTCTGTATTATAATCCAGACCTGGATTTGACCATCTGTTGATTCTTGTACAGTTGAAACCTTTTGAAGAACACTCATCATTATACGCCATAATCGTTCTCCATCTTTGAGAAGCAGTGCTTGCCGCGCCCAATGTGATCGCGGATTTATTGGTATAACCGTGTTGATGTTCACATGGATTCACATTTTGATTGACGTGCCAATCATGATTCAAACCCATATTATGTCCCATCTCGTGCGCTAAAGTATAATTTGAAACCACGCAATTGTATAACCCAACTGAATACGCAGCCGCGGCAGAATAATTGCTAGGATTCAGATTTAGATATCCGAGACCACAAGTATTGGTAGGAGTACTGGTAACTAAGGCACAAAGGTCAGCGCCATAAGCGGTTCTTAAGCCAGCGATCTCATCCAGAAAGGTATCGTTTTCTGTACGAAATCTGGAGAGATCCGTAGATATATTCCCTGATTCGACGTAAGGAATTTCTTCTGAATAAACCAGATTGATGGTTACATTAGAAACTCCAGAATTCTGAAGAGCCGTATTGAAATTAGTAATTGCAGTTGTTATAAACGATTTGCTTTGAGCCACTCCGCCCCAAGCGGTTCTTGCCTGCGGCGTAAAAACAACCATCACATCAATAGTCGTAGCAGGACAAACAGCCGTACTCGCTAAACAAATATTATCATTAACTTTTCCATCAATTACAGATTTATTGATCAGTACATCTTCTTGAGCATCTTTGTTGATTAGCGTTCCTTCATTCACTATTGAAATTGCAAATGTCTGTGCATCGGTCTGGTGAAAAATTATTTTCTGTCCTTCACTTGACAGATACATTCCTGTGACAATATCATCAACTTTTGAAAACACCAATTCTGCTTCGGGTTGATTTTGGATCTGATAAACAAATGACTCACTTTTATTAGCGTAAAGAAATTCTTGTTGAAATTTCGCTTTAATCACTTTTCCATCAGGCAGTTCAATCTGGAGATCACCTTTCAAATTGAATGGAATCTGCTGATAATAAGTTGTAGAAATATAAGTATCAGCGAGACCTTTACTTATTTTCTGCTTTGCTGCTAGCTTATTCTCACTGATGACCTTTCGGAAAATTCGATCTTGCGCAAACAATAGGGTAGCACAAAATAATACTAAAAAAGTAAATTTAGTTTTCATGATGATATAAGTTTTTATGGTTAGTTGCTTACAAATGTAAAATATTAGCACCAATAAATATTGGGTTATTACACTGAAAATAAACTCATTAAAACTTTAAATCTTTAAAACAAACATTCATGAAAATCCTCGATCTTACTTACTTCCACAATTACAATTCCGTATTTCTTCTTCGGAATTTTGTTGAGGTTCGATACAAATATCTTCTCATAACCCAATTTCTCCGCTTCCGAAATTCTTTGTTCAATCTGCGGAATCGGACGAATTTCTCCACTCAACCCAATTTCTCCCGCAAAACAGAAATGTTCAGAAATTGCAATATCCTCATTCGACGAAAGGATCGAAGCGACGACCGCTAAATCCAAAGCTGGATCGCCGGTTTTTATTCCGCCTGTAATATTTAAAAACACATCTTTCGCACCTAATTGAAAGCCAGCTCTTTTTTCTAAAACTGCTAAAAGCATATTGAGTCTTTTCGAATCAAAACCGGTACAGCTTCTTTGCGGAGTTCCGTAAACAGCAGAACTTACCAGCGCCTGAATTTCGATCAACATCGGTCGGTTTCCTTCTAAAGTTACGGCTACAGAATTCCCGGAAAGTTCTTCAAACTTCTTGGTAATCAGTATTTCTGAAGGATTTTTTATTTCTTTCAAGCCTTGAGAAACCATTTCGTAAATCCCGATTTCTGCGGTAGATCCAAAACGGTTTTTACTCGCTCTTAGTAATCGGAACAAATGATTTCGGTCACCGTCAAAATTCAAAACCACATCGACCATGTGCTCCAAAACTTTCGGACCAGCGATCTGGCCGTCTTTTGTAATATGTCCAACTAAAAAAGTCGGTGTATTAGTTTCTTTAGAAAATTTAATGATCTCGTTCGAACATTCCCGAATTTGAGAAACCGTTCCCGGCGAACTTTCAATTGTTTGACTTTGAAGCGTTTGAATAGAATCAATAATCATAAAATCAGGTTTCAGTTTTTTCGCTTCGTGCAGGATTTTTTCTACTGAAGTTTCCGTAAAAAGAAAGCAGTTTGGGTTTTGAAGTTCCGTCAGTCGATCTGCCCGCATTTTGATCTGCGACGCACTTTCCTCACCGGAAACATAAAGAATTTTCTTCTTCATCTTCAGCGCCAGTTGCAGCAATAAAGTCGATTTCCCAATTCCAGGTTCACCGCCAATTAAAGTGACAGAACCCAAAACAATTCCGCCACCGAGTACACGGTTTAATTCTTCGGAAGGACTTATAATTCGAGGTTCTTCAAAAGTCTCAACTTCGATAATATTAATGATATGCTGTTTCGAGCGATCCGTGAAACTTTTGGTCGTAGATTTCTCTACAATCTCCTCCACCAAAGTATTCCATTCGCCACAATTCTTACACTGCCCAAGCCATTGCGGATAGTTTGTACCACAATTCTGACAGATATATGCTGTTTTCACTTTTGCCATGTTGCGAATTTAAAAACTTCCGCTGAAATACAACGGAAGTTTTAAGTAATGATGAAGCAATTTTATTTTTGACTCAAATTTTGTTTAGATATCAACATGCTGGACAGAGATGCCACGATCAGTTTATCTTGTGGACTTAGTGAATTTTTAATCCAAACCTTTCCGTTTCCAAGAACAGATACAGCGCCAATAGATTCGCCATTTCGGAACAGTTCATATCCAAAGGTTTTGCTGTCGTCGGTGAAGAATTTATTTTCGGCGAGTTGCTTTGTGCCTTTTATTTCAATACTATTTCCCTGCTCATCCATGGCGATGCCATTGTCCGTTTCAGATTTTAGAGAATTATTTGAGTGGTCGTTTTCCACAAGAACCTCCCAAGTGGCACTACCATCTTTCGGAATAATTACACCAAAGTAACCATTCCAGAAATTATTTGCATAATTTTCTAACCCTTTGAAAAGTTTAAACATATTGTTGTCGAAGTTACTGGATCCGACAATATCGGCTGAAGAAGCATTTAAACCAAATTGAGTAAATTCAATCGGCTGCTTTGCTTTTTCATGTTTAATTCCCAAGACGCTCAATTCTGTTCTATTAGTCCAGCCTCTTTTAATAGGTGATGTATAGAAATTACCAAAAGAGATCTTCTGATTAATTAAAAGTCCGGCATTTCCTTTCACATCCATAACAGAAGAATTCTGCCGAAGATTTTCAGAAACTGCAATGTTGGAGGTTGAACAGGAAGTAATTGCAGCAAAAGCGAAGAAGATAGTAATTGATTTAAGTTTCATATATAAGATGCTTTTTGCATTCGATTATTTTCTAATATTAAAGTTAAAAAAATTCTTAATATTTCTTAAAAAAACTTTAAAATCAACATATTACCAAAGTGAAAAATATTTTATAACACCGTCCAGAGTTGATCGTTTTGCGCTCTCTACAGTCTACATTCCTCGTTGTAACGAAACCGTCGCCCTTTACCTCCTACAAAATTATTACACCTTTTTTTACACCGACTTTCAAAATCCATCTTGATGTCCGTTATATCTTTTATTTTATTAAAAAAAATGATAATTCCACTGTGGTTAAAATTAAAGGTCGTTTTTATCAACCTTACTTCTAAAAAGAATTGTTAGATTAGTTAAACTTCAGTTATGAAAAAAATGTACTCTTTTCTCTTCGCACTTCTATATATTTCAATTTCTGCTCAGGATTTACAGAAAATTGCCAAAGAAATCACAGACGAGGGAATCACTTTATATAGAAGTGAAATGGCATCTTGGTATGGGACAGATGTTTTTCTTGAAAACTATGCTCAGAAAGAAAATATAGCCGGTTACTTTTCTTATATCGATGGTGGTGTACCAAAATGCGTGTTTTTCTCCAAAGAACATCAAATTATTGGAACGGTTGCGTTCCCAACCAATTACGAACTGAAAGATGCAAAATTAGATTTAACACAAAGGGCTTTTACAACAATCGAAAAAGATTATTTTGATCTTCGTCAAAAAACACTTGAAAGAGTACAGAGCGATCCAATTTTTAACCAATACGAAAATACCAACTTTAACATCATTCCGGTTATTACTCAGAAAGAGAAGAAAGTTTATATTATCACAGGCACCAACGTTAACAATTTGGTTCTTATTGGGAATGATTATTTATTAAATTTTAATAAAAAGAATGAAATTACCAAAGTTCAGCCTCTACACAAATCGCTAATTGCACAAAAAATTGTCGATGAAGAAGTTGGTAAAACAGTTTCTGCAATGCATTCTCACATCCTGGAAGACTGGCCGTATATCACGCCAACTGACATTTGCACTTTAATGCTTTACCAAAAATTTACCGATTGGGAAAACTACACGGTAGTATCGAAGAAATACACCAGTTTGTGGAATACAAAAAGTAATTTCCTGGTTATTATGAAGACAGATGTGATAAGAAAGATTAACGAGAATCAAAAGAAAAGACACCCGTAACTATATCGACAAGAATCGACTGAATAAAAATCGTGCTCAACTTAATTACCGCAACTTCCTTTCATTCATCATATAACTCATAGCCTTTATTGCAACGACATCCCTCGTCTTAGGGACAAGAAAAGAAGATATAGTGAAAAGCATATCGTCTAAGGACGAGACTGTCTCCTAAAAAATTTTAGTTCTCCTTTATTTGCCTCGTCTTTCAAAATCCATTAACTTTGCACAAACCTAAACTAATGAGTAAAAAGAACACGAAATACATCTTCGTAACCGGTGGTGTAACTTCTTCTTTAGGCAAAGGAATTGTCTCAGCGTCACTTGGCTTACTGCTAAAATCGAGAGGATTCAATGTCACCATCCAAAAACTTGACCCTTATATCAATATCGACCCGGGAACGCTAAATCCTTATGAACACGGCGAATGCTATGTTACTGACGACGGTGCGGAAACCGATTTGGACCTTGGGCATTATGAAAGATTTCTGGATTCTAAAACTTCTCAAAATAATAACGTAACGACCGGTAAAATTTACCAAACCGTTATTGAAAAAGAAAGAAAAGGAGATTTCTTGGGAAAAACCGTGCAGGTTATTCCGCATATTACCAATGAAATTAAGCGTCGGATTAAAATGCTGGCGAAACAAAACTACGATATCATCATCACCGAAATTGGTGGAACCGTTGGCGATATTGAATCGCTTCCTTATATAGAGAGTGTTCGCCAGTTGAAATGGGAATTGGGTGAACATAATTCGATGGTGATTCACTTGACTTTGTTGCCGTATTTGGCTTCCAGTGGTGAATTAAAAACCAAACCTTCTCAACATTCCGTTCGTCAGTTGATGGAATCTGGTATTCAAGCTGATGTTTTGGTGTGTAGAACGGAACACATTATTCCGAAAGAACAACGCATGAAATTGGCTCAATTCTGTAATGTCGCTTTAGAAAACGTGATTGAATGTAAAGATTTGGAAACTATTTACGAAGTTCCGCTTTACTTACAAAAACAGGATTTTGATGATGTGGTTTTAAAAGAACTGAATCTGAAATCTGACAAACAAGCGGATTTAAAAGATTGGAAAACATTCCTTAAAAAATATAAGAATCCAAAAAAATCTGTTGAGATCGCTTTGGTTGGAAAATACGTTTCATTGCAGGATTCTTACAAATCAATCGTAGAATCATTTATTCACGCCGGAGCCGATTTAGAAACTGAAGTAAAAGTAAGATGGGTTTATAGCGGTGAACTCGAAGAAAGTAATATCGCAGAGACCTTTGAAGGAATCGACGGAATGCTGATCGCTCCAGGATTTGGAGACCGTGGAATTGAAGGTAAAATTGAAGCCGCAAAATATGCGCGTGAAAATAATATTCCGCTCTTAGGAATTTGTTTGGGAATGCAAATTATGACCATTGAATTTGCCAGAAACGTGCTTGGCTACAAGAAAGCCAACTCTATGGAATTCGACACTTCTACACCAGAACCTGTAATTTCTTTAATGGAAGATCAGAAAAATGTGGTTGAAAAAGGCGGAACCATGAGATTAGGTGCCTGGAAATGTTCTTTAAAAAACGGTTCGAAACTTCAGGAAATCTACGGAACTAAAAATATTTCAGAAAGACACCGTCACCGTTATGAATTTAATTCTGAATACAAAGATGAGTTCGAGAAAAACGGCTTAGTACCAACTGGATTTAATCCTGAAACTGAATTGGTAGAAACGTTGGAATTAAAAGACCACCCTTTTTATATCGGAGTTCAATATCATCCCGAATATAAGAGTACCGTTGCCTCGCCCCATCCTTTGTTTAAGGCTTTGATAAAAGCAGCAACCAAGAAATAAAAAGAAAGAGATAAAAGACAAAATGTTTTTTATCTCTTTTGTTTTTAAATGAGTACTCAAAAAATTCTTCATTGCCAAAAATTTCAGTATTTTTGCACCCAAAATTAAAAGGGAAAAGAATGCAGGATTTCGAACCTTCAATTTTAAATTTCAAATAAATTAAAATGCAGCAAAATAACGGTTTAGATAAAAATCAATTGATCATTTTCGCACTGTTTTCAATGATTATTATGGGAGCGATGTTTTATTTTCAAAATAAACAGCAGACCGAACAGCAATTAAAGGAAGCGCAAAATCCAACACAGGTTACTCAAGCGGCACCAGTGACTAAACCGGCAATTGCAACCAATCTAAACGATAGCGTAAAAGCAACCTCAATTCAGCAAGTAGAATTAAAGAATAAAGAACTAACGGTAGCGATTTCCACTTTGGGTGGACAACTTTCTACGGTTGAATTAAACGAGTATAAAGCGTACAATAAAAAAAGCGACGTCAACGACAAGAAACTTTTGCTTTTTGACAAAAATAATTCATCCTACGGTTTCCAGTTTAAAGATAAAAGCGGGAAAACTTTCAACACGAAAGATTTAGTTTTTGCCCCAAGTCAAAGTGGCAATTCGGTAACCATGCAAGCCAATGTAAATGGCGCTGTGATTCAGTTTATTTATACTTTACTAGATAAATACACCGTTGACTTCAATGTAAAAACGCAAGGCTTAGGACAACTTGTTGCTGATTCTAAAGCAGATTTCGTCTGGGATTTCAGTGCGAGACAAATGGAAAAAGGACGCTCTCAAGAACAAACTCATACGGAATTCAATTATACTTTTGATAATTACAGCAGTTTTGATTACGATGGTAGAACAGAAATGGACGAGCCGGAAGAAACCCTCAACTGGTTAGCGATCAAACAGCAATTTTTCTCCATGGTGATTGAGCCACAACAAGGTTTCAAAAAATCTCACGGTTCACAGGACACGATTGATGAAGGAGAATTTGTGAAAAAATTCAATTTCAATGGTCAGGTTGATTTGGCGGGAGGCGAAATGAATCAAAACTTCAAATGGTATTTTATGCCGTTAGATTTACCTTTATTGAAATCTTATGACAAGAACTTCGATGAATTACTTCCTTTAGGATGGTCGTTTATTGGAACTTTGAACAGATGGTTCTTTATCCCAATGTATAATTTAATTTCAGGTTGGGGAATCGCAGCAGGTTGGGTGATCTTCTTAATGACGATTATCGTAAAAATTATTTTATCGCCGGTGATGTTTAAGCAGCACAAATTAAGTGCGATGATGAAAGTGATCCGTCCGGAAATTGATGCGGTAAACGAGAAATACAAAAAAGCCGATGCCATGAAAAAACAGCAGGAAACGATGGCTGTTTATCGAAAAGCTGGCGTAAACCAGATGGCTGGTTGTTTACCCGGATTAATACAGGTCCCGATTTTCTACGCCCTGTTCCGCTTCTTCCCTAACATGATCGATCTTCGCGGAAAAAGCTTTTGGTTTGCGAAAGATCTAACTGCCTACGACGATGTAATCAAATTACCTTTCAGTATTCCATTATTAGGAGATCATTTAAGTATTTTCGCAATTGCGTGTACGGTAGTGATCTTGATCTATACGGTAATGACAGCTGGAAACATCCAGCAACCAACGCAAGAAGGAATGCCGAACATGAAAGTAATTATGTACATCTTCCCCATTACATTCTTATTTTTCTTGAACACCTCTGCGTCAGGTTTATCATGGTATTATTTCGTATCGAATGCGATTAACATTTTAATTATCCTGGTTATTAAATACTGGATATTGGATGAGAAGAAAATCCACGCTCAAATTCAGGAAAACAAAATTAAAGGACCAAAACCTGAAGGTAAGTTCCAAAAAAGAATGCGTGAAATGATGGAGAAAGCTCAGGAACAGCAAAAAGCTCAACAGCAACAAGGAGGAGGAAAGAAAAAATAAATACTCCTTATTATATATAAAGAAAAACGGAAGATCATCTCTTCCGTTTTTTTATTGCTCATTTCTCACTGACCAGTAATAATGATTCCCTAATCATATTTGAGTCGAAAAGACTGCCGGTGGTGAATCGTTGGGCCATATTTTATTAAAGCTTCGCGATGCTGTTTCGTCGCATAGCCCATATTTTTGTTCCATCCATATTCTGGGAATTCCTCATGCAATTCAATCATTAATTGATCGCGATAATTCTTGGCTAAAATAGAAGCACAAGCAATGGAAAGAATCTTAGAATCGCCTTTTACAATACACTGATGCGGAATAAATTCGTACGGGTGAAAACGGTTTCCATCTATTAAAAGCAGCTCCGGACGAATTTTTAGCTGATCTAAGGACAAGTGCATGGCGTGAATACTTGCATTTAGGATGTTATTTTCGTCAATGAAGGACGGTGAAAGTTCCGAAATTGCAAAATCTTTCACATTATCTTTGATATATTGATCAAGAGCCTGGCGCGTTTTAAATGTTAATTTTTTAGAGTCATTAACCAAATTTTGGTTAAAATTTTCGTCGATAATAACGGCCGCAGCTACCACGGGTCCACACAAACAACCTCTGCCAACCTCATCACAACCTGCTTCTATATATTTATCCGAGACGGTTTTAAGTAATTTCATTAATAACATCTAAACGTTAAAATTACAAAATTTTTAAGAATTATTTAACAAATTGTTTGGTTGTTTTACAAATTATTTGCACTTTTGTTGTAATGAAAAAATTTAATTTGATATGAAGAAACTAACAACAAGCGTTTTAGCGGTAGTTTTGACTGCGTCATTTGCGATGGTAAATGCACAGAAAAAAGACACTATTAAAACGCAAGATATCGAAGGCGTCGTAGTAACGGCTTTAGGTATCAAAAGAGAAAAAAAATCGCTAGGTTATGCTTCTCAGGAGGTTAAATCTGATGTATTATCAGAAGGAACCACTAATACTGGAAACATTGCTTCTCAGCTTTCTGGTAAAGTAGCTGGTCTTAGCGTAATCGCTAACAGTAACTTTGCTGGATCAGCAAGTATGGTGATTAGAGGGGTAAAAGGAATTAACGGAAGTAGCCCATTAGTTGTAATTGATGGTACGCCCGTTAATAATGATACCACTTACGGATTCGGGAAAGATTTTGGTAATGCGTTATCTGACATCAACCAAGAAGACATCGCTTCAATCAACGTACTGAAAGGTGCAGCTGCATCAGCATTGTATGGTGAAAGAGGTTTGAATGGTGTTGTTCTAATCACGACTAAAAATGGTAGAGGTGCAGAAGATGGTTCTTGGGGTGTTAGTTGGACAACAGGGGTTCAAGCTGGTTTCATTGACAAAAGTACTTTCTTAACTTACCAAGACAAGTACGGTGCAGGTTACGATCAGGATTTCTACACTGAAGCGCCGAATGCTGATGGTAATTACTATGCTAACTTTGCAGAAGATGCTTCTTGGGGTCCTAAATTTGATCCAAGTTTATTAGTTTACCAATGGGATTCATTAGATCCAACTTCTCCTAACTACGGAAAAGCAACTCCATGGGTCGCAGCTAAAAATGGTCCTATCAAATTTTTTGAAACACCGTTTACTTATAGTAACACCATTACTTTAGAGAAAGGTACCAAAGGTCAGAACATCATGTTCTCTTATGACAACATGACTTCAACTGGATTGATGCCAAACTCTAAAATGTCTAAAAACACTTTCACTCTGAAAGCGAATTATGACTTTACTCCGAAATTACACGGTTCATTCTTTACTACCTTAACTCTTCAGGATACTAAAGGTAGATCAACAACTGGATACAGTGATAATATCGTAACCAACTTCAGACAGTGGTGGCAAACTAACGTAGATGTTCTTTCATTGAGAGACGCCTACATGAGAAATGCAGCAAACCCAACTGCGGCTAACAATTACGGTAACGTTACTTGGAATCCATATGATTCTACTAATCTTCGTCCAATTTTCTGGAATAACCCTTACTTCCAAGTGTATGAGAGTTATCCAACAGATAAAAGAAACAGATCTTTTAGTATCGCAAGTTTAACGTATGACGTTACTAAAAACATCAACGTGATGGGTAAAGTAAGTTATGACAGATCAAACTTGACCATTGGTGATAGATTAGCGGTAGGATCATTAGCAGCAACTTTTGGTGCAGCAGGAAATGATAGTGAATCAGGATACGCAAGACAAGACCTTGCAAAAACAGAAACCAATTACGATGTAATTGCCAGTTACAAATTCGATATTACTGATAATGTAAATGTAAGTGGAGTTGTAGGAGGAACTGTTAGAAGAAATACTTTAAATTCACTTTATGCTACAACTGAAGGAGGATTAGTTTTAAGAAATATCTACAGTTTATCAAACAGTGCTGCACCAGCTTTAGCACCAGCTGAAGTTGATTGGACTACTCAGACTAACTCTGGATATGCTTCAGCTTCATTCGATATCTATAAAATATTATATATTGATGGAACTTATAGAGTTGATCAAACTTCAACTTTACCAGAAGGAAACAATTTATTTAAATACGGTTCTGTTACCGGTGCTTTAATTCTTTCTGAGATCGTTAAAACTGATTTCTTAAAATTCTGGAAAGTAAGAGCGAATTATGCAGAAGTTGGAGGAACAGCTGATCCTTATCAATTATCTTACTACTATAATGCAGCAGGATTCTTTGGCGATGTAGGCTTATCTGGAAGTCAGACTCGTCAACCAAACTCAGATTTAGTTCCACAAAGAGCAAAAGAATTTGAAGTTGGTACAGAAGGTAGTTTATTCAACAACAGATTTACGTTTGACGTTGCTTACTACAAAACTAAAACCTTTAATCAGTTAATTACATTGCCTATTTCATCTGGTTCTGGTTTAAGCTCAGCTTCAATCAACGCTGGTCGAATCGACAACTGGGGTTATGAGGTTCAATTAGGATTCGTACCGGTAAAAACAAACAATTTTACTTGGAACTTAGATGCTAACTGGTCTCAAAACAGAAATGAGGTAGTTGAATTGCTTCACAATGAAGTAACCGATGTATCAAACGTATTACTAGCTTCTTATCAAGGTGGTGTATCTCTTAATGCAAGAGAAGGACAAGCTTGGGGAACATTAGTAGGATCTGACTATGTTTACTTAAACGGAGAAAAAGTGATTAATGCCAGTACAGGTTATTACTTACGTCAAGGAAACCAAGTAATTGGTAATGTTACACCAGACTGGTTAGCAGGTATTAGAAACAGCATGAACTATAAAGGTTTATCAATGAGTTTCTTGATCGATATCAGACATGGTGGTGACGTATTCTCCACGGATATGTATTACGGTCTTGCTACAGGTTTACCTGAAGAAACTGCTGTTGGAGACATCAGAGAAGTTGGAGTTGTTTGGCCAGGGGTTAATCCTAATGGACAAGTAAATACTACGAACACTCGTAATCCTAGTGCATTTGGTTCATTAGATGGATATTCAAGAATGCCTAACAGTAGATTTGTTTATGATGGTTCTTATGTTAAATTAAGAGAGGCTTCTATAGGGTATACTTTACCTCAGACTTTCTTAGCAGGAACTTTCATTAGAGACGCGAAAATCTCCTTAGTAGGAAGAAACTTGTGGATCATTAGCAAAAACTTACCGTACGCAGATCCAGAAAACATGGTTGGCGGTGGAAATAGATCATATGGATGGTCTATTGGGTCTTTACCAACAACAAGAGACATCGGATTAAATGTAACATTAAAATTCTAAGATTACAACAATGAAAAAAATACTTAATAAATTAATCATCGGTGCCTTGGCTGCAGTCAGTCTTACCTCTTGTCAGAGAGATTTACTTTCTCTGAATGAGGATCCAAAGCACCCATCAGTATTGCCTTCATCTACGCTTTTAGCGATGGGGCAACAGCAATTCTTCTACTCTACTTTTACAGGAAGTGTAAATTTTAATAATTACAGATTCTTTGTTCAACAATGGGCAGAAACAACGTATACAGATGAGACAAATTATGACTTGGTTACCCGTAACCAGCCTCGTAATCACTGGAACAGAATGTACGTCAACTCATTAAATAATTATGAGACCGCTAAAAAGAATCTTCCCGCTGAAGCAGTAGGTTCTGAAGCAGAAAGAAAAAATAAGAATGCTACTTTAGAAATTTCTCAGATCGTAGTTTGGGAAAATCTAGTAGACACTTACGGGAACATTCCTTACTCTGAAGCTTTACAGGCTGAGGCAGGAGGTTTCGCACCAAAATATGATGATGCAAAAGCGGTCTACACAAGTCTTTTATCAAGAATTACTGCCGTAGTTGCAGCAATTGATGAAGGTGCTGAAGGTTATGGTTCAGGTGACTTAGTGTACGGCGGAGATATGACAAAATGGAAACATTTAGCAAACTCTGTTAAACTAAGATTAGCACTTAACTTAGCAGATACCGATGCAGCAACTTCAAAAGCAGCAGCAGAAGCAGCTGTTGCGAGTGGTGTGATCATGTCTAACGACGAAGCTTACTCTTTAAAATTTGCAGGTGGAACTTTTAATAACCCAATTTTTGATGACTTAGTAGCTTCAGGAAGAAATGACTTTGTTCCAACAGAATTGATCATTAACAAAATGAAAGCAAGCGCTGATCCAAGGATTGACGTATGGTTTACCAAAGTTGATGGCGAATATGTAGGTGGAGTTTTTGGAGCTTTAAATCCATTTAATGGAAAATCTCACATGAGTGATTTCTTCTTAGCAAATAATGCTCCAGCTAACTTACTAAGTTACGAGGAAGTATTATTTATGAAAGCTGAAGCTGCTGCAAGAGGTTATACCGTAGGTGGAACTGCTGCAACTTTCTATGCTGCTGCAATCAACGCTTCTATGATGTTAAACAATGTTAGTCCTGCAGACGCTGCTACTTACTTAGCTGCTCGTCCATATGACGCTGCAAACTGGAAAAAATCAATTGGTGAAGAAGCATACATTGCTATGTTTAACAAACCATTTGCTGCTTGGTTATTCGCAAGAAGACTAGATAACCCAGTATTTGTTAACCCACCAAACTCTAAGCTTGATGGTGTACCAGTAAGAATGCCATATTCTGACCAAGAGTATGTTCTTAATAAAACTAATGTAACTGCTGCTGCAAGTGCAATCGGCGGAGACAAAGCAACTACTAAATTATTCTGGGACGTAAATTAATATTTATTCAACAGATTTCTTTAAACCACTCCTCGGAGTGGTTTTTTTATTTCCGTATATTTGTACTTCAAAATAAACCCATGAATATTAAAGAGATCATTCAAGATAAATTAGCAGAAATCATAAAGACTGTTTTTCAAGTAGACAATGTCAATGACAGAAATAACGTCACCTTAGATGTTCAGCAAAACAAAACTGAATATGAAGGTGATTTTACGATTGTCACTTTTCCACTTGTTAAATTATTGAAGAAAAGTCCGGATGCAATTGCGGTGGAATTAGGTGATGCTTTTTCAACTCAAGCTGATTTTGTTGAAAGCTATAATGTGGTAAAAGGATTTCTTAATTTAAAAATTAAAAATAATTTTTTCTTAGATAATTTCAATTCAGTCCAGGAAAACTTTGACAAGAAAGAAGACAAACACCAAACAGTAATGGTTGAATATTCTTCACCGAATACCAATAAGCCATTACACCTTGGCCATATCCGTAACAATCTTTTGGGATATTCTGTTGCGCAGATTTTAAAAGAAGATGGTTACAATGTGATTAAAACCCAGATCATCAACGATCGTGGAATCCACATCTGTAAATCGATGCTTGCCTGGGAAAAATCTGGAAAAAATGAAACTCCACAATCTACAAATCTAAAAGGTGACAAACTGGTTGGAAACTACTACGTTGCTTTCGACAAAGAGTACAAAAAAGAAATCGCAGAATTAGTTGAACAAGGATACGAAGAAGAAGTTGCAAAAAAACAGGCTCCTATTATTTTAGAAGCGCAAAAAATGTTGCTCGACTGGGAGAAAGGTGACGAAACAGTGAAAAGTCTTTGGGCAGAAATGAATTCGTGGGTTTATGCAGGATTTGATCAGACTTACAAAAGACTGGGTGTTGATTTCGATCAGGTTCAATATGAAAGTAATACTTATCTGCTAGGAAAAGATTTAATTCAGGAAGGCTTAACTAAAGGAGTCTTGTACAAGAAAGAAGACGGTTCTGTTTGGTGCGATCTTTCTGAGGAAGGCTTGGATCATAAACTATTGTTGCGTGGCGATGGAACTTCGGTTTATATGACGCAGGATCTAGGAACTGCCGTGGAACGTTTCAAAGAAACTTCGATTCAGAAATTAATTTATACTGTTGGAAACGAACAGGATTATCATTTCGATGTGTTATTCAAAATTCTTAAAAAGCTTGGTTATACCTGGGCTGAAAATCTCTTCCATCTTTCTTACGGAATGGTCGAACTCCCTGCTGGTAAAATGAAGTCCCGTGAAGGAACTGTTGTAGATGCCGATGATTTGATGCAGGAAATGTATGAAACTGCAAAAGAAAAAGCACAGGAATTGGGTAAACTAGAAACCCTTTCTGACGAAGACAAAGAAAAATCTTACGAAACAGTTGGTTTAGGCGCCTTGAAATATTTCATGCTCAAAGTTGATCCTAAGAAAAAAATGATGTTTAACCCAGCCGAGAGTATTGACTTTGCTGGAAATACGGGACCATTCATTCAATACACTTATGCCAGAATTCAGTCCTTATTAGCGAAAGCAGATTACCAGAAAACAACCGTTTCAGATTACGAACTGAATGTTTCAGAAAAAGAACTGGTGATGAACCTTTCCAATTTCAGAGAAGTGATTTCCCGAGCAGCAGAAACACTTTCTCCAGCACTTGTTGCGAACTATGTTTATGAAGTGGTCAAATCGTATAACTCTTTCTATCAGAACAATCCAATCCTTAATCAGGATAATGAAAACGCGAAAAACTTTCGTTTGGAATTATCAGAACTTACAGGGAAAACTATTAAAAAAGGCTTAGAACTTCTAGGAATCGGAACGGTCAATAGAATGTAATATTTGGGCGTGCCCCTTTGTTCCTCACCCTAATTCCCTCTCCAGCGGAGAGGGACTTTTCCATTCCATCTTCGGCATTCGGGTCTCAATTTTTTAAAATGATATTTCAAAATGATAATCGATTTTTCTACCGACCAACAACCAATTCCAACTACTGAATTTGAACAACAAGTTATTTCTTTCATTGAAGAATGGTTTGCTGATTCAAAGACGGTAAAAGTTCAAACTTCTGGCTCTACAGGAACACCTAAAGTTTTTGACATAGAAAAAGAAAGAATGCAGTATTCCGCAAAGAAGACCTGCGATATACTTGGACTGAGAGAAGGCGATTCTGCGCTACTCTGTCTTCCTGTTGATTATATCTCGGGAAAAATGATGGTCGTTCGGGCCATTGAAAGAAAGTTAAAATTAGTTGTAAACACTCCTTCAGCAAAACCACTATCAGATTTAAATGAAGAAATTGATTTTTGCGCAATGTCTCCGCTTCAAGTTGAGAATTCTCTGGACAAAATTCATTTAATTAAAAATATTATTATTGGAGGTGCTGCAGTTTCAGAATCACTAAAGATAAAAATCTCACAAACACTCAGAAGCACAGAAACTCAATCATCTATTTTTGAGACTTATGGAATGTCGGAAACCCTTTCTCACATCGCTTTGAAACAAATCTATCCTAGCTCGGAAGATTATTTTAAAGTTTTAGATGGTGTCGAGATCTCTTTAGATGAAAGAGATTGCTTACAAATTTTCGCTCCAAAGTTGAATCCCGAACCTCTTAAAACGAACGATTTAGTTGAAATTAATGATAGCAGAGATTTTAGATTCCTAGGAAGAATTGACAATGTCATTAATTCTGCCGGGTTGAAAATTTATCCGGAAAGATTGGAAAGTCTGGTGAAAAAAGAAATACAGAATGAAGTCGTATTTGTAGGAGTTGCAGATGAATTATTAGGCCAGAAACTACTTCTTGTCATCGAAGGTGAACAGAATAAAAAGATCACTCAGCAATTAGAAAAAATCATTTATCCATCAAAAAATCATCAGCCAAAAGAAATTATTTTCATCGAAAAATTTCCCCGGATTCCGAACGGAAAGATTGATCGTCGAGCATTGACTCAAATAGCTTTTAATATTTTAAAGAAATAATTCAAACCTATTTTACTCTTTCCTCTTAGCGTATAATCCCTTATCTTTATTTTTTATCTTTGTTCTTTCCTCCTATATCATGAAAGACTTCACTAAAGAACTCACGTACAAAACTTCCCGCAGCAGTGGCGCTGGCGGACAAAACGTCAATAAGGTCGAAACATCAGTTACCGTGATGTGGAACGTTGCCGAAAGTGAATGTTTTTCTATTGAAGGAAAAGAGATGATATGTGAGAAACTTAAAAACCGCATCAACGCTGAAGGAATTTTACAATTCACCGTTTCAGAAAGCCGAACGCAACTACAAAATAAAAAAATTGCAACGGATAAGATCCTAGAAATGGTTGAAAAATCGTTGTTCATCCCTAAATCCCGAAAAGCCACGAAGCCTTCCCGTTCCAAAATCGAAAAAAGAATTAAAGCCAAAAAGCAACTTTCTGAAAAAAAAGAAAACAGGAGAAATAAATTCTGATATATTTGTTAAAAAATTATATGAAGAACAAATTTCTACTCTTTGCCTTGGCAGCTTTGCCTCTAAGTGTGTTCGCTCAAAAAAAGATCTCCATCATTCCCAGTGTTGGCTATGGTTTTAGAACTGCAAGTTTACCTTCTAACATTACCCAACAGGAAGAATCTTACCTTAAAGGTTTAAAGTCAGGTATTAACTTCGACATCGGCGCCTATTATCAACTCAATAATGTAATAGGTTTAGGAGTAAAATACAACATCTACTCCGCATCTTCTTCCGGCAGTTTTAGTGGTTTTACCCCTGATGGCGATCCTGTCTCCATCTCTCTTTCTACAGATGACACCATTACTTTTGTAGGACCTGCTTTTCTTTACTCTAATTTTGATGAGAGTACAAAACACAAATTATATTATGACATGGCGATCGGAGTCATCAGTTATAAAAGTAAGACTGATAATGTTTTGTTTTCAGGGTCAAATCTTGGCTTAGCTGCAACGATTGGGTATATGTATGAAATATCTCCAAGTATTTTCATCGGCCCACAGGTGGGTTACACTGGCGGAACTTTGGTAAAAGCAAAACTAAATGGTCAACAGTTTGATTTGCCGGAAGACCAGAAAGAAGCGCTACACCGACTGACTGTTAGTGCAGGAGTCACTATTCGTTTGTAAAATTGATTATCTTTGCTAAAATCAAAAAATTATGAGTAAACCGATTACGGAATTTATCGAAAAATATTATCTGCATTTTAATTCTGCAGCTTTGGTAGATGCTTCAAAAGGATATGTTGCCCATTTAAAAGATGGCGGAAAAATGATGATCACTCTGGCGGGTGCAATGTCCACCGCGGAAATTGGAAAAATTTTAGCTGAAATGATTCGCGAAGATAAAGTGCATATTATTTCTTGTACTGGTGCGAATCTAGAAGAGGATCTAATGAATTTGGTTGCGCATTCTCATTACAAACGCGTACCCAATTACCGTGATTTGACGCCACAAGAAGAGTGGGATTTAATGGAAAAAGGCTTGAATCGTGTTACTGACACGTGTATTCCAGAAGAGGAAGCGTTCCGAAGATTGCAGGAACATATTGTGAAAATATGGAAAGATGCTGAAGCCGCTGGCGAACGATTTTTCCCGCATGAATATATGTACAAAATGATTCTATCAGGAGTTTTGGAGCAGTATTACGAGATTCCAAGAGAGAATTCCTGGATGATTGCCGCAGCTGAGAAAAACTTGCCGATCGTGGTACCAGGTTGGGAAGATTCTACCATGGGAAATATTTTTTCAAGTTACTGTATCAAGGGCGAATTAAAACCTTCAACCGTAAAATCGGGGATTGAATACATGATGTATTTAGCAGATTGGTATCCGAAAAATTCAGGTGGAAAAGGTGTTGGCTTCTTCCAGGTTGGAGGTGGAATCGCGGGTGATTTCCCAATTTGTGTGGTTCCAATGTTGTACCAGGATATGGAAATGACGGATACGCCGTTCTGGTCATATTTCTGTCAGATCTCGGATTCTACAACATCATACGGATCTTATTCTGGAGCAGTTCCGAATGAAAAGATCACGTGGGGGAAACTGGACATCAATACACCGAAGTATATCGTTGAAAGTGATGCGACAATTTGTGCACCGTTGATGTTCTCTTATATCTTGGAGAATTCTTAATTAGATAAGAGTTTATAGAAAAAAGATAGTAGACTTCAGAGTTCTGATCAAACATAACCCTTTCGGTCTTTAAGATTGAAAGGGTTTTTTAGTTTATAGTAGGAAATTGTCTTTACCCAACCCTAAAGGGCGAAAAACTTCTTTCAAAAGTTCATCAAAAAAACTCCCTTAAGGGTTGGGGAAATTTTTTTTTGATTCAAAAAGTCATTTAAATTGATCACATAATTGTTTTTTTTGAAATGATCAATTCACGATGTAAAAGGATTATTTTTGCTTTTTGGAAAATCACGATTGATTTTTTAAAACAACTATTTACAATAAAGACAAAATGAAATTATTTACACCAATTGCTCTATTTCTAACAATCATCACCTTTACTATTAAAGCACAAGATACGCGACCGGACAAACTGTACAGTTCTAGTGGGTTTGGTCTCTCCATACCTGTTGGTAAAACATCTGACTATTTTGCCCCAAAGTTTTCAACAACTTTAGGCTTAAATATAGGATTGGGAAATGGCGGCTTATTTCTGTACCCAAAATTAAGTTTACATGCTTATCAATTTAACCAAATTGTCGCCGATGAAGGTTATACTTACAAGGTGCAAAAAGGGAGATCGACAACTTATTTGTTAAACGTCACATTAGGTTACCGTAAAATTGTAGATAAATGGGCTTTTTATGGCTTTGCTGGCGGTGGCGGTGGTTTTATTTTAACTCCACAAGCAAGCGTAAACGCTGCAACTTTAGAGGTGACCATGAAAAACAAAAGTAATGCTATGGCGATTGCAGAAGCAGGTGGCGGTATTGAATACAATCTTGGCGCTGTCAATTTATTTGCAGAAGCAAGTTATCAGCACGGTTTTAGCAATATACAAAACGAGAAATTTAATTCTGTTCCAATTTCGATCGGCATCAAACCGAATCTAAGTAAATTGTTCAAAAAGAAATAAATTTAGAAGCATTACTTTTTTAAATACAAGACCCTTTCAATAGAAGGGTCTTTTTTTTTGGAGCAAAAAGATTTTGAATTATTTGGAAAAGTGGTCGCGCTGTCCGCTGTACCTGTCTGCCGACAGGCAGGTCTTTTTTGTTTTTAGAAAATATAGTAAAGACAGAAAAGCAGGAAAAAACAAAAAAGGATGCCGCTTCCATCCCGGCTAGAATTACTTTTTAGTTTTTTTTTTAATCTTTAAGAAAATAGGATTTCCTAATCCAAAGAATTGATCACTACATAATAGCGATAAGCCAATATCGCTTTTTGAAGTTTATTCATTTTCAAAGGATCCTGTCCACCAAGTTTCGGAAAAACCTTCTTGTTGAATTTATTAAGAATGATAAAGAACTGCTTTTTCATATATTTTTATATTTGTAAATTCCAAATTACAAAATTAGCATTAAATTGACGAAGTGAACGAACTATTCAAAAAACAAGTCTTTGAAATCATCATGATGATTCCTGAAGGTAGAGTGACGAGTTATGGTGCGATTGCAAATGCAGTTGGCTACCCGAATCATGCCCCACATGTTGGAAACGCCTTACGAAATTATGATGAGGATTTCCCAGCACATAGGGTTTGTAATTCGTCAGGTCGAATTACCGCAAGTTGTCAAAGAGATTTTGTGGGGAAATTAAAATTAGAAGGTGTAGAAGTGAAAGACGGAAAAATTCAGAATTTCAAAAATGTGTTTTGGAATCCTTTGGAAGAATTATGATGATTCCATCCACGAAGTGGCACCTTAATAAAAAATCGGATGAAATCTTCTGAATCATATTCATTCAAAAAAATTAGAATTCACTGCAAAAAAAACCTTGTCAGGATTTGAAATCCTGACAAGGTTAGAGAATTAAGAAAGAATAAACTCTTTGTTCTTTTCTCTTCTAATTACTTACTTAAATTCTGGTAACTTCTCTGAATGAAATCAGTCAGATCTTTTCCTTTCAACAAATTCTGAGATAATTTCGCTAAGTCCAAAGCATGTTTAATTTTTGAATTCTTGTCTTCTACATTTTCATCTTTTAAGATATCTGCAGCCAATTCACTGTTTGAATTAACGACCAAATTATACATTTCTGGGAAACCGCTCATTCCAAACATTCCGCCACCGCCGCCGGTTGCCTGCATGTCTTTCATTCTGCGCATAAATTCCGGTTGAGTGATCATAAATGGAGCTTCAGAACTTTCCAGATCTTCTACCTGAACAGAGAATTTTTTGTCGTTTACGGCTTCTTCGATATTTTTCTTTAAAGATTCTTTTTCCTCTTCATTCAATTTAGAAATCGCCGTGTCTTCTTTTTTAATCAGGTTATTCACGTGATCGGCATCAACTCTGGCAAAAGAAACCTTGTCTTTCGACTGCTCTAATTTCTGAATCAAATGTGGCACAATTGGAGAATCTAAAAGTAGAACTTCATAGCCTTTATCTTTCGCAGATTGAATATAACCGTGTTGTTCGTCAGCATTTGTTGCATACAGAATCACGAAGTTTCCATCTTTATCGGTTTGCATTGGTTTTACTTTCTCTTCCAATTCTGACCATAAATAATATTTTCCGTCGGTTGTTGGATATAAAGCAAACTTGTCCGATTTGTCAAAGAATTTATCTTCCGAGATCATCCCGTATTCGATAACGATTTTAATGTCGTTCCATTTTTGCTCGTAATCTTCTCGGTTTTCATTAAATAAAGCAACCATTTTATCGGCAACTTTTTTGGTGATGTAAGAAGAGATTTTCTTCACTGCACCATCAGCTTGCAAATACGAACGCGAAACGTTCAATGGAATATCCGGAGAATCAATTACACCGCGCAACAGCATTAAGAAATCTGGTACAATTCCTTTCACCTCATCGGTTACATAAACCTGGTTTTGGTACAACTGAATTTTATCTTTCTCAATATTTAAACCGTTGGTCAATTTCGGGAAATAAAGAATTCCAGTTAGGTTAAACGGATAATCTACGTTCAAATGAATATTAAACAAAGGCTCCTCAAATTGCATCGGATACAACTCATGGTAGAATTCTTTGTAATCTGAATCAGAAAGTTCGCTCGGAGCTTTCGTCCACGCCGGAGTTGGATTATTAATGATATTATCCACTTCTACCGTTTCTGCTTTTGCGTCTTCTGCAGCATCTTCAGGCAATGGTAAAGTTTCAGTTTTCATTCCAAATTTAATTGGAACAGGCATGAATTTATTGTACTTCAAAAGCAATTCACGAATTCTGGATTCTTCCAAAAACTCTGTCGAATCTTCTGCAATATGAAGAACAATCTCCGTTCCTCTGTCCGTTTTATCCGTTGTTTCTTCCAAAGTATATTGCGGACTTCCATCACAAACCCAACGAACTGCTGGTTCGTCTTTATAAGATTTTGTAACGATTTCTACTTTTTCAGCAACCATAAACGCCGAGTAAAATCCAAGACCGAAATGACCGATGATCCCGGAATCTTTAGCCGAATCTTTGTATTTTTCTAAAAATTCTTCCGCTCCGGAAAAGGCAACCTGATTGATGTATTTTTCAACTTCTTCACCCGTCATCCCAATTCCCTGGTCGATGATGGTTAAAGTTTTTGCGTCTTTATTTATTTTAACTTCGATTTTCGGTTGTCCGTAATCCGTTTTAATTTCACCAATGCTCGTCAAATGCTTCAATTTCAAAGTTGCATCTGTTGCATTAGAAATCAGTTCACGTAAAAATATTTCGTGATCGCTGTACAAAAACTTTTTAATTAAGGGAAAAATATTTTCCACCGATACATTAATATTTCCTTTTGTCATGTTAATTGATTTTTAAATTATGCAGTTGAGTTCTCAAATAAAACACCAATCTGAACAAAGTGACACATTGTCAATTTTTTTTGGGCAATCCCCTCGCCTAAGCTTCTCCCACCGCTCGGGTCGGGCTATCCATTGCAACTCCTCAAGCCGTTGCAAATGCCAACGCTTTCTGCGGGGTTTCCGTTTCTATCCCTTTTGCAATGTGAGAATTAATAATAAGAAAGTTTTGATAAGAACATCGATTCATTTTCCAAAAAAAATCCCATTTCCAACAAAAACCTAAAAGCAAACTTCATCTAAAAGAGATAGACAAGTTATGGCTAAAGCCCGCCTTTATTGATGGAAAGAGTTTTGTAATAAACTCTCCCATTTTCCACACCTCACCTATGCACAAAAAAAGACAGCAAAAAATGCTGTCTTTAATTTTTAGAAAATTGGATCATAAAAATCTAACTTTAAGTCGGACATCTATGATCTGTCATCATCCAGACTAATTATCTTTTTTATTCTTAATTTCTTCTCTGATCTTCGCTTCCAGTTCGTCAGCAAGTTCAGGATTGTCTTTCAACATATCTCTAACTGCATCACGACCTTGACCCAATTTCGTTTCTGCATAACTGAACCAAGAACCACTTTTCTTAACGATTCCCATGTCCACAGCTGCATCCAGAATTTCACCGGTTTTAGAAATGCCTTCACCGTACATGATGTCGAATTCAGCAAGCTTAAATGGAGGTGCAACTTTATTTTTCACGATCTTCACTTTCACACGACTTCCTACGGCTTCATCACCCGTTTTAATGGGCGCACTTGCTTTTCTGATATCAATCCTTACAGAAGCGTAAAACTTCAGCGCATTTCCACCTGTAGTTGTTTCCGGATTTCCGAACATTACCCCGATTTTCTCTCTTAACTGATTAATGAAGATTACGGTACATTTCGTTTTAGAGATCGTTCCTGTTAATTTTCTTAATGCTTGCGACATCAATCTTGCATGAAGACCCATTTTAGAATCACCCATTTCACCTTCGATCTCCGCTTTCGGAGTCAAAGCTGCAACGGAGTCAATCACCACGATATCCACTGCTCCAGAACGGATCAAATTATCTGCGATTTCTAACGCTTGCTCCCCATTATCTGGCTGAGAAATGATCAGATCATCTAAACTAATTCCCAATTTTCTGGCATAACCTCTATCAAATGCATGTTCAGCATCGATAAAAGCTGCAATTCCACCCGCTTTTTGTGCTTCTGCAATGGCGTGTAAAGTCAAGGTCGTTTTCCCCGAAGATTCCGGGCCATAAATTTCAATGACTCTTCCTCTTGGGTAACCGCCAACTCCTAAAGCTAAATCCAATCCTAATGAACCCGACGGAATCACCTCAATAGAAGTATCCGCAGATGCATCTCCTAAAGTCATTACGGTTCCTTTTCCGTAGGTTTTATCTAGTTTCTCAAGCACCAAAGCCAGTGCTTTTTTCTTATCTTCGATACTACTCATTTGTAAATATTTATTTCCTCAAAAATACGGAAATTATATCAAAGGAAAAACACGAAAAAACAGCAAAAACACTTTTTTAAAATAATTTTTGCAAAATAATTGTTTGATAAGAAAAATTTTTCTAGATTTGCACCACCAAAATAAAGACAGACCCATGGTGTAATTGGTAACACACCGGTTTTTGGTACCGACATTCGGGGTTCGAGTCCCTGTGGGTCTACAAAATTAAGGTTAAACGCTCTGAGAAATCAGAGCGTTTTTTGTTGTTAATTATCTGATAATGAAACTTCTGTTATTTAAGAAAGTTTCAAGAAATTTCAAAACGAGATGGATCAGTATCAAAACTTGG
>DIBY01000019.1 GCA_002415135.1 Flavobacteriales bacterium UBA5040 | reverse complement strand
ACACTTTGCGGGACAGTGTCAGAAAAAGTTTAAAGTAATATTTCATTGTTTTATTCAGTAAATACTTAGATTGAATCGGTGGCTTTTACTTTATTTTCTCAATCAGTTTGCGGTAATTCTTCGGATTATACTCAATAATTGGCTTGTGTTTTCCATCAAATAAAATCATCGCAGTTCTTTTCGGTAATTTCTCAACATCAATATAATAAGTTTTATCTGCCAGATTAAATTTAAAATCCCGTGCATTGGTTTTGGCAATAAAGAAATTATCTGTTGCAGGTCCAAATTGTTGATACAACAGATCTGTGATTTCCAAATGATGATCTGAAACACGGTCTTTGCTTTTTTTATTTTCTACAAAAAACACGGCCTTGTTTGGTGTTGTAATTTCAAACCCAAATTTTGTTTTAATATCGGAATTTACTTGCTGAACCGATGCAGTCCTACAAGAGGCAAGTCCTGAAAGAACTGTAAATACTATAAAAATTCTCATCATTAATTTTAGTTGAGTTTTAAAGAGATTCTTTCTCATCGAGTTTATTTTTCTTTGTGCCAATAAAATGAGATATTGTTCAGTTATAGTTTTCAATTTTCTGTAAAATGATGGAGTTATTTTTATCCATGTTTTTCTCCATTAAAATACTAAGCACCTTTTTATACAGTGCTTTTTGTTTTTCATTTGGACTATTGAAAGGGTTCATTTGTATTAGTTTACCATCTGACAATAAAATAATCATATTTGTTGACATTCCGTCGATTGCAGTTATATACTGATCATCTATAAAATCATCTGCTTTGAAAGTAGAAATTACATTTCGAATGCTGTTGAGATCTTCCTCATTTAAATTTACTTTAAATGCGACCAGTTCTGGTCTTTCTGCTAAATACTTTTTATAATTACTTTCTTCCTTATTTTCTTTACCATTTTCAATTGGTGGTGGAGGAGGTTCCACAATACTTTCCTTTGGGTTATAAAAAATTAGATACTTTTCGTTGAAGTTAACAATCGTTTCTGCTGGTTGGTGAAAACTTGGGTAATAACTGATTTTAAGGAGAACAGGATGAATTTTTTCTGTTGTAATCTTTTCACTTTTTTTGGAGCAGGCAATAAGCAGTAAAAAGGAAAAAAATACTGATAAAATATTTTTCATAAGTTTTCATTAATGTATTCAAATATACAAACAAAAAAAACCACTGAAATGATCAGCCGATTGTCTAATCTTCCGCATGTTAAGTCCAAAAGTTTTCTAATTTCATTTTTGGATTTTTTCCTTTAGATTCTCCGCTCGAACGAGTCGATTTGTTTCGCCAAGCGGCATTTTGCGAAGATTAGCTAGGATTTTAATATGAAAAGAATTCAACAATACCAGAAACTCGTCGATCGTACGGGTGGAATGATCGACGTGTAAATGATGGGTTTTGCTGCTGGATTCATTTTGAAAAATCAATATTTCTTTGGTGGAATGCAATTATAAATTTTAAATGGATTGATGATTTCTTAAACTAAATTGTTCATTTTTAAAACCTTGTCAAACTTTAAAACCTTGTGAAGGTTAAAGGGCTTTATTCTTCTTCCTCTCGCGCCGCTCTTATGTAGGTAATATAGGCATCATATTGTTCCAGTACATCATCAATCACCTGCTGACGGCTCAATCCCATTAGATCATAGCCACCTGATCCGGTTTGGGTAGTGACTTCAAGACGATAATAAACATCGGTATCGGACGCCATTTTTCCGCTAAAGGTCGGTGCCGGTGTCGCCACCATTGCCACCTGATAATAAAAATCATGAACACCATCCGTTGACACCCTTAGTAAAGGTCCCGAAGGGCGAGTAGGATCGATGGTTGAGATTGTTTCGTCGTGGTCGGCATTCTGACGCTCGGCATCATAACCCTGACCTCTAAATTCCGCCGCCACGTCATCAAGAGCAGGGCGAATCACGCGCTCTAAATACTGCACTCCTTCTTTTTTTGAGGCAAAAGTAAGCATTTGCCCAAGTCGCTGTTTCCAGGAACGCTCCGGAATATGACCACCACTTGGAGTAATTGCTGGATCGCGAATTACTTTTCCTTCTTGTTCTGCACGCTCTATCCGTAACGCTTTATAAAATGAAAACATGACCAGATAAGCAATAACAGTTACCGGAAGCGCAAAAATTAGCGTAGCATATTCCATCGTAATAACGCCGCCCGCCAGAAGCATAGAAATGGTCAACACTGCCGTTAGAACAGCCCAAAATATTCGCAACCATTTAGGACCATCCTCACTTGGATCAGGAATCGAGGCTGAAAAATTAGACATTACCATGGCACCTGAATTGGCACTGGTAATGTAAAACAACAAGCCCGAAAACGTGGCAAGAGCGATCAAGAACATAGGTGCCGGGAACATTCCTAAAAGTGCATACCAACCATGTTCAGGACTTTCGATTGCCAGTTGGGCAAATTCCGTGTTGCCTTGTAAAACTTCGTACAGTGCCGAGTTGCCAAAAAAGGACACGATAATAAAGTCACAAAGTACCGGTACCGTAATCGCTGCAACTACAAATTCGCGCAAAGTTCGCCCCCGGGAAATCCGAGCCAAAAATACGCCGACAAAAGGTCCCCAGGCGAGCCAGAAGGCCCAGAAGAAAAGGGTCCAACTGCCCATCCAGTCACTGCTGTCCGGAACATAGGCAAAAGTTTTAAACATTCTTGAAGGCAGCGTCACCAAAAAATGACCGATGTTTTCTACAAGACCGTTGAGCAAAAATGCCGTTTGGCCTGCAATCAGAATAAATGCCATCATGGCCACGGCGCTCCACAGATTCAATTCAGAAATCCAGCGGATCCCACGATCTACGCCTGATGTTGTGGCAGCAATAGTTAAAATCACGGCGCCAATAACCAGTGCAATTTGCAACGTCAGACCTTCGTTAAATCCAAACAGTTTTGCGAAACCCACGTTAAGCAGCACCACGCCAATTCCCATGGTGGTTGCGACGCCAAAAACAGTTCCTATCAGTGCAATGGTGCTGATGGCGTCACCCAGTGGACCTTTTACCCGTTTGCCAAAAAGCGGATACAGCGCTGCCCGGATCGAAAGAGGCAAATTCCAGCGATACGCAAAATATCCCATGGCCATCCCGAGTAATGCATAGACCGCCCAACCGGCGATACCATAGTGAAACATGGTCCAAACGACCGCATCCTGTAAAGCATCGGCAGATGCTGGCTCACCCGAGGGTGGCGTCAAATACTGAACGACCGGTCCTGTCACCGAGAAAAACAACAGATCAATTCCGACTCCTGCTGCAAAAAGCATTGCGGCCCAGGTAGCCAGTCCGTATTGTGGCCGCGAATCATCAGGTCCCAAACGCAAGCTTCCTGCTTTTGATACTGCCACCCAAACGACAAAGAAAATGACCAGCGCCATCGTCAAAACGTAGTACCAACCTAAATTGGTGGCAATCCAATTAACGGCTAATTTCATTGTTGATCTCGCTTGATCAGGCATCGCAATTGCCCAAAATGAAAACGCCGCGATTACACTTGAAGATATAATTAAAACACTCCAGTTAATTTGGGTGGTTTTATTCTGCCAGAGTTTTTGAGCGCCTTTCCCCAAATCACTTTTTGAAACCGGAATCTCACTTTTTACTTTAGGCGACTTGGTGCTGCCCCCGAAGCGACTGCGTTCAAACGGCGGTTTTTCTGAATGGGTGCGATCATCCGGGTTATCTGTATTGGAATTTTGGCCCATGGGAATCGTCGTTATTATTTTAAAATGTTTGAAAAGCAGTTTAAAATCAGTTCACCGCAATTGATTTAAAGAAAATTTCAAAGTCTTCTTCTTTCTTATTGCCGATCAGTAATTGCATTTCAACTACATTTTCTCCGTTGTAGTTCGGGACGTCTACCTCTTCGCCTCTGTAAGTGGCCTGCATGGATTTAAATGGAATAGTGATGGTTTCCCAACCTCCCTTATTGTGCGTTGAAAATGTTTGAGCATAAGAATGTCTGCCTTTCGGGGTTCTTATCCTAAAATTGTAATCTTTTCCGTCTCCCTTTACATTTAATATAAAAGCCTCCGATTGTTCATTAATGATAAAAGCCTCTTTCTCCGAAGTTTGATGGATCGAGCAAAAACCACCATTGTTTTCAAGGGACACCCGGCCGGTAAAATGGGCCTCACTTTCGGCAGTCATTTTTAGTTGGCTTTCAGATCTGCCACCCATGACCACATCATTTTGTATCCGCCATTTTCCTTTTCCCTGTTCGGGAAAATTGTAAAGCATTTGGCTATTATTTTCGGCTTTTGTTACCGTTTTGTCCGTCATTTCGGCATCTGGATTTTTATTTGAATTGGTCATACAGGAAGTAATTAGGAGTGTTAAAAATAGTAATATTCGCATTTTATAAATGTTGGACCTAAAATTACAAAAAATAAAATCCAAATGCTTTGCCGTCGTATGGCGGATCTGGAAATTGAGATCATTTGATTTAATTATATTTTAAGAACGACCACACGAAAGGATTTGTGCGGCAGCGAAGCGAACGCCGCGGATTTTGGTTATGAGCAGGGGAGATTGTTATTGATTGAAGTACAAAATATCAAAACTATTTTATTATGGTTCGGCTGTTTAATATTGTTTGCCAACACGATGCAACGGTGCGGCAGTGGCGAAAAGAGAATCTTCACAAATAGCTCGCTTTTTCTGCTAGAATAATCGAGGGCGTAAAATAGTTAAATATTCCATCAATTTCATTTTTAAGATTAAAATGTCTTTTAAAAGTCAATGAATTTTTGGAGAAATTTAGAGGTGTTAATCTAAAAAATTGAATATTAAAAAGTGAACAGTTTGTTATTTTTTAAATGCTCCCCGTATTCATATTTTGATCACTAAAATTTTTTTCTACTAAATTTTGGACAGTATCTTAAGAATTTGATTTCTTAAAATATCAGGAATTTCACGAGATAATGTGGATATATTTCTAAATCCTTGCGCTTGATTTAAATTATTAATTTCCAATTCTTTTAGTTCAAAATAATCATAAGTATATTGGCCTTTATCATCGGTTAATATGATGTACTTATTAACAATAGCATTTCCATTTCTCCCAGTAACAATTTTCAGATGTTCTTCATATTTATCAATATTGGGATGAATTAATTTATAATGTTGAGATTGATAATAATTTGTGCCCATAATTGTTTCATCAATAATGAAATCTACCCTGGATCTCTTAATTTCCATATTGCATCTTTTGCATGCAACATTTAAGTTTAATTCTTCAAATCGAAGACTCGAATATTTACTTTGTGGTAGAATATGCTCTACATCAATAACCATTCTGAATTCACCAACAAATAATCTACTGCAATAACAACATTTTGGTAATTCATTTATAATATAATGATCTTTTATCTTTCTTTTCACGTCGAATAGAAGTGGATTACTCCACACATTTCCACCAGCCGCAATCGCTGCTGCTATATTGACGTTATCTTGATTTTCAAAAATTATTGCCATTTACTCTATATCATTCAATATTTTTTTTCCCATTTGTAAAACTTCATCGAGTAGAGTTTTTTGCTTATCATCGTAAGAATTGTCTTGAATAATGTTTATCTCTTCTGTAAATTTATCTAAACTAATATCTCGCGATGCTAACAAATTCATTTTATCTATTAGATTTTGTGATAAATAGCGATTTTCTGGTGTAGTTACATCGAAATAATCTTCATAAATTTCTTCGACATTTATTAAATCTCTTTCCTGTTTAACAAAATGATTGAATGAAATTCCTTTAAAAATATTTGTAGAAGAAATATTTATTTCCGCACCATTGATTATTAACGGTGAATGAGTTGCTATTATGACTTTAGGCTCAAAATAATAAAATAAATCAAACAAATTTTTGACATATTCCACCTGCCATTTCGGATGTAAACTATTTTCAGGTTCATCTATTAAAATTACTGTATTGTTATCTATGTTAGCACTTACAAACATTAGAGATGCAATAATGGACAATTCGCCCGAGCTCGCATTGTTTAATAGAAATTTCTGACCTTTTTTATTTAATGATATTTCTATGTCACCTAGAATTTTAATTCTTTTAAGTTTACTTTCAAAATCTAAAATCTTTAATAAATATAGATTTTTATAGATTGCAACTTTGTCATCGAAATTTAAAGTAAAAAAACCTTCATTATTAATAATAAATCTTTCATTAAATCTATCTAGTAAAAAAATTAATTCCTCCTTTTCATTCCTCTCAATAAAATCTGATTTTATAATTTTTTCTCTATAATTTATATCAAATTTTTTTATTTTAATTTCAATACTAGGTGTAAATTTGATATAATGAAAAACTGTACTTAAACGAAAAAATGTATTACTATTTTCAGAGTTAAACATTTTTATAACCTCTTTAATAGCATTTTTTGCAGTATTTCTACCTCTAGAACTTTTTAAAATTTTTGCGTTTTTTCCTTTAAAAGTAAATTTATCATAAACTGTATTTGCGATTGCAATAACGGTTTTATTTTGTTTTATATAGTACTTAGCAATTTCGTTTAAATAAGAACTTTTACCTGATCCATTAACTCCCACTAAAATACTTACGTCTTCCGGTTTCTTAATGTTATCAAAAAGTGCGACATTATATGTATTTATAAAATTTATCATTTAAATTTACTGTTGTTAATATTGGTAATTATCATGATTCAAGACGCTTTTTGCTAATTGCAAAATAATTTTTAAAGATAGGATTAAATTTTATAAAAAGTATTTATGCAAATCTTAATTTCAATTTCTGACCATTCGTGAGCTTACCGGTAGCTTAGTTATCAAATAGATTAAAAATTCCCATTAAGGCAAAAAAAAACGCCTTCCGACGTGTTTTAAATTCTATTTCAAAAGAAATTATCTATTCATTCTCTTCACCGCAGCAATCACTGCATCAGAATCAATTCCGTATTTTTTCATGAGTTCTGCTGGTGTGGCAGATTCTCCGAAGGTATCATTTACAGCTAAAAATTCGTGAATTGTTAGTCTTTTTTTGGATAACATTTAAGCCATAAATACCTAGGTCTTTCACACCTGTCTTTGCGGTGCTGTGAAAGCTGTTACTATTTACGCCCAGTAAAATGTTCCATTGTTTTGTAAATTCCGAGAACATCTCCTGCGAACCAGTCAAAAACATTGATGGACATTATTGCCTGACCCAAACGGGTAAACCTATAGATGTATCCGGGCATGCTCAACATCTTTTTGTTTTGCTCGATGGCTTTTACAATAGTTAGTGCGGCGGCTTCAGGTTCTAAAATAGGGATCTTGGATTGTACGCCATCAAACATTCCCGTGTTGATGTAGTACGGCATTATGGTGGTGACGTTTACTTTTTTGTTCATCTGTTTCATCTCCAAACGCAAACTGTCTGACCAACCGATGAGTGACCATTTGCTGGCTGCGTAAACAGACATTTTCGGATTTGAAACGAGTCCGCCGGAGGATGCAATGTTGCAGATGTGTCCTGAATTTTGAGCCAGCATATCATCAAGAAATACCTTTGTGATCAACATGGGAGCATTGGCATTAATGTCCATTGTTTTCGAAATGTCTGAAACGGAATGCTCGCTGAAATATTTACCGATAATGATTCCGGCGTTATTGATCACGACGTCAACGACGCCAATTTCCTGCTTCACTTTTTTGGCGGTTTCCTGTATCTGGTCGACATTAGAAACGTCTACATTGAAACCAAAAACACTTCCTTTGGTTGAAAATTCGGCTAAGGTTTGATCAATACTTTCCTGGTTAATATCCCAAATTACAACTTTGGCTTTTCGTTCTAACATCAAACGAACCATTATTTTACCAATACCTGAGGCTCCTCCAGTAATTAAAACTATTTTATCTTCTAAATTTTTCATCTCGTAATGTGACTTTTTAATACAAAGACAAAGTTAGTGAACCAATGTTCCAATGACGATAACAAATGTTATCAGTTCACCTTAAGGTTTGGAATTTTTCAATCGGCTGAGATGCACAGAACTGATATTGAGATAAGAAGCAATGTAATGTTGAGGAATGCGCTGTAGAATGTTTGGAAATTTTTCAGTTAGATTATGATACCGTTCAATCGGACTTTGCGTGTATAGCGCTTTAATTTTGTCATTAAAAATAAAGAAATATTCCTCCGTGAGTAATCGGCCAAGTCGCTCTCCGTTTCTTAGACTTTTATAACCGTCGTGTAGCATTTCGTAAGACATTAAAACGATGGTCGAATCTTCCAATGCCTGAATAGAATAGTTGGACGGAATTTTTTTCAAAAAACTTTCATAATCGGCCGAAAAAGTATTTTCAAAGGAGAAATGAAACGTCTTTTCTTCTCCCTCGTTATCTACAAAAAAAACTCTTAGCAATCCATCTACTACAAAAAATACCTCTCGGCAAATTTCTCCCTGCTTAAGAATTATTTCCTTTTTCTGGATTTCTTTTACACAAAGCTTAGAAGAGTAGGACTCCCATTCTTCATCACTAATTTCGATATAATTGGAAATTACTTTCTTTATGTTTTCAAGCTTATTTTTCATCGGTAAGTGATAAGAAACTTTATCCTTAAAGAATAAATTATTTCAAAGCAAAAATAGCACGTTTTTTCTCAAAAAGCATTCTTCAAATTTTCAGAGTACAAAAAAATCCATTGAAATTTCAATGGATTTATCTATGTTCTAAAAGCGCAGCGATCTATGATCTCTTCGTCTTTTGGAACTTATCTTTTCATAATTCTTTTAACGGCTGCCTGAACAGCGTCAGAATCAATGCCGTATTTTTTCATGAGTTCTGCTGGTGTGGCAGATTCTCCGAAAGTGTCATTTACGGCTACGAATTCCTGAATGGTTGGTCTTTTACGGGACAACATTCCGGCAACGGATTCGCCTAAACCTCCGATGTAGTTGTGTTCTTCAGCGGTTACGATTCTTCCTGTTTTTTCTACAGATTTCAAGATGATCTCTTCGTCCAAAGGTTTGATGGTGTGAATGTTGATGACTTCACAAGAAATGCCTTCTTTCTCTAAGGCATCGGCAGCCAATAAAGATTCCCAAACTAAATGTCCGGTGGCCACGATGGTTACGTCGGTTCCTTCCTGAAGCATAATTCCTTTTCCGATCTCGAAAGGCATATCTTCCGGAATAAATACGGGAACAACTGGTCGTCCGAATCTTAAATAAACCGGTCCTTCGAAATCTGCGATGGCCAAAGTTGCGGCTTTGGTTTGGTTGTAATCACAAGTGTTGATCACCGTCATTCCGGGAAGCATTTTCATCATGCCGATATCTTCTAAAACCTGGTGTGTTGCGCCATCTTCACCCAAAGTCAATCCTGCGTGAGAAGCACAGATCTTTACGTTTTTGTTGGAATACGCGATCGACTGACGGATCTGATCATAAACTCTTGAAGTTGAGAAGTTGGCGAAAGTTCCGGTGAAAGGAATTTTTCCGTTGATGGTTAAACCGGCGGCGATGCCCATCATGTTGGCTTCTGCGATTCCGATCTGGAAAAAACGTTCTGGTGCTTTTTCAATGAATTTCTCCATTTTCAAAGAACCGATAAGGTCGGCACAAAGTGCTACGACATTGGGGTTTTTATCTGCCAATTCTGCTAATCCAGCGCCGAATCCGCTTCTTGTATCTTTTTGTTCTGTATATGTATATTTCATAGGAATTTTAGATTTTGAATTTTAGATTTTAAATGATTACTAAAGAAAAATTATTTTAGTAATCAGCCGGAGCTTCTAAATATAATTGTTTGAAAGCGGTATCCAACTGTTCATCACTTGGCGCTTTTCCGTGCCAGGCGTGCGTGCCAGTCATAAAATCAACTCCATAACCCATTTCGGTATGTAAAAGAATACACACTGGTTTTCCTTTACCAGTCTCGGATTTTGCTCTTTCTAGAATTGCAATTACCGCTTCTAAATCGTTACCATTTTTTTCGTTCAAAACGGTCCAACCGAAAGCTTCCATTTTTGCGTGTAGATTTCCTAAGTCCAAAACATCGTCGGTGTCACCATCGATCTGACGTCCGTTATAATCAATAGTAGTAATTAAATTATCTACTTTGTTGGCCGCGGCATACATAAATGCTTCCCAGTTTTGACCTTCCTGCAATTCGCCATCGCCTTGTAAAACATAGACCAAGCTTTCATCACCGTCTAATTTCTTACCTAAAGCGGCACCGATTGCAACCGACAAACCTTGACCCAAAGATCCTGAAGCGACTCTGATTCCTGGAAGATCGTCATGCGTGGTTGGATGACCCTGCAATCTGGTTCCCAATTTTCTAAACGTTGCTAATTCTGCAACCGGGAAAAAATCGAATCTCGCTAAAGTGGAGTAGAATACGGGCGAAATGTGTCCGTTGGAAAGGAAGAAAAGATCTTCGTTTTTTCCTTCCATGGTGAAAGGGAATTTGTAGTTCATCACTTTCCCGTAAAGGGCGGTGAAGTATTCGGTACAGCCCAAACTTCCGCCTGGATGTCCTGAATTAACGGCGTGAACCATTCTTAAAATGTCTCTTCTAATCTGTGTGGTAAGAGATTTCAGCTCTTCAGTAGATTTACTCATTATTGTTGATTTATTAGGTTGCAAATTTAGGAATTTTTGGTGGGTTTGGGAAATGAAAAATCCGGGTTTTTAGCCCGGATGTGTATTTTATGAATTGCTGCAATTTAGCAACCTTCACTCATATGAACATTTACTTCTGTGATTACATTATTGATCATCGTGAAAGATAAATAGGTGCCGGCATCGTTGTCGGTGAGTACAAAACTACTTTTTGAGGTGGATAGTTTTTCGGTTTTTTCATCCCACATTTGGTTAACCGAGAAATTCGGATAATTTCTATAGGCTTCTATTAATTCATCTTTGGTGCTGCCAACGCCCATTCCGCTTTTGGTACGGAATTTTTTGCTTTTCGTTGATAAAGAATAGATCTGATAACCATTTTCTTTTTTTCCTTCATCATCCCAAATTTCCATTATGATGATTTCAATAATTTCACCGTTGTAATTAACTTTATTTCCTTTGTTGTATTCATTGGGGCCATCATAGACAACCAGTTTAGATTTGGTGAATGCTTCTGCCGCTTTATCTTTCATGAAAACGGTAAAAGGACCAATTCGTAACGTAGAAATATCGAAGTTATCTTGAGCGAAAGAGTGGATCATCCCGAAGAGAAGCATGCTCAGAATTATTAATTTTTTCATGGTGATTGTGTTTGATAGTTTTTCAATGCTAAATTAAGAATTTTTTGAGTTAGTTTGGAAATGAAAAATCCGAGTGGTTGGCTCGGATGTTTTTAAAAATTTCAAAAGTTTGATGGTATATCTAAAAGATTTGATCTAAGTAATTGAACCTAATACTTATCTCGAATTAACCAATAAAGTAGTGAATTTTTCATTTGTGTTCAGAACCTTGTCAAGGTTTTAAACCTTGACAAGGTTAGTTACCCAGAAGTTTTCAAAACTCATATTCTGTTCCTCTTTTATGACATAGAATGAAATTTTCCAAATCATCAAATAATTCAATAGTCTCATTTCGTTTTAAAGCAGTTTCAGATTTACTTAAGATACTTTTATAAGAAGAGTATGGGAAAGTGGAAAAATCTGTATTTTCTGGATTTGTATGGATGTAAATAATGCAATTTCTTAAATAGTCTTCCCGTGAAATTAATTTTCTTTTAAATGGAGATTCTATTAATGCTCCATGTCGATTATTCTCTTTATTAAACGCCTGAGAATAGGAATTAAAAATATTAGAAATTTTTTTTGAAAATATATGCTGGGGAGAATGTAGGCCTTCAAACTTGTCAAGCTTCTGAAATTTGACAAGGTTTTGTAAATCCGTTTCAGATTTAATTTTGACTAACAAATGAAAATGATTCGGCATTAGACAATATGCGTAGATATCACAAACCTGAAGCAGATTCTCTTTTATTTTTTGTAGAAAAAATAAATAATTTCTATTCGAAGTGAAAATAACCTCACCATTGATACCACGATTGTAGATGTGATAAAAACAATCTGGCTCTATTGAAGTGATTCTGATATCCATAAGTTTGCTTTTAAAGTTTCACACAACTTTTTCAAGATATTTCGATTCGATCTATTTTTAATTTTTCACTGTTGTACAACCTTGACAAGGTTAAGTGTAAGAACTGAAACTATTTCACCAATTTCAAACCCTTACTTCGAATCAACCACAACCCAGTAAAAGTCAACAATCCATTAATAATGATCAGCTCCACACCGATCTTGTAATCACTGTTGTGCGTCACGAAATAATTAAGCAAATACGTTAAAACCGGCGAAACTAAAGTCACTACCAGAATTCCGTATTTCTTTACAATCTGATACTTCGTTAAGATTCCGAAAGCGAAAAGCCCCAGAAGTGGTCCGTAGGTATAACCTGCAACTTCCATGATGAGATAGACAATCGACTTATCATTGATGGCTTTGAAAACCATGATCAAAACAAAGAAAATAACGGTGAATATCAAGTGAATGGTCATTCTGGTTTTCTTCTTTTGCTTTTCCGTTTTCTCTTTGTTTTCATTCATATTCAACAAATCGACACAGTAAGAACTGGTAACCGCCGTCAATGCGCCATCCGCAGACGGGAAGAGCGCTGAGATTAAACCAATGATAAAGATGACAGAAATAAATAAGGGAAAATATCCTTGCAGCGAGAGTGCCGGAAACAAGTCATCACCCATTATATTGTTGATCGCACCCGTCGCCGAATCTTTAAATCCAAAAGCGTTCGTGATACTTTCCTGACCGTTCACAACGTTTACAATCTCACCATAAACCGCTCCGTTTTCAATGGAGAAAAGATAGAGTAGTCCACCTAGAAATAAGAAAGCAAGATTCACAATTAACAAGGTCACTGCAAAAGTCAGCATGTTCTTTTTCGAATTATGAAGATTGTCCACCGAGATATTTTTCTGCATCATTTCCTGATCCAAGCCTGTCATAGCGATCGTAATAAACATTCCACCCAAAATTGTTTTCAGGAAAAAGGTTTTGGAATTGACATCAAAATTGATGAAATGTGTGTAATCTTTTGCAGCTAAAACGGTGTAAGCTTCGCCTGCAGAAAGATTCAGTTGTGACAAGATAAAGACAATACAAGCAATCAAACTGATGATCATAAACGAAGTTTGCAATGTGTCGGTAATCACAATCGTCTTCACACCACCTTCAAAAGTATAAAGTAAAACCATGATTAAAATAACTGCAGCGGTCAACCAAAACGGAATTCCTAAACCTTCCAAAAGGAAGATCTGCAGAACATTCACCACCAAAAACAACCTTGCCGTCGCCCCGATCGAACGTGAAATGATAAAAAATATAGATCCGATTTTATGCGCTTCTACATTAAATCGTCGTCCTAAATAGGTATAGATGGACGTCAGATTCATTTTGTAATAGAGCGGCAATAGCACGAATGCCACAATAAAGTAGCCAATAAAAAAGCCAATAACGAGCATGTAATATTCAAAACCACCGAACGCATAATCGCCAGAAGTCATTTTCCCGACTGTTCCCGGCACCGAAATAAACGTCACGCCGCTCAAACTCGTCCCGATCATCCCGAAGGCAACCAGCCACCATTTACTTTTTTTGTTCCCGATGAAAAAAGACTGATTATCGGCATTCCGACTCGTAATATAGGAGATCACCAAGAGCCCGATAAAATAGGCGAAAACAAATAAGAGTAAAATAGTTCCTGTGTTCATTTTTGAAAATTTATGAGCAAATATAGTTTTTTTTGGTAGCATTAAAGCGTCTTTCTAACTACTTCGAATCGTACTTTATTTTATTGGGGCGCACATTTCCGTCTTCCACTCCCAATCTTTTTTCGCCACCGCTAAACGCGGCACCAAAAAAAGGATTTCCGTTCAAGCCGGGGCGCAGAGTTCGCTGTTTCTCAAGTTCACGCACAAAAAAACCTTTCCGTGTTTCCACCGAAAGGTTTTCTCTTCTGCTATTTGTCCGACTGAGCTTGTCGAAGTCTTTACAATAAAGCACGGACGTAGACTTCGCTGTTTCTCAAGTTCACGCACAAAAAAACCTTTCCGTATTTCCACCGAAAGGTTTTCTGTTCTGCCATTTGTCAGACTGAGCTTGTCGAAGTCTTTACAATCGAAAATCTATGTTTAATCAAAAACTCTTCGACAGGCTCAGAGTGACACCTTTTTTAAATTTTAAATTTTATTCAACCAAAAGATCTTTAAACTCCGTTGTTTTTTCAATCACCTTTTTCGCATACGGACAAAGTGAATTTATTTTCAAACTGTTTTTCTTAGCCTCAGCAACTGCCGCTTTTACCAATTCAGTTCCTAAACCTTTTCCACCAAATTCTGGATCAACTTCGGTATGCGTGATTTCTAAAATTCCTTCTTTGTTTTTATTGTATCCCAGGAAACCTGCTTTTTCAGCATCATAAAAAATGTCAAAAGTTTTGTCGTTTTGTTCGATATTGATCATATCATAATTTTGTGTTGCCATCTTATTTTATTTTTAATTGGTTTTTAATCATCTGTCCAGATCGAGCCATAATAATGCCAATTTTTAAGAAAAAGCTGTAGAAAGCATTGGGTGAAAAAGAATGCCAAATTTCAGATACAGTCTCTGCGGTAACTGACATTTCTCTGCAAGATAAATTTAAATAGAATTAAAATTGTGAAAATTTCACCTTCAAAAACGAGAAAGCATTTCTGTAAAGTGCTAAAAGACAACCTTTCGTTATTGAACATTTAAGTGATAAAACTTTACCGCTTTAACTATATGCCTTTCTAAATTTGGTCATGCTTAAAATAAAGAATCCCAGAATTCCCATAATTAAATATCCTGTTGCAACATCGAACTGCATAGTTGGTCGAAGGATCGCAACAATGCTGTAGCTAACTGCAGAAGTGATGATATAGGAAACACCGCCCGTGAGTCCACCGGCAACTCCGGCTGAGTTTGGAAATCTTCCGAGACAATAAGCGAAATAATTATTAAAAATGAAGCCAGCAGTTACATGGATTACAAAGGCAAAAGCAACCAAACTGTAAATGGTGTTCAGATAAAAAGAAGAAAAGATCATTAATAGAATTAAAAACAACTGGATATAATTTGCCAATCTAATTTTAGGCATAAAATCTTTCTCTATCAAAAATTTACCTAAAAATCCTCCCGCCATCCAGGCCAATCCAAGTATTAAGGAGACGTAACCAGCGACCACTTCTGAATAACCCATTTCGTGTTCGATTATAAAGGCTCCACAAAGATTAAAGAAAATAACCATCGCATAACTTACGCCGCACATCAGCATTCCATAGAAAAAATCTTTCGCTCGGAATAGTATATCGTATTCTTTTAAAACAAATTCGATCACAAATGGCTTTCTTACTTTTAATGTTTCTCCAGAAAATAAAAGCTCAAAAATCAATAACAGAAAACTGTAAATCGCTAAGACATAAAAATTAGACTGCCAACCGAAAAGTTTCTGTAGATAACCACCAATAAAAGGTGCGATAATAGGACCGACCGACCAAACGATGGTCATGACGCTCAAATAATGTTTCCTTTTTTCGCCTTCGAAAACATCAACAAAAAATGCACGTTTGGCGACGACAGCAAAACCGGCCAATACGCCTTGTAAAACACGCATCGCGTAGATCACCATAATATCTTTGGTCAAGGCAGTCACTAAAAAACTCACCATAAATAATCCCAGCGAAACGAGCGTAACGCGATATCTTCCAAAAGAATCTACGACACTTCCCGCAAAAATTTGAGTGACGCCATAACTGATCAAAAATAAAGTGAGCGTAAGTTGAATTTTAGTTTCCGGTTGTTGAAGCTCGAGCGCCATACTCGGCATGGAAGGCAGATAAATATCAGTTGCCAAACCCGACATCGGAATGACTGCAAATGCAAGCAAAGTCGCAATGAATTTATTCTTTTCTTTTAGCATCTTTAATTAAAACTTCTGCATTAATATTTTGAAGGCGCAAAAATCGGGAATTTTCGCGGAAAAGACTGTGGCAAATCATCCAATTGAAATATTGAAAAAAACAATGGTAAAAAAACTTTTCGATAAGAAATTAAAAAGCGGAAATGTTTTAAAACATTTCCGCTCTGCATCAACCTTACTTAATCCTACTTCTTATTTTATTTCGTTTTTGAAGGAGCCCACTGATCATAAGGACTCATATCGAAACTGTTGACTTCTTCCATACTCAAGCCTAAAGCGTTGGCTACACCTTGCCCGTATTCAGGATCTGCCTGGTAACAATTTCTGATATGGCGAATCTGTACGAATTTTTCTGCACCTCCAACATTGGCTGCCGTATTCTGAAACAAGGCTTCCGTTTTCCCATCAGCTTTAATAATTCTGAATAGATCGCCTGGTTGGGTAAAATAATCTTCATCATCATCGCGGAAGTTGTGAGCATAAGCATCACCTGACAATTCTAAAGGCGGTTCTTTTGCCGAAGGTTGTTCCTGCCATTCGCCATAACTGTTCGGTTCGTAATGTTTGGTACCACCGTAATTCCCATCTACGCGCATTTGTCCGTCTCGATGGTAAGCGTTGTAAGGGCATCTCGGTTTGTTTACCGGGATTTGATAATGGTTTACGCCTAAACGATAACGCTGTGCATCACCGTAAGAGAATAATCTTCCCTGCAACATTTTGTCGGGTGAGAAGCCAATTCCAGGTACAATATTCGTTGGATTAAAGGCGGCTTGTTCTACATCAGCAAAATAATTCTCAGCGTTCTTATTCAGTTCAAATTCTCCCACTTCAATTAAAGGGAAATCTTTTTTAGACCAAACTTTGGTTAAATCAAATGGATGGAAACGATAGGTTTTTGCTTCAGCTTCGGACATAATTTGAACAAACATTTTCCATTTCGGGAAATTGCCGTTTTCGATATTGTCGAATAAATCACGTTGGGAAGATTCACGATCCATTCCAACCAGTTTTCCCGCTTCTTCGTCGGTTAGATTATCGATTCCCTGTTGGGTTCTAAAATGGAATTTTACCCAGTTTCTTTCATTCGCGCTATTGATAAAACTGTAAGTGTGACTTCCGAAGCCGTGCATGTGTCGGTAACCATTCGGTAATCCCCGATCACTCATGATGATGGTCACTTGATGCAAAGACTCTGGTAACAAAGTCCAGAAATCCCAGTTGTTTTGGGCACTTCTCATATTGGTTTTTGGATCCCGTTTAACGGCGTGATTCAAATCTGGAAATTTCATCGGATCACGGAAAAAGAAAACGGGCGTGTTATTTCCAACCATATCCCAAATTCCTTCGTCGGTGTAAAACTTCAAAGCAAAACCACGAATATCTCGTTCTGCATCTGCCGCACCTCTTTCGCCAGCAACCGTAGAAAACCTGGCGAACATTTCTGTTTGCTTTCCGATTTCACTAAAAATATGGGCTTTGGTGTATTGGGAAATATCGTGCGTTACGGTAAAGGTTCCAAAAGCTCCAGAACCTTTCGCGTGCATTCTTCTTTCGGGAATGACTTCTCGGTCAAAGTTGGCCATCTTTTCTAAAAACCAATAATCCTGCATCAACATTGGTCCTCTTGGTCCAGCGGTTTGCGTATTCTGATTGTCTGGCACTGGTGCTCCAGTTTGTCTCGTCAATTTTTTCTTTTCTTCCATGATATATTATTTAAAGGAATAAAGTTAGGAATTTTAATCGACGATAATTATTTATTCTGTCTAAATCGGTTATTTGCCTTAAAGTATGTACGTGAAAATTATTGATTTTATAATTTTATACGCTGAATATTGGTAAAATAAAAAACAGCCACAAAATGGCTGTTTCATTATTATAAAATTGGTTAATTGTTAATCTTCCAAAAATCCGAATTTTCCATTATTATAATCATCAAATGCCTGATGAATTTCTTCTTTCGTATTCATTACAAATGGACCATGCGGAACAATTGGTTCATTTAATGGTTCACCACTTAAAATTAAAACGATGCTTTCTTCAGTGGCTTCGATCGTAAAGGTTTCACCTTCGTTTTCAAATAAGGCGAAATGATCGGTAGACACTTTTTCGTCTCCATTAATCATGATGTTTCCTTCAATAACTAAAGCTCCGGTATTGAAGTTTGCAGGGAAATTGAACTCCGCTTTTCCACCTGACTTCAATTTCGCGTTCATCAAATGAACCGGACTGAAAGTTGTTGCAGGACCTTTCTGACCTTGATAATTTCCGGCAATGATTTCAACAATTCCATTTTTTCCCAAATCAACTTTACGCATATTATCATTTGAAATCGCCTGATATTGTGGCGTACTCATTTTGTCTTTCGCTGGAAGATTTACCCAAAGCTGAACCATTTGGAAAATTCCACCATTTTTCGCCCACTCTCTTTCATGAAATTCTTTATGCAAAACTCCGGAAGCCGCGGTCATCCATTGCACATCGCCTTGTCCGATAATTCCACCACCACCAGCAGAATCATGATGTTCTACTTTTCCCTGGTACGCAATGGTTACCGTTTCGAACCCACGGTGCGGATGAACGCCAACTCCTCTTGGTGTGGAAGTAGGACCAAAATTAAATTTAGAATTGTAATCCAACATGATGAAGGGATCCATTCGTTTCATATCCAACCGCTGACCGCTCGGAATAAAATTATGCACTCTAAAGCCGTCACCCACAAAATGCGCAGGTCCGGGCTGAACGATGATTTCTACTTTTTTAACTGCCATTGTATTTCTTTTTTACAGATACAAATTTACAGCATGAAGCAATCAAAAACATTGATATAGGATAAGTTAAGAATAGAAATGCAATTCTTTAAACCACAAAAACACGAATGGCAGATGAATGAAGAAGATTGCGAAATCTTGCAAAATAGTTGAGCGTTTTATAATTATGTTTTGTAAAATGGTTGAACGGTTTAGTGAAATGAAGTTTAACTGAAGAAGTAGCTTAACTTAAAAGTAGAATAATTAAGCCTTGTCAAGGTTAGTTTCAAAAAAGTTATCAATCGTTTAAGCTTGGGATCTCATATTTTCACCATCGCTGATATGAAGTCTTCTAAAAACAAATCCAGTAAGAATCGTGAGCAAACCAACTAAAAAGAAAGTATAGCGAAAAGCAAGATGGATTTCTCCGTGCGTGATGGCAGCGTTGTTTTCAAATAATTTTAAAGTAATTAAACCAATTGCAATACCGAATCCTACCGCCAGTTGCTGGTTCACGGCGAGTAATGAATTGCCGCTGCTCGTATGCGTATCGCGCAGATCTGCGATCGCGATGGTGTTCATCGCTGTAAATTGAATTGAGTTGAAAAAACCGAGCACCGCTATAATGGGTACAAACCAGTAAATAGAAGAATTTATTCCTGGAAGTCCCAGACAGGCAATTAAAAATCCGATGATGAACGTGTTCGTCATCAGAGTTCGTCGATAACCAAAAGTATCCAGGATTTTAATCACAAAAGATTTTCCAAACATGGCGGTTAAAGCCATCGGGGCGACAATCCAACCAGAAACCACAGCGGTTTGTCCGTACGCGATCTGAATCATCAAAGGCAATAAAAGTGGAATAGCACTGATTCCTAACCTCGTCGCTAGGTTTCCTAAAATTCCCACGCGAAAGGTTCTAACCTGAAATAAATTCAACGGAAATATTGGTTTTTCTGTCTTTTTAGCATGGACGTAATAATAGTAAATCATTAAAAATCCTAAGGTAAAGAGAAGTAAAACGGGCGTGGTGTTTTTGGCAGTTCCAAACAATTCCAGTGAAATAGAAAGAAGGAGAGACGCCGAAGCAAATATTAAAAAGCCCTTCAGATCAAACGTAATTTCCTTGGATCGATAGTCCGGCATGTATTTTAAGCTGAGCACAATTCCTAATAATCCGAACGGAATATTAATTAAAAAGATCCAGTGCCAGGATAAATAATCAACCATGTAGCCGCCGACTAACGGTCCTAGAATCGGTCCAATTAACGCTGGAATAATTGCGTAATTCATGGCTTTTACCAATTCCTTTTTTTCAAAAGTTTTTATTAATGCTAAGCGTCCGACTGGCGTCATCAAACTTCCTCCAATTCCCTGAATCACTCTGGAAATCACCAAATGGTTGAGGTTTTGCGAAGCCGCACAAAGGATAGAGCCCAGACTAAAAATAATTAAGGAAGCAATAAAGACTTTCCGGGTTCCGAATTTATCTGCTAAAAATCCACTTACTGGCATAAATAAAGCCAAGGTTAAAACGTAAGAGATGATGGCATTTTGCATGTTTAATGGTGATTCCATAAGATCTTTCGCGATGGACGGTAAAGAAGTATTCAGAATCGTGGAGTCCAACATCTGCATAAAAATGGACGTTGCGAGAATTAAAGGAAGGAATTTTTTAACAGCAGTATCTTGAATCAAAGGCATTCGGCAAATTTAGCGTAAATCACAGCAAAGGATTTGCCATCAATCAGAATCTTTTTCAAAACCTGTTATTGATAGTTGCTATCACGTCAACAATGCTGTTAAAAGTATTTAAATAGAATTGTAACTTTCTTCTTCCGCTTTTTATTTTATAATCAAGATATAATGATAAGTTCAAAAAAACTACTCTAAATTTTAGCGAAATCTGCGCCCCAGATTGCAGTGGAAATCCTTTTTTTTGCAATGGATTTAGTGCTGGCGGAAAAAGATTGCAACGAAAAGCTGGAAATGTGCGCCCAAGAAAATAATATTTCCTATTCGATGAAGTCAAATGTGCGCCCAAAATATTCCTCTTATATTTCGGTTTAAAAACCTTATTTTTGCAAAAGTTTTAGTCCGAAGGTTCGAGACTAAATTAAATTTTTAAAATATCCTACATGGAACTCATACACAGAAACTTACTGATCGGAATTCACGATGCCTTGCAAGAAACTTTTTTCGAAGACCGAAAATATGCTGATAAAGTTATCGAAAGACTTTTGAAAGGACATAAACAATGGGGCAGCGAAGACCGAAAAGTAGTGGCACAGATCTTTTACGACATTATCCGTTGGAAAAAAAGAATTGAATATTACATGGGCGAAGGCGTAAAACCAGCCAATATCTATAAAATGATTTTGACCTATTGCCTTTGGACCAAAACGCATTATAAGAAATTTGAAGAGTTCGACGGTATTAAAAACGCGGAGATCCTCAATAAATTAAAGAAAAATAATGTTCCGACGAAAGCAATTGAACATTCGATTCCAGAATGGTTGGCAGAGACTTTAGAAAGAGAACTCGGTCCAAGTTGGGAAAGAGAAATGGTCGCTTTGAACGAGCAGGCTCCAACGATCCTACGTGTGAATACTTTGAAAACCACAGCCAAAGAACTGGTTTCTGATCTAAAAGACGAAGGCGTAGAAAGTTTCCAGATCAAGAATTATCCGGATGCGGTGCAGCTAGAGCAAAAGAAAAATGTATTTATCACGTCTGCTTTTAAAGATGGTTTGTTTGAAGTACAAGATGCTTCTTCTCAAAAAATCGGTGAACTTCTGGATGTTTCGGAAGGAATGCGCGTGGTGGATGTTTGTGCTGGAGCGGGTGGAAAAACCTTGCACTTAGCGGCTTTAATGAAAAACAAAGGTCAGATCATCGCTCTTGACATTTACGAATGGAAATTGGCAGAATTGAAACGCCGTGCAAAAAGAGCTGGTGCCCATAATATCGAAACAAGATTTATCGACGATAATAAAGTCATCAAAAGACTGCACGAAAAAGCAGACCGTTTGCTCATCGATTCGCCGTGTTCTGGTTTAGGAGTTTTGAAAAGAAACCCAGATTCCAAATGGAAGATCGATCAGGAATTCATCGACCGAATTAGAAAAGAGCAGGAAAAAATCCTTCAGGATTATGCCAAGATATTGAAGAAAGGTGGAAAAATGGTGTACGCAACCTGTTCAATTTTACCGAGTGAAAACAATGAGCAAGTGGAGACTTTCCTGAAAAATAACGAAGGTTATACTTTGATCAAAGAAGAAAAAGTAATGCCAAGTTCGGGCTTCGACGGCTTCTACATGGCGCTGATCGAGAGAAAAGCATAATAGTTTTTGGGAGCAACACGATTTTCTATTCTTTTGAATTTTAGGTCCGGCTCTCCACTGTACCTTTTCTTCGTCGTTCCTCCTCAAAAAAGGATGTCGTTGCGATCCGGGCTAGAATAAAGAGCAGGCTTCTTTTACAAATTAATATACTGATAGCGTTCCACCGGAACGCTATCTTTCGTTTCGGACATTTCATAGATTTTTTGCACCCAATCGACTCACTTTAAACGCTTCTCGATATCATTCCTTGATTTTCTAACGTTCGCTTTTAATTGGTGTTAGAATTTTTTGTAATATTATTCTATGGAAGAATTCATGCATATTAAATCGATTATTGCGATTATTCTGGGTTTGAGTTTGACGCATCTTATTAAAGGATCTGTCAATTTTATACAACATCCAGGCAGAAAGAAATTTTCGCTGCTGCATTTTTTATGGGTAGTTTATATTTTTCTGTTGATCATCCATTTTTGGTGGTGGGAGTTTAATCTGAAATTAATTATCCAGTGGAATTTTGCTGATTACCTTTTTATCATTACTTATATCATGCTGTATTATCTTCTGTGCGCCATCTTATATCCCGATGATTTAAAAGATTATAAAGGCTACGAAGATTATTTCTTCTCACGGAAGAACTGGTTTTTTTCCGTTTTAGCTTTATGTTTTACAGCCGATATTGTCGATACCTTTTTAAAAGGGAATAATTATTTTTTAGCGACGACCCCAGAATATTTTCCGAGAATTATTGCTCATATTCTTTTGTGCATAATGGCGGTATTGATCAAAAATAAAACCTTTCATTATGTGCTGGCTGTCGTCTTCATTTTGTATGAAATTTCCTTTATCTTCCGTTTCTTTAATATTGAATCCTAAAAATTGACTTCAGTTTTTTGCATGAAAATTTTGAATATTCGCTCATCGCAAAACAAAATTTTAATTAGTCGTGTGGGTTGCACAGTAAAATTGATATTAACGTTCTATTGTAGTACGGTTCTTGTTTAGTGTTTATCATGAATCGCAAAGAATTTATCCAAACGAGTAGTTTGGGAATCGCTGCCTTTTTCTTTTTAGGATCAGGCAATTTGTTTGGAAAAGCACAAAACCCGTTAGAAACCCCATCTTTAAAAGCTACAGAAATGATTGATAGAGAAGTGGTTATCATCGGATCCGGTTATGGAGGTTCGGTGGCGACTTTAAGGCTTTGTGAAAAAAATATTGCAGTTACGCTTTTAGAAATGGGCTTGGATTGGGAGAAATCTGGTGAGAAATTTTCAGCCATGAGTAATCCTGGCCATTCTGCAGCCTGGTTAAAAACAAAAAGTATTGCGCCCTTTTTCAATCTTTTTAAATTAAAAAAATTTACCGGCGCTCTCGATCGTCTGGATTTTGAACATATAAAAATATGGGTCGGACGTGGAGTTGGCGGTGGTTCTTTAGTCAATGGCGGAATGGCGGTAACTCCGAAGAAGAAGTATTTCAAGGAGATTTTTCCAGATTTAGATACCGAAAAATTTTATTCACATTATTTTCCTTTGGCTAACAAAGAACTTAAAACCAATGTGATCTCTGAAGACTTTCTCACGGATTGTGATTTCTATAAATTTAATCGGGTCGGCGAAGAAGAAGCGCATAAAGCGGGATTTAAAACAGTCCGTGTACCGAATGTGTACGATTTTAAGTACATGGAAAAAGAGTACAAAGAGGAAGTTCCGCGCTCTGCTTTGGCGGGTGAAGTGATTTACGGAAATAATCATGGTAAAAATACGTTGGACAAAACCTATTTGAAAAAAGCAACCGCAACCGGAAATTTAGAAATTCTGGAACTTCATCAGGTGAATCATATCTCGCAAAATTCGGATAAAAGTTATACCATCGATATTTCGGTCATCAATACAAAAGGAGAAGAAATTCAACATAAAATCATCAATACTAAAAAATTAATTTTAGCTGCGGGCACGATGGGTTCACTGGAATTATTGTTAAAGTCTAAGGCAAAAACGCAATTTCCAATTGATGAAAACATTGGGAAAGAGTGGGGAAATAATGGGAATTTCATGACCGGACGAAATTGGGTAAAAGCATTTTCAGGAGGAACAGGATTTCAGCAGTCAACCATTCCGGTGGGTGGAATCGATTATTGGGAAGATAAAAAACATCCCTTCTTTGTGGAGATCGCACCTTTGCCAATGGGTATGAATGTGGCGACGTCGCTTTATTTGATGGTCAATAAATTGAAGAAGTTTGGTGAAGTAACTTACGATGTAAAAGAACAGAAGCTGGATCTAAACTGGAACAAATCGCACACAGCTCACATGAAAGACAATGCGAAATATTTTCTCAGAACCATGAATAAGGCCAATGGCGGAACACGTGCTCATCTGTTATTTCATAATGGTTTCGGCGCTGATGTTTGCTATCATCCGTTGGGCGGAATTGTTTTAGGAAAGGCCACCGATCAGTTTGGAAGATTGAATGGTCATCAAAATTTATATGTGATCGATGGTTCTTTAATTCCCGGTACGATTGGAGTAAACCCTTTTGTGACGATTACCGCGATTGCGGAATATTGTATGGAGGAGATTATTAGAAAGGACTTTGGGTAAAGCTTTTGTTTGTCAAATTAGAGTTCTTCTAAAAAATAAATTCAACTTCAGTCGATGAAATATCTATCGAAACTTAAATTTTTCCTCTTTTTAAATTAATAATAGTAAAATTTTCATATTTGTTAATTTTTACTTTCGATTTATAAAGGTTTATAATATGTTTGCATTAGAATTTTAATCAATTATTACTAAAAACTTAATAACTATAAAATAATGTGTGGAATTGTATGTCTTTTTGACGCCAAACAAAAAACTGAAATATTAAGACCTCAGGTTTTAGAAATGTCGAAAAAAATCCGGCATCGTGGTCCGGACTGGAGTGGAATTTTCCAAAATGAAAAAGTGATTTTTTCGCATGAACGTTTGGCGATCGTCGATCCAACTTCTGGGAAACAACCTTTGTTTTCAAAAGATAAAAAAATAGTTTTAGCCGTCAATGGTGAGATTTATAACCATCGAGAATTAAGAAAAGAATTTCCGGACTATGATTTTCAAACCGAATCTGATTGTGAAGTTATTATTCCTTTATTTCAAAAATATGGAAAAGATTTCGTTGACAAATTGAACGGAATTTTTGCCTTTGCCATTTATGATATTGAAAACGATATTTACATGGTCGCCAGAGATCATATGGGAATTTGCCCGTTATATCAAGGTTGGGACAAAAACGGAAGTTATTACGTAGCTTCAGAATTGAAAGCACTGGAAGGTGTTTGTAAAACGATCGAGAATTTTTTACCAGGACATTTTTTATACAGTGTTGATGGTTACGAAATGCAGCAATGGTACAAAAGAGATTGGGAAGATTTCGAAAATGTTAAAGATAATACCAGTGATATTGCTGAGCTTAGAAAAGCTTTGGAAGATGCGGTTCACCGACAGTTAATGAGCGATGTTCCTTATGGAGTTTTACTTTCCGGCGGTTTGGATTCTTCGATTATTTCTGCAGTGACTGCAAAATATGCCAGAAACAGAATTGAAAGTGGCGACACGCAGGAAGCTTGGTATCCACGTTTGCACAGTTTCGCAGTTGGATTGGAAGGAAGTCCGGATTTGATCGCTGCTCAAAAAGCTGCCGAACATATTGGCTCTATTCATCATGAAGTTCATTTCACTGTTCAAGAAGGTTTAGACGCCGTTCGTGACGTGATCTATCATCTGGAAACGTATGATGTGACTACGATTCGCGCTTCCACGCCGATGTATTTATTAGCGAGAGTCATTAAATCAATGGGAATTAAAATGGTTCTTTCAGGTGAAGGAAGTGATGAGATCTTTGGTGGTTATTTGTATTTCCACAAAGCGCCGAATGCAAAAGAATTCCACGAAGAAAATGTCCGCAAACTTAACAAGCTTCACTTATACGATTGTTTACGCGCCAACAAATCTCTAATGAGTTGGGGAATTGAAGGTCGCGTTCCATTCTTAGATAAAGAATTTATGGATGTTGCCATGCGATTGAACCCGAAAGATAAAATGGTAACTGCTCACGAACCTAAAATTGAAAAATGGATTTTGAGAAAAGCCTTCGAAGATTTAATGCCGGAAGGGATTACGTGGAGGCAAAAAGAGCAATTCTCTGATGGCGTTGGCTATTCCTGGATTGATTCTTTAAAAGAGGTTGCGGCGAACGAGGTGACGGATGAAATGATGATCAATGCTAAATTTCGTTTTCCATTAAACACTCCTCAGAACAAAGAAGAGTATCGTTACCGAACTATTTTTGAAGAACATTTCCCAAGTGAAACTGCCGCGGCAACCGTTCCTTCTGTTCCATCGGTAGCCTGTTCTACACCAATTGCTTTGGAATGGGACGAAGCTTTTAAAAATGCCAACGATCCAAGTGGAAGAGCAGTTTTATCAGTTCACGAAGATTCTTACTAAGTAAAATACCTTTATCCTAAAATAATAGAACCGAGTAAATGCTCGGTTTTTTTTTTATCTAAATCAATTTTGTAATTTTCATCAAAATGGTTGATGATGTAGTGATTCTTTTTATCAATCTTACCTATTGGTGAACCATTTTAATATGAGATTACTTTCAGAATTTTTTAGTCGTACATTTATGACTACAAATTGGTGATTATGGCAACAATAACTAAAATAAAATCAATAGAACATCTGACCCACGATGTTCTGCGAGTCGTTCTCAATAAGCCAGAAGGTCTGACTTATATTCCAGGCCAAGCTGCAGATATTGCGCTGAACAAACCGGACTGGAATGAGAAGAAAAATTGTTTTACTTTCACCTCATTGCCGGAAGATGACCATGTCGAATTTACCATAAAGACCTATCCAGAGCATCACGGGATGACCAATGAATTGCTTTCTGCTCAGCCAGGAGATGAGGTCATCATTTATGATTCATTCGGTGATATTTATTTTAATGGACCGGGGGTTTTTATAGCAGGTGGAGCCGGAGTGACCCCATTTATTGCTATTTTGAAAAATTTACAAAAGCAAAATAAACTGGAAGGAAATAAATTAATTTTTGCTAATAAAGGAAAAGCTGATATTATTTTAGAAGATTATTTCGATGCTATCCTTGATAAAGACTTCATCAATGTGTTGTCAAATGAAAATTTGGATGGATACGAACATGGATACATTTCACCAGAAATAATTAAAAAATATTCTGAAGAAAATCTAAAATATTATTATCTCTGCGGACCACCACCAATGATGGAAGCCGTTGAAGGCCATTTAGCTTCATTAGGAATTGCCGAAGATTTCATCGTGAAAGAAAGTTTTTAAAATCAGTATTTAAAATATTTAATGTGCTCAAGTTAGACCCTTTAACTTGAGCATTATTTAGCCCAAAAAATAATTATGAAATATTATGCCTTAGTGACCGGCAGCGCCGACAGAATCGGAAAAGCAGTCGCAGTTCATCTTGCGAAGCAGGATTATAATTTAGTTTTACATTATAATTCTTCTAAAGAAAAAGCTCAAAAATTAAAAGACGAAATCGAATCCATTTATAGCGATATCAAGGTAGAATTATTGCAGATTAATTTTTTGAAAGAAAATGATTTTGATCAAATTTTTGCAGATTTAAAAAAGAAGAAAATCATTATCGAAATTTTGGTGAACTGCGCTTCAGATTTTATTCCATCCAGTTTTAAAGATGAGGGAAGCGAATTGTATGACAAAGAAATGACCATTAATTTTAAAATTCCGTATCTTCTAACCAAAGCATTTGCGAAGGTTTATAGGAAAGGAAATATCATTAACTTCGTTGATACCAAAGTTGAAAAAAATAATACTGTTCACCTCGATTATATTTTGAGTAAGAAATTGTTGAAAGACTTTACGAAAATTTCTGCGGTGGAATTAGCTCCAAATATCCGGGTAAATGGAATTGGACCAGGTTTGATTCTTCCTCCTCCAGGGAAAGATGAAAGTTATTTATGGGATTTAGCTAAAAATATTCCACTCAAAACGATAGGGAATTTAGAAGAGATCTTAAAAGCCGTTCAGTTTATTCTAGACAGTCAATTTTTCACCGGACAGATTTTATATATTGACGGTGGAGAACATTTAGTTTAAGAATTCAATAAAAACAAAAACAAACATCAAATAGAAAAAAAATATGGGCTCAACCTATAATCCTAAATTATCAATTGTCAAGGTAGAAAATCTACGCCTTCGTTCTTTCATTGGTTTCATCGATTGGGAAACCGAAAAATTGCAGGACGTCATTATTTCCTTTTCCTTTAAATATGATACTGCCATAGCGTCGAAAAGCGACGATGTACAAGATGCTGTAGATTATAAAAAAATTACCAAAGGAATTATTGATTTTGTGGACCAGCAAAGCTTTCATCTCATCGAAGCTCTAGCCAATAAAATTTACAATCATATCCAAATTGCTGATTCAGCGATACAGGAAATTACAGTGAGGGTTGAAAAACCACATGCCTTGCGTTTTGCAGATAATGTACTCGTTGAAATTGATGGGAAAGACCGTTATAATACAGCGGTTATCGCGATGGGTTCTAATATTGATTCAGAAGAGAATTTTTCAAAAGCTTTAGGTCATCTGCAACAATTTGGATTCATTATGCAGCGGACGTCTTTCATTAAAACAGAGCCTTTGAAGTTTGAAGAGCAACCGGAGTTTCTCAATGGAGCCGTTCTTTTACATACGAAAAAAAGTCTGTCAGAATTGAAGATGCATTTGAAACAAACCGAAGCTTTATTAGGAAGAGTTAGAACTGACAACAAAAATGCGCCGCGAGAAATCGATTTGGATGTCCTTACCTACAACGGGTTTATCACCGACCAGGATATCGAAGAATTGCCTTTCCTGATCGACTTTATTCAGCAACTACAACCAGAAATTCAGGTTCAAAAATAATATGTTCTTCGTTTAAAGTTCAAAAAAAATTCAACCAAAATTAATGGTTGAATTTTTTTATAAATATATTTTAAAAAATTACTTCGTTTCTTTTCGCACGTAATCTTTGGTGTCTTTATAACCTTCATCTACGGCTTTACCTGTATTTTTTACGGCTTTTTTGGTCCACTTGGTACTTTTTTTCACTCCTTTCTTCGTAGCTTTCACTCCTTTTTTTGCAGTGGTGGCAGTCCATTCTGCACCGTCTTTTACTCCGTTTTCTACTGCTTTCGCATCTTTTTTTATTTCTTGCTTAACGGTATTTTTTTCTTGGGCAGAAACTCCAATTGAAAGTAAGATCACTACGGCAACGGATAACAATTTAGTTTTCATAATTTGAATATTTAATGATTGTTTATTGAAACAGTGGCGCACAAATTAAGCCACGACATCGGGAATAAAAACATTAACTAAAGTTTAACGTGAGCGCTGCGATGAAAATTTTTCGTTAAGAAAATGAAGGAGGCGCAAAAAAAAACGTCCCGTCAAAAAAATGACGAGACGGTTTGTATTTTAATGTTCTCTTTTAACAACTACTGCGACTGGATTCAGTTTAATCAACTTCATTTTGTCTAACAAAATCATAATTTGATAAGTGACATCCATTTCATGCCATCTTACGCCACCGAAGTTGGCTCTTCCACCGTGTTTGTGATGATTGTTGTGATAAGCTTCACCCATCATTAACCAATCGAATCTTAATAAGTTTTTAGAAGTATCAGAAACTTTAAAGTTGGTATAACCATAAATGTGTGCAAACCAGTTGATAATTACGCCGTGAATTGGCGCCATCATATAAGCAACAGGCAATAAAAGCCACTGCCACCAAGCGGTTGCGAAGAAATAAAAGAAAGCAGTATAAGCGATTCCCCAAGCTAATCTTGAACCCCAAGAACTTGCGAACTTGTCAAAAGCTGCCCATTGAGGTACATTCTTAGTGAATTTCTCTTCAATGATCGCTTTCTGACTGTTGATGTCAGCATATATTTTTTTAGTACGCCACATCATGGTGAACAAATTGTCGTCGTATTTCGGAGAATGCGGATCTTTTTCAGTGTCAGCATAAGCGTGGTGCATTCTGTGCATAACGCCATACCCGTAAGCAGAAAGATAATTAGAACCCTGCGTAACCCAAGTTAGAACATAACACAATTTCTCTCCAAATTTTGACATTTTAAAAGATTGGTGTGCTGCGTATCGGTGCAGGAAAAAAGTTTGAAAAAATAGCCCAGAATACCAAAGGACTATGATAAATAGGATGATAACCATAGTATATATTATTTCACAAAGATACAATGAAAACCTTAAAAATAAAAGCCGGAAATGCTCCGGCTCTCATAATACTTTGTTAATAATGATGAATATCAGTTTTTTTTAAATGGCTTTCACGATGAAATAATTCTTTTTCCCTTTTTGTAATAAAAGGAATTTACCATCGATTAAATCTTTTTCACCGACTTCGAAAGTTTCGCTTACTTTTTCTTTGTTGATGGAAATTGCATTTCCAGTCAATTCTCTTTTAGCTTCTCCCTTTGATTTTAGGAAACCAGATTTCTCTGAAATTAAATCGACTACGTTAGTTCCAATCACTTCAGATTTCGAAATCTCCATTTGCGGAACTCCTTCAAAAACTTCCAGGAAAGTCGCTTCATCCAAACTCACCAAGTCTTCAGCTGTTGATCGTCCGAATAAAATTTCAGAAGCTTTTACCGCTTTCTCAAATTCTTCTTGGCTATGAACCCAAACCGTAACTTCTTCTGCTAATTTCTTCTGCAATTTTCTTTCGTGAGGTGCGGTTTTATGGTCTTCAATTAAAGATTCAATTTCTTCTTTGCTTAAAAAAGTATAGAATTTTATAAAACGTTCAGCATCCGCGTCTGTAGCATTCACCCAGAATTGGTAGAATTTATAAGGTGATGTTCTTTTCGGATCGAGCCAGTAATTTTCACCCGCTTCAGATTTTCCGAATTTAGAACCATCGGCTTTGGTGATTAAGGGAACGGTTAAAGCAAAAGCTTCTCCCTGCACCTTACGGCGAATCAATTCTGTTCCAGTCGTGATGTTTCCCCACTGATCAGAACCACCCATTTGGAGTCTTACATTTTTCTCTTTGTACAAATGAAGGAAATCATATCCTTGCAACAGTTGATAAGAGAATTCTGTAAAGCTCATTCCTTCTGCGCCGCCTTCGCCCGTGATTCTTTTCTTCACCGACTCTTTGGCCATCATATAATTTACTGTAAGATTCTTACCAATATCACGAATGAATTCCAGGAAAGAAATTTCTTTCATCCAATCGTAATTGTTGACGAGTTCTGCGTTATTGGTCTCCGTTCCGTCGAAATTTAAAAACTTAGACAATTGACCCTTCAAACAATCTACGTAATGGTTCAAGGTATCTTCATCTAAAGCATTTCGCTCATTAGATTTTCCCGATGGATCACCAATCATTCCCGTAGCGCCACCGACTAAAGCGATTGGTTTATGACCGTGTTGCTGATAATGCGCCAGAACTTTGATAGGGATTAAACTTCCGATATGCAACGAATCTGCGGTTGGATCAAAGCCTATATACGCCGTGGTCATTTCCTTATTCAGTTGTTCTTCGGTTCCTGGCATCATGTCGGCAAAAAGCCCGCGCCATTTCAGTTCTTCAATAAAAGCGTTCATTATCTTAAAAATTTTAAGAGGCAAAGGTAGGATTTTTAGTGGAAAGAAGTTAAAACGAGGTGGTGAAATAATCCTTGAAGGAAAGGATTTATACCTTCACTTTTCTGAAAGTAATATTGAAATTAAGGCGCGATAGTTTTAAATATATTGGTCACTAAACGCAAATGTTTAAATCATCAACTTTGAAAAGGTCATTGGTAACTTGCAGTCGTTTTCTGAAATCCAATTGAAAGAGTTATTATTGCAGATTTTAAAATCTGATTAAGACATGATGCCAAGAACTACTTTAACTATAATTCTACTAATTCTTTATGTAATTGCGATCATTGCCATTGGAATCTGGAATAGTAAAAACGACAGCAGCGAGGATTACTTTTTGGCGTCCCGAAAATTGCCGGCCTGGTTGCTTGCGATCACTTTTATCGCTTCCTGGTGGGGCGGAGGTTCGGCCATCGATCTGGTGGATCACGCTCATAAAAATGGTCTAAGTTCTTTTTGGATTTACGGAGTTCCTGTTTTGATCGCCACAGCACTCATGTATCTTTTCTCAAAAGGAATTCGAAATATCGGAACCATTTCTCAACCGGAATTGATGAGTCAGCGTTATAATGATAAGGTTGCTTTGATGTTAACGATATTCATTATTATTTTTATGGTGATTGCATCTGCGGTTCAGGTCATCGTAATTGGTCGGTTTTTCCACGCTTTCTTTGATATCGGATATGCAAATGGTGATATTTTAGGAACAGTGATCGTTTTGACGTATTCCCTTTTCGGTGGGTTCAAAGGAGTGGTGCTGACGGATCTTTTACAATTTGTCTTTTTCCTGTTCACCGCAATTTTCTTATTTTATTTTACATATTCCCAATCTGGCGGACTCGATGCAGTAAATATGACCGCAGTTGTCAAAGCAAAAGAAGGCTATACTTCGTTCTTCTCCAATGTAGCAGATAATTTGGCGTATGTCATTACTTTTGGAACTTCGTGGATGATTCAGGCCAATATTTGGCAGCGCATTTCGGCAGCGAAAAAAGGATCCGACGCAAAAAAGATGATGCTGATGAGTTTCTTGGCGTTTATTCCACTTTATTTAATGGTGACTTATACCGGAATGTTCAGTTCTGTTTTATATGAAACAGTTTCGGAGAACGGAATTATTCCAGATCTGATCAGTAAACTAAGCAGTCCGATTTTGAGCGCTGTTTTGTTTGTGGGATTGTGTTCGGCAATTATGTCGACCATGGATTCACTGATCAATACGGGTGCTTATCTTTGACCGTAGATGTTTATCAAAAATATATAGATAAAAATACAAGTCCAAAACGCAGCGTGACAGTGGCGAGAATTGCCACTTTTCTTACCGCCGCAATTGCTTTGGTGATGGCTTTGAAGATTCAATCGGTATTAACCATTTCCTGGATCGCCTCAGATTTCCTGACGAGTGGAGCATTTGTGCCGTTAGTCGTAGGGTTTTTCTGGGCGCGGGGAACTTCAAAAGCCGCTTTTGTTTCCATGATTTTTGGATTGCTTTTTTCCACTTATAATCTGACGGTTGCTTTGGGTGCAGATCTGCCTGTTGCTTGGGAAATAGCGTCAGCAAAACAAGCGATCATTGGGATTTCAATTTCATTTATTCTATATGTCGGAATTAGTTTAGTAACCACAACCGATACCGAGAAAAGCTTGAAATTTATCCGTAAAGCCAATATTCTTGGAAAATATTAAAAGGTAAATTAACGATTTAACTATTCTTTTTTAAATCTTTAAGGTTCTAATAATTAGTTGTCTGTTAACAATTGACATTTTATATTGATCAATGTGGAAGTTTTTTATGTAAAATTCCATAAGCTAAAGTTCCTAAAATTGATCCTGCAATAACTACTAAAATGGAATAAAAACCAGCTCCAGCCAGCACAAACATCGGTCCCGGACATGCCCCAGTCAAGGCCCAACCTAAACCGAAAATGATACCTCCAATTAGATATCTATAAATCCCTGGATGCTTTGGTTTTAAATGCATCTCTTTATTTTCGACTGTTTTCAAATCTCTTCTTTTAATAATTTGAACACCAATTACTCCTATCATTACGGCAGATCCGATAATTCCGTACATGTGAAAAGAGGCAAAATGAAACATCTCGTAAATTCGAAACCACGAGGCAGCTTCTGATTTGTACATCACAATTCCGAAAAATATACCTACTATTAAAAATTTTAAAAATTTCATAAACCGAATATAGATGGATATAATAAATGGATCATCACTAAACCACCGATGAAAAAACCAACCACTGCGATCAATGAAGGAACTTGTAAATTACTCAAGCCCGAAATGGCATGACCGGATGTGCAGCCGCCCGCATATCTTGCTCCGAAACCGACTAAGAAACCACCCAGAATTAAAATTCCCAGCGTAAAAGGATTGGATAAATTTTCCGTGTTAAAAATTTCAGTAGGCAGATAAGCGGTGTTAGCACTTTTAATTCCGTATTCTTCAGAAAGTTGAGTGGCAATTTCTGGATTGATATTCACTTCATTATTCGACATATATTTCGAAGCGAGGAAGCCACCGATGATTGCGCCGACAATCACAATCAAATTCCAACGTTCTTTTTTCCAGTCAAATTGAAAGAATGAAGATATCTTTCCCGCGCCGCCGATCGAACAAATCGTTCTTAAATTCGAAGACATTCCAAAATGCTTTCCCATGTAGAGAAGTAAAAACATCGTTAAGGCGATCATTGGTCCGGCAATATACCAAGGCCATGGTTCATAAATGAAGTCCATTTTTTTTTGCGGCAAATATAAGACTTTAACACAGAGCGGTCAACCCCAATAAATATTGGTCGTAATACTGAATTTCGATTCGTTTAGCGTTGAATTATTTTCGTGTTTTTATCTATAATATATTGGCTTTGATTATCTTTATGAATTGTAAACCAGCTTTTTTTTATACCTTAGCAGCAAATGTTAGATTAATGAAACAATTTATACTCATCGCTTTTTTAAGCGTTTTCCTGATTGGCTGCAAAGAGACCAAACCCAAAGATGAAAAATTCCATATTGTAACAACGACTTCCATGATTACAGATCTGGTTATAAATATCGGAGGTGACAAAGTGGTGGTGGAAGGTTTGATGGGAGCCGGCGTTGATCCACATCTTTACAAAGCCAGTGAAGGCGACGTTTCGAAACTATCCAATGCTGATATGATCTTATACAGTGGTCTTCATTTAGAAGGTAAACTGGTAGAAGTTTTTGAAAAAATGAAAAAGCAAAATATAAATACAGTAGCAGTTTCTGATGCTTTGGATAAAAAAGATTTGATCGGTTCTACTTTATTTGCTTCGAATTATGATCCTCATATCTGGTTTGATGTTAATAACTGGAAACTAATAACGGTCTTTGTAGAGAAACAGCTGTCGACAGCAATCCCCGAACACAAACAGTTTTTCGAAACAAATGCAAAGTTATATCTACAAAAGCTAGAAACTTTACAACTGGACATTGAGGCGGAAATTGCAACACTTCCCGAAGATCAACGACGATTGGTTACGGCTCACGACGCTTTTAATTATTTTGGAAAAGCGTATCAATTTGACGTTGTTGGTTTGCAAGGATTATCCACCGCGACTGAAGCTGGCGTGCAGGATGTTCAAAAAACTGCTGCGTATATTATCGATCATAAAGTAAAAGCGGTCTTCATCGAAAGTTCTGTTCCGAGACGAACAGTGGAAGCGTTGCAAGCTGCGGTAAATTCAAAAAATCACGACGTGGTCATTGGCGGAACTTTATTTTCTGATGCTTTAGGAAATCCAGATACTCCAGAAGGAACTTATATCGGCATGTTTAAATTTAATGTTCACACCATCGTTAGCGCCCTCAAATAATGGAAAAAATAGCAGTTAAAGTAGATGATCTTACGGTCGCTTATAATTACAAACCCGTTTTGTGGGATATCGATCTGCAGATTCCAGAAGGCGTTTTGATGGCGATTGTGGGACCAAATGGTGCCGGAAAATCAACTTTAATAAAAGCTATTTTGGGAATTCTAAAACCTATCGCAGGCAGCGTCACCATCTTTGATCAACCTTACGATTCCCAACGAAAAAAAGTCGCCTACGTTCCACAGAAAGGAAGTGTAGATTGGGATTTCCCAACCACCGCCGTTGATGTGGTGATGATGGGAACCTACGGAAATTTAGGTTGGATAAAGCGCCCCAGAGAAAGAGAAAAAAAACAAGCCTTGGAAGCTTTAGAAAAAGTAGGAATGCTTTCTTTCAAAGACCGACAGATCAGTCAGCTTTCCGGTGGACAACAACAGCGGATATTTTTAGCGCGTGCCTTGGTGCAGGATGCTGAAATTTATTTTATGGATGAACCTTTTCAAGGGGTTGATGCAACAACTGAAGTAGCGATTATTAATATTTTAAAAGAACTTCGTAAAGCTAATAAGACTGTGGTTGTAGTGCATCACGATCTGCAAACGGTGCCTGAATATTTCGATTGGGTCACTTTTCTAAACGTGAAGAAAATTGCGACCGGTCCTGTAAAAGTTATTTTTAATGATGACAATCTTACCAAAACGTACGGCATTAATTACAAAGTAAGTATTCAGAAATAAAATGGATATAGTAGAATACATTAAACTCGTTTTTAGCGATTACACGTTGCGAACCATTACTTTGGGAACTGCTGTTTTGGGCGGAGTTACCGGAATGTTGGGAAGTTTTGCGGTGTTGCGAAAACAAAGTTTACTGGGCGATGCGATTTCTCATGCAGCCTTGCCGGGAATTGCCATAGCTTTTCTAATTATAGGTTCCAAAGATAGCAATGTCCTTTTAATTGGAGCCTTAATAAGTGGACTTATTGGTACCTTGTGGATTCGTGGAATTACCACAAAAACGCATTTGAAATCAGATACTGCTTTGGGATTAATTCTTTCCGTTTTCTTCGGATTCGGAATGTTGCTGTTAACTTTTATTCAGAAACAACCCAACGCCAATCAAGCAGGTTTAGATAAATATCTTTTCGGACAAGCCGCCACTTTGGTGGAAAGCGATGTTTGGTTAATGAGTATTGTCACGGGTTTATGTTTAATCGTTCTCTTGCTATTCTGGAAGGAATTTAAAATTTTACTTTTTGACAAAGACTATGCACAAACTCTGGGATTTAATACCAAGTTTATTGATCTTTTAATAACAAGTTTTATTGTTCTAGCGATCGTTCTCGGCTTACAAACAGTCGGTGTAGTTTTAATGTCCGCGATGCTTTTAGCACCCGCAGCTGCAGCCAGACAATGGACGAACAGTTTAGGGTTAATGGTTTTTCTCGCCGCCATCTTAGGAGCAAGTGCTGGGGTTTTTGGTACCGCCATCAGTTCCACTCAAAATAATTTATCAACCGGACCAGTGATTGTTTTAGTCGCCTCGGTTTTTGTTTTATTCTCCTTTATTTTTTCACCATCGCGTGGACTTTTATTCAAACAAATCAGGTTGATCAAAAATAGAAACGATTTAGAATTTCAAAAGACGTTGGCCTTTATGTATCATATTATTGAAGATCACGAAGACAGGTCGCATCCGCACGCGATCAAAATTCTTAACAATTTTCAAGGATACAGCCGAAAAGGACTTCGGCAGCTCGTCAGTAAAAACTATGTAACGCTGCATGGAAATATGTGGAGTCTGACTCCAGCAGGCGTAGAAGCTGCCACGAATATGTATAATCAAAATCTGAAGGATGAGTAGTGCCCAATTAGAAATACAGATCATTGCGAGTTTAGTCGCGATTGCCTGCGCCATTCCCGGAACCTTTTTGGTACTTCGAAAAATGGCGATGATTAGTGACGCTATCAGTCATTCTATTTTACCTGGATTGGTGATCGGGTTTTTTATTACTCAGGATTTAAATTCACCTTTACTGATTTTGCTGGCCGCTCTAACTGGAGTAATCACAGTGGTAATGGTTGAGAAAATTCAGCAAACGAAATTGGTCAAAGAAGATACTGCCATCGGTCTGGTATTTCCCGCACTCTTCAGTATCGGTGTTATTATGATCGCTAAATATGCCAACGATGTTCATTTGGATATTGATGCGGTCCTTTTGGGCGAATTGGCTTTTACGCCTTTTGACCGTTTGTATTATGACGGAATGGATCTCGGTCCGAAATCAATGTGGGTCATCGGGATTATTCTATTGATAACAATTACCCTCTTGTTGGCTTTTTATAAAGAATTGAAATTAAGTACTTTCGATGCGGGATTGGCCACTTCTCTGGGTTTTTCTCCAGCGATCATTCATTATGGTTTGATGAGTGTGGCGTCGGTTACAACCGTTGGAGCTTTTGATGCTGTAGGTGCAATTCTGGTCGTGGCGTTGATGATTGCTCCGGCAGCGTCTGCTTATTTGCTGACCACGAACCTTACGAAAATGATTATATTGGCTTGCTTCTTCGGAGTTTTCAGTGCGGTTGCAGGTTATTGGGCAGCTAATTATTTAGATGCTTCTATTGCCGGAAGTATTGCAACCATGTTAGGTCTTGTATTTTTAGTGGTGTATTTATTTGCGCCAAGCAAAGGATTGTTTGCCGTGCTTTATCGGGAAAAACAACAGCGTATCGAAGTTTCTTTGATCACTTTTATTCTGCATCTTAAAAATCATCATGAAGTAAAAGAGCGACATGTGAATCATCTCAACGAACACATCAACTGGCAAAAAGTCCGCAGTAAAACTGTTCTGAATTTAGGATTGAAAAATAATCTCTTTACCATCCAACATGGCATTGTTTCTCTAACTGAAAAAGGAAATGATTTCACGACCAGAGCAATTGACTACATCATCACCAATGAAGATTCGCAAATTGAGGATATGAAAAACGATTTTTTTTTATTCAGAGGATAGCGGCTTTTTCTATCTTTTCTAAAACGCTTCAATGATTAATTGGCGTATAGATTTGTCGCAAGTCTATTTTTTTCATATCTTTTTTTAACTTTAAAGTCTCAACGAGGTTTTAATTTTCCTTTTTATTTTTTAATTTGAACATATTTCTATGGAAAACCAGCATAATAAAAAATGGGTGATCATCTACGGTTCTGTCGCAGTAGTGCTTATCGCCATTTACTATCTCATCAATCTGCCTTTATTTGAATCTTGGAGCAGTTACATTCCGTTCGTTCGGAAACTCAGTTTGAGTTTGTTTCTGATATCCATTATTTTCCTGATCAGCAAACTGATTGAACGATTAATTAACAGTCAAAATCATCTGGAAGGCGACCGTTACAACCTTCTTCGAATTGTGCGATTTCTGGCGATCGTTTTTAGTTTGATTGTTGGAGCCTCCTTTTTGTTTCAAAATTTATATGCTGCGGCCGTAAGTTTTGGTTTGATCTCTTTGGTTTTAGGTTTTGCTTTACAAGCACCCATTTCCTCTTTTATCGCCTGGATCTATTTGATTTTACGCCGTTCTTATTTGGTAGGCGATCGTATTCAGATCAAAGGGTTTCGCGGAGATGTGATTGAAATTAATTATTTAGATACTTCTATTCTAGAGTGTAGTGGTGATTATTTGGGAAACGACAGACGAAGTGGACGAACCATTCGTTTTCCGAACAGCTTGATTTTGCGTGAAGAGATCATCAATTATTCAGGACCACAAATTCCTTTTATCTGGAATGAAACTGCTATTCAGATTGCGTTTACGAGTGATCTTCAATTTGTGGAAGATTGTTTATTAGAAGCAGCACGAAGAGATTTTGCGGCGCAATATCCAAAATACGATATGAAAAAACATGCGCAATGGGAGCCTGCGGTTTATTTCAGAAATAATATTTATGCCTGGATGGAAGCCGTGGTTTCGTATCCGGTAGAACCGACTGACACGACCGGACGTAGAAATCGGATTTTAAAATATGCTTTGCCGCTAATGAATAATGCACCCGATAAAGTTCAGTTTCCCGAAGGTGTTCTGCGCTAAATTTCATTCTCAAGAATAGTGGAAATTCATTAGCTTTGACCTAAATTCAGTTATTTAAATTTATCACACCGTCAAATCAGAAATGGGATATTTTATTGGTTATGTATTGGTTTTCTTTGCGATTCTGCTGATCCGTTATTTTACGACAGCGGGTTTTTTCTATGCCTACTATTCGAAGGTGAAAAATAACAAAACCGACAAAAAATTATTAAGTCAAAGACCGTTGAAGAAGGAACAAGTAAAAAAAGAAATTTATTGGAGCGTTGTCTCCTCTGCGATTTTTGCATTTTTTGGCGCTATTACTTACTGGCTCTATTTAAATGATTTTACTGCTGTTTACCTGGATGCTTCTCAATACGGATATTGGTATCTGCCGTTGAGTCTGCTGATTGTTTTGCTGTTGCATGAAACTTATTACTACTGGGTTCATCGCGCGATGCATTTCCCGAAGATCTATAAAGTCGTTCACAAGGTTCACCATCAAAGTTTAAGCACGACGCCGTGGACTGCCTTTTCTTTTCATCCGTGGGAAAGTATTATTGAAGCTTTAATTGTTCCCATTATTTTAATGGTAGTTCCCGTTAATATTTATGTTTTGCTGTTTTATCTGATTTTAATGACGTTCAGCAGTATGATTAATCATTTGGATATCGAAGTGTATCCAGAATCTTTTCGCAAAAGCACGTTCGGAAAACTCTGGATCGACGCAACACACCATCATTACCATCACAAAGAATTCAATACCAATTACGGTTTGTACTTTACTTTTTGGGATAAATGGATGGGTACGGAAAGCCGAAAGATGGGCGAGTAATTCTTTTCGACCACAAAAGTCACCAAATATTTTTGTCGTTATTAATTTTTTTAAAAGTTAGAAAATACAGCTTTTGAATTGAGTTGATATGAATTTTCCTTTACTGGGCGAAGCGCATTTATGCCTTATTTAAAAGCATATTGGATAAATTTCTCGTCACGATGTCTATCGGGATTGTGTTAAAAATACTGTCATTAGTTGTTAATGAACGAAATCTGGAATCTCCAAAATTTTCATCTTTAAATTCCTCAAAATCAGTATCGTTTGCATGGTGTGATTAAAATTTAATTCACTAATTTTGCACCCGCAAAAAAGGTGTAAGTAGTTGACTGACTATTATCAAATATCGATAATGGTGATGATTACAGAAGACCTTTCGAAATCAGAAAATATTTGCATATGAAAAGAGTAGGGGAACACAGAAAGCTTCTTGGGGTTGATAAAACCGCGACATTAAAAGATTTAAAAACAATTTACCGGAACACGATGAAAGATGCGCATCCTGATAAATTTGTGAATGATGAAGAGGGAAAATTAGATGCCGAAGAGAAAAGCAAATCTGTCATTGAAGCCTACCATTTTTTGGTGAGCATTAATCCAGAGACGCAGGAAAAGTACAAAGAAGAATATACAGAAACCATTTCAAAATCCAATATCCAGGATTTTTACTTAGAGAAATCTATTTTGAAAGTTCAGCATTTGAATGGAAAAATGTTCGAATACATCGGTGTTCCAAGAAACACATATATTAAAATGGTGAATTCAGATTCGCCAAGTCGTTTTGCCAGACGTCATATTTATGGCAATTACATTTACAGAAAAGACGGTGAAGCAATGGCGGATTAATTTTCTGCTGTTTTAAAAATTGAAAAGCACAATCTCGAAGGAGATTGTGCTTTTGTTTTGGGGTTCAGATTTAAGAAAGTTGATTTCTGAGAAAGATTCTCAATTCAGGTGACTTTGCGGTGAGAGGAGATTATAACTTGTCTTTCTCGGACATATAGATATCTAGTAAATTTTTGATATATACATGTTTATCATCTGACTTGAGATAGCTCTTTGTTATTGAAATAAAATCTCCATAATTTTCGTGAAATAGTTTACCTGCTATTTCAACCTCGTTCGGTCGTAATTTTTTACCATCGATTGTTGTATTTTTTAAATCATCTTCATAAGAATTCCCCTCGGCAACGAAAATGATATCTTCGATAAGACTGTCAACTATCTCTGCTGGTGCTATCGCATTAAGATTTTTTTCTTTTCGGATTCTTCTGGTTCTTGCACTTACTGCTAATGTAAATGCATTAATCATCTCCAGATCAAAGCGGTCTAAATTTTCCATGTATTCTAGTGTTTTTATTTATTTTAAAATTTCCTCTACTCGATCTCTAATTTATCGATCTCTTTCATTAATCGGTCAGTTTCGCTTAAAGCCACGATGATCTTTTGGTAATGCAAAATATCTTCGAATTCTAAAGTTCTGCCTTTGCGGTCTTTCAGCCATTTTTGGGCGGGTTGATAACCGCCGATGTAGAAATTCCAGGCGATTTCAGGCACGTTTTCGAAATACTGGGTTTCGTTGATATGGACTTTTCCGAAAACTGCCGTGGAAGATTCTTTGGTTTCAGGCGAAACTTTGTCAAAGTTTTGAACTTTGACAAAGATGGGTTTTAAAACCACATTATCACCATTGACCGGATATTTCGTTATGTACTTTTCTACAACGGCACTTTCCAGTAAATGGATCTGGCGAATTTCGCCGCCGAGTTCTACGAGTTTCCAAAAAGTTGCCGCGTCTTTCGGATAAGGAACGCGCGGAAAATCGATCTTCAGAAATTCTTTGTATTTCTCCCGATAAGTAGGCGAATGCAAAACCGCGTAGATGTAATCCAATAGATCAATCGGTGCAAAAGTGTCATTGCGAGGAACGAAGCAATCCTTGTCTTCAGAATTCAGGACGTAAGGTAAAGTGTCTTTCTCCGCAACAAAAGCCAAACCTAGTTTCTTTGGGTAGTGTTTCACTAACTGT
>DIBY01000010.1 GCA_002415135.1 Flavobacteriales bacterium UBA5040 | reverse complement strand
CACTTTGCGGGACAGTGTCTTTCTTTGCAATTTCCGCGACGATTTCCAGATTGAGATTGGGCGTTCTTTCTGAAGTTTCTTCTAAAGAAAGTTGGCCGGTATTTTCGGGGTAAAGGTAAAGAGGGAATAAAGGAGCATTGTTACTAACTCTCATTGCCATAATCCCTTTTTCAACTATTTTATCTAAAATAAAGACATCTCGCCAGTCAATATCTCCAACTACTACTCTTGAAAAACAAAGACCATGATTTTCTTTTATCATATGATTCATCACGTTCTTTCTAGGTCTTGCCATAATGCCATTAGTTCTCCCTGTATAAATACAATATCTATCGTCAAAAGGTCGGTATGAAATCTTAGTAATAACAACTTTATTTGAATTTTGTAAATCTTTAATTGAATTTTGAACTTTAGTTAGTGACTTTTGCGGCAAATTATATTCTTTTATAATTTCTTCTTCATTTTTGTCTTTTAAATCTTCAATCTGCTTGATACATTCTTGTTTATGAAATCGTATTACAAAATCATCAAATTCCGTGGCAATTCCAGAATTACTTAATAAAAATAACTCATCAATCTTAAATCCTGTTTCATATTTTCCTGTTTCATCATATACTTTATTTGTAAAAAATAAATTAGGTTCGTTTATTTCTAACTTTTTCCAGTCAATGTTTTTAAAAATATTATTGCTTAAAAAATCATATTTAAAATCTCTTTTTCCTTGTAAATCATATTGAAATACTTTTCCTAATTCATTAGTTTTTTTCTCTCCTGTTTTAATGAAAATATTTATAGAAACTCCTTGCATAATATCAAACACATTTTGATCAGCCGTTCCATCTGAAGATGTTTCTTTTTTTCGAGCATTTCCATGTAAATCGAGAATGTAAATTTTGTCGAAACTTTTTAATAGATGTTTCCGCATTTGACGATGGGTGATGCCATCAATAAAACTATTGTTTGAAATGTAGGCTAAAACACCACTGCCATTTTTGTCAATATAATGTTGTCCAAAACGAATGAATTTTATATAATCATCTGAAAGAGATTGTATATTTCGTTCCTTTAAATCTTTTTTATAATCTTTCGTTAAATTTTCGATCCAAAATCCTTTATTGGTGCTGCTCACAGCATACGGCGGATTCCCGATCACACACATCACGGGAGAATCTCTTTTGATATGGTTGGCTTCATTGGCTTCGTCACTCAACCAACTTGCAAATAAAGTTCCCGTGTCGGGATGGCTTTCTTCTAAACTGTTCGTTAAATAAATGCGCAGTCTTTCATTCGAAGTTGGTTTAAAACCAGTGTCTTTTAAAAGGAGATCCATTTTCAAATGCGCCATGGCGTAACTTGCCATCAACAGTTCGAAACCATTCAAACGCGGTAACAAATGGGTTTCTACATAATTGCTCCAGATTCCTTCCTGTCCTTCAAATTTTTTGTGAATATGTTTCACGACTTCGGCCAAGAAAGTTCCGGTTCCCGTGGCAGGATCCAGAATTTGAACCTGATGCACTTCTTTCTCTACTTTTTTGCCCAGCACATCGACTTTAATTTTTGTTTTGCTCGTATCTGCTAAACCTTGCGGTAAATTAAATTCTGTTTTTAGAATATCATCCACGGCACGCACAATAAAATTAACCACAGGTTGCGGCGTGTACCAAACACCACGTGCTTTTCGCAGTTTCGGATCGTATTCACTCAGGAAAGTTTCGTAAAAGTGAATAATGGGATCTTCCATTTTGGTGGATTTACCGTAGTTTTTCAAAATTTCTTCTACGTTGCACGCCAAAAATATTTCTACCAAACCATCCACGATCCATTTGATGCGATCGTCTAAATCGGGACCTGCAATATATCCAAAGAGTTTGCGCAAAAAAGGATTCGATTTCGGAATAAGTTCTGCCGCTTCCTGTCGGCTGAACGTGGGCAAAGAAGCGTCGTGCAGTCTTGCTGCAAACATTCCGTAGGCGATCGTCTGCGCGTAAACATCAGCAAAACCTTTCGGTGTGATATCGTGAATTAGGATTTCTTTGAAAGCATTCATCTGTTCTTTCAAAGTAGAGTTTTCATTATTGTTTTCGTCGCTGTTCAACGCTTTTTCAATAACATCGGAAAGAAGACGCGCTTTTCCCGCCATCATTTCTGCCAGTTTTTTTGAACTTTTAATCGTTTGCCCGACATGCGTGGAAAAATTTTTAATCAGATTGGTGAAGGTTGCAAAATTTTCAACCAACGGAATTATTTTTCCATTCTCTACTTTTCCAATGGCTATTTTGGTGATGAAGATTCCATCTCGGTATAAATGAAAATCGAGATAATCGGTGAAAATTAAATTGTTGAGAGAAGCTTTATAGCGGTCGAACTGTTCTTTGTTGCCGGTTTTTTTGGCACCTTCCAAATCTTTGTCACCAATATCTTTGGCTTCAATAAAACCCACGGGGATTTCTTTTTTGGTCAAAATATAATCTGGAGCACCACAACTTTGTCTTTTCGGTTCATTAGTGGCGCGAATTTCTGGTAGAAGCGTTTCCAGCAGTTGTTGTAAATCTCCCCGAAATGTATGTTCGGTGGCGTTGCCAAGAAGATAGCGCTGGTTGAGATTATCGAGATATTGATCTAGAGTCATTGAAAATAATTTTACCCGACTAAGATACTGTTTTTGGGGAGTTTTTTTTTAACCTTGAGGACGTTTTCCTTTAAATATTTAAACCTTTTCTGCTTTCTAACCTTTGCACCTAACTGCGGTTCCTAACCTTGTCAAGGTTAATTTAAAGAATCCTTCCTCTTCAAAACCCTCCCTCTTGGTTCATCACCTTTATAAAGTGCAATTTCAGAATGTAAAAACTCTGCAGCGGCGGCGGAATCTTCGACTTTCGTGGAACTGCGGCTGATCATTTCTTTTTCAAATGTTGTTAAGACGCTTTCTCTGAGTCCTGTAGTTCGCCAGTGAGATACAGGTTTGCAATTTTTGAAAATTTCACGAGCTAAAGAAAGTGCATCCAGCAAAGCCTGATTGGCGCCCTGACCTTTAAACGGACTCATCGGATGCGCTGCATCGCCAAGCAATGTTGCAGATCCAAATTTTTCTAATAATTCTGAAGTGAGTAGAGCGCGATCGTAAACAGGATAACCCGAAATCTGTGCTTCCTGAGTTGCCGCTAAAATCTGCGGAATTGGAGTGTGCCATTGCGTTCTGCGAATCGCTTCTTCTTTCAAAGCTTTCGTTCCTTTCGTACTCAATTCTTTGGCTTCATCTTCAGACATTGGGAAACTCAATTGCCACATCACCGACGCTGAATCAAAAGGCATGATGTAGATCCGCTCATTGCCATTGGCAGTTTGAAATACGGTGGCTGAATCCAGTAAATCACTTTCAATATTTTGAAGTGCAGACAAAGGACAAATGCCGAGAATGACAATACAACCCAAATAGCGTAAAGGCGAAATTTCCTCGCCAATTAACAAGTTCCGAACAGCACTTCGTATTCCATCGGCTCCAACGACCAGATCTGCTTTGGCAGTTTTTATTGTTCCACCAACTTGAAAAGTGAGGTCAATTCCGTGCTCTTTATTTTCCTTAAAATCCAGAAGTTGATATCCCCATTTCACTGCTTCATTCCCGCCAAGTTGTTGCAGTAAAGCCAGACGCAAAGATTGTCTGGCGATATGAATATTGGTTTTCTTTAATGAATTTTTCGAATCGGGTTCTGTTTCCAACCATTTACGCATTCCCCATTCGCCAACGACTTTTCCGTCGGGTGTGTGAACCAAATGTCGGGTGGAAACGATCCCTTTTTTTAACTTTAAAATTCCAAAACCTTCGATGGCTTTGCTGGCTTGTTGCAAAGTCAATCCGTAACCTTGGGAGCGTTCATCAAAACTATTATCACGTTCATAAAGCGTAAAAGGAATTCCGCGATGCAGACAAGCGACCGCCAAAGCTACGCCGCCAATTCCGCCACCAATAATGGCAACATGTGGATAATTTTCAACATCGGGAATCGGTGTATTTTCAGCAGGAATTAATCCAGAACCTGAGCAGGTCGGGCAAATATAGAGTTGCGCTACTGGTCGAACGGGAGCTTCGCCTTCGCCATCAGATTTTTCGAAGACTTCCAACTCTGACTGGTATCGCAGTCGCAAACTCTTTTTGATTCTTCGTTTTTGTTTGCCGAGACCCTGACAGTCGGGACAGAAAGTCCATTTGGTTTTTTCGTTTCCCATATTTGCAAAGATTGTGATTTTTTTTGGCAACATTTTTTTTATATGAAATCAAAAAGGGAAGTAAACGTAATTTCTTGGGGTTGCATTTGGTTCTTGTTATGTAAGTCAAGGATCTTTTCAATGTTATCAATACCGTGGTATCGAATCAAACCTGTGTTTTCAAATATAAAATCCTCGATGATTTGATTGCTTATTTTTTCAAATTGAAACCGATCTATTGTTTCACTTATTAGATAGTAAGGAACTCGGAGAAAGCCCGTTTTTGAAATCCAACCCATGGTAGCAGCAATTTTATAAGATTCTGTTCGCAGCTTTTTTCCGCAAGATTCACATAAAATTACATGCATGTCATCTAGATCATTCCAGACCGAACAGTGATGAATATGAAATCCGAATATCGCTTGTTTTTTGGTTTTGCAATGAGAACAGGTAGAATTTTTGATCTTACTCTTTAATGCAAAGAGTTCAGCACCTTTGAAAAAATTTCGTTTTAATTTAATCCAATCCAGTAATTCAGTAGAAAGATTTCGATCCTTGATTTCATTTTCAAGAATGGGAACCGCAATGTGGCGTAAACTTTTAGATTCAAACCTGGCTATTTTGGTGATTCGTGCATCATCAAATTTTTTGTAAGCGTCGGTTAATTCTTGTTGCGTTAGCATTAGATTGATTAAAAAGGACTAGTGATTTTTGAGAAAAAAGACGCTCTAAAAAAAGCGTCTTTAATAATATGAAGGTCGAGTTTGTTCTAATAACTTCTTAATTTCCCCATTGTCGTGTCCAGTGAGGTTTTCATTTTTGTAGAAGCTTCAGCCAATGCCTGATCGATTGAATTTCCATGACCTGTAACTGCTAGCGGTTGCATGCCTCTAAGGCGCGCTTCGAGTACACATTTTTTATCTTTATCACCTTCCTTATTTCCGTTTTCATCGCTGATCTTTACTTCAAGTCGGGTTAAATGTTCGGCGAATCTTTCAAATGAAGCTTCTAAATCGGCTGTCAGGTAAGATCTCATTTCTGCACTTGCAGAAATATTATTGTCGGTATTGATTAGTATTTCCATAAAAAAATTATTTTAAATGTTGAATCGGTAGTTGTTTTGTACCGTTTCTTAAAGATAAGAGATACTCCGAAATTGAAACAAATAATTGATCAGTTTAACATCAGATTAACACAATCGGCGTCGTAGATTAACATACCATAGGATTTTAGCAGCTGAATTTTTATAATTCTGTATAATAAAAATTATGTTCAGTATTGCTTTTTAAACCCGCATTTTCTAAGGGTCCAACATTAGTTATTTGTTTTAATAAGAAGAAGTTTAAAGTGTTTTCAGTCGGCCGTATTTATTTTGTTCCTCTCTTAATTCGAGGTCTTGCATTGATCGGCAATTCTTTGATTGTGCCGGTTCACTTTACCAGGAATAAGAAATAGATCCAGGAAATACCAGACTCCTAATCCGCCCGCGGTGATCCAAAATAAAATTTGTAAACCCCATCTTCCTAAATAGGCATAATGGCAACCTACAAAAAACCAGCACAGGTAGGCGATTCCAGATGATTTCATTTTTGACATTAAGTAATGTTTGTTCATAAATTTGGTTTAGATTAGTTTTCTGAAAGTATAGATGAGCATATTTGATCCTCTGTCAAAAGTACGTAAACTTCGGGTTTTTAGCAATAATTAGATGATTTCCATTACTGAAGCTTCCGTTTTAAAAACGAATCTTGTTTGCTGCGAAAATCTCACGCCCCAGCCTGAACGGAACTCTTTTTTATTGGTGGCTGAGCGGAGTCGAAGCTACCCATAAAAAAAGTCGGAGTACTTCGGCAGGCTCAGTAATAAAATAGCGATCCAGGTTAAACCCGAATCGCTATTGTTGTAAACAATGCTTACTATTTTAATTTTCGACTTCGAAATCTTGCAAAGTCTTTTCTAGTTGTTTAATATGAACGCCGTAAAGACGGTCTGCCCAAATCACTGTTATATAATAAAACAGGATCGCAATTGCTAAATAGCCAACAATAAATAAGATGAGTTGTAGGGGCGGCATATTGAGTAAAATGATTTTGGTGAAAATTTCTTCATTGGTGAATTTGGTGCCGAGAACTAAAGCCAGCATCGATAACGGCAGTAAAAGACTTCCTGCAATGATGGCAGTTTTATAGACTTCCAAAGTTAATTTTAGATCATGAATGAAAGCGACGATAGTGTCTTTGCTATTTGCATTAAGATTTCTGGTCTTAGTGAGGAACCAGGTCATTTTTGCTAAATATCCCAAAGTCATTACACAGGTAAAAAACATTAAAATATAGTAAATGGCTTTTGGTAAATCGTATATTTTTATAAAACTTGGAACTGCAAAAAAGAAGACGATACTAATCAGTTGCGTAATAATTTCACCGCGCATGGTTTTTCGTACTTTTTCAATCGGCATATTGCTGGTTTTAAGATCTTTTATATTTGTAGGAATCTGAGTGTTGTCCATGTTTTCAGCATCCATTTTTTGTTTTAGATTATCAAAATTCATATCCTTGATTTTTTATAATTTCCTGTAATTTAATTTTTGTTCTGTTGGTCTTTACGCGCACATTCACTTCAGAAAGTCCTAAATTTTCAGCGATCTCCTTTCCGGAAAAACCTTCTATAAATTGGAGGATTAAAGCTTTTTCGATTTTATTAAGTTCCTGAACCGCTTTGTAGAAATGAACCAGCTGCTGGTCTTTTTCATCGTTATAACCGTCGTAAGCGATCGGATCAATATTGATAGAAGTATAGCTGTCGGGTTTTCTTTTTTCTTTTTTGAAGAAGACAATCGCCGTGTTTAAAGCCACTCGGTACATCCAGGAAGAAAACTGACTGTTTCCTTTAAATGATTCTAATGATTTCCAGAGTTGCAAAATGATTTCCTGAAACAGATCCTGCTGATCCTCTAACTGATCAAAGTACATCCTGGAGACTTTATAAAGAATCCCTTTGTGTTCGGTGATGAGTGCTAAAAATTCTGGTTCCGTTAATTTCATGAAATCAATTTCTAATGAGTAACTGGCGTAACAGTGTATCCTTCCTGTCTTAAAAGATGGATCAATCCGAAATCGTCGGTTAAATGTGCGGCACCAACTGCAAATAGATTGCTTCTTTCTTTCATCATTTGAGGCATTTTCTCCAGCCACTTTTTATTTCTATCGACTTGCATATATCGGGTTGCGTTTTCATCCATGTACCTATCTTTGGTAATTAGATCTACGGTCGTTGCAATATCTTCTTTTTTATACGTTTGAATCGCTTCATTAAAATCTTTTTTATAAGAATCAAATAAAATCAGTTGATCAAGAGCGAAAGCGGTCGGATAAGCCTTTCTCATCGTTTCAATCTGGTCTGCAGCTTTTTCTAAACTGAAGATTTCTTTTTTACTTTTCGTTGCTGAGGCAAGGAGTTCCATCTCATAATATTTAAAATCGGTACAAGGCAACATTTTACTCATCATTAAGAATTGCAAAATTGACAGTCCGTAAGAATCAAAGTTAACCAACGGAGCGCCCATTACTTTAGTGACCAGTTGATCCAGTTCCTGAAATTGGTTTGGAGTAAGTTCTTCTGAAATCTTTTTTGATTGGCTCATGGACTCTTGCATTAATTTTATTTCTTGTGGGTCTGAGATGTTCACTTCCAAAACTAAGGCATCTACTTTATCTAAAGTTTCAGTGACTTTTTTTGGAATTGCGAAATCGGTTGCACACATGATATGTAAAGTTCCTAAAAGATAAGAAGGTTGTTTCAAATTTGAATGTTCAATCTTCCATAAGGTTGAATTTTCCAGCTTTGCTTTTTTCTGCGCTGTTGAGAAATTAAAAGTGACGGCCAAAAGAACGACTGCGATGATTGATTTTAAATGTTTCATTATATTTGGTTTTAAATATTTGCTTGGTAAGTAGGGGAAGCAAATATTTGTTACATAGAAACTAAATTTTATTTTTAGCTGCTTTGAAATAAAGGAAATATACGAATTGAAAAATATAGAAATCGAAATGTAAGATTCGTCCAGATTTTTTTAAACCGCAAAGAAACAAAAGGATTATTTTAATCTAAGTCAATCAACCGCTCTCAAAGCCCTACCTGATTAAATAATCTTGCATTTGATTAAAATATTTCCAATTGGATTTGAAATTTATTCCTAAAAAAAACCTCATTTAAAATCGAATTTAAATGAGGTTCATGTTGTGTGAAGTAATTTTTATAATGACTTCTTTTTTCTAAAACTTAATTGCTGTAATATTTTCCAATTCCGGCCGAATCAAAGGTAAACGCGCTTTCATTTTCTGACTTGTCTAATTTCTTATTAAGAGTTAATGCCCATAAAATAATTTCTTTAGAAAAGTCTTTATCTTCATCGCTGAAATTTTCCGCATATTCTTCCACAATATCGTTAAGTGGAGTTATGTTATTGAGCTTAATATAGAAATCTTCATCGGTATCGTCGTAATTTAATTCTAAGGAATTTTTATTAAACCATTTTATGACGTCGGTATAAGGCGTTTTGATGCCGTCTTTTTCCAGTTTTGGAACGCGTGGGAAAATCATCTCAAACTGCGTCATTACGGCTTTATCGATCAACAGTTTCGCTACGTGATCTGCACCTTCCTGCTCGCCTTCGTAAACCAATTCAATTTTTCCGGTGATCGATGGAATAATAGACATGAAATCAACCAAACGGATCGTCGTGTTTTCAGCATCCGATTCGATCAAACGTAACTTCGCTGCGGCGATCAAATTTTCCATCGCGCTGATGGTTAATCGGGCACTCACACCACTTTTCGCATCTACATATTCGCTGTCACGCGCTGCAAAAGCAACTTCCTCCAAAAGATCTTTTGCCAAACTCGGCACGGTGATCTGGGCTTTGTCTTGCGCAGAAATCTGGGCTTCCTGCTCTGTGATTTGACGGGCCAATTCGATGGTTCTTGGATAGTGCGTGAAGATCTGAGAACCGATCCTGTCTTTCAATGGCGTTACAATACTTCCTCTATTCGTATAATCTTCTGGGTTTGCCGTAAAGACAAACTGAATATCCAACGGCATTCTCAGTTGAAAACCACGGATCTGAATATCGCCTTCCTGCAAAATGTTGAATAACGAAACCTGAATTCTCGCTTGTAAATCGGGTAATTCATTCAAAACAAAAATACAACGGTTGGCTCTTGGAATCATTCCGTAATGCAAAACACGTTCGTCTGAATAAGGCAACTTTAAAGTCGCTGCTTTAATCGGATCGATGTCGCCAATCAGATCGGATACATTGACATCTGGAGTTGCCAGTTTTTCAAAAAAACGGTTGGATCGATGAACCCACGAGATCATGGTTTCATCGCCACTCTCGTCGATTAGATCGCGGGCATATTTGGAGATCGGATTAAACGGACTGTCGTTAATTTCAGACCCTTTCACGATTGGCATATATTCGTCCAGTAAACTCACCATACTTCTGGCAATTTTGGTTTTTGCCTGTCCACGCAATCCTAAAAGATTGATGTGGTGGCCAGCAAGAATTGCTTTTTTCAACTGTGGAACTACAGTGTCTTCATAACCCCAAAGTCCTTCAAAAACGGGCTCTTTTGCTTTGATCTTGGCAATTAAATTCGCCTGAATTTCGTGATTAATGGTTTTGTCTGTATAACCTGAATCTTTTAATTCTTTAAATGTGATATCTTTTTTCATTTATATATGATGATTTATTTTTATTTTTTTTCTCGCAAAGACGCCAAGTGAAAAACGCAATAAGCGCAAAGATTTTCATTAATCTCGTCCACTGCTATTTGAAAGTCTATTATCTACGTGTCTATTATCTTTTAGTCTCTTAGTATTTAAATTCTCTTTATCCTATTCTTCTCGTAATCTTCAAAAATCATTTCTCCCAAACCTGAAAGTCCGGTCAGAAAAGCTTTGCCTTTATTTTGAGCGGTAAAAGCATCTACGAATTTCCGTAAATAGGGATCCTGAGCGATCATAAAAGTGGTGATGGGAATTTTTAGTTTTCTTGCTTGTGCTGCTTTGTTCAAACATTGATCAACGATCATTTGATCTAAGCCGTTGCTGTTCATATAAAACTCTCCTGTCGGTAATTTGATGCAACTCGGTTTTCCATCCGTGATCATGAAGATCTGTTTGTTGGTATTTCTTTTTCTACGCAGAATGTCCATCGCCAATTCCAAACCGGCAACAGTGTTGGTATGATACGGTCCGACTTGCAGATAAGGAAGATCTTTGATTTTGATCGGCCAAGCTTCGTTCCCGAATACGATAATATCGATGGAATCTTTTGGATATTTTCGTTTGATCAATTCGACCAGAGCCATGGCAACTTTTTTAGCGGGCGTGATTCGATCTTCACCGTATAAAATCATGGAGTGGCTGATGTCGATCATCAACACCGTACTCATTTGAGCCTTGTGTTTGGTTTCCTCGACGATGAGGTCATCTTCAGTTAATCGAAGGTCTGAAATGCCATTATTAATTTGCGCATTTTTTAAACTTTCGGTCATATTTAAAGTTGAAAGGTCGTCACCATATTGAAAGTTTCGGTTTTCGCCATCGCGCTCATCGCCAACTCCAACTTTTTTGGTGTTGTGATTTCCAATTCCTGTTTTTTTCAATTTTCCGAAAATCTGGTCCAACGCAAATTCGCGCAGCGCTGCTTCCAGTTTTGCGGTCAATATATTTTTTCCTTTTCCAGTTCCGGTATTTCCGTCTTTATCCTCTTTTTCTTCTTTGATGTAACCGCGTTTTTTCAGATCTTCTTCAAAATCTGCCAGCGTATATTCGTCGGTGAAAATATCATATTCCTTATCCAGCATTTCCAGCCATTCGAAAGCTTCTTCGATATCGCCTGAAGTGTGCGTCAGCAGATCTTTAAAAACGTCAAAAACCCGGTCGAAATGGGAAACTTCTTCGGGCGTATATTTTTTGAACGTAAAACCTTTGTTGAAATTTAATTGTCTATTCGTCATTTTCTATCTCCTAATTAGTGACAGCAAGGTATAGAAATATTAGACCAAACGACCCCTGTTGCGCATAGAAAAATCTGATGATGGTTATCTCGATTTAACGAAATTTAGCAATCTTTTAAACCAACAACCTTTCCTTCTTTCGAACTTTCCAAAGCGGCTTCAATGATTTTCATGTTCTGAATAATTTCTGTTGCAGGTGAAGGTAATGGATAACCAAAAACGATATGTTTGTAAATTTCCTGATAATAATTCATGTAATTTCCCGGTTCGCTGGAAGTTAGGATTCTTTCGGACTCGGAGCTTTCGTTGAAGTAATTTAGAATTCCGTCTGATTCGGTTAAAGGTTTTGTCCAGTCTTCGTTAAAGGTTGGAATGGCGCCGGAAACCAATTCCTTTTCCTGATCATCGGTTCTTTCCTCTAAGAAACTTCCTTTGTCACCATGTAAAATATAGGCGTAATGTGCTTCTTTGCTAAAGACTGAAGATTTTAATCTTACGCGTAAATGATTTTTATAATAGAGTAGAAGTTCAAAGTAATCATTGGCGAAATCGGGACCTTTCATTGAAAAGACATCGGCAAAAAGTTTATCGGGGACGCCAAAAAGTTGGGTGGCCTGATCGATGAGATGCGAACCCAAATCATGAAGCGATCCGGAACCTTTAAGCTGTGGATTTTCTTTATGTTCTTTCGCACTTGGTTCAGTACGAAATCGGTCGAAGCGGATCTCTACTTCTTTTAAATTTCCTAGTTCTCCGTCTTCGATTATTTTTTGAACCTGAAGATAATCACGATCAAATCTGCGATTTTGGTAAACGCTTAAGAATAGATTTTTTTCCTGTGCTAATTTTACTAAAGCTTCGGCTTCGGAAACGTCGACGGTAAATGGTTTTTCGACAATGACATTTTTTCCTGCTTCTAAAGCCATTTTTACATATTCGAAATGCGTTTGGACAGGCGTATTTATAACGACCAGATCAATGTCCGCACTTTGCAGCATTTCTTCTACCGATCTGAAAATTACAGTTTCTGGATATTTACTTTTGGATTCTTCTTTGGACCGTTCTACGATAGCCGACATAAAAAATCCCGGATGTTCTTTTAAAAACGGAGCGTGGAACACTTTTCCACTCATTCCAAAGGCGCAAAGACCGACTTTTACCAACTGCATACTCTAAATTTTAACAAATATATTTATAATTAATTTTGATTCAGATTACTGCCGACTTATTCTATGAAAATAAAAGCTGCATGTTATTCTAGCCACGATGGCAGCGGCATCCCGCGACTCTGCGACAGCAGGGAGCGGATATAGCGAACAGCGTGACGGGTTTTCAAAGAAGTCGCAATCTTGATGCTCCTAAAAATCAGAGTCATCGATCACAATTCCAGACTGAATCTATTCTTGCGCAACGGTCGGGCGATTGCCATCTTCTTCAATTCCTTTTTCGATAAGTTCATCGACCTGTTCTAAGTCATCTTCGTGCAAGGTTTCAACTTCGTCTTCCTGAAGATCTTCCTCTTTATTGATAGAAAAACTACAGTAAAGCGGCAAATGATCGCTGCCAATATTGCGTAAAGTTTTGAAATCCTGAATGAAAATATCGGTGGAATGAAAAAATAAATCGATGGGAAAGCGCAACAGTCGATACTTCGCGTGGAAGGTCGCCACAAATCCCCGCCCTATTCGCGGATCAATTAATTCTGAAGTTTTCCGAAATAAAATGGAGGAGCGCGCCCAAGCGACATTGTTGAAATCTCCAGTCACGATGACTGGGTTTTTCACTTTCCGCACTGCTTTTGCAACGGCCAGCAATTCACCATCCCGTTCTTTTGAGGTGTCTTCTTCGGTCGGACTTGGCGGTGGCGGATGAACGCCAAAAAAGGTGAAGCGCTCGCCATTTTCTGTCAAAAGAGACGCTTCAATACTCGGTAAGTCATCAGAGATAAAATAATTGACCTTAATGTTTTCTACTTTTAATCTGGTGTAGAAATGAATTCCGTACGTATTTTCTAAAGGGACTTTTTTAAAATTGGGATAGTCGTTTTCAATGACGGTTAAGGCATCTTCCCAAGCTTGATTAGATTCCATGGTTAATAGAATATCGGGCTGAACTTCATTGATCAAATTAATGAGTTGCTGATAATCTTTATTAAACTGATAAACATTGACCGAAATAATCGAGATCAGATCTGAGTTTTTAGAAATTTTCTGCACCGGCTTTCTTTTATAAATAACGGTGTACGGAATTAAAATAACGACATGGTTAATGATAAAAGCTAGAGTCACCGCGGCGGTCGCCCAAAAGATAAGTGTTTTCGGAGTGAAAAAGAGAAGTCCTAAAACCAGTACGATCAACTGAAGAATGGCGACTTGAAACCGCGCAAATTCCAAAACCCGAAAAATCCAGTGTTGATTTCGAACCAAGGGTAAAATGCTGAAGATAATGCAGACGGAAATTAAAAGATAATAAAATAGGTGCATAAATTTTTAATAGGTGCGGTCCGGCTATCTGTAGCGGAATAGAGTGAACTAATTGGCAATAAAGATAATAAAATTTCGGAGGTATTTAAACGATAATCCCGTTGGTGTTTAATTATTTTGAAGGCGGAATAAAAGACGCGGCAGGTTTTACATTTTCGTTTAGAATATTAAGGACGGCAACTTTCAGGTCGGGGTATTGATAGTCATCATTGAATACATATTGCCAGTAAGTGTGATGCGCCTGATCTTTCACCAAACATAAAACGTATTTATTTTTTGATTTTGACATTCGAATTGCGGCACTGGTTTCTGAATCGATCTGATAGTCAATTTCATTATTATCGGTCATGACATAAAAATGATGTTTCGCAAAAAGAAAATCATCAGGTTCGGCAAATTTTTCGAAAGCCATGACTCTTCGGCCTTTCCACATAAACTGATCGAAGCAAAACTGCTTTTCCATGTCAGAATTAAGTTGCTTGTTTTGATGCGCTGCGTAGAGTTTCGTTTTTAAGGGAGCTGCTTTTTCAAATTGTTCCAGCGCATAATAGATCTGGATCATTTTGGCAACAGCTTGATAATCGGTCGGGTAAAGTGTAATATGCTTTTCAAAAGTGTTTTTGGCATCATTGATTTTTCCCGTCAGTTGTTGGGTGAGGCCCAGATTGAAAGAAGTATTCTGATGCATTTCATCGTTTTCGCTTAGTTGGCTCAAGGCCTGTTTGTAAGAAGCTGACGCTTGTTCATTCTTGTTTTGACCTTGATAAATCTGACCCAGCATGACGAATGCTCTTGGCTTACAGGAAGGATATTGAGTGACTTTTTCAAAATAAACCTGAGCCGAATCTGTCTTTTTTAAAGCAGAAAATGCTTCAGCTTTGCCGGCGTAGAAATCAGATTCGGTTGGAGATAATGAAATGGCTTTTTCAAAAAGAGGAAGTGATTCATTGAACTTATTGGCGTACAAAAGAATCATTCCTTTGTGAAAGTACATGTTGTCGAAAACTGGACCTTTCGCAATTGCCAGGTCAAAATACTGATTGGCCTGTTCATCTTCTGACATCATGTAAAACGCTTTGCCTTTATAAAACAAATCGTTTGCAGCAAGTTGCTGGTTATCTTTTGGCTTGTAATTAATGATCTCATCATACTTTTCCTGCTCAAAAAGTAATTTAAAGTTGGTCCCTACATCAGCTTGTCCGTAAGAATAGGTAATGAAAAGAAGGGTGATAGATAGTAGAAATTTTTTCATTGAGTAGTACAATTTAAATATATTACTAAAAAAATTTATTTTTCAAAATAATTGGTAATGCTTTTTCGAAAGGTAAGGAGAATTCCTCCTAACAGTAGGTTTAATGCCGGAAGTATAAGAGCAATCGATGAGTTTTCGCTGATAGGAAATAATGGATTCATACTTTTTCTGAAAACCAGATAAAGTCCGGACAGCAAAGTGTTGATGTTTTCAATCACTAAAAAGCCACCGATAATTATCAAAGCAATCGTTAGAATATTTTTTTGGTTGAAGTTATTTATCGAAATCTTTTGCTGATCAAAGTTTTGGTCCAACTTAAATAGATCAATTATTTTTTCGGGAAATCTGATGAGAAAATAGAGTATTCCTGTAATGAATAGAATGATAAATACAACGTATATAATCGTTCCGACCATAATGCTGGAATCGCTGTTGAAATTTAAAAATCCAATTTGCGAAGGTAGAAAAGTGAAAAGTACCTGAATGAAAAAATAAAGCCCGACGACTTTAATTAAAATCTTAAAAAAATCTCTGTTGGTCATTAAATTTTTTTTTAGTTAAATGTATTTTACAATCCGTCAATATCTTCATACAACTCGGTAATCGTTTCTATTTCTTCGCTGACATTTTTATCATTCACAATTTCTGCGAGCCAGGATTCTACCAAAATTAAACTCGTTGCACTGCACGCTTGTAAGCCATACGAATAAGGTCGTAATCCATTGGTATGCGTGAAGTTGATGTCATAAAGGAAATTATTAATAAGTCCTTCTTTGTTGATGGTTCGATAACTTGAGTCAATTTGAATACCGGATAATTTCATTTCTAAACCTTCTTCATTTTTCACTAATTGTATTTTATCCGAAGTTTTAGATTGCCTTCTACAAACTTCTTCGTTAGCACATTTTGCTTTTGCAACGCTTACAACACCTTGCTTGACCAGAGATTGAAATGGAAAATCAGCTAATTCTAATTTTTTGCCGCCACCACAATTTACGAAAAGCTGATAGCTGATTTCTTCTTCGCTGCCATCGGCTGATTTTACGATGATCTTAGTTTCATTATTCTCGAAAGCATCTTCGGGAAAATTGACAAATCCAGATTTTAACTCGATACAATTTGCATCATAAAGGGCCAAAAGAATTTCGGCAGACTGTAAAGGTAAAGCTGCAATGACGTTCATTAAGAACGACATAATTTCTTTATGAAAAAACAGATGATCTTCTGCAGGTAATAGTTCGGCGTGATAATTTAAACTGTACATTAAATCATCCAAAGTTTCCATCCAGTAGATTGGAATTTTATGATTGATAGAATTTTTAGCGGTGATCATTTCCTTCTTCATTCCTTCGAAAGAATTCACATACTCATGTTTCTCCGACATCAATTCGACCAGATCTTTGAAACTGAAATCTGAATCTTGCAGTTGATCAACCACATGCGTCAAACGATCTTTGCGGAAAGCTTCTATTAAAGCAGGTCGACATAATTTATCAAAATAATCTTCGATGTGCATTAATCCATTTTCATCAATTAAATCTAATAATTGTTCCCGATTAAAATGACGGTAGATCTCCCGAATTGGTTCTTTTTGCTCATATTGTAAGTGAGGCAACCAACCTTCCGCGGAATGTAAAATAATTTTAAAATCGGGATTTTCTTTATTTAATTCAAAGCTCAGTTTTCCATTAACTTTAGTGAAAGTTCCGTGTCGATGCGCCAAAGAAGTCACGACATCAAAGGCACTTAAGGACGCGCCCAGAGTTCCGACCGGAAAATTATAACCTTCTTTATTGTGTGGAATTAATTTATGAATCGGCCACGGCGAAGCGTAATATCCCGATTCAGGCTGGTCTTCTTCTCGCCATTCGTGTCCGTTGGCAATGATGATGGTAGAGTAGCGGTGATTTTCGCCATTGCAATCGGTGATGGTTAATTTTCCATCATCTTCTTTTGAAATATCTAAAACTTCACAACTTGTTTTTTGTACCACTTGAATTCCGACAGATTCCAGAACAGAAATCAATTTTTTAAACTGTTCCTCGAAATAATGGCCTAAAGAAACGCGGCTGTACACTTCAGAATCATCGATAGGTAAATCGGTAACATTCAGTTCCTTTAATAAAGCGGAATCCTGGCGACGAAGCCAGTCTCCGAACGATTCCTGGAGCATGGGAATTTCTTCAGAAGATATATTGGCAAGATTATAAATGTCTGTCGTTTTTGGATAATAGGGCATACCCATTCCTAAAATTTGCTCTTTTTCAAAAATGGTTATTTTAGAAATTTCCTTTTTTAGAATATCAATATTTTCACTGGTATATTTCAGCAAATACAGTGCAGTCGGTCCGCTACCGATGATTGCAATATCAGACAAATCACTTTTAGCCAAGTTTGTAGTATTCATTAAATTCTAGATTTTGAGTATAATTTTCTTCCTGAGTATATTCAAAAATAATTTGAAGATTAAAGATAATAGATTTTTCGATTGAATAATTAATTTTTATGCCAAACAAAAACTGTCAACGTTTCCCATCCTTTTAAAAATGTAAGTTAAAATTAAAGACAGCTGAAACATTTAATTAAATTTCAGAACAGATCGTTCTTGTACTAATATTCGGGATGATTTAATACATTTACTTTCTAAATAACATACAATGATTTTCTCAACTGCAAGAAGCTTTTTAAACAAAAAGAGATACCGCTATTTAATTTACACCACCTTAGGAGTTTTACTGATTGGTGTTTTTGGATTTCGATATTTCGAACATTGGCGGTGGATCGACTGTTTAAATTACGCCGTTTCAACAATGGTTACTACCGGAAATGCGGGCGTTTTACCAGAAAGTGATTCGGGTAAGATCTTTAATGTGTTCTACATGTTTACCAGTGTGATTTTAATTTTATTTTTTGTCAACACCATGAACCATCACTTTCAGGAGCTGCGTCAAAGTAAAGAAATGAAACATCAGCGACACAAACATATGGTTGAAAAGCACGTCCATGAAACACAAGTTTCCGAGGATTAACAGATAATAATTTGGTGTTCCAAAGTCGATTCGCCTTTAACTTTCAGGGTTTTTTATGGATCGATTTTTTGAAGTTAAGATGCTCAAATTATTTTGCGGGCGGCGGAGGTGGCGGTTCAGGAAGTTTTTCCTGCAATAATTTTTGGTGAAAGTATACCGAATCGATTTGCATAAATTTTAATTCTTCTTTTAATTTCCAAATTTGATTGTAAACATTCTCTTGATCTGAATGTAGCTGTACCTCATAAAAATTTTGAATCCTGTTTTGGTTTTCTAAGTTGAAATTGATTTGTTCAAAAGTTGCATCAGCAATTTTGATGAAGTTTCTTGGAATTTCGGCGGAGAAATTTTTTAAAACTAGAGTTTCATATTTCGAAAAATCGATTTTATCCCCGGATTTATAAAATCTATATTTTCCCGTATGATATCCTAAAGCATGAGATCCCTCTTCTGAATTCATTTTCTCCTCACATAGATAAACGTGATTATCATCCGATAGTTTTATTCCAAATCGCGGAGCTTGAGGATCCATCTGTCTTCCTTTTGTAAACTCAATATATTTTGCTTTGTTTTCTGAACAGTTTGTGATAGTGAACACCATCGAAAAACAAACTAAAATAGTGCGAAATTTTTTAAGGCTTTTGCTGGTCATAGCATAAAAGTAAAGATTTTTGATAAACGTCAGGCCTAAATGCAGATTCTAATTTTTCACTAATATCTTTAGGATTATTATTATTTTATAATTCCATTTTTTCATAGTGTTTGTTTAAATGTTTGATAACGTTTTCCGCTTGGCGATGTGTCGAATAAAGGAGCCAAAACTTTTCATAAACACTGAACTTGAAGGAACGACAATCTTCGATTTATCACTAAACCCGACATATTGCCAAATTGATGTTAGCGTTAGTTTATTGTTGTTTTTTAGGATAGTAATATTGTGCTCCTACCTTTTCTGTGTAGAAATTTGAAATATTTTCTAACAAATTCCGATCTTCGCAACCAATTATAATTAAGTATTTGTCAGTGGTAAAATAACTTGGATAATATAGACCGGCTTCATCCACAATACGCATATTTATATTCAATTTCTCTTTCGAGTTAAATTCTAAAACTACTATATAAAAGGATTCTTGTGTTGCTGAAAGTTTGTTTGCATAAATCTCATAATAAATTTGATTAATGTCATCGGTATTGAACCCTTCAGCAAATAAAGCAATTTTTTCTTTTTCATTTGTTTTTCCAGGGTTGCTTATACTATATCCATTTTCTAAAAATGTTTTTTTTGAAATAAATATCTGTGATTTTAAAAAGTCCTGTTTTCCGAGTATAAAACTTGTAGGAAATTCTAATTTATTGTGTTCCATTTTTTGTGCTTTAATTTGCATCGAAAAGAAAAATGAAATAAATAAAAATATGAGTTTTGTCCTCATCGGTTAATATAATTTTCGTTGTTGCTTTATTTTTAAATACGTGTTTATAAGAATTGTCGTTTTAAAAATACCGATACCGAAAAAGTGTTTGCGGAGAACGGGCTACTGCAAACCAAAAGTGGAAAGGAAAAACAGCTTGGAGCAAAATGCTTTTTCAGATTTCTAAATTAGTGAAAATTGAAAGACGCAAAGCATTTTTGCGTGTTTTATTAAATGAATTCTCAAAGAAAACGTAAACCCCGTTTTTTTTGCAAATACTACGTTATCTGCAGGCTTTTTCTCCAATTATAAAGTAACAATCGTTTACGGTTATCAATGTCGTTCAATTTGAAATCAGTAATATCTTCAGTTTTAAACATAGATAATCCTTGGTCCATCCCAAGAGAATCAATGCATCTGATTATAAAGCTATCTTCATCAACTTCAAGAATAAAACCTGTGTAATATTCTCCGTAAACTTTTATGCTACTTATTATTTCAGTTTTTTTATTCAGTTGATTTAGTATATCATTTTTCCAATTTTCATCATCTAAGATTGTAATTTCTATAGAATTTTCTTTTGCAATTTTTTCAGAATGTTGAATTACATATGCAATAGATTTAGTGTATTGGTCTTCAAAATCAATATTTTTTATTTGTGCTAGTTGGAAAAATATGATACCATCTTTTTTTCCATATTTCGTAAAATGCTGAAAAGTTAAAATATCATTTGTGAAAGAAAGAATTTTTCCACACCAAAATGTTTCATCATCACTATATATCCAAATACTTAAATATTTATTTTTATTTATAGAATCCTCTAAAATTTTAGATATAATGTCCATTTTCTTATGTATGTTATTTTATAAGCTTGCGGATAACGGTTGGGTATTTCTGCACGCGGGATAAAAATACAAAAACTTTCTACTTGCTAAAAACTTAATTGATCGCTAAAATATTCGATGAAAACTTTATACCCGCTTGTAGAAATACTTTGTTATCTACAGTTATTGTTCCTGAATCCAGTTGACATTAGCCACTGACTCTTTCCACGTCTCAGCCAATGCACCATCGAATTTCTGTCCGGTAAATTTTTCTAAATCTTTTAAAATATTCCAAGCTTTTTTATTCCCGATAATAGCAAGTGCTTCAAGACGACCAATTATTTGTTCCCAATCGGAATTATAACCTTCTCCTTGTTTTAGAGAGTCTAAGAAATCCTCGGATTGTTTTTCATTAATTTTGTATGGTTGGATTTTTGGTTTTAATTCCGAAATATATAAATCATTCCCATTTGGTTTGATAGTTTGTTCTCCGATTTGAATTAATGTCCAACTCCAATCATCGCCAATTGGTAAATATCTCAAATCTTGAATTTCTAATTCATTTTCTTTTTCAACTATTCTGCAAATTTTTACGGCTCCATACTCGACGTAAGATTTTCCAGTATCACAATCGAAAATATTAAATTCAGAAATAATAAATCCTTGTTCAGTCATTTCTTTATCAATAAAGCCACAAATATTTACAGATTTTTTATTTTTAAATGAGTAAGTTAATTTAGGTTCATCATTTTTTAATGAGCCAATTCCGTCAAAACACTTACAACTGTCCGCTAAACTAAGTTTGATGTTTTCTGTAGACTTTATTTTTGAATTTTCTTTACACGATAATTGAAAAATAGCGATAATTATGACGGCGATAAATTGTTTCATAATTGTAGATAACGGTTGGGTATTTCTGCAGGCGGGCTAAAAATACGAAAACTTTCTAATTGCTAAAAACTTAATTAATCGCTAAAATCTTCGATGAAAACTTCATACCCGCTTGTAGAAATACTTTGTTATGGGCAGTGCTATTTCTCACGAATTTTTAAGTTTTTAAATCCATTTTCCAACGGTTCAAATTCTTTTGAATGTTTATTAAATTTATATTTTGAAGTTAATTGGGATTCAGTTTTTGTTTCAATATTTTTATCATTTATGTTTAAAGTGTCATTTATATAACTATATTTTCCAAAGTAATGTTGGCTTTCGCCATGCCAGTATTCGTTTACTTCATAAGAATTGTCTTTGTAGAGTTTAATCTCATATCCTTTAACTTTCAAAACATAATTGTTAGGAACGTAGTATTCATTCCAAATTTCTTTTTTGAATTGAAGATAATTGAAAAATATATTTAATGTAAATAAAAGTAAAAATGATATCAGCAAAACGTTTGTCAATGTATGTTTAGTTTTATTTTTTGAATCGTAAATATAAATGATCACAAAGTTTACAAAAATAAGAACTGCAATTATTCCTAATGTTTTCAGAATATCGTTAGAAGCCAAGAAGTCCGAATATCTTTGCGTTTTCAAAAGAAAGATTAAAATTAACACGATTAAACTTCCGTATTTGATAATGACTTTCATCTATTTTAATCTGTACTTTAATTTTAAAAACGATATTTGATAGCATTGCCCATAACGGTTGGGTATTTCTGCAGGCGGGCTAAAAATACGAAAACTTTCTACTTGCTGAAAACGTAATTAATCGCTAAAATCTTCGATTAAAACTTCATACCCGCTTGTATAAATACCTTCTTTACTTTGCATTCATATA
>DIBY01000015.1 GCA_002415135.1 Flavobacteriales bacterium UBA5040 | reverse complement strand
TCCATCGCTAATCATTCAATCCTGTCCTACTTCGCTGCCCTTCTCTCTCGATTTGGGATTGCAAATATAAGAAGTTTATTTGATTCCACAAGAATTAATTTATACCAAATTTAAAAAACTTACGCCTCTCAATTTTGATGCTCTTATTTCCTGTCGGTCTTCTGCGCTACTCCTTTTTTAGAGTGGTGCAAATGTAAGCGTACTTAAAATATCTCGCAATGTTTTTTTGATAAAATTCAAACAAGTGTATAAAAAACAATCCATTGTGTTGATTGACAAAGAATTGCACATCATCTAAAGTTATCCACTTGATGCGCAATGGATGATTTCAAACATTTTTACGAATTGAAATCCTAATCTGCGGTAGGGATCGCAGTGGAAATCCCGCAGCAAGCGATGGGTTTTAGCTCAGGCGCGAGGAATTGGAGCGAAGAGCCCGACCCGAGGTGTGGGAAAATTATGCAGCACCTTGATAAGCGATGGCGAGGGAACCGCCCAAATAAAAAAAACGCACTATATAATAGTACGCTGTAATTTTTTAAAAATGAAGTAACCAACAAGGACGCCGATCATGTCTGCAACTAAATCCAGAAATTCTAGGGAACGCCCCCAATGCATTTCGTCCTGAAGGATTTCAGTAAGTAAAGCGTAAATCATCATGATCTGGATGAAATAAGCGAACTTGATTTTCGGAAACACTGCTATAAAAGAAAATCCAAGGAAAGTAAAAATGCTTAGATGCAGCACCTTATCTATTCCTTCGAACATGAAAGCATATTCGACGTTCTCTATGCCTGGCTTGAGCAGCATAAAAGTAAGAAATGCCCAATAAATGGGCAAAATCATACGAAATATTTTTGAGATCTTATCCAAGTGAGGCTTGGTAATCTTCTGCTGAAAGAAGTTCTGACTGATCTGCACCTTCTGCCAATTCTAATTTAATAATCCAACCTTTTCCGTAAGGATCAGTATTTAAAAGTTCTGGTTGATCTTCCAAATCTGAATTGAATGCGGAAACGGTACCGTTGATAGGCAAGAATAAATCAGAAACTGTTTTCACAGCTTCTACACTTCCGAACACGTCTCCTGCAGAAAGTTCATCATCTACAGAATCGACATCTACAAAAACAATGTCACCCAATTCGCCTTGTGCAAAATCTGTAATACCGATTGTTGCTGTGTTTCCATCAATTTTAACCCACTCGTGGTCTTTGGTGTATTTTAATTCGCCTGGTAAATTCATTTTGTTAATTTTTATTGCTCAAAAATAATTAAAATAATATGATTCTCAAAAGTTTCTCTCCTATTTAATAAAGACATTTATCAGATTCGATATTTATTATGATGTAATTACATCAGTTATCAGTTTTACATGATGATTATTGTTGGCATCAATCCTTTAATTTGTCTTGTTTTCTTAAATTTGTTTATTCTAATTAATAAATTGACTTCGGTTGCGCTTTATCTTTCTCTGCTAATAGATAAGTGCAACGTCAAAAATTATCAAAAAAAATGAAAATAGAAAACAAACTTAACATTGCACATAAAACCTTTACAACCTGGAAATCTGTTCCATTTAAGGAAAAACAGAAACTTCTTAAAAAGCTAGCAAAAGTACTTGATGCTGATGCAGAAAAATTCGGCAAAATCATTACTAAGGAAATGAACAAGCCTATTTCGCAATCTATTGCTGAAGTAAAGAAGTGTGCCTTAATGGTTCGATATTATGCAGATGCCGACAATATATTAAAACCTGAAAAGATTAAAACAGAATTTCGAGTTTCTGAAATCCATTATGTACCGAAAGGAGTTATCTTAGGAGTTATGCCTTGGAATTTTCCTTTCTGGCAAGTGATTCGTTTTGCTGTTCCCGCAATCTTGGCCGGAAATACGGTCGTTGTGAAACATGCTTCGATTTGTTTTGGCAGTGGAAATGCAATTGAGAAAATTTTCCTGGAAGCTGGATTTCCAAAAGGAGTTTTTCAAAATTTAGAGATCGGACATGATGAAGTAAAGAAAGTTTTAGAAAATCCGATCATTGGCGGAGTGAGTTTAACTGGGAGCGAAAAAGCCGGTAGAGAAGTTGCATCGATCGCTGGAAAAAATATTAAAAAATCACTTCTTGAATTGGGAGGAAGTGATGCATTTATCGTTTTGGATGATGCAGATTTTGCAGCCGCAGCAGAATCAGGAGCAAAATCAAGATTACTAAATTGCGGACAAGCATGTAATGCAGCGAAACGATTCATCATTCAGAAAAATGTAGAAAAAGAATTCCTCCCTGTCTTTATTAAGGAATATCAGAAATTCGTGGCGGGCGATCCGATGAAAAAGAAAACCAATATGGCGGGAATGGCGCGTCCGGATCTAGCAGACGAATTAGAAAATCAATATGACAAAGCGCTAAAAAATGGTGCAGAAATTATTTTGCCGTTGGTAAGATTATCGGACACCGAATTTGAGCCAGGTTTAATTCGAGTGAAATCAGGAAATCCGATTTTGCAGGAAGAACTTTTCGGACCGCTTGGAATGGTGATGATTGCCAAAGATGACCAACAAGCTGTAAAATTGGCGAATGATATTCCGTTCGGATTATCGGATTCAGTTTGGACGAAAGATAAAAAAAGACAACAATTCTACATTGATCATTTGGAATCTGGAACTGTAAGCATTAATAAAGCAACGAGTTCTGATCCGAGATTACCTTTTGGTGGCGCGAAATCTTCGGGTTACGGTACGGAACTTTCAACGGTAGCGTTGAAAGAGTTTGTCAACGTCAGAACAGTGGTTGGAAAATAATTTTTGTAACCTTTATATAGATGATCCGCTCCATTGTTTGAGCGGATTTTTTATGATTAAAAATACATTAGATTTAACTTTCTTTAATCTCACTACTCTATTTAGAAACCAAACTATGAATTGTTTCAAATTGATCCCAGCATTTGCAGTGCTCTTTTTATTTTCCTGTTCAACGAAAACACGAAATATTTCCCGTCAGAATAATCTTACGTCTAATTTAGATGACACCAATCAAAACATTATTGTCAAGACTGAGTACAGCAAAGGTTTAAATAAAATGAAACCTTCCAAGCAAAAAGAAGTCGAGAAGTTTGATTTTTTAACTTATGCGAATGAAGAAAATTTCGAACAATTATTAGAACAAAATAACGTGTCGTTTGTAGTGTTCGGTATGGTTTCCAATGACTACTCAGATTTCGAAAAGAAATATGGCATTAAAGTAAAGACTGAAAACTGCGTTATCTCACCAGGAATTTCGAAAACGGCAACTTTGAATAATCAGATTGTCTCTGCCTATTTAAACGAAAAATTTAGCAACATCTGGAAAGATGATTTAAAAATTGTTCCTTTTGGTTTGAATTAATCTTCAACCACCTCTGCTATCAGTTGCGATCGATACAAAGTTGAGTAGTAACCGCCTTTTTCAAGAAGTTCACCGTGCTTTCCTTCTTCCACAATTTTCCCATGTTCCATTACAATAATCTTATCCGCATTTACAATGGTTGAAAGTCGGTGCGCGATAATGATAGAAGTTCGGTCTTTGGTAATTTTTTCGGTAGCTCTCTGAATCAGCTTTTCACTTTCCTGATCAATAGAGGAAGTGGCTTCATCGAGAATTAAAATTTTAGGATCAGAAAGATAAGCACGCAGGAAGGACAGCAATTGTCGCTGACCTAATGAAATCGAAGAACCTCGTTCGCGCACCACATAATCGTAACCGCCCGGAAGACTTTCAATAAACTCATCAACTTCAATATCTTTGGCAATACTTTTTATCTTTTCTAAAGTAACCGATTCATCTCCGAACGCAAGATTTTCGAAAATACTTCCGTGGAATAAAAAGACATCCTGTAACACAACGCCGATATGACTTCGAAGATTATACAGTTCGTAATCTTTTAAATCAACGTCATCCAATAAAATTTTCCCGGAATTAATATCATACAATCTTGTAATTAGACTGATAATGGTAGATTTTCCAGCACCAGTTGCACCCACAATCGCGACAGTTTCGCCAGGGTTTACTTTGAAACTAATTCCTTTTAAAACTTCTTGCTTCTCATCATATGAAAATTGAACATTCTTAAATTCTATTTTTCCTTCAAAATGAGATTTGGCAATTGTACCGTGGTTCGGCATGGCGAAATCTTCATCCATTACACCCAAAACTCTTTCTGCCCCAACAATTCCTCTTTGAATATTATTAAAACGATCTGCAATCTGTCGAAGCGGCCGAATCAACATCGAGATATATTGAATGAAGGCAATGACTGCTCCAGCTTTGATGGTAATAAATCCACCATAAAAAAGAATAAAACCTATAAATAAGGACGAGATTAATTCAACAACCGGAAAGAATAAAGAGAAAATAAATACCGTTTTCAACAACGCTTCTTTCAAGGTAATGTTGATGTCATCAAATTTTTTGAACTCCGCTTTCTGTCTGTTAAAAACCTGCACAATCGACATTCCTGAAAGTCGTTCCTGTACAAATGAATTTTGGTTGGAAGTCCACGTTCGTTCATCACCAAAGGCTTTCTTTAAACGCTTCTGAAAAAACCGCGTTATTAAAACCATCAGCGGAAGAATCACCAACGAGATATAACTTAAATGAACGTCGACCTGAAACATCATGATCAGTACGAAAACAATCCGCAGAATATCGCCGAAAACCATCAAGAAACCATCAGTATAAACCGTAGCAATTGTTTCTACATCGCCCACAGCGCGAGTCACTAATTGTCCGATCGCGGTTTTATCGAAGAAAGAAGTTCGGAAATATATCAATTTATGATACAACCGTTCGCGAATATCCCGAATTACATTTTGCGAAATAAAATTGGAAAAATAAACAAGAAAGAAGTTGAGAATTGTTTCACCGAAAACCAAAGCAACCAAAATATAAATATGCTTCATCATCAACTCTTTATCGCGGAGCTGAATAATGTCGATATCAACAATCTGCATCGTTAAGTACGGTCGATAGGTAGAAATAATCGATAAAACGATGGAAATAATCAGCGTCACAATAAACCACGACCGAAATTTCATTCCGATTACAAATAGCCGTTTAATTATATCCCAAGTCGATTGTTTCTTCATATTGTATTTAAAAATCCGCTGCAAAAATACGGAATTTTGCAGGGATGAGTGGCTCTAAAGATTGAGTTTTGATATTGTGACGATTGACGGTCAAAAATTATAACCAACATCTACTAAGAATAAACCTTGTGGTGGCGCAGAAGTTCCGGCTGAATTTCGGTTTTTATCTTCGATGATTTTTCGCAGATCTCCGGGCTCCATTTTTCCGTTTCCAATTTCAACCATGGTTCCGACAATGGCGCGAACCATATTTCGCAAAAAACGATCTGCAGAAATGGTGAATTTTAATTCTAAGCCGTTCTGTTCCCAAAATGCTTTGTAGATTTTACAATTATTGGTTTTATTTCCGGTGTGCAATTTTGAAAAACTGGTAAAATCTTCATATTCGAAAAGGATCTTACACGCTGCATTCATTCGGTCAACATCCAGATCACGTTTCCAAATCTGCCACGAAGAATCCTGTGTAAAAGGACTTTTTTCTAAAGTAATATAATATTCATAGGTTCGAAAGGTCGCATCAAACCGCGCATGAAAGTCGTTTTTAACTGGGAAGATCTTCTTTATCGAAATATCCTGTGGCAAAAAACTATTCAATTGATAAACCAGATTATCGCCGATATTTTGTTCAGTGTCGAAATGTGCGAATATTTTCCTGGCATGAACGCCGGTATCAGTTCTTCCCGCTCCGGTTGTTTTAATTTTTTCACGAAGGATCGTAGATAAAGCATTTTCCAAAACTTCCTGTACAGAAATCTGATCCGGCTGGATTTGATAGCCATAATAATTTTTACCCGAATACGAAAACTCAATACAATACCTCATCGCCTGCAAATTTACAGAATTTTTAGGAGCAACAAATATTGGTTTCTTAACAAGTTCAGTCCCGCTTTCACTACTCGCTTCCCGATCAAATGCATCGGGAGAGCTCAAACAGGCCGTTCAATCGCGGCTAAAAGAAACATCCGTTTTACTTTTCGACATTTAAAAACACCTGCTAAACGATGTAAATTATTTACCATCAACTTCAGCGGAAAAAAGTATTTTTGTTTTAATCAAATTATATTTCAATACTAGCAGATTATTCTTTAATATAAAGTACTATGAAAAACTTACGCTATCTTTTTTTCGTTACTCTTATTGTTCTACTTTTTCAAATCTCCTGTGAAAATAAATCCGCACAGAATCAAAAAGAATTAAAATCACAAAAAAAACAGGTACCAGAAATTAAAACGGATAAAGATACCTTTCAAGTAAAAGCCAAAACAGATCCTGAAAAAAAATTAATTAAAGATTTTATTCCTAAAGGATGGGAAATCATTTTACAAGAACGTGGTGATTTAAATGGGGACGGGCTTCCCGATGAAGCCGTTATTATTCAGGACCAAAAAAAAGAAAACTATATCGTAAATGAAAACATGGGTGTTGACATTCTTAACATCAACCCAAGAACACTACTCATTTTTTTTAAAACTAAAAATGGCGGTTACGAGCTGATTGCAAAAAATGACCGCGGATTTATAGAGCCTGAAAACAGCGAAATAAATTCCTGTTTATCAGATCCCCTTTTACAGGATGGCAATTTGATCATCGAAAAAGACCTGTTGAAAATAAGTTTTAATTACTGGCTCAGTTGCGGATCATACTATGTAAATAATGAGTCCTACACTTTTAGATTTCAAAGCAACAGGTTTGCACTCATTGGTTATGACCATACTGATTACAACAGGGCTTCTGGCGAAAAAAATAGTACAAGCGTTAATTTTCTCACTGGGAAAAAGAGTACAACAAGTGGTGGGAATATGTTCGAAGAGGATGATGAGCAAAATACAAAAACCACTTGGACAAAAATTTCCAAAAGAGACTTGTACGGGTTGGAGAATATGAGCGAAGATATTAATCTCTTCAATTAAAAATGTCAGAAAAATTTTGACAACCTCTTGCGTTTAATTAAATAGTCACAATATTGGTAGTTCAAATAAAAGTAAGAAATTTACACCATGAAAATATTGCTCCTCTCCGACTCTCATTCTTACATCGACGACCGAATTTTAGACTATGCAAAAAACGCAGATGAAATTTGGCATTGCGGCGATTTCGGGAATCTGGAAGTGATTGAGAAACTTGAAAAAATAAAGCCATTGCGTGGAGTTTACGGAAACATCGATGGCACAGAAATCAGAAAAATATTCCCAGAAGTTTTACGGTTTAAGTGCGAAGAGGTTGAAGTCTTAATGATTCATATTGGTGGTTATCCAGATAAATATACGCCTTTAGCCAAGAAGGAAATTTCAGATAAAGCGCCGAAACTTTTTATTTCAGGACATTCTCATATTCTAAAAGCGATGTATGATCAAAAAAACAGTTTGCTTCACCTGAATCCTGGTGCCATGGGAAAAGTCGGTTGGCATCAAATGCGAACCATGATGCGTTTTGAAATTAACGGAGATCAGATTGAAAATCTGGAAGTGATTGAATTGGGCAAGAAATAAGAGAATTAATTCTCCAATTATAAAAGATGCTTCGACAAGCGCACCATGTTATTTTTAATATTATCATTTTTCAAATCTCGTCAGGTTGAGCTTGTCAAAACCCTCAACTTTTTAAAGTACAATTATATCATCTTTAATTTGCAGTTAATAAAACAAATATGGATCAATATCGTGAAACACCCATTTTTATAAAGTCTCAAGAAATCTTTGAAACTTTAAGAACAATCACCGATTTAATACCGGAGGAGAACGAGCATTTGGAGTTTACAAAACAGCATATCCTTGAAAACATATACACCATCCAAGCGAAACTTGCTGGTGCTTATTCCGTAAGAATCTGGGATTTAAAAATGGAAAACGCGGCGATCATTAGAAAATGTGCCAGAGAATTAATGGTTCTTCAACATTCTCTAACAGCTTTTGGTTTCGAAGAAGCAGATTATTACCAAATTGTAAGAAGGCAACTTGAAGAGTTTCGTTTGCTATTTAGAGATTGGGTCGCATCTTTCAATCCAAAACATTTCATTGTTGATGACTGGGGACTTTTTAATCCACCCGGAATTCCGCAGGATTATACACAAAGAGATGATGAGTTGAACTTTTTGGATGAAGACGAAGGTGATGACTTTTGAAATGAAATGAGTTTACTTCTTTTTCAAACCTTCATAAATACTGTGAATCAAGCCATCCGCAACGGAAATTTTCGGGACAAATATTTTATCAATATCACTCCAGGTCATTACATTATTAAAAATTTGTAAGGCTGGAACCAAAACATCGGCGCGGTCTTCCCGAAGATTGAATTTGCTCATTCGCTCAGGAACGGTCAATCCACACATTTCCTTATAATATTTTTTGAGATAAGCGCTGGACATTGGGTTCCCATCTTTCGTTTTACTCATCGAAAATATCTTGTTGATATTTCCACCGGATCCAATTGCCACAATCGGTTTTTTGCTATTGATGTTTTTGCGAATTTCTTCTTTTAATTCTTTCCACAAATCATCTTTTACCAAACCATCGAGCAAACGGATCGTTCCGATATTAATGGATTTCTCATATTCCATCTTGCCGTTTTCGTAAAACATTAATTCCGTAGAACCACCACCGACATCAATATAAAGATAGGCAGAGTTTTTATCGAGCGCATCAGCCACGTGATTCTCAAAAACCAAACCAGCTTCCTCATCACCGGTAATAATTTCGATATCAATTCCCGAAGTTTTTTTGACTTGCTTGATGATTTCCTGACCATTTTTAGCATCGCGCATCGCACTGGTTGCACAAGCTCGAAAATGCTCGACTTTATAGATCTTCATCAGATTGCTGAAAACATTCATCGAGTCAAGAACCATTTGCTGTCTTTCAGGACCAATTTCACCTTTGGTAAAAACATCCATTCCCAAACGAAGCGGAATCCGGAGCAGATTGAGTTTAGTGAACTGCGGTTTTCCTTTTTTAGGTTCCGTCACTTCGTTGATCAACAGCCGTGCTGCATTACTTCCGATATCGATTGCTGCAATTCTCATTGTAAGGGAAAAAAGATTTTAAAAAATGACCTCTTTAATTAAGGAAAACCATTTATTGTTTAATTAAGATAAGAGGCATCAAATGAAAATGGTAACAGTTCCCGAATTGATTTTGTTTTATAGATCTCACCACCAAGAGAGGCAAAATAGATCTCTATTCCTTCGTTCTGTTTCGCTTCATATTCCAAAATAGATTGGCGACAAGCACCACAAGGAGGAATAGGAACTGAAGAAGTTGCATTTCTAGGCGCTCCGATGACAAAAAGCTTTTTAATTTTAACATCCGGAAAATTAGATCCCGTATAAAAAATCGTTGTTCTTTCAGCACATAAGCCAGATGGATAAGCTGCATTTTCCTGATTGCTTCCGGTGATAATTTCACCGTTCTCCAGCAGGATTGCACAGCCAACCGTAAAGTCGGAATAAGGTGCGTAGGCGATATCACGAACTTGCATTGCTTTATCAAAAAGCGTTTTCTCCATCGCATCGAGGTGGTCGTAACTTTCGATGGATTCGAAATTAATTGTATGTTGTTTTTCCATTGGTAAAAATAGGAAAGTAAAGATATAGGTTTTTTTTTAAACCGCTTTCAATTTATGCGTAAACACTGATTAATTCTTTTGTTGGAAAGACTTCTACTATATTTGTAGCTCCACTAAAAACGAATTCGGGCTTTATTAAGAATGATCAAAAACAAATAATTATTATCGCGATATCTTCGATAAAATATTCATTTTCAATATTTTATATCAACTGGAATAAATGAACTTAAAAAATTGCATGTTGTAATTAAAAGCAGCTACGTTTTAATGATTCCAGAATGTGAAATAAACCGTGAAAACACTCGTTATCTTATAACTATTAAATTGTACTTTCACCTTGTTAATTTCGCGACCTAAAAAAGGTAAACAAACGAATGAGTCTCATGAAAAATATAGATAAACCCATTCAATCTAATGATAGAAGTAAGAATTCAAATGTAGTTTTAGAGAAATATTTTATTCATTCTCTACAGGAGATGTATTATGCCGAAGACCAGATCGCCAAGGAGTTTCATATGATACAATCACATATCACTTCCCCAAATCTAAAGGCTATTCTTCAGAACCATTTCGATATTCACCTTAAACATAAGGAGCGTCTTGAAAAGATTTTCCGACTCAAAGACAGCGCAATAGAAGGTAGGAATTGCGAAACTTTCAATGCTTTATTAGCGGAAGGATTAAGCCACCTTGCTTTATTTTCTAACGATATTTCAAATTGGGAAATCGCTCTAATATTGGTTTCGCAGAAACTGGCTCATTATAAAATTGCCTCTTATGGTGGACTTGCTCATTTAGCCATTAATTTAAATTATTACAAAGCTGCAACTTTGTTGGCTTTTAGCGCACAGGAGGAAGAAGAATATATCGCCAATAATTTGAATGTAATAATCGACGACTTCCTGAGCGCTCATGTGGAAGGATATAAAAATTAAATCTGCCTTTACTTTAAAAAAACACCATTGGTTTTCTATCTGAAAGCCTCTTTCCTTTGTATTGATACAATAAATCACCAGAGCTACCATCGCAACTTCCCTTTTCGTAAATTTGAGATCTAATTAAAAAAAATATTTATGATTTTATATTCTCCGATTAAATTTAGAAGTCTCGAATTAAAGAACCGTTGGGTGATGTCGCCAATGTGCATGTACTCTTGCGAAAATGGTGTTGCGAATGATTTTCATTTTGTTCATTATGCAAGTCGTGCTCAGGGTGGCACGGACTTACTGATTGTTGAGGCAACAGGCGTGGTTCCGGAAGGACGAATTACGCATAAATGCACGGGACTTTGGAATGACGAACAAACGCAGGCTTTTAAAAAGATCGTCGATTTTGTTCATGAGAATTCTAAAAGTAAAATTGGGATTCAACTGGGTCATGCAGGCAGAAAAGCTTCAACCTGGAATGGCAAGCAACTTTCTATGGAAGAAGGTTGGGAAACCGTTGCGCCATCGAAGATTCCTTATGCGGAAGGAGAAAGAATTCCACACGAACTGACAGTTCCTGAAATCAAAAAATTAGTTCAGGATTTTAAAGAAGCTACGAGAAGATCTTTGGAAGCTGGTTTTGATGTTATTGAAATTCACGCAGCGCACGGATATTTAATTCACCAGTTTATGTCTCCTTTGTCTAACGTAAGAACTGATGAATACGGTGGAAGTTTTGAAAACAGAATTCGTTTTCTGGTAGAAATTGTAGATGCGGTGAATGAGTTCCTTGATGAAAATCACCCGCTCTTTGTGAGAATATCCGGAACGGAATACGCGGAAAATGGTTGGGATATTGAAGAAAGCGTACAACTTGCAGAAGTTTTGAAAAACAAGAACGTTGATTTAATCGATGTTTCAAGTGGAGGAAATATTGCTGGCGCGAAAATCAGTTTGTTTGATGGTTATCAAGTTCCCTTATCTGCTGAGATTAAAAAAGAAACCGGAATTAAAACAGGTGCCGTTGGTCTAATTAAATCTGCAGAACACGCTGAAGAAATTCTACAAAAAGAAGAAGCCGATTTAATATTTGTCGCTCGTGAAATCTTAAGAAATCCGTACTTAGCCATTCAAGGTTCTTTTGACGGAAAAGGAGAATGTGATTTTCCACACCAATATGAGAGAGCGAGAATTTAGAACTTCGTTCATCACCAATAGTAAAGCCAGTTCAATATGAACTGGCTTTTTAAATTTATATTTTTAAACTTCTTAATTAGTCAATTTTTGAAAAGTTCGTTTAATAAATAAACTTCCAAAATATAAAACTGATAGAAATAAGAAAACAATTCCTAATACGAGGAAAAACTCTGTGAATCTCAACAAAACACTTGGCACTTTAGGATCGCCATCCATTATAAATCCGATGGTCGTAAGAATGGATGAAATGGTCAGGATGTTTAAGAGTGTTTTTTTCATAGCGATTGTTTTAGATTATTATTAAAAACGGCAACAAGATGTTATTAGTATCCACAATTATTTTTCAAACTTAAGAATATTCAAACTGTCGAATGACTTCTAAGGTTTTGTCAATTTCATTTTCTTTAATCGCATCAGAAATAAACCAGGTTTCATAACCACTTGGCGGTAAATAAATTCCCTTGGCTAATAACTGATGGAAGAAATTATTAAATAAAGCATGATTCGCATTGGCTGCTTCATCAAAATTAGAAACCGCATTAATGTGAAAAAAGATGCTCATCATAGAACCTTTTCTGTTAATTCGATGTTCAATACTTTTTGAATTCAATATTTTACCGATCTCAAAGTCTAAAGTTTCTGTGGTCTTGCTTAGATTTTGATAAAAGTTTTCATCGTTCTTAATGAGCTGCAAAGTGGTTAAACCTGCTCTCATTGCCAAAGGATTTCCACTCAAAGTTCCAGCTTGATAAACGGCACCTTTTGGCGCAAGCTGATCCATAATTTCATTTCTTCCCGCAAAAGCACCGACTGGAAGTCCACCACCGATCACTTTTCCGAAAGTTACTAAATCTGCTTTTACATTATACAGTTCCTGTGCTCCTCCAAAAGCCAACCTAAATCCAGTCATTACCTCATCAAAAATTAAAAGAGCTCCGTTTTCATCACAGAGTTTTCTCAATTTTTGAAGGAAATTATTTTCAGGTAAAACGCAACCCATATTTCCGGCAACTGGTTCAATGATGATCGCGGCAATTTCACCTTGATTTAAGCGGAACAAATCTTCAACTTGCTCAATGTTGTTATATCGCGCGTTCAAAGTGTCTTTCGCAGTTCCAGGAGTTACACCAGGCGAACTTGGATTTCCAAAAGTTGCCATTCCACTACCCGACTTAATTAGAAAGGAGTCGGAATGTCCATGGTAACAACCTTCGAATTTGATGAATTTATCTCTTCCAGTAAAACCACGAGCCAAACGGATCGCACTCATACAAGCTTCTGTACCAGAAGAAACCATTCTGATCTGGTCGATATTCGGAACATTTTCTACAATAAATTTTGCAATTTCTGTTTCAAGTTCAGTTGGAGTTCCATAGGAAAAACCTTTTTCTGCTTGTTTTTTAATGGCTTCTAAAACTTCGGGATGCGTGTGTCCAAGAATAGCCGGACCCCAGGAATTAATATATTCGATATATTGATTGTCATCTGCATCAGTGAGATAAGCACCTTTTGCAGCTTTCATAAATAGAGGCACGCCGCCTACAGATTTAAAAGCACGAACGGGTGAATTCACACCGCCCGGAATATATTGGTATGCTTCATCGAATAAAGCAGAACTTCTTTGGTAATTCATAATTGATGAGTAATGAGTAATAAATAATGAGTAATGTCGAAAATCTAACTTCTTAGGTGTACCTACTTTCTGGGTTTTTTGCTTTGAAGATAAATGAGTTGACCAACTTTTGGTTGCTGACCGTAATCCATTCTATTTTTAGAATACAATTTATTCAGTTTAATTCCGAATTTCTGGGCGATATCGTGCATCGACTCTCCTACCTGGGATTTGTAAGTAGCGACATTTCCTTTGGAAGATTTATTTTCTAAGAAAAGAATATCATTTCTTCTCAATTGAGTTCGGTCAAGTTCATTCCATTTCATCAAAGCAGATTCTGTGATCTGGAATTTTTTCGAAATCGCCGCCAACTCAATGTCATCTGGAATGATCACGAATTTCTTAGCACCATTTGGATGGCTTTTAATTAAAATAGAATTTAGTGATTCCGCTTTTGTAACCAGTTTTTCTACTTTCTTTTTCTGATCAGAATAGGAAATTTGTTCGTACGGAACTTTTACAGTTACTGCTTTTGACTTCGTTTGACTTTGATCCAATTGCGCCATAAAAATACGATCATCCTTTAAATTCGGATACATTTTCAAGACGGCATAAAGTGCTTCTTTAGAACTTACTTTGTCAAATTCGTAGAGTTTATTCCTTTCAATTTTATCGATCAGAATGTATGCATAACGAGGATTGGTTGCGTAACCTGCTTTTTTTAAACCGTGAGCCCAGCCTCTGTAATCCATCATATCGAGTTTGAACAAATTCACATAATACTTTCGGAAAGCCAAAAATTTGGAATGGTCTTCATAAGATTCTCTTGGATCGTCATACACTCTGAAACACTCATTCGGCGCATCGTCCGTATGTTTCATGGATTTTCCGGTCCAGTCTTCTTTGCATTTAATGCCGAAATGATTATTTCCCTGTTGCGCCAAGCGACTTTGTCCGCCACCGGTTTCCAGAAGTCCCTGCGCTAAAGTTATTGAAGCTGGAATTTTATATTTTTCCATTTCTTCGACCGCGTACAAGGCAAATTTTTGAATGTATTGCTCGTCTGTTTTCCAACCCTGTGCATTGAATTTCGCAAATAAGATCAATGCGAGAGCAAAAAATACTTTCTTCATATATTATATTTAATGACGTTAAAACCAGTAATGTTCTATATCATATTTTAATTTATATCGATTAAGTCGCGATTCTGTTTTTTCAATAATTCATTGGCTCCGGAAATTCCCTGCAAACCACCGGTATGAAAAGCCAGGATCTTACTTCCTTCCGGAAAATAATTTTCTTCTATCATTTCAAAAAGCTTCCTCAACATTTTTCCGGTATAGATCGGGTCGAGTTGAATACCAAACTTGTCTTTGAAGTCATTGATAAAACGAATATTCTCGTTCGTTATTTTACCGTACTTTCCATCATGTGCTTCTACTAACTCAAAATTGTTTTTGGCTGAAAGTTTCAACACCTTATCATATAAGGACTGATCATCTACCACCTTAAAACCTAAAACCTTTTGATTCTCCGCTGCAAACCTGGAAATCCCGGCGATTGTGCCTCCGGTTCCAACTGCGGTGCAAAGATAATCAAAACTTTTTGTTTCCTCATTGAGCATGAATTGAACCCCTTCCACGGCGCGCTCGTTCGTTCCTCCTTCTGGAATGATTAAAGCATTAGGGAATTCTTTTTCTAAGATTTGGGTTAAAAAATCTTTGTCTCGATATTCTTCCCTACTAACAAATCTAGAGTCCATACCGTTTTGATGAGCAAGTTTTAAAGTTGGATTGTCCTGCCATTTATACTGAAGTTCCTCGCCACGAATTATTCCCAAGGTTTTCAGTTGATATTCTTTTCCCAACGCAGCAACGGCCGCAATATGATTGGAGAAGGCTCCCCCAAAAGTAATAATGACAGGATTTCCTGGATTTTGATCTAAATAAGAATTGATATTATAAAAGAGTTTCCAGTATTTATTCCCTGAAATTTGAGGATGGATTAGATCTTCTCTTTTCAGAAAAAGCTGGATGTTTTTCTGAAGAGGTATTTGGATAATGGGAATGGGAACAGTGGAGATTTTCATTGGGGTCAAAGTTCGGGAAATAATTGAAAGAAAATCTTTTTCGTTTTAGTGAACTTTTTACTATTTCATTTTAAATCTTTATATTAGAGAGCAGTTACAAATAAGAACATTATATTTTAATTACAAAGACAATTTTACAAAGGACTTAATACATTAGGCTTATATTTAATTTCAATTTCTGTTAAATAATGATTAAAGAAAAATTAAACGAAGAAGAAAAAAAAATTTACGAAAGTTTATTCATTTTATATAAATGTAAACAAGCAATAAATAATCTGTGGTCAAAATTAAAACAAGATAAAGAATTGATAAATGGATTCGATTATTCCGATACTCCTCTTTTATATCATATAATTTTAGAAGTTGTAAATTTTAATGAAGAATATAATTTATATTTTAATACTGCATTTCTAAATTCTTATAAACAAAGAATAACTCAGATAAAAATTATAAATAAACCCATTTTCAAAAATATTAATAAATGGCGTTTAAAAGATTTCAGAAATAATATTATCGCACATACTTGGAGAAATAAAGGAAAGTTTGCTAATCCAGATTCAGAATATTATGAAATTCCAAAAAATGCATTAGAATCTTCTCTACTCGTTAATTATATTAATTATGCATGGAATTTAATTGAAAGTGAATTTATAGTCGAATTTGATAAAATGTTAATTTATATTCAGTCATTATCCCAAGGTTCGCACAGCAATAAAGATTATTCAAATATAAATGAACAGCAATTAAAACTGGTAAATGAAGTTAATTTGAAGTGTATGGAATTTAAGAAGAACTATCATCTTAAAGTTTATTTGTTTGATTTCAATTAAACTTATAAGCAATTAATACATTTCTGACTAGAGAAATCCGATTATCAAAGTCTCCCAACGTTGAGGAAAGACTTAGAATATGATTAATTTAAAATTTACATATTTGATTAGTAATATTTTTAGATAAGAACATAATGGATCCACAAATTTTAAATAAAAAAACAAGAATTACTTGAGTGGTTTTCGGCATTAGAACATAAATCTGTGATCGAAAAATTAGTTATTTTCCGTAGACACGAATATAAAGAGTGGTGAGATTCTGCGGAAGAGAAAAATGCTGCAGAGAAAAGAATTAATGATGCTAATAAGAAAAAACTAAAGTCCCATTCCGAACCAAGACCAATCTAAACTTGTTTCATTTCTTTTTCTTTTGCCTTGAAGTAAAATAACATAAAGTTCAAGACTGGAAACTCACCTAAAAATTAATATTTAATTCTAAAACTCCCAAAACTCGCGCGATAATAAATTGTTCTTCGATGAAAAATTGTGCCGCGCTCAAACAGTGGAAGTTTCTTAACGAATTAAATTTCAATTTTCTCAACGGCTCCGTTTCCTAAGTCATTTTTAAATTCGGCTACTAAAGGAAACTAATCTTTTATTTAAAATCCAAAATTATAAATAGTCAAATCCGCGCCCCGACCTGAGTGGAGCTCTTTTTGCGAGGAGGCACGACGAACAAAAAAGCGGGAACGGAGGGCGGAATTGTGCGCCCAAATAAAATTAATCCAAAATATATTTCCAAAAACTCCAGGCTTTTCGGGAGTCGAGATAGTTTAAATCATCTTCCATGGCGTAGGCTTCCCGCTCGAAGGAGATGGATTTGTAGGCGAGAAAATGGTCTTTTAATTTAAAGTACCAATAATAATATTCGATCACATACCAGAGATAAAAGAAAATTACCAAAAGTTCTACCTGCTGACGCAAATGGATTTTCTCGTGATTGATGAGAATTTGATCGTACAGGTATTCTGGCTTTTTCAGAATGATGAACGGGAAAAGGGTAATCCCTGAAATTTTTGTATTTTTGAGAAGTCTTTGGCAAACCAGTATCATGTAACAAAGATATTAATTTCAGGAAATCTGATTTAACTTATGTACCAGAAAATTATCAAAGAACACGAAGACTATTATTATAACGAACAGGGTTATAAAGTTTTTACAGAAGCCTACCATTTGAAACGCGGTTATTGCTGCAAAAGTGGTTGCAAACATTGTCCGTATGGTTATGATAAGAAGACGGATACTTTTGTGAAGGTGAAGAAAAATGAGCAATCAGCAATGAATAATAAGCAATAAATTCAATTAAAAATATACAGGTCATGAGCAAAAAATATATCTTACTTTTATTGGCTTCTGCCACGTTGGGCCTTGCTTCTTGCAGCCCTTTTCAGGTGAAATCTGATTATGCAGAAACCGCAAATTTCAATATGTACAAAACGTATAAATTACGGATCGACGATTTGAAATTGAATGACATTGATAAAGACCGCGTACTGAACGAAGTCTCGAAACAATTGCAAACCAAAGGCATGAGCGTTTCTGAAAACCCGGATCTGATCGTGAACGTAAAAGCGAATCATAAAAAAGTTCAGGATATTCAAGGTTCTAGAGGTTACGGAATGTATGGTTGGGGCGGACCTTTCGGTTACGGACTGGGCATGAATAGAACCTGGACCCAGAATTATAATCAAGGTGCTTTGATCGTAGATTTAATTGATGCGAGAACCCAAAAATTAGTTTGGCAAGGAGTCGGAAGTGGAATCTCTGTAGATTCTCCGAAATCTAAACAGAAACAAATTCCCGAAATTGTGAATGAGATCATGGCGAATTATCCGCCGAATAGAAATAAATAATTTTTGAAAAAAATAAAAAAGACTGTAGTGATGCGGTCTTTTTGGTTTTAATGAGTTGGTCATTCTGATGAAAGAAGAATCTCAATGATAGAGCAAACTCTTCTCGTCTTCAGGACGAGACCACCTACAACGGAATTTTTAACGGATTCCATTTTTCTTTACGCGTCCCAGGCCACATCGACAACAGCAAAAAATTATTTTCGAGCAACAATTCCGAAGTAACATTTGTGAAATTAATGAAACCATTTTTCACTTTAGTGTTTAAATAAAAAAAACCGCTCGACAGCGGTTTTTAATTATTCTGAATTTTATAGTATTTACTTAAAACTTATTTTCCGATCGCTTCCACAATTGGATTTCCAATATTACCACTTGGGAATTGGATGTGTAGTAATGCCGATAAGGTCGGAGCGATATCCGTCATGCTGTACTCTTTATTACTTTCACCCGGCTTAATTCCCCAGCCCATAAATATTAAGGGAATGTGAGAATCATAGGAATTCCAAGAACCGTGAGTGGTTCCTAACTTGGAATAAGTCGGCAACCAGGAATCATGATAAATTACTTGAATATCACCACTTCTTTGCCAGTTATAGCCATTGACGATTCGAGTTCTGATAGGTTCCGGAATTGATGATGAACCTGCCTTTTTCATATCAACGGCAAATAAAACAGATTTATCTTTGTTCAAGATATCGATCAGAAATTGTTTTACCTCATCTGCATTTAATTTATTTTCAGTCATTAATTTTTCATCCATATAAACCTGGTTGTTGGTGATCTTCGAAATGAGTTTATCAACTTTAAATTGATCTTTCAACATAACGTTAAACTCTTTGTTGTCTTCACCGTAAAAACCAGTTGGCATTTTATGTTCATCCATGAAACCTTTTGCGTGAGCGCCACCATGATCTGCAGAAAGAAAAACCGTGTACTGATCTTTACCAACGTTCTGATCTAAGTAGTTAAAGAACTCCGCTAAATCGCGATCTAGTCTTAAATACACATCCTGAACTTCAATTGAATTCGGTCCAAATTTATGTCCGGCATAATCTGGTGAAGCTAAATTAACTGCTAAAAAATCAGTGATTGCATCTGCTCCTAACTGCTCTCCTTTAATTGCTGCTTTAGCAATGGCAAGCGTTAAAGTGTTTCCAAAAGGTGTGTATTTAATTTCACCTTTCTTACTTTTGTAATCAGCGGCTAGATTGCTATACGGAAAAACAGGTGTTTTTGCACTCCCAAGTAAACCTTCCCAGGGAGAATTATCCGGCGAACTTTCTATATATTGATTAATTGGCAATAACGTACTCCAACCATTTTTCACCAAACCATCTCCTACTTTTAAATTATTAAAGTCGTTCACCCATTTTGGCAAAGCTTCCATATAATAAGTACTGGTCACAAAATTTCCGGTCGAATCATCAAACCAAAAAGCTCCTGTAGGATTATGTCCCGCTGGCAGAATAGATGCGCGGTCTTTCAAAGAAACGCCCACTACTTTTGCCTGCATACTTGTTGCTAACCTAAGTTCATCTGTAATGGTGGTTGACCACAAGTTGCGTGGTGATTGATTACCTACTTTTTCGTTCATTGTACCAACCGATTTTACGGAATTATCTTCTGTACAATACATATTTTTTCCTGTAGTTTTGTCAAACCAATCATTTCCTGCAATGCCGTGAATCGCTGGAACGGATCCTGTATAAATTGTGGTGTGCCCGATCGCTGTGTAAGTTGGAATATAATTAATGTGCACATTATTCAAAGAATAACCCTGATTTAGCAATCTCTTGAATCCATCATTTCCGTATTTTTCATAATAACGATATAGGTAATCCCAACGCATTTGATCAACGACTAATCCGACAACCAATTTGGGTCTGTCAACTTGATTGGATTGGCCTTTTTGTGCATTAAATCCTGAGCACATGACGGCCAAAAGAACGATGCTTAATTTTTTGAACATATTTTGACAATTATTATTTGCTGTTTTTTAAAGAGAAACACAAATTTAAGGATTAATTCTAAAGAGGCGAATGAACATTCTATTAACTTTCCAGTTTTAAGAGATTAGGCAAAAAAAACCACTAACCAGTAATCAATTTAACCGTTAAGATTTGATGAAGAGATTAAGAGTAGTAAGATTTCCTGCGGTAATTGATCGTGTAATATGGTTTGTGGATTCTTAAAATTCTCGGGGAGATTTAGTTCTCATCATTCTAAAATCTTAAAAAGACTTCGACAAGCTCAGTCTGACAATTTTAGAAAAGTTGACCAAGATGAAAGATTTTTAAAATTGAAAAAACAAACTGCCTGAATTTCTAGCCCAGATGGCAGCGGCATCCCGCGAGTCTGCGAAAGCAGCGAGCGGATATAGCGGACAGCTGGACGGGTTATGTAAGAAGCGAAAATCTTGTTGCTCCAAAAAAAAACGCACCTTCTAAAAGATGCGTTTGTATAATTGATAATGATTTATTTAGAATTTCAAATCACCATTCACCTCACGAACTGCTTTGGCAGCGGTTGCGAATTTTTCTTTTTCGGCGTCTGTTAAACTGATCTCAACGATTTTCTCAACTCCATTGGCTCCAATGATCGCGGGAACTCCAAGGCAGATGTCGCTTTGACCGTATTCGCCGTCTAACATTAATGAGCAAGGAATCATTTTTTTGTGGTCGCAAAGAATCGACTGAACCATTACTGAAACTGCCGCACCCGGCGCATACCAAGCTGATGTTCCTAATAATTTTGTCAGCGTTGCACCACCAACTTTGGTTTCTTCGGCAACGTGATCTTGTTTTGCTTCGTCTAAAAACTCAGTTACTGGCACTCCATTTCTGGTTGCTTTACTCATCAAAGGAAGCATTCCTGTATCACTGTGAGCAGCAATCACCATTCCGTCAACGTCAGAAATTGGACATTCTAGAGCTTCAGCCAATCTGTATTTAAAACGTGCAGAATCTAGTGCTCCACCCATTCCAATGATTTGATTTTTTGGAAGACCTGAAGTTTTGTGAACCAGGTAAGCCATGGTATCCATAGGGTTAGAAACCACGATGATGATCACGTTTGGTGAATGTTTTACCAAGTTTGCAGTAACATCTTTCACAATTCCAGCGTTGATTCCGATCAATTCTTCACGAGTCATTCCTGGCTTTCTTGGAATTCCTGAAGTGATAACCGCAACTTTTGATCCAGCAGTTTTGCTGTAATCGCCAGTCGTTCCGGTAATTTTGGTATCAAATCCGTTTAGAGAAGCGGTTTGCATTAAATCCATAGCTTTCCCTTCGGCAAAACCTTCTTTAATGTCCACTAAAACAACTTCTGCTGCGAAATCTTTCATCGCAATGTATTCTGCGCAACTTGCGCCAACTGCTCCTGCTCCAACTACGGTAACTTTCATATCTTTTTATTTATTGATTTTATTAATAATACAGAAACTTTTGTTTCCATATTTAGATTTATTTAATGAAATTCAAATTTACGAAATGTTAAAGTTGTGAGCAATATTTGACCTTATTAAAGTTTTACCGTTCTCTCATTTATTTCCTAATATATCAAACAGATTGCGGTCATCGTAATTAATTACCTTACATCAAGTGGTTTGGCAAAGAGTATGCTGTAACTTTGTTTCAAATAAAAATGAAGAATGGGTTTTTCCAAACGTTTGCACGAAGGTTATTCTAACCGAAAATATGACATTGATAAAAAGAAAATTGAGGATTTTATTGACCGATTTTTTCGCTTTATCTTTTTTTTGGAATATCAAAGGTGTTCAGAAGTTACGGATATTGAAGTCCGTTTAAATAACTTCAAAACTGAATTTAAAGAAATTCTCTATTCGGTGACCGAAGAGAAAGATGATGTTCAAACCGATGATTTTTTCCAAAGTTTTCCCAGAATTTATCAATCGCTGGAAAATGATGCGCAATCTATTCTCGATCATGATCCGGCAGCTCAAAGTCTTGAAGAAGTGATGTTCTCTTATCCAGGATTTTTTGCAATCGCTGTCTATCGATTCGCCCACGAACTTTATAAAAGCAACATCCCATTAATTCCACGAATCTGGACCGAGTTTGCACATAGCAAAACCGGAATCGATATCAATCCGGGCGCAACAATAGGTGAAAATTTCTTTATCGATCACGGAACGGGAATTGTGATTGGTGAAACGGCAATTATTGGAAACGATGTGAAAATTTATCAAGGAGTAACTTTGGGAGCGCTTTCTGTTACTAAGAACCTGCAAGATATCAAACGACATCCTACGATTGAAAACAACGTGGTTATTTACGCCAACGCTACAATTCTGGGCGGTGAAACGATCATTGGAGAAAACTCTGTCATTGGTGGAAATGTTTGGATCACAGAAAGTGTAACACCCAATTCAGTGGTTTTCCATAAAGGACAAGTGACCGTAAAAAACAAATTCCCTGGAAATGAACCCATTATTTTTAGCATTTAAAAATGTGCATTAAAGCTCATTTAAATATATAAACACTTTAACTTTTTAAATACCATTTATGAAACTTAACAATATATTAGAAGCCATCGGGAAAACACCGGTCGTAAAAATCAATAAATTATTCCCAAACAACGTTGAAGTTTGGATGAAACTCGAAAGACAAAATCCCGGCGGAAGTTTAAAAGATCGAATTGCTTTGGCCATGATCGAAAAAGCGGAACAAGACGGAAAGATCAATAAAGACACTTTGATTATTGAACCGACTTCTGGTAATACTGGTGTTGGACTGGCAATGGTTTGCGCGGTGAAAGGATACAAACTCGTCTTGGTTATGCCAGAAAGCATGAGCGTGGAAAGAAGAAAACTGATGAGTTCATACGGTGCTCAATTTGTTTTGACGCCGAAAGAAAAAGGAACATCGGGTGCGATCGCTAAAGCGATGGAAATGGCGAGCGAGATTGAAAACTCCTGGGTTCCGCAGCAGTTTGAGAATCCTGCCAATCCAGAAGTTCATGCAAAAACGACAGCACAGGAAATTCTAAATGATTTCCCAGATGGAATCGATTACCTCATCACTGGAGTTGGAACAGGCGGACATATTACCGGGGTGACTGAAATTCTAAAACAAAAATTCCCTAACATGAAAAGTTTTGCGGTAGAACCAACCGATTCGCCAGTGATTTCTGGTGGCGCTCCGGGTCCGCATCCTTTGCAAGGAATTGGCGCTGGCTTTGTGCCAAAAGTTTTGAACACCGAAATCTTGGATGGAACAGTTCGAGTGGAAAAAGAGGAAGCTTATACCTTCACCAAAAGACTGGCGGCCGAAGAAGGAATTTTGGCTGGAATATCCACGGGAGCCTCTTTGGCGGCTGTTAATAAAAAACTGGCGGAAATTCCAGAAGGTGCTACAATTCTAACGTTCAATTACGATACGGGAGAAAGATACTGGTCGGTAGAAGGACTTTTTGAGGAGAATCTTTATAAAGGTTAATCCATAAAAATTGATTCTGAAAAAACCATAAATCCTGCAATGTTGCAGGATTTTGTTATTTGAATAATTTCTGACATTTTGGACAAACGTACGTTTTTGTACTCCCTATTGTTTCAATGATAACTGGAGTTTTATCTTTGGGGCAATTTTTCTTTTCGAAGATCAAGGCATTCTTTTCAACACTATCGGTTTTTAATAAAGTCAAAAACTCTTCCGCATAATCCTGAACCATTTTTAACAGGAAAATCAATTTCTTCTCTGGAATTGATTTGATCAGACTTTCAGGATGAATTTTTGCGTGATACAAAGTTTCCGTTCTAATAATTGGTCCAATACCCGCAAGAATACTTTGGTTTAATAAAGCATCTCCAATTTTTTCGTCAGCATGCTTGATTTGAAATTCACTTAAAATAGATTCGGCGTCGAATTCTGGTTTTGATATATCAGTTTTAAAATTAAAATAATCGACAGGTTTTCCTTTTTGAACGGATATTTCTGAATCATAGAAATTGATCTCATTCTCGTCAAAATGGAAAGAGAAATGGGCAATCACTTTCTTTTGTTTATTAACCAAAACATTTCCGACTAAATTAACTTCAACCGCAACAAAAAAATCTTTAAAAACGAAAAGGAAATTTTTACCGAAAGTCTGAATATCGATGAGTGTCGCATTGTTAAACAAGGATTCATCAACTTCTGTTTTGCCAGAGATTTTTGAAACCGTTTTCCCTTTGTAGCGCTGGAGTTTATTTTTAAGAAAAAGAATAGATGGTCCTTCTGACATGCGGTAAGATTTTAATAAAAAGATTGCTTTGCAAAAGTAGAGAAATTAATTGCGGAATATTTAAAGTATTGTGTTGCTGATTTAATTTAAAGGGAAAAATCTTCTGAAAGTATAGATCATTAAAAACAACCAGGAATATCCCAGACAAAATCCGCCTAAAACATCGCTGGCATAATGTACATGCAGATATACGCGGCTAAATCCTATCGCAAGAGAAAGTGAAACTAAAAAAGTCATTGCGATATATTTCCAGACTTTCGGTAAATCGGTGAGCCAGATGAAATAAGCCAATGTTCCATAAAAAATAAAACTGAAAGTAGCATGACCGCTGGGAAAACTAAAACTTTCCTCTCTGTATAATATTGGATAAGGCGGTCGTGGTCTTTCAAAAAACATTTTCATCACATAAATAATGAGTAAACCTCCCGTTCCCGCCACAAAAGTGAACAACGCTTTTCTGTAAAATTTAAAAACAACCAAAATACCTATTAGTAATGGATAGGCAATTTTCATCAACGTGACCGAAGAAAGCTGCGTAATGGCGTACATAGAACCTGTCAACTGATCACTTATCAAATATTTTTTGAAAAATTCAAAAACCAGGAAATCGATGGTTTCCTCTTTTTCTAAAATAATTTCATCCGTTATTACGGCAAAAATCACTAATGCCAAAACAAAGAACAAAACCGATAGCAACAGTTTTGCCGAATTATTATGATAATAATCTTTGATAAAACGAACCATAAATGATTATTGATTTAATATTTTTTGCTGAGCATTCTCTTTGTGTAAAAAGAGGTACTATTGTGAGTTACTTTATTTTTCCTCGTCGAAATAAAGACGGTAGTATTTTCCTTTCTCATCACTTCCCTGCTCGATCATTTTGCGATCACCGTGAACGTAAATACTGAAATTTTTATCAAGTTTAATAATGCTTTTAAATCCGCGGCTCTGTTTTTTTACGGCAGATTCATTGATGGCAAAATCTTCTGAAATAGAAACCTGCATTTCCTGTTCGTAATCAGATTTAAAGTTGCTGAAACTTTCGATCACATTGTCATCCTGTAATACTTCTTTGGTAAATTCATCGTAATCAAACTGTTCTTTTTCTTTGAAAAACTCAATCGATTTATTCAAAAACTCAGCCTGATCCGCTTTGGTCGTTTCGAACTCCTGGGGAAGTTGCTTGGTGATAAATTCTTTGTAAACGGACAAAGTTTCCTGGGTATGAAAATACTCATTGTCGCGTTGTTTTACTTTCAGAAAATCTTCGAACCAATAATACATGTCGCCATTTTTATTATTATCGATGATCGAAACCGCGTATCCGGATTCTTTGAAACTGTTGTAAATAATACAGCCCTTATCGAGTTTGGTTAAGCTAATTCCGTAATCTTTTTCAATATCAAAAGCATCTCCTTCTGGGAAAATTTTTAGAAAAGGTGCTTTGTTCTCTGTTTTAAAAATACCGATAGAATCAATTTTCTCCCCTGCGATTTCTTCGCCTTCAAAATAGCAGATAAACAATTCGCCTGCCTGAACACGTGGATTTTCAGTTATTCCATAAAGATGTTCGGCAATATTTTCTGATTCGTAAATGAACTTTGAAAGATCTTCAAAAATTTCGGAGGCTGAACTGAAGATCGGATTATTCACCAAATAAGTATCGCTGTAAAATTGAAACTGTTCTTCAGATTTAAAGGATTTTAGGAAAAAATCTTCCAGCATTTCTTTCATTCCTTCGTCGGGTTGATATTCCTCCTGAGAAAGAACGAGCGATTCCTGATTGATTTTATTACCGACTTTATGAATGATTATTTTACTGAGCATTATTGAAAATTTTGTGAGTGCAAAGATATTTTTAAAAGATCGAAGCAGGAAATTTTTAATGAAAAATATCGATAATGAAATGAAAGGATAAAAGTTAATATTCTAATAAAAACATTAAACTTTCAAAATTTAAAGAAGCGTGGAATTATTGTTGATATCCAAAACGGCAATTAAACATTAATCAAAAAAATTGAATATGAAAAAGGAAAGAGTGATTAACACACAGAAAGCAGTAATTGCTGCGTTATTTTTTGGAGCAACCACTTTCGGTTATGCACAAGAGACTGCTCAAGCAACGGACACGGTTGTAACTGCTACCGAACAAGTTCAAACGATGCAACAAAATCCAATGATCGAAACTTTAAAAAAACAAATTGAAGCCAATCCTAACGATACTGAAGCGATTGTAAAACTGGCAACCGCTTATCAAGACGCGAAAGACTGGCCGAATGCTTTGGCAACCTGGAATAAAATGTCAACATTGTTACCAGACTGGGCGCCATCTTATTATAGTCAAGCTTATGTGTTTCAAAATATGAAAGACGAGGATAATGCAAAAATGTCCTACGAAAAGTACATCGCTGCGGTAAAACCAGGAGAAGTAGAAGCCAGTAAAAAGAATTTAGCGTATGCGCATTTCTTTGTGGCCTACAAACTTCAGGAAACTGATAAAGAGCAGGCAAAACAGCACATTGCAAAATCTCTACAATATGATTCGTCCAATGAAGAAGCAATGAAACTGAATACTTTTCTAAATCAATAAATAAAATACCTCGGCTTTAGTCGAGGTTTTCTTTTATATCGCTTTAATCATTGACGAAAAACAAAATTCCCCAAGTTTTCACTCGGGGAATTTTTATGTCAACGAATTGCTGTTGAAGCAATGTCGTTATTGAATTATTTTACTTCTTCGAAAATAACGGGTACTGATAATCAATTGGTTATAGTTTCATGGTACAGATAAGGTATTGATTAAATGACATATCGATAGTACTTTACTAAGTCTAAACACTCTATTTTCCAATAAATCAATGAACAACAACCATTTAACAAAAATAATGTGCGCACAATATATCTTGTACATTACAAATATGAAATTTCACCAATATTGGATCAAGGATCTAAGAGTTCATCCTTTTCATTTAATAAAGGATTTATCCATCTTGCTTTTTTAATACCCCATTCAAAATAGTTTTTCTCTTCATCAGTAAAAAGATTTTTCGATAAAAGATATTCTCTTCGCTCATTCAGATAATATTCAATCTTTTTAGAGTTATCGAGATCATCAGAAAATTTTAATAATTTTTCTAATTTATTCTTTTCATCTTCCCGCTTTTGCTTCAGTTCTTTTTCTTTTTGCAAATTTAATTCATAAAGCCTACTCCATTCATCACGTCTTATTGCTTCCTGCTTTTCCACCTCTGCGTACGCTTCTAAATAAGCCACTATACGAACTAATTTATCTTCCAAATTAACAGTTTTAACATCAGACCACTGTTTTGTTGAATATGTATCCTGATAAGCTTGTATTGCTAAAATATCTGTTTTAATATACTGTCTGGTTGAATATGTTCCTTTCGGACCTTGGATATAGTTGCCTAGTTGCCGAATATTAAAATGAAGCTGGATGGTATTAATAACTACTACCGTACTTCCATAATTATCTAGCGCGAATTCATGTCCTCGATACTCAAGAAGTTTACACATAAAATCTAAAATTCTGAAAGCTCTGTTTTGAAGATGTTTTTCAACATGAACGCTGAAACAAAGCGTCGGCTTACCTTTACTTTCAATAGTTGATATTTTTGGATTACTTCGGGACTGCGCATTTAATGTAATAAAGTGTGGAGAAGTAAGCCGAGTGGAAATTTCTAAAGGTGCATTTTTATCAATTAAAATCTCCTTCAATCTTTTTTCAATTAAATCTTTTGGAATACCACTAAACATCTTTTTTATTTTTTTAGAACGAGATTTAACAATTAATTGTTTCTGATTTCCAGCAAAAAGTAATTTATGCTTTAATCTAACCCGATAAAATTTTCTATTTTTTTTTGATAAGACAAATTTCTACGAAAAAATTACTTTCCATTTGTTTTATTTAAAGCTTTACGCATAATAACTCTAATCCATTCAGGAGCTAATTTGATATCATGTTCCAAACGTTTAGGGTCTTCTTTTTTTAAATGTTCTAAAATCTTTTCAATTTCGATATCCTTAACATTCTCCTTTCCTATTTCTTTGAGTGCCTGAATGACAATCCCACTAAAAATTCCAATAGCGGCAAGATTTTTAGGACTGGTTTTTTTGAAAACAATACTTCGATTCCCGACCTTTATTGTTCTAGCTGATCCATCCGTTAAGTAGACTAAATTCGTTGGAATTTGAGTTGATAACCCCAACATATTTAGAGCTAAAGAACCAGTAGGAAAAATTCGAGCTTTATCTCTCTTACTTATAGATTCGGCAATTTTTTCTGCTGTTGGTGAAATCTCACTCAAGTAATCATCTTTTGTTAAAATAGCAAAAATACCACGTGCAACTCTAGATAGTTCATTTTCATTCACCAAACGTTCTAATGCTTTAGAAACGGTTTTATAGTTTCCAAATGAAAGGAAATCTTCTATATAAAAAAGCGAACCCCTCTTCGCTTTCTTTATTTTTTCAAGTATTTTAATATCAATGCTTTCCATGCCTTGAACTAATAGGATTTGTCGCAAATATAGTAAACATTTGCGACAAATTTTGCCTTAATTTTCAGATTCAGCCCAGTAACAGTAAAGCGGAATTGTTTTCTTATTTATTCCTATTCAGCACACTAATCACCAATCGTTTCACGGTTTCCATTTCATCGGGTTTACTCGAAGCAATAAAGAGTGTCAAACTCGCTAAAGTATCATTACTGATAATCAGTTCATTTTTTGCGTTGTAAAGCATTTTATTGGTTTGCAAAAACTTCAGAAAACATGCTGCAGCAATTCTTTTGTTACCATCTACAAACGAATGATTTTTTACCACGAGATACAAAAGCATCGTGGCTTTTTCTTCCAATGTTGGATAAAAATCGTTTTCTCCAAAACCTTTTTCTATTTGAGCAATTGAACTTTCAAAATTTTGATCCTTTTCTTTTCCAAATACTTGTGAATCAAAATCAACAACCATTACATTTATAAGTTGTTGATAATCTTCTCTGGTCGGGTAAAGTGCTTGTTTTTTAGTTAACCCTTTAGAATCTAATTGCTCGTGGTCATAGTCATCTAATAATTGTAAACCTTTTGAGAAAACAGATAACCATTCATTTTCATTGGCTTTTTCTTCAATCGCTCTACTTAGAATCTGAATGCCATTTTTTAGGAGTTGAACTTCCTGTTCTTTTTGTTCTAATCTTTTTTCATTAATGGAGTAACCTTTTACCAAATACTCTTTTAAAATTTTGTTTGCCCAGATTCTAAATTGGGTTGCTCTTGCTGATTTTACACGGTAACCTACTGAAATAATTGCGTCTAAATTATAGTGTAATTGTTTACGTTTCACTGTTCTATCACCTTCTTTTCGAACTTGTAAGAAATCCTTACAAGTTGCACTCTCCAAAAGCTCCACTTCTTTAAATATACTTTTTAAGTGCATTGTTATATTCTGAGGTGTGGTCTCGAATAGTTCTGCCATCTGCGCTTGAGTAAGCCAAACCGTATCCTCCTCAAATTGAACATTGATTTGAGTAGAGCCATCATTGGCTTGATAAATTTCTATTTGGTTTTCGTTCTTCATAGATAATAGTTATTCCTCAAATTTCAACAATCCTTTTTGATTTGATTAAGAAATACAATTCCAATTACATAAATGAATAGAAATTGTAATAAAACGTTACCTTTTTCACAATTCTTTCAAAATATCACGGACCTTATTAGAAATCCTCATAAATTGGATTGTCTTTTAAGAATGCTTATTTAAAGCACTTTTTCTGTTGTTCAAAATTTATTAAAACTACTTCAATTTTAAATTTGCTTAAAATATTTTTCGCAAAAACCTGAGGAATAAAATCCAAATAAAAATACAAGAAAAAAAATTACAAATCTTCAACTGATTTTAAAACTATTAATTCCACTCCAAAATTATTTTTATCCGGACTATTTAATAATGTATATTTCCCATTAATTTCAGAAATTAAAGAATTGTGAAATCTCTGTAAATATTCTAAAAATAGCTGGATTTGTTCTCCATTAACAACTATGCTGTCTTCTCCATAATGAGAGATCCAACTTTCTATAGTAAAACTATTTTTTTGATGATTAGTTGATCGATTGTGTGCGTTAGAAAGGACACTAAAAAAAAGTGAACTATCAAATCCAAGATTTTTTAATTTTTTAATTTCAAGTATTTGCTCAAATAAATCATTTTCACTCATGCACATTGTCTGAATAGTAATAGGGTAATTGCGAAACATATTTTATTTTTAAATTTTGCTGTATATTTCTTTTTTAAAAATTTAGTTCTGAAAAATAAATATCTTCATTTGGCGTCGAATATCCTTCCACATTGTAAATGCTTGGTTTAGCATAAGTGATTTGAATATTCTCATTTTCAATAGCTGCTAAGCCAGCACCAATTGTTGAAATTTTGTTATTCATCGGAGAAATTACTATATTCATTTCCTGAAATTCTTCTTTGGACAAATATTTTAAAATATCATTTTTAACAGAATTGATATCTATCAATGAAAATTCAAATGTTTTTGCATTATATTCTTTCACTAAATTTTGGTGTCTTTTAGCATTAATAACTTGATGATTAGCTTGAATTGAATTTTCTACATTTGCAAATCCAAGGCTAACATGATCAAATTCAAACTCATTGATCAATCTTTTCGTTCTTTCAGATTCGAAACCAAATAGAATTAACAAATGATTATCTTTTGTGGGATCAGAAAATCCAGGATATCCAATAACTGTTCTAATTTCCTCAATTCCTTTTGACAACCATTTATCATCACCTTCCTCATTTACAGAGTATTCTTCCGCTCCTAAATAAGAAACAAAAATTTTGCCTAGATCTTCTTTATGGAAATGCAATACTCTGATAAAAATTAATAAAGTTTCATGGGTGAAAGTCGTTATATCTATAAATATATTAGGTTTTGATCCATCTCCTAATTTTTTAACTAAATTATATATTTTAACATAATTAAATATAGGCTCATCTGTAACTAATTCTTCTCTACTTGCTTTTGCCCCTAATCTCTTTTCAAGTAACTTTGAATTTTCAATAATACTTTCTAATTCATTCGAATTAAAAAAAATAACTTTTTTAAAATCGAAATCTTTTATTTCGCTAGAAATTGAAAAACATCTTTCCTCAAAACTTGCAGAGGTGAAAAAGTAATCAACTTTGAGATCAGCAATAAGAGTGCTTAAGTCTTTGATTTTAATTTTGTTCATTCTTCGTCAAATTTAAGTTTTGTTTGAAAATTACTATCATCATCCGAACCTATCAGTCTTTTAAATGAATTCAAAAACACTTTTTTATCCCTTAGAGCAATCTCAAGAGTTTCACTATTCATAAACTTATACCCTGCAAAACTTGAAGGATCTAGACCGAAAAATGGAGATAGTGCTCGATTTAAAATATATAACCTTGCCCTTCCTGTCCCTTCTTTATTCCCTATCATTGATTTCTGTAGATACCCTGTACTAACCCCTAAATCTAAAATGTTTTTTAACTCGTCAGAAGGTTCATTATTTAAAGCAATAGAAAAAACTCTCCTTTCTGATTGATTGGATACAAGAATCATTTTAAATAGTTCTCCCATGCTATGAATTAAATTCCGTAATTTATCCATATCCATTTTGTTATCTCCTTCTTCTTTGTACTTATCAAATTCATAAACAACTCTTCTTTCGGAATATGATCTAATTTTATCGTTTTGAATAGATGAATTTATAAACTTAACTTTTTCATTTGGATTTAACATTGAGGCCTCTTCAAACATATCTGATGAAAAGTCTATAAATTCTCTCATTATCCCTGTAGAAATGTTTACAAGTTGTTTAAATCCAGAATAACTATATGATGACCTGTTACCTCCTAAATTAGTTATATAGTTTGGAGTTGTATATCTATAAGCATAATCGTAAGCTTGACTTTTATCTTTTCCTAATTCGATTTGTTGCAATTCTAATTCTTTAAATAACTTATCAATCTTTTCTTTTTGTTTTACATCTTCCTGAAAAAAATCTTCAGCTAAAATTGCCTCGCTGTCATTGTACCTTCTTAATCTTTTTTCTACAACAGCTTTTACTCTATTATAATACAAATCTTTTTTTGTAGTATAAATATCATTCATATTTATTTCTGAATAGTCGTGAGGAGTGTCAATTCTAGAACCACTGATTGTTGAAAAAATTTTATACTTTAATTGCGTGGAAATTTTTAGACTAATCACCTCTGTACTTCTAATTGCTACCCATGAATTTAAAATTTTTCTTTGTAGTATACTTAACTCATCTGCATCATCTATAAGTAGAAAAATTGGTTTATCGTTTGGCATAAATGGAAGCTGCCTAAATTCTTTAATTATTTCAGTTAAGAAATCATTGTAGGAAAGTATGCAACCATTGTAGGGTATTGCATCTTGAGTATTTATCAATTTATTTAAATACTCTTTTTGAAAATGTCTATTTATTGATTTTAAGGTTTTTAAAATTGATTCAAAAATCTCGCATATTGATTTTGACTCATCAACCTTTATAACATTTTCTTCATCAAAACCACAAAAAATTAATTCTTCGACAAAAACTTCATTATAGAAAACTTTTAACTTAGACAGATTTTCTTCATTATCTTCAACTCTTAATTTAGATAATTCATCAAACATAATTAATGAGAAATGACTAACCATAAAGTGTTCATTAAGTACAGCATCACCATTATTATCTTTTAGCAGAATATCAGTCTTATTTAAATGACCTTTTTTTATAGGAAGAAAAATTGAAAAATATTCTAACTCAGTTATAGGTCTGGGGATTTCCAATTTTTTCCCATTCTCATCTACCAATCTCTGGCAGTCCGGCATCATATATCTGAACATCATACTTTTACCAGATCCACGCGCTCCATTAATGAAAGTGTGACCAACCAAAGGAATATTGTAATATTCACCAAATACGGGCACAAAAAGATCTATTATATCTTCTGGTGGTATAGCATCGGGATTCTTAAATTCAAATGGATTGTTCATTTTCTTTTATTTTCTTAATTATATTTTCAGTAGTTAATAAGTCTCCGTTTCCATAACTTAATTCCTTCCTACATAAATCAAAAATCGTCAATCCATCTTTATTAGGATATTCGGAGTCTGTTAAAGTATACGTAATTTCAGGATGTATTTCTTCAAATGCATCAGAATAAAATTCAATTTTAACCCATATCGAATCAAGATCAATATATTTTTTCCAATATTTAGAACAGTATATTCGTTCATAATGAATTTTTAATGTTCGATCATAAATTTCTTCCAAAAGAGTTTTTTCAACTATACTATCAGACTCATTGTCATATTTGCCAAATTTATTGTATAAATCTTCTTTATTAATATAATAATGAAGTTCTATTCTTCTCTCCTCATGATTAATAATAGCCGGTTCTAAACATAGAGCATATGCGTGGTATATTTCACTTCCTTTCGGCATTGTTTTCTCTTTAAGTGCCTTACTATCTGCTCTATTTTTATCATCTGCTAATTCATCTGCAAATCTTAAGATTGAAGCTAATAAATGAAGTCTTATGGTATAAGAATCACTATTTGTTGTAGGAGAAGTAATTGATTTAAACGTACTCTTTGATTTTGAGCCATTATTTTCGAGGTAACTACCACCATGAACCTGCGCAATATCTTTTATGAGCTTAACCTCTTTTCTATCAAATACAGCAGGAGATAAACCTTCTTTAATTGCCTCAATTATTTTCTTCTCATGATTATGTCTTCCATAAAAATTACCAACGTCATGAAATTGTATAGCGTTCAAAAGAATAAAAACTTCTCGTGGATTTAGATTACAATCTTTAGATTCAACCAATAAACTTGCTCTTTGAATGACTGTTTTTATATGTTCAGGTCCATGATCATTTAACCAAGTAATTTTATCAAAATCTGGATTATTAAATATTTCTGCAATAATTGCTCCTTTTGTAGTTTCATTATGAACATTTTTATTTAAGTAATCTTTAAAACCATCATATTTGGAATAAAAAGGATATTCATCTCCCCCTTTTTTATATTTAGCATCAGCTGGTGGAGTTTTTAACCAGTCTTCTAATGTTCCATTTTCTAAATTCATATATTACTATTAATAATTTTTGTAAAAACAGCTTTTGCTAACAATGGAGGGACTGCATTTCCTACTTGTTGTTGCTGACTATTTATGGTTCCAACAAATTTGAAATTATCAGGAAAAGATTGAAGTCTTGCAGCTTCTCTTACTGACAACCCCCTATTTTGCCATGGATGTACAAGCATATTTTTACGATAATTCCCTATGACTACTGATGGCTTTTTACCATGAAGTCTATGATAAATGCCAGTATGACATCGAGTGACATCTTTATACGAACCCATCATTTCAATTGGAATATTTCTCCAATTTCCACCTTCACAAATATGTTCATATCTTTTCATAACAGTTTCGCTATTTCTGCTAACTGCATTATTTGTCACAGTCCCTAAATTACTTCTTAGGCTTAATGCAAAGTCAGAAGGATTATTATCGTTATAGTTCAATTCAGTATCTTTATTTCCGTTAACGAGATGCGGTAAATCTTTAAATGCATCTTCAACTGTAATAAATTTATCTGTGAAAAGTGGCTCTGGAAATTCAAACTTCTCATTGTGAAGAGATCCCACTATAAACAATCTTTCTCTACTTTGAGGCACACCATAATTTTTAGCATTTAAAACTTTATAGTTTACTGTATATCCCAGATCATCAAATCCTTTAAGGATTTCTTTTAAAAATAAACCTTTTTCGGTCTCAACTAAACCTTGAACATTCTCTAAAACAAACCAATCAGGTTTCCATAAAGCTGTAATTCTCAAATACTCTTTAAATAACCAGTTTTTTTGATTATTAATTGTTCTACCCCTAACATTAGATTTTGAAAATCCTTGACAAGGAGGGCCACCCATTAATATTTTTTTCTGGTTTACGGTAACAGGAACTTCTATAGTTTCTATGTCTTTAATATCTGAAACTAAAACATTTGTATTAGGATGATTAAGCTTAAATGTAGCGGCTGCATCTTTATCAATCTCAATCGCCATGGCAATTTCTATCCCGGCCATTGTTGCTCCTAAAGACATTCCTCCTACGCCAGAAAAAATCTCAATTCCAATCATATTGCAATTGGAGCTTTAATATTTGGGTATGGATCATAGCCTTCTAAAGTAAAATCATCAAATTTGAACGAAAATAAATCATCAACGTTTGGATTGATCATCATTTTAGGATATTTCTTTGGATCTCTACTTAACTGTAAGTCTACCTGCTTTTGATGATTTAAATATATGTGTGTATCGCCAAGAGTGTGTATAAATTCTCCTAATTCAAAATTGCAAACTCGCGCCACCATCATAGTTAGCAAAGCGTAAGACGCAATATTAAAAGGAACACCTAGAAATAAATCAGCACTTCTCTGATACATTTGACAAGACAGTTTGTTATCTGCAACATAAAATTGGAATAAGCAATGACATGGTGGAAGTTTCATATTATCGATTTCGGCAACATTCCAAGCACTTACAATCATTCGTCGCGAATCAGGATTATTTTTTAAAGTATTGATAACTTGTGTAATTTGATCGATATGATTTCCTTGTGTAGTCGGCCAGCATCTCCATTGAGATCCATATACGGGACCTAAATCTCCATTCTCATCGGCCCATTCGTTCCAAATATTAACACCATTTTCATTTAAGTATTTAATATTACTATCACCTTTTAAAAACCAGAGCAACTCATGAATTATTGATTTTAAATGAATCTTTTTAGTTGTAATTAATGGAAAACCATCATTTAAATCAAATCGCATTTGATAACCAAATATACTCTTTGTTCCGGTTCCTGTTCTATCTGTTTTTTGAACTCCATTTTCATTAACAAATTTTAGCAGTTCTTCATATTGATTCATAGTTATTTTAATTAAATTACACAAATATAATGCTTATTATGAAGTTATAACTAAACCAATATCTCCCATTTTTAGAATAATTTAAAAACACCTTTTATCATGCAGTATAAAATCATGATCAAATTCAACTAATAAAAAATTTGTTAAAATTGAATTTTTAGAGGGGAAAAACAAATACCACTAAAAAATTTCATTTGGTAGGATTGACCATGATCACACTAAAACTGTGTAAAAAAGTCAATTTTTTTGTGCAATATTTTACACTAAAGAATTATTTTTTTTAAAACATGTTAGTATTTCAGCTACAGAATTATCACCAAATTTTAATCCCAGTATTAGTCTACTATCTATCGTCCGGAAACATTTACCATTCATTATACGAAAATTCCTTTCCACAAAACTCTTATGCTCATTTTCCGGCAAAGTGCATTCATAAAATTCAAAGGAGCATTGATTCCTGTCATTAAAAAATGCAAGAAAATTCTGTCTGAATTTTATTTTAATCTGTGTTCTGAATTTTTCAATCTCTGCATTGTTAAAAGCTGTATAAGACTTCAAGACATAGAGAAAATTTATTTTATACTGGTGAACAAAAAGGGTGTCGCGGTCGAAAAGTCTGTCGGGGAAGTGAAATGATGAAACTGGATTGCCTCTTCGTTCCACCTTATCATTATCATAATCAGAAATATCATCGATATATCCATAAATGAAGAAGTTTGGTGAAATATTATATCCTTCTGTCAATTTATCTCTATAACGCAAAGGTGTCAACTTCTGCTCTCCATCTCTGTTCAATAAATCAATATTAAACTGTATCACATTTTTTGCATAGGTAAACTGTTTATATTTCGAAACTTTACCTGCTTCGCTATTGGATTTATAATATTTGGAATCTCCAATGTAGAAAATATCACTGGTGTCAATAAGCGATTGGTAATCGTAAATGTGATCTATTATCTTACCATCATCATTATGTTTCAGCTTATCAATTGTGATGCCTTCTATTTCGTAGGTTTTAAGTTCATCTGAGAATAATTTATCCACCATATCTTCAAATACAAGATTGTAATTGGAGATTGCCATGAAATCTTCTCTTTTTCTTTTAATGCTGCTAGTATCAAACTGTGAAAAATACATTTCGCATAAACCATACATCCTTTTTAACACATCACTGAAATAGCGGTATTTTATTTTTCTAAGACGTGATAATCCATTTGTACAAAGTAATTCAAAAGTTTTACCGGTTATAATACGGTAAGATTTATCTATTTTAAGATTCAGGTGATGTTCTGTGTTCAGGTGATTCAAAATACTGAAGAAATAAGTAAGTAACTCCTCTTCTGTATTAATCACTTTTTTCCTATTTGAAATTTCGATATAAACCGGTGAATTACCGTTTACAATGACGGGCAGGGATTTCCTTACTGTTTTTTCCCATTTTGGTTTTCTTGCCTGACTTGAAACAAACTGAATGTGTTTAAATAATATTTGCTGTTTATTCTTCTTATAAAAGTTGACGAAACTCAAGAAAATATCCAAATAAGAATAGTCTTTCGTACCGATGTTGGTATTAAGTTCAAAGGTCTCAGATTTGTGGATTATGGAAGTGTTCGAACATCTTTTTCTGTATTCTAAAAGACTGTTATAGAAATAGACAGACAATTGCCGCACCCAGTTATATTCTGTTCTGTGCTTTACCGATTCTGCTTTTATTAAATCTATTAATTCATCTTTAGTTGTTCCCAACACCGTCTGTTCCCCATCCATCATAAAAACTTTTGGCAACATAAATACCAATCTGTTTTTTTCAAAAGAATGATAATAACCTACGGACGTAAGCGTAGCTTCCAAGCCGTTTACTTTGTAAAACTTGGGATCATCAAACAAACTCTGCAGTACTTCTTCCTGGTAATTTTCACCTTCTATAAGGATATGCATCGCTTAGTTTTCAACGGTTTGATTTTCTTCTGCAACCTGCCCCAATTGATATTCTTCATCTCTTTCAGCATACACAGAAATCGGAGACAGCTCAATTCTCTCAAATAATTCTTTCACTTTAGTAACTCCTGCAGAAGCTATTGGAAAGAAATCTTCATAGGATCCGTTTGATTCAAATACTTTATTGTCCTCATCCTTAAAAACATCATTCCACAAATAAAAGATTACTTTGCTGATAAATGGTTTTAGTGAAATAAAATTACCGCTATCAGGCTTTATAAAATAATTACCAATACATTTATCCATTCCTAAGGACGGATTATTTTTAATGTGGTTATTATTTATTTTAGAAATGAAATCGATCCACCTATATTTTGTGCCGTCGGGTAATTCTATCTCGTAACCGAATGACAGGTTGTCTCTATCTTCCTCAGTTTTCGGATCGTAGCAAATCAGTACATACTCCCACTCCCATCTCCTTTTAAAGGCAGAATCCATTGGAAATAAAGACTGGTCCGAAGTATTCATCGTGGCCAATATATGAAGGTTAGAAGGTAGTTTTAGTCCTTTTCTGATTCCTTCATGTTCAGGATTGTCAGAAAAATCTTTTAGAAGATGTTCCCGAAGTTCCCTTGAAGGCGTTACTGTATATTCTGAATTTCTGTCTAACAACTGAAATATTTCACCGAAAATTTCCGCACAGTTCCCCCTGTTTATCTCTTCGATCACCAAATAATACTGATGGGTTGGATCCTGCCATGCGCGGCTGTATATTGTTGAAAAAGCCTGTGGAACAAATCTATATCCTATTTCTTCATCTCCCTTCTCATTCTTCTGTGATACCGGTTTATAACCACCAACAAAAGAAGCGTTGTCGTAGTCCGGATGGAAGGTTACCCGTTCAAAATACTTTGGATCTAAATCTTTTATGATCTGATCGACTCTGTAAGATTTGCCTGTTCCTGGGGCACCATAGTAAATGGTGTTTTTCGGCTGAAAATTATGATTTCTTTTATATTTAAATTCTTTTAAAAATGCCTGATAGTTATCTTTATTAAGAATTGCTCTTGGCTGATGATTGGAAGCTGCTTCACTATATCTCCAAAAATCGGTTGATTGATCCCAAATGTTGGTATTTATTTTTTCAATAAAATTATCAAGATCATCAAAGTCGACATCAAAAATATCTTTACTATATATCTCTGAATATTTTTCTTGTAATTTGGTAAGGAAAGAAACAGTTTTTATATAATCGTTATCAAAATAATTATTCTTTGGTTTGGCATTTAACCACTTTGCAAACGAGGAAATTATTTGACTTGTTGATATATTTTCAGTATTATCTTCAGGTGATATTGTAGAAAATTTTAATAAAAGCTCAACAAGTAGATTACTATAATCTATTTCAGTTAATTCAAGTATTGAAGTACCGCTGTCAAAATTTATAAATTTTTCTTTAAACAGTTCAAGATTTTTAACTGCTGATAAATTATAACCTTCAGTTCCTGTGATTTCAAGAATACAAAAAGTACCAGGGTTACTATAAGCAACGATTATATCACCAATTTGAATTTGTATCTGAGGTGAAAAATTTTCCGCCGAAAACCTAAATTCATTACCTGCTGGAAAATTAGAAAATGTGTTTACTCCGGAATAAACTTTGTATAAATATTTTTTTGACATCTTATCTTTCAAATTTGTTAAACTCCCATGATTTTTCAACACTTATATAAAATTTTGATCCTCTTTTAAGAATTTCAACAAATGAATCTCTGTCAATCTCTGTTAAAAGTTCATCAGGAACATTTAAAATTTCATAAAAATCAGTATCAGTTGGAGAATCTTCCCTTTTCTTTCTTCTTTGTGTAAAAATAATTTTACTGTCAAAGTCATTACCATTATAATTTATAACGACATCTTTGTCTAATAATGTAATATTGTTTCCTTCTAACAAATTTAAGATTTCAAAACTACTTGATTTTTTATGAAACTTCATGGAAAGTTTATTCAATTTCTTCATTGAAACTTCGTAATGAAAATGTGAACCATCTGTTATTTTTTCGATAACTACAAAATCACCTGGATAGGGATTATACGCTTCATAGATTTCAGTCATACTGACAATCCTATACTCTTTATTAGAAGGATAATATTGAAACCGTAACCATTTATCTGCAGAAATTTCTTTATTAGTTCCTTTATTAATAACAGAAACCTGCTTTGAGTCTAAAAATTTAAAAAAATCGGCTGGTACGAAGTCCTGAATTTCTTTAGATAGACGAATATATGAATCGTTAGTACTTTGTGAGTTTAATTCGGTGTTGTTCAGCTTTCTGATGAACTGTTCAATTACAATAGACATAGTTTTTCAAGAATTTTGTGTTTAATTAAAATAAAAAAGTTAATTTACTTATAATCTCCGATATTTTGTAGTAAATCCCTAAATTTCTATAAATATTTTATAATGTTTTCAGCGATTACCTTCGCCATTAATGGAGGTACAGCATTACCAATTTGCATATATGTTTTTAAATAGGCACCAAGAAAAACATAATCATCAGGAAATGACTGTATACGAGCTGCTTCTCTGGGAGTAATGCTACGCACCTGAAAAGGATGAATGTGAGAATGGCAATCCATACGCAAGTGTGCTGTGATAGTTCTACTAGGCCGATCTGCAATTAATTTATAATATTTGTCCTTAAAAACATTGTTTCTATGAGCATAAGGCATCAAATGAACAATTTTTTCATTTGTAGCATCGTCACCTTGATTTAGAAGTCTATATATATCAAAATTCAAATCACTCACAAATCTAGCCTTATGATTGAATATAATGGGCATTGTTCTATTTTCATTTATTGATAATAAATAACTATTTTCCGTGCCAGTATACGAATTAACCTCAACCTTTTTACCTGAAACTTCAGAATCTAATTCGTTTGTATTTTTTTTCCGATTAGCTTCAAGTTCTTTTATGAAATTAAGAGCATCAGAAAGATGAAACTGTTCATTATTATCTTTAGTTGATACAATATTATTCAGAATGTCCGAAGGACTAACATTAAATTGTAAACCAATGTCTTTTCGTATTGCAATAAAAATTAATCTGTGCCTTTTTTGAGCAACACCATAATCATTAGAAGTCAATACTCTACAATCAATTTCATAAGTATAATTCTTATTATCTTTAAATGATTTTATATTTTGATAATCTTCTTTTATTTGATTCGCATAGGGAAGCATTCCTCGAACATTCTCCATCACCACAAACTTCGGAGAAAGTTTTTCTACTGCTTTAATGAAATACTTATATAATTCATTCCGAGGGTCATCAATAATTCGTTGCTGGTTAGCTGAACTAAATCCTTGGCAAGGAGGACCGCCAACAACAATGTCAGCGTCTTTATTAATAAAATCTTCTAAATTATTGACTATATCTTTAATATCACCATTTACTATAGATGTATTTTTGACTTCAGGGTGGTTATAAGAATAGGTATCGATACAGACGTCTTCGTGATCATTTGCAAAAATAACTTTATATCCTGCTTTGACGAATCCCAAACTTAAGCCTCCCGCACCACAAAAAAAATCTACAACTGTTGGCTTACTAGTACGCGCTTCCTTTTTTTGATATTCTAATCTTATTTTATTGTTAAGTTTATCCAAATGGGAACCTATCAATTTTGGATACAAAAGTGAGAAATTTACACTTTTAATAAAATCAATGAATAAGGGATTAATTAATTTTTGTAAAACACTAATATCGTCTTCATTTGAAATGATACCTATATCCTTAATTTTCGAAATAGTGTTTAATTTAACATCTGACGAAACTTTATCGAAAACAATTTTATGAATTTCAGAAAGACATTGAACAATTCGAATATGTAACTGAATTTTTTCTATCAGTTTACTTTTGTCTTTCTTATCAGTTATTTGATCTATATTTTTAAATACCATATTTATCTAAAACTTTTTTACAACCCTTTGCGATTGCTTGTGCAAATAAAACAGGAACTGCATTACCAATTTGTTTATAAATTTCCGTCCGTGATCCTTCAAATATAAAGTCATCTGGAAACGATTGTAGTCGGGCTGCTTCCCTTGGGGTGATTGATCGACCTTGTTTAAAATCTGGATGGATAAACTGATTACCATCTTTATACAAATGTGCAATAATAGTACGTGCTGGTTTATCCCAGAATTGAACACAATAGCTATTATTAAAAACTCGTTGTTTTGGATGTTGTAAGTCTGGTCGATTCATCAAAAGTTCAGTAAACGTCCAATGATTTTTACTCATTTCCGAATATCTTTCGACATCTAAACTGTTAAGATTACGTGAAATATGATGTCTTAAGACGTTAGATTTCTTGTTAATTATTCCATCTAGAAAACTATTGTTCCCTTTTGACTTAAATTCAGTCACATCAGCCCCTTCTCCAGATTTTAAAAATGGCAGATCAGCAATTGCTTCTTTTACAGTTACATATTTCTCTACATTATCTTCTGACGATTTTAAATCACTGTGTGTTTTTATTATTGATGAGTAAATTTCATTTGCATTAAAAGGAAGATCTTTGCGAACTCCAACAATAATTATTCGTTTTCTAATCTGTGGAACACCGTAATCTGCGGAGTTCAAAACCATGTCTTTAGGATTATCTATAAGAGTATATTTTTCTCCAAGTTTCTCCAAAATTGTATTAACTATTTTATGACCATTTATTTTTGCAGAAAGTAAACCGGTCACATTTTCAAATACAAAAATCTTAGGATTTAAATGATGTAAAACATGGATATAACTTTCAAATAAATAGTTTCTGGGATCATCCTTCATTGCATTGTCATCCTGGGCACGGCCAAGAGAAGAATAAGCTTGGCAAGGCGGACCGCCAACTATCAAATCAACTTCACGTCCTTTAACTGCATTATCAATTAAATCATTTATTTTTGAATATGTTATATCAACATTCAAAACTTCATCATCAAAATTAGAATAACCATAAAACTTCATTCTTGACTTGAGTGTATCACATGCAGTTTTATTAATTTCAACATGAGCCAATGCCTTAAAATTTTCTCTGTAAAAACCTTCGCTCAATCCACCACAACCAGCAAATAGATCAACAAAATTATACATTATAGCTTTCCATTAATTTATTTAACGTTTTCTGAGTAAATGAACTTGATTCTTTAGAAAAAATATTCAAGATTTTTTCAGAATAAAAACATATTTTTAAATCATCATAATTAACCTCCATAAAAGCAGCAATTTTCTCTAACTTATCTAAACTGATTTTCTTTTCATTTTTTTCAACTTTACACAAAAAAGAATAATCTACTTCGATTTGAGTTGCCAAATCTTTCTGCGAAATTCCTTTTTCTATTCTATACTGTCTTAAAATATCACCGAGTAACTTCATATTATTTTTAGTTTGACCAAAAGAGGTCAAAAATAATTAAAAATACCGTAAGTTTCAATAAGAAAAGATTAAATAAATTTACTATTTTAAATACTTAAACAATGAGTGACCGTCACACGCATGAACAGAGGAGATATAATATGCAGCAGATAAAAGGGAAAGACACCAAACCAGAGATTTCGCTCAGAAAATTACTTTTTGCAGATGGTTTCAGATATAGAATCAACGACCGTAAGTTGCCTGGAAAACCAGATATAGTTCTGAAAAAATACAATACGGTAATTTTTGTAAACGGATGTTTTTGGCATGGCCATCAGAATTGTCGGTATTTTGTAGTTCCTAAAACCAGAACGGAATTCTGGACTGATAAAATTAAGGGGAACAAGGAACGAGACCACCGCAATATTTCACTGTTAAAAGAAGCAGGATGGAATGTGATAACGGTATGGGAATGTGAACTCAAAAAAATTATGATCGATGATACTTTGAATAAAGTAAAAGAAAAAATAAAAGAATCTATTGACCTTCCTTCAAAATAATTTCAAAATTCAGAAAATCTGCAAAGCGCGAAAGATAATCAATACTGAAATTAAACTTGCCACTTTCTATTTTGGAAATTGTAGAACGGCTTATACTCATTCTTTCAGCCAACTGTTCTTGAGTTAATCCTCTGCCTTCACGTATCTGTTTGATAGACAACCCTATTTCTAAGCGAAAAACATGGGGATTATTTTCAGTTGAGCTATCAGATAACTGGATATTAGTTTTACTCATTCCTTAACCCTGAATGATTTGTTTGGTAATAATCTCAATGGCTAATTCTTTACTGACCGTATTTCCAAACTCATGCAAGGAATCTTCGTCTCGGTACACGCCATTTCTGTCATTCCAACAGAGCCATTCTATTAAATCAAGTCTTGACCAGGAATTTAATTCATTTTCCAAATCAGCACCTTGCAATTCCATGAGTTTATAATATGGATGTTTGAGTTTTTCTTCTTCGTTTAAATAGATATTCATGATGATTTATTTTAAGATTACAGGTAGATGAATTACTAGGGAGTAACATATAATGTCCCCATATGCTCGTTCCCTTTATCATCAAGAATAGTAAGCCACACATTGGTTTCTACGCCATGTATCCCTTTTGAAAGATCAAGATTTATTTTCTGTTCGCTCACCTTAATAACCTTCCCAACAACCTGAGAGAAGTCTGATTTATTAATGGTTACTATATGTCCTGTCAAATCAGAAGTATCTACTTCAATGACTTCCAAATCTGAAAGCAATACTGTATTAACAGGAGGGAAAGATAAGCCAGTGTTTAAAGCCTTAATGTCAACACGCGATCTTTCGCCATCCTCTTTTATCTCTAAAACAACATATTGCTGATCTGGATTTTCATCTGCGAGTGGAGAATGAAATTTTACAATCTGTCCTTCCTTTGTGGGTACCATAATTTAGATTTTTTAATAAAGTAAAGTTAGTCAATTTTTATGAGTGTGCAATATAATGAACAAATATTTATCAACCTATCTATAAAAATAATCATAGGTAAAAACATAATATTTTTAAAATTGGTAAAATTATGTCCAATATAGCAATGGTTATCAGTGAAGAATTAAAAAACAAACATAAGTAAAATGTCCAGTTTATTATTTAAAAAACTGGACATCAATATATAATTATTAATCAATTTAGCAATCAAAACTGTATACGGAACGATCATTTTACTGCACCCTTCGCCTCATACCCATCTTTAAACCTGAAAAAATCTTCCGCTTTTTTAGGATTACTTTTAATCCATAACTGCATCAATTTAGTATTTTCACTCAGAGCTTTCACCTCATTTTCATCATATATTTTTTTTCCTTCACCAGCAATTTCATTTAAAATATTTTCTCGTAATTCACTTTTCGCTTTTACACTTTCCTTATACCAGTTCGTAGCAAAGTTGATAGAAATAACTAAAAGCAGAATCCCTAAAATCATCGTTCCAAGGCCAGACCATGTAAAGATTTTCAATTCTTTTATTTTTGAATCTATCTTTTCAAAATCTTCTACTGTTTCCTGTGCAAGGACTGCTTCGATTTTGGTCGGAAAAATTTTTAAGAATTCAGTTCTTTTTACAGATTCTAATTCATGAAATTTCATTGCATCTTTGTATGTTTCGCCAACCGCTTCAAAATCTAATTGTGTCTGACCCATCATCTTTAGATGATCTTCGAACATAAATCTTAGTTTCACATAAAGTTTAATTTTATCTTCATTTGATTTTATATTCTCCTCATTCGATCTGATTACATTTTCTAAAAGTTCAAATCCATCAGATTTTGATTCTTCAATTTGATTATTGTTTTCCATTTTATATTTTTTTATCGATTAAATTTTTTCTTCTTTTTCCACCATTCATCTTCCGCTGGTGAAACGTAATTTGGTTTTAGGATTTCTTCAACTGTTTCCAAAGCAATTTCTAATACATTTTCATTCGTGCTACTGCCAGAAAAAACTGATGGTTGCGAGGCAACATTTATTAATTTTTCAATGTTTTGAAAATTATCACCAATTGCAGAAAGAGAAAACCCATCGTATTTATGGTAAAAGAAACCATCTTTCTGCTGATTGGAAATTGTGGTTGCAACTCTTTTGATCCAGATATCCTGAACTTGATTAATTTGTTTGGGTCGGAATTCGTTTTTATATTGAACTTTCATCGCCCATCCTTGCCGATACAGATTATCCCGAAGTTCTTTCAAACTTGAAGATGCTTTTAATTCCTGATTCACGATATTTTTTAAATCAAAAATACTTTTGATCTCCGCTATTTTGAGATTAGATGTTATTTCTGAAAGTTTATAGCCCGGCTTGTATTGTCGTTTGGTTTTATGATTGATGTCGCTCTCCAAAATGATTCGTATTCCCGAAATTCCAATTTTTTCATTTTTAGAAAGTTCAGTTAAAAAGCCTCTTTTCCTCATTTCTGAAATTAATTCATCAAAATTATTGGAGCACTTCAAACTCTGAATAAGATTTTTCAGCATTTCTGCTTTCTTTTCAATTCCAATTTCTACATCGGTTTTCAGATTTCGTTCCTGACAAATTTGGCGGACTGCTTCACCGAATCTTTCACCAATTTTACGCGATTTTACAGTACATTTTCCATGAATATTCATTCTATTGACCACAAAATGAATGTGTTTTTGTTTTGTGCTGTTGTGGATATCCAAGCGGTATTGATTTCTATCTGTAACTCCAATCTTCTGCAATGCTTCAATTGAAATTTCAGTTAATTCTTCATCTGATAATTGCTTTGTGTTTTCAATAGGTGGAGAAATATATCCAGTTAAAGCCCACTTTTTCACTTTTGAATTTCTGTCGGCTACAGTTTTCATTTCCTGGTATTGTTGTTCCGGATTGCTGCTTAAAAGGAAATTAGATGCTGCGGCGATTGCCATTCCTTTATCGTTCCCATTATATTCCAGCGCAATTTTAGAGATCATTCTGGTAGTTGCTGAATTATTCATCCGCTATTTTTTGATTGTTTTTAGAATACAAATACTGACGAATGAGTTCAATTATTTCTTCGATCTCTACAATAATTTTCTTTTTATTCGAGAAAAGATTCCATTCTCTGTGGCGTAGTAAATTTTTAATCCTCTTGAAATTATTTCCGTAATCCAACAAGATTTCATCGGTTTTAAATTCGTCAATTTTCAGCACTTTTCCCTGGTAAACCATTCGGGCAAAAGTTGATAATTTCAACTTGACTTTCTCTGCTTTTTTTAACTCAATCTCATATTCACTTTCAGTCATCCTGAAGGAAATTATTCTCGTTAATTGCGGATCAGATTTCTTTTTCAAACCACCTCTTCGACCTAAATCTTTGAAGTGATTTTTTCTTTTTTCAGCATTCAATTTTTGCTCATTTTCCTGTGTTGCTTTTTGCACAAATTTTTTAAAAAAATCTTCTTTCATGTTTTAATTTTTATTTTGTTATTTCCTGTAAACTGTATTTCTGACGATAGGAAGAAATCAAAAATCCCAGTTTTATAAAAAGCGTGAAACGCTTATTGTAAACAATGGGTACTTTTTGCACTACCATCTAACCATATTTTGACTGTCACCTTTTACGCATGTCTTTTATAGTTTCTTTTATGCTAATGCCTCCTTCTATTTAAAGATTGTAGATTATCGTTTTGTGGATTTTTATGAATCAACCAATCATTTAAATCCTTAAAATCGGAATACAAAACCCGACAATCTTCTGCTTCAATTCTTTCATTTTTGATGATTTCAACGGCGCGATTTCCGGCTTCGTCGTTATCAAAATAGAGTTCAATATTTTCATAATTTTCGAGTGAATTTTTAATCTTATGAATCATCGAAACTGAATTCAAAATCATGTAATCTGAAATTTCTTTCTCCAGATAATTTTCGATATTTTTAAAGGAGAGAAAATCAAAAAAGCCCTCAAAAATCCGAAGCGATTTTGAATTATTTTTTATGGTGGTAATATCTTTTTTGCCCAAACAAATTTTAGAATAAGCATTGCGAATTTCATAACCATAAGAATCATTTTTAAATCCAATTCCAAAATAATTTTTATCGTTCATTCGATAATGAATCTCCTTTAAAAACTTAATTTTATTTTCCACTTTCCTGCTTTCTAAATATTCTAAAAGAGCAGGATGCTGAATTTCTTTTACTTCAATTATTTGATAAGTTTTAGGTAGATTTTCTAATTTCTGGTTTGAAATTTTTTGATGTTGGAAAGAAGAAAAATTTTGATTTTCTGCCCAATCTAAAACCTCGCTTATCGAAGCATTTAAATATTTCTTCATAAAATCGATATTGTTGCCGCCGATTCCTTCGGAAAATAAATACCAAATGTTTAGACGTTTATTGAGTTTAAAAGAGGCATGGTTTTCTCGAGCAAATGGATTGAGAAACCACGCTTCTTTTTCCGTTTGTTTTGTGGGAAGGTATCCGAGATTTTGGAGGAGTTCTTCCAACGGGATTGTGTTAAATCGTTTACAATTCATAGCTGTAATGTTTAGTGGTTAACTTTTGATAAAAGTTTGATGAATTGATGAGAAAATCTTGTATAGTACTAGTAATTAATATTTTACACTCTCATCAATCACTCATCATCTCATCAAACTCAAATTTATTTGCTCATCATTCTATCATCAAAAAGGAAGGTTTTAAAACTTGATGAGTACTTTGATGAATAGTAAGTAGTTGATTTTCTTTTCATTATCAATTAATTCATCATTTCATCAAATTTTTGAGAAATAAAATTCCTTTCTATCGTAAAATATCTTCCTGTTTTATTCTGTTGATAAAAATTACCGCCGTAATCCATGTCATATTTTACATAGGCTAAAGAATTACTCTGAGGTTCAAGTTTCCAAATTTCCTTAAGTAGTTTTCTCACATCGTTGATTGTCCAGTAACTTGACTTAAACATTTTGTTGAGCATATTCAAAATGTCTTGAGGAATAACATTGATTTCTAGATCTTCCACGCTTTCAAAAAATTCAAACAATAATTCAATGATTCGAGATTCTAGTTTGTTATTATTTTTCCAAACTAATTTTTGCAATGCCGGGGTTCTGAGTTCGGAATGAGTAAACCACATTCTTGTTTTCTTTTGGCTGTAAAATGGTCTTTGAATCAAGTGGTTTAAGAAATAAGGAATTTCAGAATTTAGATCACGCAGAAATTCTGTTCTTTCTGATTTAATCGGTTTAATTTTGATAATCCAGAAACGGACTTCATTTTCATCAATCTGAATAAAATTATCCTCATTGTTAGAACAAAGAATGAACTTGGCGAAAAAATCAATTTCTTCCCGGTCTTTTCCTTTGGCTTCTTTTTTATCTTTGTCTGTTGTGGAAAGATATTTTAAGCGCTCTGTAATCTCCTTTTTATCAAAGAATACTTCATCAATGGCAACAAGCAACATTGAAGTCCAATCCGCATTAAACTGACTTCCGAACGAGTCTCCTTTGATGTAAGTCATATTCAAACCGAAAATCGCTTTTAGCCATTTGATGAAGGTCGATTTTCCTGTAACTCGTTCCTTACTTACTAAACAAAGTATCGGAAGGATTTGTGTTGGATATAGGAGCAGAATCTTCAAATAGTCTAATCCCAACTCGATTTGCTCACCAAAAATATGCTCCATAAAATCCAAGGAAAAAGGGATCTTTTCTTTGATGGAATTTAAATCTGCTTTATCATCATGAGGTTGATTGGGAATTTCATTATACATATTGTAAAATCCCTCTATTACTTTTTGATAATTGAGATGACTAGGAATACAGCAAAAGCCATCATATTTTGGAACTCTTGATACATAAGTTTTACCATGGTCGCTAATAATCGTTTCCCGATTCCAGCGAACTAAAATTGAAATTTTATCACCAGAAATCAAGGGCTTTTCAATGGTTTTGTAGTAGGAAGTTCCAACTCTTAAATAAGGAATTTCTGTGCTCATGATTTAGATTTTAGATTAGATTCTGCTGAAGTTTTTCTAAAATTCTTTTTGAAATCTGCAGTTGCTTCAGATTCTATTTCTTTTAAGGTCTTCTTTTTGCCTTGAGAAATCCAGTCTAATAATTCATCTTCAAAAAAGTAAAGTTTCTTCCCATTTTTGTAGCAAGGAATCAATCTTTTCCGCACAAGAGTATAAACAGTAGGTTTAGCCTTACCGATAATTTGGCAAGCTTCTGCAATATCAATCGGAATTCTTTTTACGGGAATTATCGGAGGTTCTTTCCTTTCTACCAGAAATTTAATTTCGGCTATTTCGCTAACCAGATGCGCAACTGCTCTTGGCAGATTTTCAAATGAAATGTCATTGCTATCCATAACTATTGTTTTTGATTGTTATGGTGCAAAGAAAAAAAGTGATTCCTCTGTGATCGCTATAAACACGCAATCACAGAGGAATCACTAAACATACACTTCATTTTGTGATTTTTTATGTTTTTTGGTAGTCTGTCAAGTCTTCTTGAATTTTGATATTACCTTTTTGAGGTTCATCTTTCAAATGTGACTTGATACTATCTAAATCAATATCATCAAGCGAAACAAATACAGATTTTAATAATTTTGAAATTTCTTCCTGTTTTATTGGTCTAAAATAATTCCAGATATTCCAACCGAAATGATAAAGGTCTAGATTAGTTAATTCTTTGGTGTGGACAGAAATATCGTTAGGAATCTCTTCTTTTTTTGAGTATAAAATTACGGCATTACAGAGTGCATCAAGATCTTCATCTGTTACATATAATGCAAATTGATTCCGAGTATAATCCAGAGCGATTTGTAGTTTTACACTTTCATTCTGTTGCTTTTGCTGGAGTTGAGTTTTTCTTATAGATTCCAGATTTACGGATTCTGTAGTTGGATTCACGATGTTTTCCTCCGAATTTTGGACTAAATAAATTGGTGTACTTTCATCAATTATTTGTTTTTGCTTCTCCCCTACATTCTCAGGATTTTTAGATGGAATCAAATCTTCAGTAGAATTTTCGGAACTGCCTTTTTTAGGGAAAATCTTTCTGAATAAGACAATTATACCATCGAGAAATAAAATAATAAGTGCATAAAATAATATACTTAATGCTGTGATTGACCAAAATACAATATTTGCGGTATATTCGTCACCACCTTTTCCAAGAAAAGAAATTCTTGCTAACGCTCCCCCTATCACACATACTAATAGAACGGAAAGGTAGATGACAATATATTCAAAATATTTAAAGTGCATTTTTATAAGTTTTTTAATTGAATAGCGGTCGAGGCTTTATTTTTCTTTTCATCAACAACCTTTGCGTAAACCTGCGTAGTTTTTACGTTCGTATGACCAAGCATTTTACTCACTGTGTAAATATCAGTTCCACTCGAAAGTTGAAGTGTTGCAAAAGTGTGTCTAAAATTATGGAAAGTTATTTTTTTGGTAATTCCAGCACTTTCAATCCACTTCTTAAGTGGTCTGGAAATCCAAGCAGGATTAGTCAGATTTTTAAAAATCAAATCATTTGGAAGCCCTATTTCACCACAAAGTTGTAATGCTTGTTTAGACATCGGCATATATTCTACACCTTTTGTCTTTTTTTGAGTAAAATTTATTCTGGCTTGATCGTTTTCAGTACTTATTTCCTTCCACGTAAGTTTCTGAATATCGGAATGTCGTAAACCTGTTAAAGCTGAAAAAAGTGCTGCACGTTTAAGAACTTCAAGTTCGCACGGCGTTTCAACTAAAGTATTAAGTTCATCAAGTGTTAAATATTCTCGTCTTGATTCCTCGTGCGGAATCGCTTTTATTTTAGCAGAAATGTCAGTCGTAAAATATCCATCAATAAAAGCTTGTTTTAATGCAGCTTTGAATACAGAAAAATAAGTCGAAGCCGTATTTTGAGAAATAGTCTCTTCTTTATTGCTGCCACTTTTTGCAGTCAACAAATATGATTTAAAGTGTTCACAGAATTTTGTATTGATCTGCGAAAACATAATTTTTTCACCTCCAAAATCTTTTAGAAATTCTATCGAGCGATACCAATTTACCTGAATAGATTCGGAATTGTTTTTATGTCTTTTATTAACAAGCAAATCGAAATATCTCACAAAGTTTTCTTGAGATTTTTCCTTCTGCTCGAGTTGCATTTGGTCTAACTCATTATATAGTTCAAGATTATCGTATTCTCTCTGTCTTAATTTCCGTAATGAATCTGCGTAAAACATGGTCTCACGGTCATTTTCACTTTTGCAGACAATGATTCCATTATCATCTCTTTTAGGTTTAAATGAAATTGAATTTTCCGTAGTTCTCGCAGGTCTTTTCTTGTCAAAATCTACTGTTGTGACGCTCCGGTTCAAATATTCCCGAATTCTTTGAGGATCATTTTTACCTAAAATCATGACTGGATAACTTTCCAAATAAATGAACCATTCTTTTCGGAACTCTGCTTTTCGAAGTCTTACGGTAACTTTCGTTTTTAATAATTCTTTCATTTTCCGTCAAAAATTTTATCAATTAAATTTTTAGGTGCGTACACAAAATTTCCCACCTTTTTAGTGGGGATTTTGTTTCTTCTAATTACACTATTTACCGTTCCAGGATCAGCACGGAATTTTGCACTTATCTCCGAAATCGTATAACAATTACCAACTTCAAAAGTGGGCTTCTCAGCAATTTGTTTTGATTTATCTGGTATTTCAATTGTTGAAAATAAATCTTCCAAATCTGATCTCTTTACTCTAGTTAATCTTGCTCCTACATTGACACCTTTTATGATGCCACGTTTTATATATCTATGCACAGTGTCTTTAGAAATTCCAAACATAACAGTTGCTTCAGCGACTGAAATAAATTCCCGAGATTGGACTTCTGCAATTTTATGTGCATACTTTTTTAATAGCGTTTCTTTTTCTACTTGTTCTTTTTCCTTCTTTTTACGCTCTTTTCCTGATTTATTAGCACAAGAAATAGAGCAAAAACGAGTTGTAACCGTCTTTGCTTCAAAGGGTTTTGAGCACTGTTCACAGACCCTTGGTATTTTTAATTTACTAAATCCCATTCTGAAATAACATCCTGAACATCTTCCGTTTTTTGAGTTTTTAAATGAATTAAGGCGCATAAGACGCACATCACATCCAAATAGCGCTCGGTACAAGTAAGATACAAAATTACGATAAAAATTGACTAAAATCGACTATTATTGAAAAATGTTAAAAACAAAAAAATCGCTGCAAACATTAGGTCTACAGCGATTTACTACTTTATTTCAATCGATGTTAATCGATGATATTTGCTAATTACTTGACTTCTTCGAAGTCAGCATCCTGAACATCTTCTGTTCCTGCAGCTCCTTCTGGATTTCCTTGCGCTTGATCAGCACCTGGTTGTCCGTTTTGAGCGTACATTTCTTCAGAAGCTGCCATCCAAGCTGCATCTAAAGCTTCGGTTTTGGTTTTTACACTGTCCATATCTTTTGCTTCGAAAGCTGTCTTCAATTCTGCGTGTGCAGTTTCGATCGCGGCTTTTTTGTCAGCTGATAATTTTTCACCAAACTCTGTCAATTGTTTTTCTGTTTGGAAAATCAATCCGTCTGCTTTATTGAAGATTTCAACTTCTTCTTTTCTTTTCGCATCAGAGGAAGCATTTTCTTCAGCTTCACGTTTCATTTTCGCGATTTCTTCTTCAGAAAGTCCTGAACTTGCTTGGATTTTAATCGTTTGCTCTTTTCCTGTTCCTTTATCTTTAGCAGAAACACTCAAGATTCCGTTGGCATCAATATCGAAAGTTACTTCGATCTGAGGAACTCCTCTTTGTGCCGGTGGAATGTCTGATAAGTCAAATCTTCCGATTTCTTTGTTATCATTAAACATTGGTCTTTCTCCTTGTCCTACTCTAATAGAAACTGCAGGTTGGTTATCACTTGCTGTTGAGAATACCTCTGATTTTTTAGTTGGAATGGTTGTATTCGCATCAATTAATTTGGTGAACACAGAACCCATTGTTTCAATTCCTAATGAAAGTGGTGTAACATCTAATAAAAGAACATCTTTCACATCTCCTGTTAAAACTCCACCTTGAATCGCAGCTCCTAACGCTACAACCTCATCTGGATTCACTCCTTTTGATGGTGTTTTTCCGAAGAATTTTTCAACCTGTTCCTGAATGATTGGAATTCTTGTAGAACCACCAACTAAGATCACCTCATCAATATCTGATGTTGATAAACCTGCATCAGAAAGCGCTTTTTTACAAGGCTCCATTGAACGTCTTACCAAGTCAGCTGCCAATTGTTCGAATTTCGCTTTCGTTAAAGTTTTAACCAAGTGTTTCGGACCTGTTGCAGTTGCTGTAATATAAGGAAGGTTAATTTCGGTTTGCGAAGAAGAAGACAATTCAATTTTTGCTTTCTCTGCTGCTTCTTTCAATCTCTGTAATGCGATCGGATCTCCTTTCAATTCAACACCTTCTTCAGTTTTGAATTCATCTGCCAACCAGTTAATGATTACATCATCGAAATCATCACCACCTAAATGCGTATCTCCATTTGTTGACAATACTTCAAATACTCCGTCTCCTAAATCAAGGATCGAAACGTCAAACGTACCACCACCTAAATCGTAAACTGCAATTTTTTGGTCTTTATGACTTTTATCTAAACCATAAGCTAAAGCTGCTGCCGTAGGCTCATTGATAATTCTTTCTACTTTTAAACCAGCGATTTCACCAGCTTCTTTAGTTGCTTGTCTTTGTGCATCATTAAAGTAAGCCGGAACTGTAATCACCGCTCTTGTTACTTCCTGACCTAAATAATCTTCAGCAGTTTTCTTCATTTTCTGAAGAATCATTGCCGAAATTTCTTGAGGAGTATATTCTCTATCGTCGATTTTTACTTTCGCAGTATCGTTTGGTCCAGCTACTACTTTGTACGGTACTCTGGAAACTTCAGAAGCATCATCTTTAAAATGAGTTCCGATAAATCTTTTAATTGAATATACCGTTTTAGTTGGATTGGTTACTGCTTGTCTTTTTGCAGGATCACCCACTTTCCTTTCGCCATCTTCTGTGAATGCCACGATAGATGGTGTTGTTCTTTTACCTTCTGCATTAGGGATAACTACAGGATCTTTACCTTCCATTACCGCAACACATGAATTGGTTGTACCTAAGTCAATTCCAATTATTTTGCTCATATTGTTATATTTTTTATTATTATTAAAGTTATTTTTTTTACACTCTCAACTTCTCCAATTTTATACCATGGAAAAAATTATGACAAATTGACAGATTTGCAATTTAACGACCATAAAAAAAGACATCCTATAGATAAGATGTCTTTAATTTTTAAAATAAAATGTTGATTATTTTTTGAGAGTCATAATATACTCTACCATCTTTTTTGCATTTTCTTTACTCATTCCGGCGTGTGGCGTCATCGGGATTTCACCCCAGTTACCTTTTCCTCCCTCAATAATTTTACTTGCAAGCATATCAAGATCTCCTGCTGTATATTTGTCAGCTACCTCCTGATAAGATGGTCCTACAACTCTTACATCCATTTTATGACAAGTTAAACAGTCAGCTCCTTCTATAAGTGCTAAACCTTCATGTTTACCTGCCGCGGCAGAATCTACAGTTTTCACCACGGGCTCTTCCAGCATAACATTACTATCCATATCAGGATTTGTTTCTTTCTTATTACATGCTACTAGCGTCGCGACCATTCCGCAGATCATTAGATACTTTTTCATTCGTTTTATAATTTATATAATAGTTAAAATTCCGTAGCACAAATTTCACGATAATTATCATATCGTGTATATGATTACAGTCATAACGAGAATCAATCAAACGTTAGTACTTTTGAGCATACAAAAAATCAATAAAATGAAACTATTAAAAACTATTGCACTTGCAACATTGACCTTCGCTTTATTCTCATGCGGTGGTGACAAACAAACTGATTCAATCCCTTCAGGATCAACTGACGCAACTGCTACAGCAGACGAAAGCACCGCTGGAGCAGATGCAGCTAGCTACGATCCAAACAGAGGTCTTGGGAAACATGAAAATGTTGATGTATCTAAATTTGATCCAGCAATGGCTGCAGCAGGTAAAGGTCTTGCTGAAGTTAAATGTACTTCTTGTCACAAAACAACCGACGAAAGATTGGTAGGACCAGGTTGGTTAGGTGTTACTAAAAGACAAACACCAGCGTGGATCATGAACTTTATCTCTAATCCAGACCCAATGATCGACGTAGATCCAGAATTACAAAAACAATTGGAGCTATGTTTGGTTAGAATGCCAAATCAAGGACTTAATGATACTGAGGCTAGAGAAGTTCTTGAATACATGAGAGAAATCGACGGCGCGAAATAATGACCTACTAAATGAATGGTAGATGTTATTTTAATTTACCATTCATTTCTTTATCCTTTCTATTCCGAAAGAATTAATCAATAATATATGAAAACTTACAAGAAAATTGGACTCGCAGCTTTTGCTGCGGTGAGTATTGTTGCATGTAAACCCAAGGGCACTCAGACTGCTGTTTCGGGTGATGCAGCAGAGAAAGTGTACGTTGCTCCAGGCAAGCACGATGAGGTTTATAACTTTGTCAGCGGTGGTTTCAACGGACAAATTAGTGTGGTTGGACTGCCAAGTGGTAGAACTTTAAAAATCGTTCCTGTATTTTCTGTACACCCTGAAAATGGTTACGGTTTTAGTGAGGAAACAAAACCAATGCTAGAAACTTCTCACGGATTCGTACCATGGGATGATCAGCATCACCTTGCTTTATCACAAACCAAAGGAGAAATTGATGGTAGATATTTATTTGCCAACGCGAATAATACGCCAAGGGTTGCGAAAATTGATTTGAAAACCTTCAAAACAACGGAGATCTTAGAAATTCCTAACTCTGCCGGAAATCACTCCTCTCCATTCCTTACTGAAAACACAGAATATGTAGTAGCAGGAACCCGTTTCGCTGTACCTGTGGACGGTGAAGGTGACGTACCAATTGAGTCTTTCAAAGAAAACTTTAAAGGTTATTTATCTTTCATTGGAATTGGTAAAGATGATGGTAAAATGGACATTACGTTCCAAATTGAAGCACCAGGATTTAACTTTGACTTGTCACATGCAGGTAAAGGTAAATCTCACGGTTGGTTCTTCTTCTCTTGCTACAACTCAGAACAGGCAAACACACTTCTTGAAGTGAATGCTTCTCAGAATGAGAAAGATTTTATCATGGCAGTGAACTGGAAAAAAGCTGAAGAGTATTTGAAAGCAGGTAAAGCTAAAAAAATGGCCGTAGAATATGCTCATAATACTTGGGATGAATCTACGCACATGGCAAAATCTGAAATCTTAAAAGAAGTATCTGTACTTTCTGCAAAAGAATTAAAAGACATCTGTTATTTAATTCCTTGTCCAAAATCTCCACACGGTTGTGATATCGACCCAACAGGAGAATACATTATTGGATCTGGAAAATTAGCAGCTTTGATTCCTGTATTTAGTTTTGACAAATTGATGAAAGCGATTGAAAAGAAAGATTTCTCAGGTGAATTTGATGGAATTCCAATTCTTAAATATGAATCAGTATTACACGGTGAAGTTCAAAAACCAGGTTTAGGACCACTCCATACTGAGTTTGATGGAAAAGGAAATGCGTATACATCTATGTTCGTTTCTTCGGAAATCGTGAAATGGGACATCAAAACTTGTAAAGTTTTAGACAGACAACCTACTTTCTATTCTACAGGTCACTTGATGGTTGTAGGTGGAGACACTGCTAAACCATACGGAAAATATTTAGTAGCGTATAACAAAATTACTAAAGACAGATATTTACCAACTGGTCCGGAATTGGCGCAATCTGCCCAATTATTTGACATCAGTGGAGATAAAATGAAACTGCTTTTAGATTTCCCTACGATTGGTGAGCCACATTATGCACAGGCAGGACCTGCGGAAATATTTACTAAAAACCAGGTGAAATTCTATAAATTAGAAGAAAACAAACACCCTTACGTAACTCGAGGTGAAGGTGAAAGCAAAGTCGTTAGAGAAGGAAATAAAGTTCATGTTTATATGACTTCCATCCGATCTCACTTTGCTCCAGATAACATTGAAGGAGTACGAGTTGGCGACGAAGTTTACTTCCACGTAACTAACCTAGAGCAAGATTGGGATGTACCTCACGGATTTGCAGTGAAAGGCGCACAAAATGCTGAGCTTCTTATCATGCCAGGTGAAACCAGTACTTTGAAATGGGTTCCACTGAAACCAGGAATGTACCCAATGTATTGTACAGACTTCTGTTCTGCATTACACCAAGAGATGCAGGGATATGTAAGAGTATCACCAGCAGGCAGCAACACTCCTTTGATCTATTCATTGAATAACAAAAAGGACAACGCGCAAAGCCCGGTAAAACAAGGTGAAACGAAATAAATTTTCATAACATAAAGGGCAGTTTTACTGCCCTTTTTTCTTTTTATGATTGATGTCATTTTGTAACAAATGTTACATTGGAAAAACATTAAAGTGACTAACTTTACTCTATTAATCATTAAAGAAAGAAGCACCTTAAAAAAAATTCAAATGAAAACAAACACATTACATAAATGGAGTAAAATTCTCCTGATCATTTTAGGAATCTCATTGGTAGTAGCTATTTTTGTACCTATCTGGTCTATTTTCCTTAATGCTCCGCAATATCCCGAAGGATTAGCAATGTACATTCATGCTGATAAGGTTTCGGGCGAATATGAAATCATCAACGGACTGAACCATTATATCGGAATGAAAGAAATTCACGCCGATGAGTTCTGGGAATTTAAAATCTTGCCTTACGCACTGGCCTTTTTTGCTGCCATGTGTTTCCTGGCTGCCTTTGTTAACAGTAGAAAAATTCTTTACGTTCTCACTGGTATTTTCTTACTCTTCGGTGTAGGATTCGTATTTGATTTCTGGAGATGGCTATACGACTACGGTCACAACCTTAACCCTCATGCGGCGATTATTGTTCCGGGTATGACTTATCAACCTCCATTGATCGGTTACAAACAGTTACTTAACTTTGAAGTATGGTCTTATCCCAATGTTGGTGGTGCAATTATGATTGCTACCGGAGTTATTTTGATTATCTTAGCGTTTATGGAATTTAAAAGAGCTAAAAAAGCGGTTTAAAATTCCATTTAATAAAAATTAAAAATAGAATTATGAGATTATTTAGCAAATTATTATTGGCGAGCAGTATGGTTTTTTTAGCGGCGTGTTCTGAAACGGGACCGCAAGAAATTAATGTCGGCAAAGACCAATGTGATAATTGTAAAATGACCATTTCTGAGCCAAAATATGCCACTCAATTAATTACTGAAAAAGGCAGGCTTTATAAATTTGATGACATCAGTTGCTTGAACGATTACGAAGTTTCTAACACAGAGACGACTGCTAATGCGAAAAAATATGTTGCAGATTTCCCAACTGGAAAATTCATTGAAAGCAATACCGCTACTTTCATTAAAGGTGGCGATATTAAAAGTCCAATGGGCGGCAATACGCAGGCTTATCAAGATAAAGCTGCAGCTGAAAAAGCAGCTACAGAATTACAGGCAACCTTAACTCAATAATAGGGTGCAAACTTGCAAGTTTAACTTGCAGTGAGTATGAAATATGAAAAACAAAACATTCAACTTTCTATTATTAATTTTACCGATTTTTGCGTTCTCCGCAGTTTTTAAAGTTGGTAAAAATGAACAGTATAAAACTATAAAATCAGCTATCGCCGCAGCACAAAGCGGCGATACTATTTTTGTTCAGAAAGGACATTATATCGAAGGAACCATCGATCTTCATCAATCGGTTACTTTGATAGGAATTGACCGACCCGTTATCGATGGCAACATGGATGGGGAAATCATCACCTTCAATGCAGATAACATTGTTTTAAAAGGTTTTAAATTGATCAACAGTGGCAGAGATGAAATCCGAAGTGTCGCTGCAGTACACATTTACACCAGCGCCGATTCTGTCATTGATAATAATATTTTTGAAAATAATCATTTCGGAATTTATGTTCAAAGAGGTCTACGGGTTTTAATCAGCAACAATAAAATCACCACCAATCGCGGAACTTCCGAGGAAAATATCGGAGACGGTATTCACCTTTTAGGAAGTCGGGAGATTTGGGTAAAAAACAATTACATCAGCGGACATAAAGACGGAATTTATCTGGAAAAAAATTCCAAGTGTTTTGTTTTCCACAACCTTTCCCGCCACAATCTTCGCTATGGTTTACACTTTATGTTTTCCAACGACAGCGTTTACACTGGAAATGTATTTGATAATAATGAAGCTGGCGTGGCGGTAATGTACGCCATGAATGTCAGCATGTATGACAATAAATTCATCAACAATTGGGGCGACAGTGTTTTCGGACTTTTACTAAAAGAAATTTCGTACAGTAAGATCAGGGGAAACACGTTTCAAAATAATACGACCGCCATCTTTGCCGACGGTGCGACCAGGATTGACTTCTACAATAATCAATTTGAAAATAACGGCTGGGCAATCAAGATCAATTCTAATTGCATGGAGAACAAATTAATGAGAAATAATTTTGTTAATAATACTTTTGATGTCAGCACCAACGGCTCCGTCGTTATGAATGAATTCCGCTTTAACTATTGGGATAAATATGAAGGTTATGATCTTGATAAAGATAAGATCGGCGACGTTCCTTTTCATCCGTTGAGTCTTTACTCTGTTCTTGTCGAACAAAATGCATCGGTGATGTTGCTTTTCAGAAGTTTCTTAGTCGATATGTTGGATCGTACCGAAAAAGTAATTCCAAGTTTAACGCCTGAAAGCTTTGTGGATGATCAGCCATTAATGAAGCCGATCAAAATTTAAACGTCAATCCAAGAAATTGTACTCAAAGTTTTAAAAAATTAAAATTTAATGAAAGTTGATGTTGACTCTAAACATCTTATTAATATGATTGAAATTCAAAATTTAACCAAAAAATTCCAAAAATTTACGGCCTTAAACGAGGTTAATTTATCCTTCCAGAACGGACATTCTATTGCTTTAATTGGTCCGAACGGTTGTGGCAAAACAACCATGATCAAATGCATCTTAGGATTAAATGTGGTGGAAGACGGCGATATTTTGGTAGATGGCAAAAGCGTAAAAGAAGATTATAAATACCGCGAAAATATTGGCTACATGCCACAAATCGGTCGCTATCCTGAAAATATGACCATTGCGGAAACCATCAAGATGATCAAAGATACCCGAAAAAACACGGGCGATAATCTGGATACCGAACTTCTTGAAGCATTTGAACTCGAAAATATTTACGATAAAAAAATGCGAACGCTTTCAGGAGGAACAACCCAGAAAGTGAGCGCCGTTCTTGCTTTTCTCTTCAATCCGAAAGTTATTATTCTCGATGAGCCGACCGCGGGACTTGATCCTTTGGCGACAGAAATTCTGAAAAATAAAATCATCAAAGAAAAAAACAAAGGAAAACTGATCCTCATTACTTCTCACCTTTTGAGTGAGCTTGATGATATCATTACCGAAATCGTTTTTATGAACGAAGGCAAAGTCGTGGTGCATCAATCGGTTGAAGATTTGAAAAAAGAAACCAATACTGAAAAAATTTCCGACGGAATTATTTCTATTTTAAAAGCCATGAAAAAATGAACAAAATAGCACGCTTTATTTTATTTGATATTTTAAAGAATAAGATCGTGATTCTTTATACGATTTTACTTTTCATTATCTCCTGGTCGGTTTTAGGCTTAGATAATAATTACACCAAAGCCACTTTAAGTTTACTCAATGTTGTTTTACTGGTCGTTCCTTTAGTGAGTATTATTTTTTCTACCATTTACGTTTATAACAGCAGTCAGTTTATCGAGTTGCTTTTAAGTCAGCCGGTGCCACGAGCCAAGGTTTGGTTTAATTTATTTTTAGGGCTTTCAACCGCTTTAATATTTGCATTTTTAATAGGTTGTGGAATTCCGATCCTGCTCTATTCTTCCATCGAAACTGGTGCATCTTTGTTGATAACTGGAATTTTCCTTTCCATTATTTTTACTTCTTTAGCCATGTTGGCGGCCATTACGAGCAGAGACAGAGCGAAAGGAATTGGTGTTTCTATTTTCATCTGGATGTTTTTCGCCATTATTTATGATGGAATTTTATTGGTCTTAATGTTCCAGTTCGCAGATTACCCTATCGAAGGAATTATGGCTACCATAGCGGCAATTAATCCAATCGGTCTGTCCAGAATATTTGTACTGCTGCAGCTCGATGTGGCAGCGATGTTAGGACAAGCTGGAGCGATTTTTCGAATGGTATTTGGATCAGGTGGCGGAATGGTTATTTCAATTATTATTTTAGCAATATGGACCATGGTGCCTTTCTTATGGTCACTCATTATGTTCAATAAAAAAGATCTGTAGGTCTTTTAAAAAGCTTTTAGAAAAGTGATAAAACTCACCTAATTAATTGTTTAATATGTGATTACAGTCATAGCGTTTTGACAACTTTTCACCCTAATTTTATATCAGATTAAAAAGGCAGTAATCCACTAAGAATTTTAAACAATTAACAAATAAAATAAAAGCTATGAAAAAATCAATCATGATCCTTGCGGTGTTAGCACTTGCTTTCACTTCTTGTGCAAAAACCGAAACTGCTGGCGAAACTACCACTACAGAATCTGCTGGTATCGAGCCTGCAGCAACAGGAGGACAAGAAGCTGTTGTAGATAATGACAGTGCACCAGACATTGTAAAATTGGCAGTGAGTAATCCAGATCTGTCAACTTTGGTAAAAGGAGTACAAGCTGCAGGATTGGCAACTTCACTCAGTAACGCAGGTCCATTTACCGTTTTTGCTCCTACCAATGAAGCTTTTGCTAAACTTCCAGCTGGCGCTTTAGATGATTTAATGAAGCCTGAAAACAAAGATAAACTGAATGATATTTTGGGCCATCATACTTATGTTGGGGTGATCAAAACAGATTACTTAACCGATGGACAAAGTTTAGGAATGGTTGATGGGACACCTATCAGTATTAAAATGGTTGATGGAAAACCAGTTATTAATGGAACCATCAATATCCTTGCATCAGTTCCGGCAGCAAACGGAATTGTACACGTTGTTGACAGTGTGATCCTACCGAACTAGGTTACCGATAATAGATTAAAATTGTTGTTTTGTGAGCTTCCTGAGATTAATTTCCAGGAAGCTTTTTTGTGGTTGAATGCGATGTTATAACTTGAGAAAATCACGATCATAAACATTGATTTCTAGAATGGTCAATATTTACTTAATGCAGAGAAGGTCCGGTTAATAAATAGTTTCTACACCTTCTTCTTTAGATTGACAAGCATCATTCCTAACGAAACAAGCATCAATAATGATACAGCCAACAGAATTTGCGGCGTGTAAGGAATTGAAATATATTTAATAGAGAAAATACCCATCAAACCTAAAACCGCTTCATTTAAGAAAATACCAAGCAACAATAGCTTCAATCCAGTCGTAACTGGTTTAGTGATTTTAAATACGTTGGTCGCTAAAATCTGATTGATTAAGAATGCCGAAACACACATCAACAAAATTAAGTGCAGATAGGCAATGACCACATTTCTGAATCCAAAAGCAAACTGACTTAAAGCAGGAATGGTAGATCCTAACTGTAAAACTATTTTCGCGAAGAAAGCAAAACCGACATACATCAACACAAATCTCTGCAAGGCGGAAAAGTTAAGTACAAGTTTTGGCCAGTTTTTCTTCACGACCAAATATAGTTTTACAGCACCTACTGTTTGTGCGATCGTTCCCAAAATAATTGCAATGAATATCCAAAGTGGCATTTTAATCCAAAGTACGGATAGTCCAAAACCAATAACACAGCCGACAAACATCAGCCAGAAAATCATTTTGTTATCCTTTTCCGTTATCTCTGCCCCAATTTCTTTCAGTGAGTGAAACAGAAAACCGATACAACTGAATATAAAAAATCCGTTATACTGAAAGTGGAGATAATAATAAGTAGAACTCAGATATAAGTTTTGCGTCATATTGCCGGAAGACATCATATAACTAAGACCGAATACCCCAACTGATGAAATAACTGCAAAGAACAAACCTCCTATAAACCAAGGTTTCGCTAAATCTTGCTTCCCTTTTAGATCCATCAACAAGAAAAAGAAGAATACAAAACTGGTTAGTAAGGCTGCCGTAGAAGCTGCGATTGACAACCAGTAATAGCCGTTATAAATAAAACTCGGGATCATAACAAACGCTGATATTGCGTTGACCACCAATAAAGTATGGTATTTCTTTAACTGTTGCTCCGAAAGAATGCCGTGCAAATAGCGAATAATTAAAACATAAATAATTTGGGTAATCCAGCCGTAAAATGCGAAATGCGAATGCGCTTCCTGCACATGTTTCTGATCGACTATAGGTAATGAATAGGCAATTTTATAACGCATTAAAACGCCAAGGACGGCAACAAGCAGGAAATTAAAGACTGAAAATCGAAGCCAAAAAATAATATTCTTCATGTTACAAAATTAAAGTGAAAAAATGATTTACGAATATGACTGTCGTCATGAGTTAGATGAAAATTTTACCGTTAACAATCTCTAACTTTCCTTCTTTTTCCATTTTTTTAATAGCGCGGATAACGGTTTCAATTCGTAAACCAGTCATATGAGAAAGTTCTTTTCGGGTAAAATTGATCATGGTTCTTTCCTGTTCGCAGGCATTCTCCTTTTTAAAATTATGAAGTTGTTGAAGAATCCGATCTTCTGGATTATACAAAACGATCTGTTTCAATAAAAGACTTTTCTGAACCGTTTTTTTTGCAATTGAAATGGTAAATTCAAATAGTTTGTCAGGATGTGTTTTTAAGTATTCAATTAAATTCTCACGAAGAATCTTCACGATTTCAACTTTCTCGGAACAGACTTGTACGTTTCCAGGAACTGGTTGGTCAAGAAGAATTGCAGGATCAGCAAAAAACCGTCCTTGCTTTACCTTATGCTGCAAAAGCTCTTTTCCTTTTTCGGTGAAATTAAAGACAGAAAGTTCTCCTTCTTTTAAATACAAAAAGTACGGCGATCTGTCACCTTCATTCAAAATAACGTCGCCTTTATAATATCTCTTTACTTCTGCTTTCGTAGCCTTCAATAATTCTTCTTCTAATACAAATCCCATATTGATCTAATTCAAGTTTTCCAAATATACCAAAGTTTTCACAAATTATCAGAACAAAATTTGAATAAAATCGCCACAATTCTGTCAAAAAACGCCTGAAAACCATCGAAAAAGGCTATTTTTGAGTTTATAATAAGAAAAAATGTCAAATCAATTTAATCCCAGAGATATCACCTGGCTCTCTTTTAATGAGAGAGTTTTACAGGAAGCGATGGATGAGAATGTTCCTTTGCACCTGCGAATTCGTTTTTTGGGAATCTTCTCAAACAATCTGGATGAATTTTTCAGAGTGCGTGTTGCCGGACTAAAACGGGCCATGGATTTTAAAGATAAATTTATCACGGAATCTTTTTACCAACCGCCGACAAAGATCCTGCAGAAGATCAATGAAGTGGTGATCAAACAACAACAAAACTTTGTTAAAACCTGGAAAAAAATTCAGGTTGAAATGGCAGATCAGAAAGTCTTCATTAAAACAGCTAAGAATTTAACAGCTGCTCAAAAGAAATTTGTAACTGCGTATTTTGATGAAGTTGTAGAAAGTAATGTAATCCCGATTTTGTTGCACGACAATTCGCCGATGCCTTATTTGAGGGATAAATCTCTTTATTTAGGCGTAGCGATGCGAAAAAAAGAATTTCAGTATGAAAGTAAATTTGCGATCATTGAAATTCCGTCCAGAATTTTAGGAAGATTTGTATTGCTGCCTTCTAATGATAAAAACGAAAAAAACGTGATCTTGTTAGAAGATGTGATCACTTTTAATTTACCGCATATCTTCTCTTATTTTGGATATGAAGAATATGAAGCCCATTGTTTTAAAGTAACTAAAGATGCTGAATTTGATTTGGACAATGACATCAAAACCACCTTAGCACAAAAGATTGAAAAAGGAATTAAATCCCGACGGAAAGGCAAACCAACCCGTTTTGTTTTTGACAAAGTTATGGACAAAGCACTGCTGGAATTTCTGATCAGGAAACTTCATTTAACCAAAAAAGACAGTATCATTCCAGGTGGAAAAATTCATAATTTTCGACATTTCATGGAGTTTCCTGACGTTTTTGAAACGTATAAAAAACCAGTCGAAAGAACTTCTTTTGACCACCATGAATTTACAGGGAAAAGAGTCACCGACGTTATTCAAAAGACCGATGTTCTCCTAACTTTCCCTTATCACAATTATACGCCAGTGATCGATCTGTTAAGAGAATCAGCGATGGATCCTGATGTGAAATCGATTCAAATTACGGCTTATCGATTGGCAAGCAATTCCAAAATTATCAATGCTTTAATTAATGCCGTAAGAAATGGTAAAGAAGTTACGGTGATGTTGGAACTTCGCGCAAGATTTGATGAAGAAAATAACCTGAAATGGAAAGAAATTCTGGAACAGGAAGGCGTAAAAGTTCTGACTGGAATTCCAAATAAAAAAGTTCATGCAAAACTGTGTGTCATTAAAAAGAGAGTACACAATAAAACACTTCAGTACGGATTTGTAAGCACCGGAAACTTTAATGAGAAAACAGCCAAAATTTATGGTGATCATCTGCTGATGACGTCAGACCGTGGAATTATGGCAGATATTAATAAAATTTTCACCGTCCTAAGAAAGCCTAAGCAAGATATAACTGCCGCTTTAAAAGGTTGTAAAAATCTGGTTGTTTGTCCACAATTCATGCGCGAAAAAATCGTAGATCATATCGACAAAGAAATTGAAGAAGCCAAAGCTGGAAGAAAAACCCTGATCATTATTAAAGTGAATTCATTGAGCGACAGAGAATTAATTTCCAAACTTTATGATGCTGCAAAAGAAGGCGTGGTCATCAAAATGATCGTTCGTGGAATTTACTGTGCAATTAACCAAAAGGATTTTAAACAAAAAATAACTGCCATCAGTATTGTTGATGAATATTTGGAACATTCCCGAATCATGTATTTTTACAATAAAGGACACGAGGACATTTACATCTCTTCAGCCGATTGGATGACGCGAAACTTAGACTATAGAATCGAGGCGGCGGCACAGATCACTCAGAAAAATCTGAAGAAAGAAATCAAAGATCAACTGGAAATTCAATTAAACGATAATGTAAAAGCCAGAATTTTAGATAAGAAATTACGGAATGAATATGTTGAAGGTGATAAAGATCTGATTAGGTCACAAATTGAAACTTATCATTATTTAAAAAACAAATCGGTTTTAGATTAAACGAAATTACTATCTTTGCAGTGCTTTTAGAAAAGGGAATTGTGTGCAAATCACGAACTGTCCCCGCAACTGTAAATCACCATTAGTAAAACTGCAATACAACCACTGAGCAATCGGGAAGGTGCAATTTTGTGAAAGTCAGGAGACCTTACTACAAAGCATTAACATACCAAAATGCTTTCGGAGGAAAGGCCTGAATAATGACTATAAAACACCACTTTTCTGCTGCGTTGCTATTTTGTTTTTTGTTGAGTTTTGCTCAAGAGAAAGCGATCGACACGGTTTACATCTTCGATAATCAATTAAAAAACTCTAAGAAGTTTCACAAAATTGAGACTTTAAATCAAGAAGATTTACTGAAAAACACGACGAATCTTTCCGAAGTTCTGCGTTTTCAATCTCCAGTTTACATCAAAGAAAACGGTCGTGGAATGGTTTCTTCTCCTTCTTTCCGTGGAACTACAGCACAACAAACCGCTTTTGTCTGGAACGGAATTAATATCAACTCCATATTTTTAGGACAGGGCGATGTCAATAATCTAAACCTTCTTAGTTACGACCAACTCGAAGTAAAATCTGGTGGCGGAAGTGTGATTTATGGAAGTGGCGCCATTGGTGGAACGATTCATTTAAACAACGAACTTTCTTTTAATAAAGGTTTTAATTCTGCTTTATTTCTGGAAGGTGGTTCTTACAATACGTTCAATTCTTTTCTTAAAACTTCTTATAGCGACGATAAATTATCCATAAAAGTTTCTGGAAATTTTGTGAAAAGCGATAACGATTATGAAGTTCCGGAAAAAAAATATGTCAACTTAAATGGTGAGTACGACAACCGAACTTTCAATTTAGGAGCTGCTTATAAGATCAATGCTCAAAATAGATTGTCCTGGCAAACGCAACTTTACGATGGTGAACAACACTACCCGACTTCTGAATTTGGAACGAAAACAAAATATTTAAGCAATACTTTTAGGAGTTTACTTGCCTGGGATTTCAATTCATTAAAAATAAATAACAGTTTCAAAGTTGCTTTTCTTCAAGATAATTTTCAGTATTTTGACAATATTGAGCAACCGAAAAGCAGTGGTGGTTCGGGTAAGTCTTATTTAGCTAAAAATGATTTCAATTATTTCTTCAATAATCAGCTTGCCTTTAATTTAATAACCGAATATCATTTTGATAAAGGCAAAGGTTATCAATCAGGAATAACCGATGTTACCAGAAATGCGGGTTCCGTTGCAGGTTTGATTAGATGGAATCCAATTCAGAAATTTAATTTTGAAGCAGGCATTAAAAAAGATTTTGTGGAGGAAATAGTGACTCCAATTCTCTACTCATTTTCCGGAAAGATGAGCGTCAACAACTGGTATTCTTTTGCTTTGAATGTTTCTAAAAACTTCAGATATCCTTCTTTCAACGATCTATACTGGCAACCTGGCGGAAATTTGGATTTAAAACCAGAAATCTCCCACCAGGCAGAATTAGGAAATAATTTTAAATACCGCGATTTCAAATTAAACCTTACTCCTTATTATATCAAGATCAAAAACATGATCAGGTGGTTGCCAACTTCCAACGGATATTGGTCGCCTATTAATACCAACAACGTTGAATCTTACGGTCTGGAATCGCAATTGAATTTTGAAAAAAAGTTCGGCAATAATAGGACAAAATTATCGCTGGGTTATGTTTTCACCCATTCTAAAAATGCAGATACCGATCAATTTCTAATGTATGTACCTCAACATAAAATTTTTGGAAACGCGACTTATCAATATCGCTTTGCGGAAATTTTTATTCAGGGAATGTATAATGGATTGACTTATACAACAAGTGACGAAACACTTCGCGATGCTCTCAAACCGTACTTTGTTATGAATGCCGGCTTGAATTTAACGTTTTTCAAAAACTATCAGATCGGATTTAAAGTCAATAATATCTTTGATGAGATCTACGAAACCACCGCTTATTTTCCTTTGCCAAAAAGGAATTACAGTGCCAATCTATTAATTAACTTTTAAATAAATAATAAAAATGAAAATTTCTAAATTATTGTCTGCACTATTTGCTGCCACTTTGCTTTTTACGACTTCGTGTAGAACGGACGATCCAATCGATGAGCCACAGCCAAAAGGTGCCTATGAAAACGGAATATTTCTTTCTAACGAAGGTAATTTCGGGTCACCAACTGCAACGGTTTCTTTTATTTCAAACGATTTATCCGTAGAAAATAAAATATACAGTGCCAATAATGACGGTGCTGCTTTGGGAGATGTTCTTCAAAATATTGGAGTCAACGGCGATAATGCTTATTTGATCCTTAATAATTCTAATAAAATTGAGATCGTAAACCGTTATACCTTTAAAAAAGTAGCAACGGTGTCTGACCAGGTTTCACAACCAAGATACATTGCTTTTGCTGGAAATAACTTTTACGTTACGAACAGCTCGGGTTCTTCAAAGTTTGTAAATGTTTACAATTCTGCGACCAACGCTTTCGTGAAGAAAATTGATCTAACGAGCTCAGGAGAAAGAATTGTAGAAGCAAGTGGGAAAATATTTGTACAAAATGCTTCCTTTGGTTCAGGTAAAAAAATCACCATTATCAACCCAACTTCTAATACGGTGGAAAAAGAAGTAACGGTTCCTAATGGAAACATCAAGAAAACAATCTCTACGGGAGGAAATGTTTACACTATTGCTTCAACTTCAACCGATTCTTACATCTACAAATTAAGTCCTACGGGCGCTATTTCTTCTACGATTACCTTAAGTGGAATTGCGAATGGGAACAATCTAGAAATTGACGGAACGAAGTTTTTCTTCAGTTCTGGAGCTAAAGTTTATTCAATGGACCTTAGCAGTACTGTAATTCCTACCACACCAGTACTTACGTTAACCGATAATTCTTGGTCAGCGTTATATGGCTTCAGCGTTATTGATGGTAAAATTTACATTTCTAATGCGAACGGATTTACAGCAGACAGTACGGTAGAAATATATTCTACAGCAGGCACTTTGCTTAAAACAGTTACTGCAGGCAGAGGAACCAACGGTTTCTACAAAAACTAAAACACACTTTTATATATTTAACAGAAAGCCCTTTCAATCTTTATTTGAAAGGGCTTTTATATGATGTAGTTCAATTTTATGCTAGAATCAAACCGATGGTTTGACCTTCTTTAATAACGAAATTTCTGGCTTCTTCTTTATCATTTGTGATCTCCCCTTCCAAAATTGCTTCTTTTACTTTCTCCTTTAAAATCCCGATTTCTCTACCTGGTTTTAAATTAAAGTTAAGATTAATCTACAAATCAAAATCTTTAAGTTTTAACTTAAATTTTAAATTCACGTATTTGTTTGCTTCGGAAATGAGAATGTTTATAGTTTTTATTTTTGCTATCTGAGATGGATCGTACGGCATCATAAATTCTAATATTTCATTAAATAATGTTTTCTTATTTTTCGCATATAATTCTTCTCTCACGAGAAATAAATTTTTAATAAAAGGATGATTTTGGTTAAGATAGGTTTTATAGTAGAGATATTCACCTATATCATATTTTTTATTATAATAATTTAGTAGATTAAAATTTATTTTATTAAAATTTTCAAAACTTGCAAACTCGATGAGAGGATGAGAGTAAATTGAATCTATTTTAAGTTCTTTGTCGAAAATCGTAAAAACATTCGATTCTTCATTAATAATTAAACAATTATAATCATATTGTTTGAAAACTTTTGGTAATTCATATAAACGAAAATAGAAATGTTTATCGCTCTCAGGTAATATCACAATCAAAACATCTGTAAAGTACTTTTCAAATTCTGAAATTTCTGTTTTATTTATCGCTAAAAATACTTTATTATATTCTAAGTTTATTTGATTAAGAGATAATAATAGATTCTTATTATTGAATCGACAATTTAAAAACACATACTCACCAATAGATTTTATAATTTTAGAATCTAATTGAAGATTGTGAATTAAATGAAAACAATTTTCAGATATCTTTTTCTTAATTGTTTTTGATATTTTTTTAGTATAAATATCTTTATATATTTCTGCACCAATTTCTTTTATAATTTTACCAACCTCTTCAGACCTGGAAAAACCATTGCGGCTTATTTGTAAATCAAATTTTTTAAGTAAATTTATTTTTAATAAAAAATTAGGTAATCTATCTATATTGTTAGATATATTTGATATAAAAACTCCTTTTTGAGAAACCTGTTGGGAAAAATTTCGATGTCTGGTTGTTAAATCAAAGTCGTCGGAAAACATCTCCATTGAAATAGCAGAATAATCATCATTATGAATTACAGTGGCGATACCTTCGTAATCCAAATGAACTATATCTATTTCAGTTATTTTTAGATTATTAAGTGATTTCTTATGTTCAAATTTGAGACCCTCTCCAACAAGATCAAGTATATTTTCGAATCTATAACTCTGCTTTTCAATAAATTCAACATTGCCATCTATTTTCATTTCTAATGGCAATTCCATATATCGAAACTTATCCTTAATATATTTTGAAAAGACAGAATTTTCTATTTGCTTCATCTCATCGTTCAGATACAAAATTATCGTTGTCCCTGTTTCAGTTCTTTCAAATTCTTTAAAAAAATGAAAATAGTTTTTTGGGTCTCTATCCAATCTAAAATGTAGTGTTTCCGAACTTTTCGTCTTAGTTTCAATATCTATATAATCTGACATTAGAAAATAGGAAAAAACACCCACGCCAAAATTCCCTATGGCTTCATAATCTTTCTTAACGCTTGCTTGCTGATAAAAACTACTACCAAGTTTTCCAAAGAAATTTTTTATGATGAACTCATCCATTCCTACTCCATTATCCTTTACAATAATTTTATCATCCTCGATAATAATTGATATTTCTGGAGTATAATTTTCTCCTTCCAAAACTGTTTTATATTTACAAGTATCAACAGCATTTTGAATAACTTCTCTTAAAGAAGTAAGTTTATCATTGTACAAATTTTCTCCAACAAATGCGTCAACTACTTTTTCAACATCAAAAGTATACTTTATACCTTTTGGATCAAAACCAATATATTTATATTTTTCTTTTACCTGATCTAGTCTTAGACTAAATATTCTTCCTTCAGTATTAGAAATATTTCTAATTACTTTTTGACAATAGTTTAAAACACTTTTAATTTTATTAAATTGATCTTCTAAGGAAGCAAGCATTTGATGATTGGAACATTCGACCTCAAAAATGACATAATTTTCCGCAAAATTTCGTTGCGTGTTTGCAATATGTTTCTGCCATTCTTCAATACTTTTCTCATTTTCAGGCATATAGTATTTGGTTAGCAATTTTGGAGTTCGAATATTAGTAATATCCAACTCATCTGCAATTCGTAAAACCGCTGACAAATATGGTAAGCAAACAAATTCTCTCCCGTTATTAACAAAAAATTTCGGATCATAAACTTCAGGATTACCAATATCTACAACTCTATGCCCTTCAGAAACCAAGGCAATAGCATCTGCATATTTTTTAGATGGAATTTTAAGTAATTCCCATTCTTCAATAATAAACTTTGCGCTTAATATATGATGAATATCTCTTAAATAACTTTCTCTTTTAATATCTGGATGAAGTTCTCTTTGTTTTATAAGTTCCTCAGTATCTGCAATTTCTTTTATTTTATCTTCTGGAATACACATACCAATATCATGAAGATAACTCGACATTGATAAGACATAAATTTCATCTCCATTTAAATTCGTAATTTCATCATCGTTAAGCACTTCATCAACAATATTAAAAACTTCTTCTGTATGATGGATTGAATGATCAGTATATTCTGGAAAATTTTTTAAATATTGATCAAGAAGTAATTTTACTTCTTTTTTTGTTTCTTGTAATGAACCAAAGAGTTCAGGTTTGGATTCCTTTAATTTTTTTTCGAGCCGATTCATGTATTATTTTTTATAAAAATAATAAAAATCTCTAAACAATAGACTATGCTAAAGTGAAATCTTCAAACCAAGACTTTCACCTTCTTTAATAACAAAATTTCTGGCTTCTTGTTTATCGTTTGTAATCTCTCCTTCGAGAATTGCTTCTTTTACTTTTTCTTTTAAAATCCCGATTTCTCTGCTTGGTTTTAAATTAAATAACTCCATAATTTCTTCGCCTGAAATCGGTGGTTGAAAATTTCGAACCTGATCTTTTTCTTCGACTTCTTTAATTTTCAAAGCCACATATTCAAAATTATTTTTAAATTTCGCTTGTTTAGAAGAATTCTTGGTGGTAATATCTGCTTTGTTCAAAATAAATAGATCTTCCAGATCTTCACCAGCATCAAACAAAAGTCTACGTAGTGCGGAATCAGAAGTTCCATCATCAATTAATGAAATTGGCCGTGAAGAAAGTTTTACCAATTTCTGAACATATTTCATATCGCTTCCCATCGGGAGTTTAAGTCTATAAAATAAATTCTTGACCATTTTAGATCCTAAGAATTCATGACCGTGGAAAGTCCAGCCGTTTCCTTCTAAGAATTTTTTAGTTGGTGCTTTTCCGATATCGTGAAGCAGAGCTGCCCAACGAAGCCAAAGGTTTTCGGTATTTTCTGAAATATTATCAACGACTTCTAAAGTATGCCAAAAATTATCTTTATGGGTTTGTCCATCCACTTCTTCAATCCCTTTTAAGGCGGTCAATTCTGGAATAACCAAATGTAAAATTCCGGTTTCTTCCATTAATTTTAAACCTAAAGAAGGTCTTTCGGAAAGCATGATTTTATTGAACTCCACCATAATTCTTTCCATGGAAACAATTCTAATTCGTTCCACTTCTTTTTGAATGGAAGCTAGAGAATGTTCTTCAATTTTAAAGTTTAAAGTAGAGGCAAACCGAATCGCCCGCATCATTCGCAAAGGATCATCGGAATAAGTCTGGCTTGGTTCTAAAGGAGTTCGTAATATTCTTCTTTTGATATCCTGAACGCCATCAAATGGATCAATTAAATCGCCGAAGCTTTCTTTATTTAAAGAAATCGCTAAAGCATTTATGGTAAAATCACGGCGTTTCTGATCATCTTCTAAGGTTCCATTTTCAATCGATGGTTTGCGCGAATCTTCAGCGTAACTTTCTTTTCGTGCACCTACGAATTCTAAATCCAGGCCTTCAAATTTAAACATTGCCGTTCCATAATTTTTAAAAATAGAAACTTTAAGTTTTGGATTAATTTCGTTGGCGACGGCTTTGGCTAAATCGATTCCGTTGCTTTCGGTTACAAAATCAATATCGGTGGGCGCTTTTCTCTTCATCAATAAATCCCGAACGTAACCACCTACAATAAAAACGGTTTGGTTATTTTTTTCGGCGACCTCTGAAATGAGTTTGAAGAGTTTGAAATTTTTATTTTGAGAAAGATTAATATTCATAAGCGTAAAGTCCGATATCCGAAAATGTTGATTTGTGCAAAGATAAGAAAAAGACAAGTTGGGTTGATAGGAATTATGGCACCAAAAACCAAAGTGTGAAGTCGTCAACTTAATAACCATTATTTAAAAATAGTCAGTTCAAGGTTTAGAAATAAAATAATAATAATCGCGATAAATAGATTTCAATTATTGTCATGGCGAAGTCTTCTAATATAACATAAGTCCAAGGAAAATAAAAAATCGTAAAAAAGGTAGCTTATTAGTCATTTTCATTTTCAGAAAGAGGAAAGACTTGACATAAAAAAAGTAAAGCACCATTGAAATGATAGCACTTGGAATGTAGATGATTCCAAAAAAATCTCTGATACTAAAGATTTTTGAATCAAGCAAAAAGTACTGTAAATTATTGACGGCGAGACAAATAATGAGTACTACAAGAAAAAAAAAGCGATTTAGTTCGGTACTTCTTAGAAAGCGAAACAAGTATAGTGAAGACAATTCCTTGAATGACACCTGATAACATTAATATATTAAATATTGAAACTCCTACCTAGAATTTATTGCTATTAATGAAGAGCAAAACAAGGATTCGTCGAAAATGTTCTGAAGTAATTTGATTTGTGCGCTACTGTGATTTAAGTTAATTGTGCTTTAAAGGTGCGAAATTTGAAAAGCCCAAAATTGATATCAGAGAAAATTTGTCAGTTTGCACTTAGGCCAAGTCAGTGCTTTTCTCGATAAGCCAATCACCAATTTCTTCTTCCAGATATTCGGTTTGTAATTTCATTGCGTCAATGAAATCATCAGGAATATTGGTAACATCTGTGTTTTCTAAATTCCATAATTCATCGGACATTGTTTCATATTCTGTATAAACTCTTTTGAACCGAGGACTGTTTTTCTCTAATTCCTCAATTTTTTTTTGTTGTGGCGTAAATTTTCTGTACGTTTTTTTTGTGATCATCGTGATGACTTGGTTATTTAATTTAATTAAGTTTTTATAATTTCCATCGGTCTTTAGGACAACAAAACCAGCACATTAACTCATTGAGAAAGATTAAATTATCCTATAATAAATCGCTTTCGAAAATTAAAAGTAATCAATATATTGAATTAAAAAAATATTTTAACAAGTTTTTCTGATTGTTTAACATATAGTTTTAAATTTGCAGCAACATCTATGAAAGAACTTTTACTTAAACATAAACAGGTTTTACTTTTCGTCGTCGCGGGAGCGCTAAGCGCTGTAGTAGAAATTGCTTCATTTAAAATATTCAGTGTTTATTTACCGCGTATTTTCTCTCAAGAAAATAACTTTCATGGCATTCACTTTCCGCTCAGTAATATTTTCTCTACCAGTTGTGGCATCATCACCAACTATTTTTTGAGCATTTGGTTTGTCTTTGAACGTGGCAAACATTCTAAAAAGAGAGAATTTGCTTACTTCATGTTTGTTTCCTTTTTCTCGACGATACTCAGCTTAACCTTTTTCCAGCTTTTCTTTAGATTTATGTTTACAGCACACCTTGATTTAGGCATTATTGTAATCAGTAAGGAAATTCTAAGTAAAATAGCTGCGATCCTATTGGTGTCTATTTTAAATTACACGGTGAAGAAAAAAGTTATTTTCAACGGTTAAATAGTAATAATGAAGATTAGCCGTTTAGTAATTCACGCAAAAAGCGATTTTTAAAAAGCATATGACAAAAATTTTAAATTATATCTGGCGTGGCTGGATGATGCTTTTAGGAGCATTCCTAACTATTATTCTTGGAATTCCGGTCTTGCTTTTTTCCATTAAAAAAGAACATTATCGCTACGCCTATTTCTTCATACGCCTTTGGTGTTTCGGAATGTTTTATGGAATGGGCTTTCGGTATGAATTAATCAACCTGACTGATAAAAAGATTGATAAGAATCAGCAGTACGTTTTCATTTCTAATCACACCTCGATTATGGATGTAATGCTTCCTTGTATTTTAATGCCGAATCATCCGCTATGTTACGTTGGTAAAAAAGAACTGGTGAAAATTCCGATTTTTGGAACAGTCTATAAAAGAATCTGTGTGATGGTCGATCGAACTTCAGCGCGTAGCCGTGCAGACGTCTATCGCCGATGTGAGGAAAGGATGGAAGAAGGACAAAGCATCGTTATCTTTCCTGAAGGTGGTGTTCCTGATGACACTTCTGTTTTATTGGATTCCTTTAAAGATGGCGCTTTTATATTGGCCTCCAAACATCAATCACCGATTACCGTTTTTACCTTTGTTGGTTTGAAAGAGATGTTTCCCTTTAATTATTCAAAAGGATATCCGGGAAAAGTGAAAGTATATTTCAATGATATCATGCAGCCTGATCAATCTGTTGCGATGCTAAAGGCAGAAGCACATTCGAAAATGAAAAATATATTGCAAACTGCAATTTGAGAATTTAAATAGTTATATTTGTTTTCAAGTAATTAAAATATCAAGAAAAATATGGAACAAAATCAGCAACAGACCAAATGGTCACAGTTTTTATCCTTAATTGTAGTTTTTTTCTTTTGGGGATTTGTGGCGGCCAGTAATGATATTTTAATTCCTGTTTTTAAGAAATGGTTTGTTCTTTCGCAAGTGCAAAGTCAATTGGTTGCGTGGGCATTTTATCTGGCTTATTTTGTTGGCTCTGTGATTTTCTTTATCATCTCCTTGAAAACGGATATTCTACAAAAATTCGGTTATAAAAAAACGCTTGCAGTTGGTCTTGTGATTTCAGCAATTGGCGCATTTCTGTTTGTACCGGCAGCAGCTGCGGCAAGTTTTTGGTTCTTTTTAGCGGCTTTATTCATTGTAGGTCTAGGATTTTCCGTTCAACAAATTGTAGCAAATCCGCTTGCCATAAAAATGGGCAGTCCCCAAACTGGTGCTCACCGACTAACAATGGCAGGTGGAATCAATTCTTTGGGTACAACCATAGGACCAATTTTAGTTGGTATTGCCTTATTCGGAATGGGTAACAAAGAAGAAACTACGGTAAAGAGCAGTGAACTTTCAAAAATTGAGATCGTAAAAAACGAGTATCAAACGCATAAGACAGAACTCATCAAAAACATTAATGACTTAAAAATTGATCGTCAAGATGATCCTGTCCTGGTGAATGACGTTATTGCTACTGTACAAAACAATGTAGACGATCTTGACAAGCAGATCGCTTTAATTGATCAAAGTACCACTGCAACTGAAAAGCAAATCGATGACTATTCTATCAAACTTGGCGAAATTAAACAACGGTCTACCAATATTACGTATCCCACTGGCTTTGTTAAAGAGCATTTAACTTTAGTTAAAACACCGTTCATTGTATTAGGATTAGCATTTATTTTGGTTGCCATTTTTATGTTATTTTCTAAAATTGAAGATCCGGCCAAAGAGGAAGAAGCACAGATTGATGAAGGCTCAGCGAAATTCAGCATATTTCACTATCCCCAATTATATCTGGGAATGTTAGCGATCTTTCTCTACGTTGGCGTAGAGGTTTCCATTATTAGTAATCTGCCAGCATTATTACATACTAAAGAATTCGGCGGTATATTAGAATATAACATCGCTCCTTTTGTTTCGCTATACTGGGGAAGTTTAATGATCGGACGCTGGAATGGAAGTATTAATGTATTTAGTATTTCGAAACTAAGCAATATGATTCTTAAATTTATTGTTCCGTTTATTGCCTTTTTAATTATCATTGTTGCCAATGAACTAAGCGGAAAAGATGTTTCTTCATTTTATATTTACGCTATTTGGATCATAGCCTTTATTATCATGAGTTTTATTGGTGGTAAAAACGCTGGGAAAACCCTGATGATATTTGGTGTGGCGGGTGTAACAATGATGTTCTTAGGATTGGTTTATCCAGACAAAGAGATTGCAAAATATTTCTTTATATCAGGAGGTTTATTCTGTTCCATTATGTGGCCTTCCATATTTGATTTAGCAATCGCTGGTTTAGGAAAAAACACGGGTAAGGCGTCCTCTTTTTTAATCATGATGATTTTGGGTGGAGGTATTATTCCATTGATCCAAGGTTATATTTGTGATTTTGATCTCACGAATCCCGCAGGGATAATGGGCATTACGTGGACTCATTTTTCATATGTTATTCCTATCCTATGTTTTTCTTATTTAGCGTTCTACGGATTTATTGCTCCGAAAATTTTGAAAAGACAAGGAATTATTATGGGTGAAAATTCATCGAATGAAAACGAATAAAGTAAAATTATATCATAAAAAAAGATTTTGGGCAGGTATATTACTTGCCCAATTTCTTTTATTTTTCATTTTATCAAAAATAGACGTTGTTGTTACTTTCTTTGAAAGATTATTTGAAATTCAAAAAGGTTTTCATCAGATCCTATATTCCAGCATACCATTTTCGGTTGGTGATGTATTCTATATTTTAATTATTTCGATCTTTCTTTTTTTCATTTTTAAAATTTTAAAACAAAATAGCAGAAAAAAATATGTGTTGAAGTTTTTGATCCTTATTAACATTCTCTATTTCATTTATCAGATTTCTTGGGGAATGCTTTATTTCCAAAAACCATTACTGGAAAAACTACCAGAAAAAGAATTAGAACTATCGTACATCAAGCAGCTGACCTTTGAATATCTGGAGAAGTGCCGGAAGACCCGCTCTTTGGTAAAAGAAGATCAAAGTGGTGTATTTACAATCACCAATATAAACGTCATTAAAGATGAGATACTAAGGAATCAAACCCAACTACCATCGTCTTTAAACAATAAAAAAGGAACAAGAATTCAGGCCTTTAAATCGAGTTTATTTAAACCAATAATGAGCTATAGTGGAATCTTGGGATATTACAATCCGTTTACAGCTGAAGCACAATACAATTCAGCACTTCCATCTACTTATATTCCTTTTACATTATCACATGAGAGCGCACACCAGTTGGGCTACGCAAGAGAACAGGAAGCAAACTTTATTGGTTTTCTAATCGGTGAAAATTCGACCAATCTGGATTTAAAATACAGTACGGATTATTTTGTATTAAAATCTCTATTAAATTTTTTAGCTGAACGTGATCCTGAGTTTGTTAAAGAAATTTTAGCAGAATATTCTCCAGAAATGCAACGCGATCGACTCGCAGAAAAACTTTTTGTAAAAAAACATGAAGGTCTATTGGATGTCTTTTTTGGATTCACTAACGATTTATTTCTGAAAAGTAATCAACAGGATGGAAGCATTACCTACTCCTATTTCATCGACTTACTTATTCGTTACAAGTAATACAGTAGTTTTTAAATAAAAAAAGAATCGCACCTTACGGTACGATTCTAAAACACAAATGATGAAAAAAAATTTATGCCTTATTGATGGCAAACGCCATTTTTAAAGCGCTGTAAATGTATAAATTATATTTGCAACTACAAACTTTTTCTCACTAAATTTCTCGAAATAAAGATAAAAAAACTGCACATTGCCGATTCGACAACAAAGGATTCGAATTAAGATGAAACTATCGACAATAATTAATTATTAGTGGAAAAAAACAGAAGTTTTAAAAATGAAAAAAATACGATTCAGCTTTTAATAAGAAAATTGAAATTTCGGTATTTCGATGTCTCCAAATTTAGATTTACTGACCTCTAAAATCAGAGAATTAATCCACAAAAAAAGTCCAGTGAAAACTGGACTTTTAGTAGCGAAGACGGGAATTGAACCCGTGACCTCAGGGTTATGAATCCTGCGCTCTAACCAACTGAGCTACCTCGCCTTTTTAAGGTGGTGCAAATATAAATATATTTTACGAGGTAGCAAAAATTAATTTAACTTTAAGTAAGAAATTACATCTGCAGCATGATCTGGCTTAGCAATGATTTTATTATTGCTGTCTAAAACAAAATAGCTGGGTGTCGCACGTATATTATAAGTCTCTGAAAATGAACTGTTCCAACCTTTCAATTCTGAATCATTGACCCAAGGTAACATCTTCACCTTACTTTCGTACGCAGCCCGATCACTGTCTAAAGAAAATGCAATAACTTCTGCATTGAGTCCTTTAATGGCCTTATATTTCTCAATAATCTTCGGTAAATCGGTTTCGCAATGCGAACAAGTAGATGCCCAGAAGATAATAACTTTCTTATCTGCCTTAATATCGTAGATTGATTTAGCTTTAGTATTGGTAGCACTATTGAAAACATAATTAGGAAACGTGGCGCCAATCTCCGTATTCATATTGGTAGCAATCGTTTTTGTTAAACGCTCATTGATGGTACATTTTAAACTCTTGGCTTCAGTCAGATATTTATCTTTTAAATCCTGCATTCCGTAGGTATCAAAGATCTCAATAAGCTCAGAAAGGACTGTTTGTCCGCGTGGAGTTTCTACATTAACAACCTTAAGTAGCTTATCAACATCTGCCGCAACGTTTGCGCTGGAGCCAGCATTTAAATAAGCCACGAGAACTGGTCTCATCAGAGACGAACCTTCAAGCATCTCATTGGATTTATTTAAAAAATCAATGATTTCATCATGAGTGATTGGTTTCTTAGTGGCATTCTTTTCTAAAAACCGTGTATAGTTGGTATTATAAAAACTAACAAACGGAAAGTTACTCATATTTGGAGTAGCGTTTGAAAGCCGAAGCACCTCATTGTTAAGTGCGGTACTGAAATCACTTTTCGTTTTATAATATTCTTTGATTTGATATAATGCGGGCAAGATATATTCTTTCTTCTGCTGAATATCCTGCATTTGATTCATAATATAATTGGCTTCATCCAAATAATCGATATTGACCACTTTATCATTCTCGGTTTCAAACTTCATCTTCACATCTTTATTCTCCGAAATAAAATTGATTGAGGTATTTGTTTCTGGAAAGTATAATTTCATCATTCCAGTGTAAGGCTTATCAATTTTAACCTGCCACGAGTTTCCTTTTTTTACTTCTTTGCTGTTCAGGACATCTTTAGAACCGCTCAGCGTGTAGACATACACCTCTTTCGGTGTAAATGATTGCGGTGCATCTACCGTAATTTTAAATTGTGCCATGTAAGTATTGACCACCAATACACTCAACATAAAAGTTATTTTCTTCATAATGTAAATATAAAAAAACTCATTGATTTCTCAATGAGTTCTTACTATTATTGGGTTACAATTAAACTATTTGTTTTTTCTGTATTTTCTTAGCATAAAGAACGATAAATAAAATCGCTGCAATGGCTAAAATATAAACATACATATCAATAGGTGAAGCTGGTCCACCCGGAGTCGTACCTCCGCCTCCACCTCCGCCACCGCCTGGTGGGCAAGTTGGACATGGTGGCTGAGCATTAACTAGCACTCCCATTATCAAAACGAAAGCTGCTAAAAAAAGTCTTAATATCATTTTCATCGTGTGTGTGTTTTTATCTTAGAATTTTTGTGATTACTTTCTCTCCTTTATCAGAAGTAATATGAACTACATATCCTGCTTTCATGGCATTCAATGGTAACTCGTATCTTTCTTTTGAAGAAACTTTAGAAACGGTATTAACGAGTTTTCCACTCATGTCATATACCTGTATATCTGCCGTTTTCCAAGTAGAATCAATTAATACAAAATAATTATCCTTTTCTGGATTATAAACTACAATTGTACTTGATTTTTTCACACTACCGGCGCCAAGAGTAATCTGTGGCTCACCGTAATAAAAATTATACTCTACACCAGATTGAGTTCCAGCAACGCTGTTAACAACTGCATTCTGCAAAACAGGATGAACAGTTGATTCAGATTCTTTTTTATAATAAAACCCTTCTCCCTGAGAAAGCACATGAGTAGAATCATCAACTAAACCTGCATTTTCTCTAATTTCAAATTTAAAACCTACAATGTTAGGATTATAATTAACCAGTTTTATATTTTTACCCTTAAAATCATTTTCGTTGGCTTCATTAATATACAACCAATAAGAAGTGTTATTGTTATCGTATCCACCATTAGCTGCATCTTCTTCATACGTCCCAAACTTCTGACCATCAAAGGCTCCAACTTGAGCTTTCACCTGGGTTGATGCGCCGGAAACTGTATTATCTGCTACAAGATAATAGGTTCTTTCAACTTCATTTCCGTTGGTATCTAAACCGATAATTCCGAGTTGCTTTACGGTTGACGCAGCAGCTCCACCTTTAGCAGCAGTAACAGTATAGCTGGTTGCTCCATCTCTTGGATGATATTTAAATCTTCTTAAGGTAGAGAAATCAAAATTTGGTTTAAGCGTATTATCTTTAAGTTTTATAGCAAAAGCACCAAACGGACGAACCACTTGATATTCTACATCACCTGCCGGAACTCCTGAACCATACGTAATCGATTTAAAATTACTGGATCCACCACCACCGTTTGTCGTATGTTGTACACCAGAAACCTCTAATCGTACTCCATAAATGTTTGTAAGATTGTTACCGTCGCCTGTGCTCGCCGATTCTGTCATAGCAATCTGAGATAAGTCTAAGTTGGTTAAATATGGATTTCCAAATTGATAATAATTTTTACCAAAATCACCTAACCACGCCTGAGAAGCTGTTACACTAAAATTATCCTGTAAATAACTGTTGTACTTCTCATTGTAAGCATTCGTGTTGTTACCACCGACGCCAAAATTAATACCGTCACCGGAATCCTCTAATTTAACCGCTCTTTCTGCAAGCACTGCATCAGAAACTGGTCTTCCTTTAAGAGTTCTGGTCGTGCCAGCCACATCCAATCCAGTACCTCCTAAGATATAATAGGTAAAAGGTTTAAAATTATCTCCTGCTTTTAAACTTAAACTTGACAAGTTGTCAAAAACTACATTTCTATTATTCCAAGTCAAAATCTCATTGTGCGAGTATCTCGTTGTATTAAAAGGAGTAGATTTTCCTAACTCAGCAGTTAAAGTAGAAAAAGATTTACCGTAGAATGGAAGTCCAATCTGTTGATAAGCGCCATGATTTACCTGGCGAAATTCCTGATCGATGATACCTGTTAGATTAGTTTGGGAAACACCAGTAACGAACAACTGTCCGTAAGTATAAACAGGAGCGTTTGTCGGGTCTGTAGAATTATGAGAGGCATAAGCTGTGGGTTCATTTAACTTATTAATAAAGTTACCGCCACCATTCAGTTCAGTCTTAATTACATTTGATCCATCGATTGTTCTAAAGACATCTGAACTTCCGTTTCCGTTAATCATTACGTTTCCGTGATTTTCGAAAACGGCATTACCCTTTGTCTGAAGACCACCTCCGTTATAAACTAAGGCGTTTTTGCCGACGTATACAACGCCTGAAGGATCGACGTGGAAGACGACGGTCTGTGCACCGGTCGCTAAAGCCCACGATAAAAAGCCTACCGTTAATAGATTTTTTTTCATCATTATGTGTGTTTTGTGTTTTAAGGACAGTAATTATAAATACTAAATAGATATAACTACAATACAAAGATAGTTATTTTTTATACCTATCAAAGAGATTGCATTTGAAAATATTAAAAATGGGTGTTTTTACGGGTAATGACAACTTTCTTTTGAGCAGCGATATTGAACATGTAATCTTCCAAAACTTTTTCAGTTGTTCCCCGAAGACCTCTGGCTCCAAGTCCCTTATCCATAGTCTCTTCCACGATACTTTCCAGTCCGTCATCGGTGAATTTCAAGTCAACTCCATCCATTTTAAACAGTTCTACAAACTGATTTACGATAGAGTTTTTAGGTTCTTTCATAATTCGGATCATCGTTTCCTTGGTCAATTTATCCAGGTACGTAATGATTGGAAATCGTCCTAACAATTCAGGAATTAATCCAAATTTACGTAGATCAATTGCGTTCAATTGCTTCAAGACATATTCTTCTTCCTCTATTTTATTTAACTTTTCAGCACTGAAACCGATCGCCTGTTTGTTCAGTCTTCTTTCAATAATTTCTTTAATTCCATCAAATGCACCACCTGCAATAAACAGAATATTTTGAGTATTAACCTGAATATATTTTTGGTCTGGGTGCTTTCTTCCTCCTTGCGGTGGAACATTAACAATACTTCCTTCTAACAACTTTAATAAACCTTGTTGTACTCCTTCTCCAGATACATCTCTTGTAATACTTGGGTTATCAGACTTGCGCGCAATTTTGTCGATTTCATCAATAAAGACAATTCCTTTTTCTGCTTTTTCAACATCATAATCAGCAACCATCAACAGTCGCGATAAGATACTTTCTACATCTTCTCCTACATATCCAGCTTCTGTTAGAATTGTAGCGTCTACAATACAAAAAGGGACATTTAATTCTCTTGCAATAGATTTTGCCAAAAGCGTTTTTCCTGTACCGGTCTCACCGATCATGATAACATTTGACTTTTCAATCTCTACCTCCCGATTTTCGTCTTTTGCATGTAATAATCTTTTGTAGTGATTATAAACAGCCACAGACAATTGCTTTTTTGCCTGATCCTGACCAATAACATATTGATCTAAAAATTCTTTGATCTCTTTAGGCTTTTTTAAATCCTCCATGGTTTCTGTAGAAGCTGAACCTGTGGATGCGCTGGTTTCTTTTACGATTCCGTGAGCTTGTTCGATGCATTCTTCGCAAATAAAACCGTCATTCCCGGAAATAAGCATTTGAACTTCATTTCGTTTTTTTCCACAAAAAGAGCATTGGTTTGAATTCATATAATAGGTGTAATTAAGAATAAGTTGTAAAAAACTTTGTCAAAGTTTATGACTCTGGCAAAAATTAATGTTTAAGAATTGATAATAAGTTCTTGAATTTCCCGATATTCTTCATCAGCAAATTTCAATCGTTCGTTTTTAAAATTCATATCATCCATTTTCGTAATTGGAATCAAGTGAATATGGGCGTGCGGAACCTCTAAGCCAACAACCGCAACAGCGATTCTTCGCTCAGGGAATGCTTTTCCCATTTTTTTGGCAATGGTTTGTGCAAAGCTCCAAAGATTTTTAAAATCTTCATTTTCTAAGTCAAAAATAAGATCAACTTCCTGTTTAGGAATTACCAAACAATGACCTTTGACCAAGGGCATCATATCTAAGAAAGCCAAATGCTGATCGTCCTCTGCAATTGTGTAAGACGGAATTTCGCCCTGTACAATTTTTGTAAAAATAGAAGCCATGATGATTGTATTTAAATTAAAAACCCACGCGAATGCGAGGGTGCAAATTTACAAAATCTTAAGAAAGAACGATGTTAAAAAACCGCTAAAGTTTTGAACCTCTCTTTAAGATATATAGTAGTATGTGTTTTTAATCGTATTTAAGCAAGATAGATTTCTAATACTTCAAATGAAAGTTGGTTTCCGTTTGGCAAAAGAATCTCTGCACTGTCGCCAACTACTTTTCCTAGCAATCCTTTTGCGATAGGTGTATTCACAGAAATTTTTCCTGCTTTTAAATCGCTTTCATTATCTGGAACCAAAGTAAATATTTGCTCCCCTTTTGTGGTCTTATTTTTAAGACGAACCGTAGTCAGAATAGAAACTTTAGAAGTATCTAATTGGGTCTCGTCGATCACTTTTCCGTTAACGATAAGGTTCTTCAATTTAGAGATTTTCATCTCTAACATTCCCTGTGCTTCCTTTGCTGCATCGTATTCTGCATTTTCAGAAAGATCGCCCTTATCTCTTGCCTCCGCGATCTGTACGGTAATTTTTGGTCTTTCAATGGTTTCCAGTTGTTCCAATTCAGCTTTCATTTTATCTAAACCTACTTTGGTCACGTAACTTGCCATAATTTCTAATATTTAACGTTAGTATAAAAAAATAATCCGACATTTGTCGGACAATGTTTTTTGTGTTGATTGTTTCACAAAGATATAAATTTATTTTAAATGAAAGGAAATATATCCAAAGCCTTTTTCTCTATAATTCTACTATTTAGTATTTTAAATTTCACTTCCTGCAGCAACCGTGAAGAAACGGTAAGTTGCTTCCCAAACACGCCGATCAATGTTATTTTGAATCTTAATCTTCCTACTTATTTTAATTTACAGAATGTTGGCGGCTGGATTTATGTCAACGAACAGCAAGCCGGAACGAGAGGATTAATTGTGGTAAGGACGACTAATGGTTTCAAAGTTTTTGATCGAAATGCACCACATATTTGTCCAGATGGCGACACTACTTTAAGTGTGGAAAATGATATTAAAATAGTTTGTCCTAAAGATGGAGCAGAATGGATTACCATCACTGGCGAACCTACAAAAATCGCCCAAGTTCCTCCCAAAACCTATCCTTACAGTTACGATACGAACACTAAAATTTTATCTGTTTATTATTAAACCAGATTTTAAATCAATCTTCTAAAATGAAAGCAGTTATCCAAAGAGTTTCTGAAGCCAATGTAAAAGTTGATGGTGAAATAGTAGGCGAAATCTCCCATGGCTTACTCTTATTAATAGGAATCGATGAAGAAGATGAAAAAGCCGATGCCGACTGGCTTGTTCAGAAAATTTTGAACTTAAGGATTTTTGGTGATGAAGATGGAAAACTCAACTTATCTGTTTTGGATATTACGGGAGAAATCCTTTGCATCAGTCAGTTTACTTTAATTGCAGATTATAAAAAAGGAAATCGCCCTTCTTTTATCAAAGCAGCTAAACCAGATAAAGCCATTCCATTATTTGACTATTTCAAAACAGAAATTGCTCAATCGAATTTAAAAATTGAGAGCGGTATTTTCGGCGCAGACATGAAGGTTTCTTTATTAAATGACGGACCTGTAACGATTGTTATGGATTCTAAAACGAAACTTTAAGCAAAATTCTCTTTTAAGATTCTTGTAAATTAATTCTCAACTCAAATTTTTAATTAAATTTGAGGAAAATAGTATTACCAAAAATGAAGAAAACGATTCTCCTAATTTCTATCCTATCCATTTTATCCTGCTCCAAAAAAGAGATTGACAACTCCATGGTTATTTCTGCTGAGAACAAGAAAATAGAATCCATTAATGTTGAACGACAAAAACTGAATGAAAAAACTGCGCTTAAAAACCAGCAAAATGTTTTAAAAGATTTGAGCGGAAAACATCAGCTTAAATTTACATCGGATGAGACGTCTGGCTTTACAGGAAGTGTCAATTTTGAAAATACAGGAAGAGATTTATATGAGATTTCGGGAAATGCAAAGTCGGGAAAAAACACTTTAGAAATTAAGGGAACGATCAAAAAAGTGACAGAAAAGCATTTAAATTTCGATGGTGAAATCACACAGAAAATCAATGGAACTGTTTATGAAAGAAACAAGAAAACGACTTTCTCCGATGAAGGAAAAGGAAATTTCTGGAGACTTCAAAATAAAATTAATTCTTCGGGATTCGTGGATTATATCGATATTTACTTTTAAAAATTACAAAATATGTTGAATTACGAAATATCCGGTACCGGAAAAGAACACCTTGTTCTACTCCATGGTTTTATGGAAAACTTAACGATCTGGGAAGATATGGCTGCTCATCTCTCTGATCAATTCACTTTAATTAAAATCGATTTGCCAGGACATGGCTTATCTCAGGTTTACGGCGAAATTCACACCATGGAATTCATGGCAACAGAAGTAAAAAAAGTCACCGATTCTTTAAATATTGAATCATTCCACTTGCTCGGACATTCTATGGGCGGCTACACCACTTTGGCATTTACACAAAAGTTTCCTGAAATTCTGAAAAGTATCACCTTGTTTTTCTCCTCCTATTTTGCGGATGATGAAGAGAAAAAAGAACAGCGTCAAAAAAGCTTACGAATTATTAAAGAAGCTTTCCCTGCGTACGTAAATGCGGGCGTTCCGAATTTATTTAATCCAAATGAAAAAGATTATTTAGAAGGAAAAATTGACCACGCCAAAAAAATCGCATTATCAACAAATAATGACGGCGTGTTAGCTGCAGTAAAAGGAATGATTGAAAGAACCGATAAAACTTCTGTTCTCGATCAATTTGAAGGAAAAATTCTAGTGATTGCGGGGAAACATGACAATGCCGTCAAAACAGATCTAGTGATAAATAATCTACCGGATAAAACCAATATCAAATCTTATGTATTGGATTGTGGACATAATGGACATTGGGAAAAACCGGGTATTTGCGCAGAAATAATCAATACAGAACTACTTCACCATCTGCCAAAAAATTTCGTTTTTTAACCTAATAACAGAACATTCCGCATGGAAATAATTTCGAAAATACTGATAAGAATTGTAGCGCTGGAGCATCTTTACATTTTATATATGGAAATGTTTGCCTGGGAAACCCTGGGAAAGAAAACCTTTAAGGGCGCTTTGAAAGACGAATTATTTCAACCAACAAAAACATTAGCTGCCAATCAGGGATTGTATAATGGTTTTTTATCGGCTGGACTGATCTGGTCATTATTTATCCCTAACCAAGAATGGTCAGAAAATGTAGCGCTCTTTTTTCTGGGCTGCGTAGTTGTCGCCGGAATTTACGGTGCACTAACAGCTTCTAAGAAAATCTTTTTTGTTCAGGCTTTACCCGCAATTATAGCGTTGTTATTTGTTTTACTAAAATAACTTGTACATTTAAAATTCCTCCTGTTCAATTTTTTCTTTGAAATCTTCGATTGTTTCTTCGATGGATTTCATGTATTTTCCACCAGCGGCATTGATGTGTCCGCCACCATTAAAATGGTTTCTTGAAAATTGGTTCACGTCAACATCATCTTTGGAACGGAAAGAGATTTTAATAAAATCATCATATAAATCCTCCATGAAAAATGCAGCAACTTGGGTTCCCATAATACTTAAACCGTAATTCACAAAACCTTCAGTGTCTCCTTTTTGGAAACCAAATTCTTTCAACTCATCACGCTTTAACCAAAGAATCGCCACTTTTCCATCTTTTACCACCTCAATTCTGCCTAAAATTAAAGCCAAAAGATGCAGTCTCGAAACCGTATTCGTATCCCAAGTATTTGAAGTAATCATGGCAGGATCTGCGCCTTTTTCAATTAAATTCGCGGTAATCCGATGTGTTGTCGCACTGGTAGAGCGGAAACGAAAACCACCTGTATCGGTCATGATTCCAGTGTAAAGACATTCTGCGATATCTTTATTGACCAAATTTTCTTCATTTAATTCCTGAATAAAATGATAAACCATTTGTGATGTCGCCGGAACTGTTACATCAGAATACACATAATGAAAATCATCTGGCTGCTGATGATGATCGATCAGAATCTTCGTTGCTCGTGCTTTTTCAATCCAAGGTCCGACCAAATTCCCACTTCGGTGCGAGGCATTAAAGTCTAAGATGAAAATAACATCAGCATTATAAATTGCTTCTCCAGCTTGTTTTCTTTTGTAGTCAGCAATGATAACTTGCTTGGATTCTGGCATCCATTTCAAAAACTTAGGAAAATCATTAGGAACAATAACGTCAGCTTCTAAACCCTTTTGTTTCAGAAAATGTTTTAATCCTAAACTGGACCCAATTGCATCACCATCAGGATTGTAGTGCGTGATAATAACAATTTTATGGTTGGGTGTTAAAAGTTCTTTAATCTCTGAAATTTGGGTGGAAGTAAACATTTATTGGGATATTTTTTAAGAAGAGCAAAGATAGGTTTTGTTTTTATTTTAGGACAAGCACTTGTATGAAAAACTCAATTGAACCGTTAAATAGGATTAATTTTAAAATGAACATCTTAAAAGATTAGGCACTTTTAAGAAATGAGACTACATTATGAAAATGGAAGGCATAAAAGGGAAAAGCTCTACTATTACGTAACTTAAAAAACAAAAACACCAATTAAAATAAGGAAGAAATTTACTTTTAGGAGTTCGTCTCTTTTTCTTTTAGAAATATTTAAAATATAGTTTGTAGTAAATAAAAAGTTTCCTATATTTGCAGTCTGAAAAATAAGATATAGTTTTTACTTAAAAATAATCGCAATGCCAAAAAGAACATTTCAACCATCTGTAAGAAAAAAAAGAAACAAACACGGTTTCCGTTTAAGAATGTCAACACCTAACGGTAGAAGAATATTGGCTGCTAGAAGAGCAAAAGGCAGAAAGAGTTTAACAGTAAGTGCACAACGCGCTAAGAGATAATCTCTGGAATTATCATAACATATCATGCTTGAAAAGTAAATTTTCAAGCATTTTTTGTTGTTAAAATTTGCTAAAGTGTACGTTCAACAGAAAGATTTTTTCTACTTTTGAGCTGCTGTTACAACGAACCAATTATCAATAATAATCAAAGTCGATATGCCACATACTTATCAGGAAGGTCAAGATGTAATCCATCTGAAAAATGCAAAAATTGCACAGAAGAATTTCACCGTACTTAATGAAGTTAACCTGAATATTAAAAAAGGAAGATTCTGTTACCTTATCGGGAAAACAGGTTCTGGGAAAAGTTCATTGTTGAAAACACTTTACGGACATATTCCGCTTAGTTCTGGGCAAGGCCATATCGCAGGATTTGATTTAGCGAAATTGAGACCTTCAGAAATTCCTAATCTAAGAAGAAAACTGGGAATCGTCTTCCAAGACTTTCAATTACTACCGGATAGAACCGTTGAAAAGAATTTAAAGTTCGTTCTTGAAGCGACTGGCTGGGACGACAAAACTAAAATGGATGACCGGATCAATGAAGTATTGGCAAGTGTTGGAATGAAATCCAAGAAGCACAAAATGCCACACGAACTTTCCGGTGGTGAGCAACAACGTGTCGCCATCGCCAGAGCGCTTTTAAATCATCCGGAATTGATTTTAGCAGATGAGCCGACTGGTAACCTGGATCCAGAAACTTCTAACGAAATTATGACCTTATTAAAGCAAGTTGCTTTTGAAAATAATTCTGCAGTTGTAATGGCCACTCATGATTATCACATGATTCAAAACTTCCCGGGAGAAGCAATCAGATGTGAAGACGGAAAAGTAACGGTTTTAAATACGGCTGAACTTTTCGAATAAATTTCAATTCACATTAAAACATAAAAAATCCTGTAATTGCTTACAGGATTTTTCTATTTAATTTAGATGATCAATTCTTAACCTTTGAATTGACCCATTGCGATAAATTTATCTTGCCTCTGAGTTTCTAATTCTTTACCGGTAAATTTAGAAAACGCTTTGATATTTTGAAGAATAGACGCTTTCAGATGATCATACGCAACTTGTGGTTCGTAGTGCGCACCACCAAGCGGTTCTTCTACGATTCCATCAATAAACTTTTCTTTCAATGCATCAGCTGGAGTCAATTTCAAAGCATTCGCTGCATCTTCTTTATGATCCCAGTTTCTCCAAAGAATTGATGAACAACTTTCTGGCGCAATCACCGTGTACCAAGTATTTTCAAGCATGTAAACTTTGTTTCCGACGCCAATTCCCAATGCTCCACCACTCGCTCCTTCGCCAATGATATAAACAAAGATTGGAGTTTTCAGCATGGTCATCTCAAAAATATTACGGGCGATCGCTTCACCTTGTCCGCGTTCTTCAGCTTCTAAACCAGGATAAGCTCCCGGCGTATCAATTAAAGAAATTACGGGAATGTGGAATTTTTCAGCAAGCTTCATTAATCTTAAGGCTTTTCGGTAACCTTCCGGATTACTCATTCCGAATCTTCGGAATTGTCTTTCCTTAGTCGTTCTTCCTTTCTGAGTTCCGATGATCATTACTCTTTGTCCATCGATGGTCGCTAAACCGCCGATCATGGCAGGATCATCAGCGAAATTTCTGTCGCCATGTAATTCTAAGAAACTGTCTTTATCGGTGATTCCTTTAATGAAATCCAAAGTATAAGGACGATCCGGATGACGGGAAAGTTGTACTCTCTGCCACGGCGTTAGGTTATGATAGATCTCTTTTTTCTTTTCTATAATTTTATCTTCGATTTGCGAGCAGGCGAGTTTGACATCTACACCACTTTCTTCGCCCACCAATGAACAGGTTTGATACTGATCCATCAGGTCTTTTATCGGAAGTTCAAAACTTAAGTATTCCATTTCTATTATTAAAATTATCCTTCAAATTTACTAAAAAATAAAGAAAGTTATTGGATATTATTGACCGCATTTTTTATTCTTGCGATAGTCTCTTCTTTTCCAAGGATTTGCATAATATCAGGCACATCTGGTCCTTTCAATTCTCCAACCAAAGCCAAACGAAGTGGCATCATTACTTTTCCCATTCCTAAACTTTTCGTTTCTGCAAAATCATGAATATCCTGTTTTAAGCCTACCGATTCAAAAACTGAATCCTGCAGTTTCAAAGAAAATTCGTTCATCACTTCCACGGCAGCTTCATTCCAAGACTTCTTTACTGCTTTCTCATCATACTGAGTTGGAGCTTCGAAAAAGAATTTCCCATCTTTGTAAATATCTCTCACAAAAACCGCTCTTTCTTTCATTAATGAAATGATCTGCAATAACTGAGCATCGCTTGAATTGGCGAGATTGAGTCCCTCAACATCCTTTAAAAGTCCTAAAACTTCTTCGTCCGTTTTTGATCTTAAATATTCGCTATTGAACCATTCTGCTTTTTCTTTATTAAATCTCGCACCAGCTTTATGAACTTTATTTAAATCAAATTCAGCAACCATTTCCTCTAAAGTCAAAACCTCTCTATCATTCGCCGGACTCCAACCAAGCAAGGCAACCATATTGATGAATGCATCTGGAAGATAGCCTTCTTCACGGTATCCTTTTGAAACAACTCCAGTCTCAGCATCAGTGAAATTTAACGGAAATACAGGAAATCCGAATTTATCGCCATCTCTTTTGCTCAATTTCCCTTTTCCTTCTGGTTTTAGAATTAAAGATAAATGGGCAAATTCTGGTTTTTCCCAACCCATCGCTTCATAGAGTAAATAATGCAAACCTAAAGAAGGCAACCATTCTTCACCACGGATGACGTGAGAAATTTCCATCTCGTGATCATCAACGATATTGGCAAAATGATAAGTTGGCATTCCGTCGTTCTTTACTAAAACTTTATCATCTAAAGTATTGGTATTCACAGAAGATTTACCACGAATAATATCTTCTAAATTCAAAACCCGATCTACGGGCATTTTGAAACGAACCACATACGGAACTTTTTCAGCAACTAATTTTTGAACTTCTTCTTTTGATAAAGTCAAAGAATTTTTTAATCGGTTTCTGGTAATATAATTATAAGCGAACACTTCGCCGTTCTTTTCAAACTCATTTCGAATTTCATCTAATTCTTCAGGTGTATCAAAGGCGATATAGGCATAGTCGGTTTTCAGTAATTCAACCAGGTGTCTGTCATAAATGTCGCGTCTTTCTGACTGTCTATACGGTGCAAACTTCCCACCATGCTTAGGACTTTCATCAGGAATAATTCCACACCATTCCAGCGCTTCCATAATATATTCTTCTGCACCTTCAACAAATCTGGCAGTGTCGGTATCTTCAATTCTCAATATAAATTCTCCGCCTTGATTTTTGGCGAAAAGATAATCGTACAAGGCAGTTCTAACTCCTCCTAAATGTAAAGGTCCGGTTGGACTTGGTGCAAAACGCACTCTAACTTTGCTCATTCTCCTTTATTTTAAGTTGCAAATTTAAAGAAAAATTCAGCGTTGCGTATTATTTCTTATTTTTGCATATTAAATAATGCACTTTATGTTAGAAATCGGTGACAGACCTTGGGGAAAATATTATGTTTTGGCAGATGAACCCCATTATAAATTGAAGAGAATCGAGGTCAATCCTGGCCAGCGTCTGTCTTATCAGTTTCATCATCACCGCCAGGAATATTGGACCATGGTAGAAGGAGAAGCAGTCGTAACTTTGGATGGCGAAGAAATCATCATCAAATATGGCGAAAGCATTCACATTCCTTTAGGTGCAAAACATCGAATTGAAAACCGTTCTTCGGAATTAGTCGTTTTTGTAGAAGTACAAACAGGAACTTATTTTGGCGAAGATGATATCGTGAGATTGGAAGATGATTATGAGAGAGAAGAAGGCTAATTACTTCAACTTATCATAAATCATAGTATATTTCTCAGGTTTGAAATATTTGTAAATAAGTTTTCTATACCACGTATTATAGTATTTCCCCTTATATTTTTGATTTTCTCTGAGCGCAGTGAAAAGCTGATGAAAACCAATTCCGTTTTCCTTGTAAAATTCATAGTGTTTGCTATAAATCTTAAAATAATTATCTCCTAACATTTCAATATCATTTTCAAATCGATCGGATAGCGATTTTTGTGCGTTTTGTATTCTGTAAGAAAAAAGAAACTCATTAATTCGATGCACTTTTCCTCCAGTCTTCAGGATAGAAATCCATAAATCCCAATCTTCAAAAAAACTTAAGTTCGTATCAAATCCTCCAGCTTTCTTAAAATCTTCTTTGTAAATGAGGCAAATTATTGGAATACAGTTTTCAATAAGAAACGATTTAGTTTCAAATTTCGGAAGTGGCCATTCACCAGTTTTCGCTTCAAAATACTCTCCTTTAGAATATACTAATTTTATCTCCGAATCAGATTTTAAAATTTTAATTGCTTTCTCAATATAATCCGGTGAAATTTTATCATCACAGTCTAGAAAGAAAAGATATTCTCCCAGAGAATTACGAACGCCATTGTTTCTCGCAGCTGATTGCCCTTTATTTTCCTGGTGAACGATTTTTAGATTATTATAATTATTAGATTCTTTAATTTGATTTAGAAAATCTTGGTCTGAACCATCATTAACCAGCACAATTTCAATTTGCTGGTAAGTTTGATTCTTCACACAATCAAGAGTCTCCAAAATATAATTTTCGCAGTGGTAGTAAGGAATAATTACCGAGACAACGTCTTTCATTTGTTTTCGTTTAAAATGATATTCAGCCAATTGCTAAAGCTGTACTGTTTGCGTATATTTTCATCGATTGGTTGGTACGAAGAGTTCAAAAAATAATCTAGTCGGTCCATCGAATCTTTACCTAAAATAAAGATGTTCTCTGCATCGTAAAAATTATAATTGATCACGTCTTGATTATCCGTAATAATTTTCTTTTCGTATTTCAATGCTTCAAAAAATCTTAATGATAAACCATTGTGAACTTTCAACTTCAAATCAAGCAATGCTGTACTTTTTTTCACTAATTCAATATTTTCCCTGTAATCAACCAGTGAACTTATAAAAGTTATGTCTGAGTTTTGCTTTTTTTTGATGGTTTTTTTATCAAACGAAATAAGTGAGATTTTAAATTTGAAATTCTTGTCTTTTAGCCAATTGGCGAAAGTGACTAATTTGCCAAACCGCTCTTCCATGAACGTTCCGATATAGAGCAGATCATACACTTTTTCAACTCTTCCCTCTTCTGGGAAATCAAAATAAAAATTAGGTAAAAAATGAACATTAGCTTCTTTGTTTTCATCTTGTAGATCGAATACAAAAAACTTTTTAAATAACTTAATTTTATCTAAGAGATCATTATTTCTATTTAATCCATCCCAGTGAAAACCGTAGAGGTTTTCAGTATGTTTAGATAATTCATCAATAAAATTACTTTCGAAATACTCTGTATTTAGAACTAAAATATTTTCATAATTTCCTAACTTCGAAGCCTTTTCTAAAAGTGCTGTCTTTTTATAATCACTCTTTAAACTCTGTTTAAATGTCCTGTCTTTCAAAAAAATTTTTCTCAGAAAACCTTCTAATTTTTGACCAACACTTTCATATCTAAATTTTGGCGTATCGTCGTAAAAAAGAACATCAAAATCGACGTTAAGATAGTCTAAATTTTTGACCATTAAATCACCAATCCCAACAAAATTGTGCATGACCAGTAGCATTTTCTTTTTTGCCATCATATTTTTCCAGTCAATTTATAGAAAAAAGTTAATAGCTTAAATTTTCTATCGGAAATAAGAGAAATTTCCTCTTTTTTCGCCTTCAACTCCTTTAACATCAAATCAAAAAACTGCTGATGTTCAATCGTCCTAAATTTTTCGATATCTAACATTTTACGTTTCACTTTCTTCAGAAATGAAAAAATAATTTTAGAATTCATTTCTTCGGCTGGCAGTTCAATCTTATCAATTCGCTTCTGTAAATCCTGTTCTGAAAATATAACACCGCCAACCAGTTGGTTCTGATGAATTCTATATTTTATCAGTCGATCATTTAAAAATAGTAATTGATTTTTTAAAGAAGCTTTCAACGCAATCCACTCATCATGATGAAAGAGATTTTCAGGTGGAAATGGCATAAGGTCATCTGCAAACTCTTTCCTCATCGCAATGGTTGCACCGGTACAAAAATTTTGATGGAAAAATAAAATCTCCTTCATCTCCTTTGTAGTCTTAGACGGAATATCGTAGATGGTAGATACATTTAGCATATCCTCATCATCATTGATAATAAAAGCATTTGTAGCAATTACGTGCAATTCTGGTGAAATTTTAAATTGATTTAAAATAACTTCCACTTTTTCTGGAATCCACATATCATCCTGATCACACAGAAAAACAATTTCATTTTCACATAACGAAATCGCTTTTTCAAAATTCTTTACGCTGCGAAGATTTTTCTCATTTGCATGAATTTTAAAAATGTTTGGAAAAGTTTCTTTGTACTGATTTAAAATCGATAAAGTCGCATCTGTAGATAGATCATCACATATTACAATCTCATCAACTGCAACTGTTTGTTCTAGAATAGAATCAAGTTGCTTTCTTAGGTATTTCTCTCCGTTAAAGGTACACAGCGCAACAGATGTCTTCATAAATTAAAAACAGTTTCTACCCAAGTTCCAATAGTATATTTTTTATAAATCTCTGGCGGAAGTTCCTGATAAGTACTTTGAAAGAATGCAGGATCTATATTAGAAAAATCTTCATTTAAAACTAAAATATTTTCTGGAGTATAAAAATCGTAGTCTTTCACCGTTGGATTATTGGTGATGATTTTCTTTTTCAAAGCCATTGCTTCAAAAAACCGAAAGCTTAAACCTGTCTGGTTATTACGCATTAAATCAAGCAATACATTTCCTTGATTATAATACCGTGCAATATCTTGATGTTCAATTCTTTTCCGAGTAAACGTAATATCGCTGTTATTCTGAATATTTAGATTTTTAGTCCACGTTTTTTTTCCGACGACCACAAAATTATACTTAATCTTAAAGGTTTTGATCCTGGCAATGATCTTCCACAAACATGAAATCCGGTTATCAAAAGATCCTAGATAAACCAAATCATATTTTACCGGTTCTGCCTTCTTAACTTCTGGCAGATAATTATAATTAGTAATTAATTTGAAATTGTTTTTATAAGCATCTTTTTTATCAAAACTAAAAACATCGTCGAACATATCCACCAAATGTTCAGCCGGGCAGCGCGCCAGACTGTCATACAAATAGGCGATATATCTTTTGGTAAATTTCTTAATTTGATTGTGGAATTCGCGATCAATTAATTCAGGATTGATGACCAAAATCTGATCTTGCGGACCTAACTTGTTCAGTTTATCCAAGATCATTTCCTGTCGCAATTCGTTTTTCAGATTGCGTTTTAAAAGAACTTTAGAAATGGTATTTTTAACCCGAGCTGGGAAATTTTCATGTTGATAAGCACCAATGTTAATATGATGTGCATCTATACCTTCCCGTCGAAGCTCCTTTACAATATGAGCATCGTAGTTCCAGAAATCAAAACTAATTACACAGATCTTCATCACACCAATTTACTTTTTAGTTGTTCTTTTTTCAAGGATTCGTAGGTTTCAAAAACGCTTAAAGTCTGTAAGACTGATAATTGAAGACCTTCTTTTCCATCTAGAAATCCCAAACGCAAAAAATAAGTTTTAAAAAACTTAAATGCAGATTTTAGATATTGAATGAATACACTAAACTTTTTTCCTTTGTTAAAGAGTTCCTGTCCCTTCAGTTCGCCGTAATGAATCATTTTATCTTTATAACTATCATAATCAGAAACGGAAAAATGCAGGAGTTTATTATTGAAAACTCCGATCGATCCGTTAACCGCTAATGTTTCATGTACTTTTTTATCGGCAACATACCGACATTTACTTTTTCTGAAAAGTCGAAAATTCTTATCCGTTTGTGTACCCGAAAAATGGATAGGCTTTCCCGCAAAATAAAATTTCCGATAGAAATAATAAGCATCTTTCATATCAGCTTTATTCAACTCCAAAATCATTTCCTGTCGAAGTTCAGGCGTGATTCTCTCGTCGCCATCTAAAAAAAGAACCCAATCATTGGCCGCAGCATCTAAAGCAACATTACGTTGTTTCGTAAAATCTTCAAAAGCGTGCTGGATAATTTTAACTTTAGGATTTTGTGTAGCGATTGCAACCGTTTGGTCAGAACTGAAAGAATCAACCACGATGATCTCATCACAAATCGAAAAACCATCAAGAATTTCCTGAATGTTTTTTTCTTCATTAAAAGTGATGATCAGACCGCTGATTTTTTCTTTCAGTTCCAAGTTTTAATCTTTCTTATATTCTAAAACGGTTTTTCCGATAATCGCAACACATTCCAAAAGTTGCTCTTCGGTAATGACCAAAGGCGGCGCCAGTCTGATGATGTTACCGTGCGTAGGTTTCGCCAACAAACCGTTTTCTTTTAAATTTAAACAAAGGTTCCACGCCGTAGAACTTTCGGGAGTATCATTAATTAAAATGGCATTGAGCAAACCTTTACCACGAACTTTAGTAATTAAATCAGATTTCTCGATTAATTTATTGATTTCCGAACGGAATAATTTTCCTAATTCTTCAGCTCTTTCTGAAAGGTTCTCGTCTTTTACAACAGTTAACGCGGCCATTGCAACTGCGCAAGCGATCGGATTTCCTCCAAAAGTTGATCCGTGCTGACCAGGCTTGATAACGTTCATAATCTCATTGTTCGCCAATACTGCAGAAACGGGATACATTCCTCCAGAAATCGCTTTTCCTAAAACCAAAATATCAGGCTGTACGTCTTCATGATGACACGCAATTAATCTTCCTGTTCTTGCGATCCCAGTTTGAACTTCATCTGCAATAAAAAGGACATTGTATTTTTTACAAAGTTCTGAAGCTTGCTTTAAATATCCATCATCTGGCACATAAACTCCAGCTTCTCCTTGAATTGGTTCTACTAAGAAAGCGGCAATATTTGGAGCGTCATTTTTTAAGGTTTCTTCTAAAGCGCCGATATCGTTGTAAGGAATTTTAACAAAACCTGGTGTGAAAGGACCGTAATTTTTATTGGCATCCGGATCATTTGAAAAAGAAACGATGGTTGTAGTTCTACCGTGAAAGTTATTTTCGCACACGATTATTTTCGCAGCGTTCTCTGAAATACCTTTAACTTCATAACTCCATTTCCGTGCTAACTTCACTGCAGTTTCAACAGCTTCTGCACCGGAATTCATCGGTAACACTTTATCAAATCCGAAAAGAGCAGTGATCATTTTCTCATATTCTCCTAAACTCGAATTATAGAAAGCTCTTGATGTTAAAGCTAATTTACTGGCCTGATCAATTAATGCCTGCAAAATCTTTGGATGAGAATGTCCTTGATTTACAGCGGAGTACGCGGAAAGAAAATCATAATATTTTTTCCCTTCTACATCCCAAACATAAACGCCTTCTCCTTTTTCTAAAACCACCGGAAGTGGATGATAATTATGAGCACCATGTTCGTTTTCTAAATCAATGAAATACTGTGAATTTTTTACTGATGTGATCTCTGACATATTTTTTACTTTTTACAAATTTAATCATTATTATTGAAATTCCCCTGAAACAAAAAACGCCTCAAAAAGAGGCGTTTCTATAATAATATCGATCTAATTAAACATCGAAACTTTTGTCCATTTTGAAATCCTCCATGAATTTCGTGGTATATTCTCCGGCAAGATAATTCTCATCTTCCATCAACTGTCTGTGGAACGGAATCGTTGTCTTCACTCCTTCGATATAAAATTCTTCCAAAGCGCGTTTCATTTTCGCAATTGCTTCTTCCCGTGTTTGTGCGGTGGTAATCAATTTTGCAATCATTGAATCATAATTGGATGGAATAGTGTAACCTGAGTAAACATGGGTATCAACACGAATTCCATGTCCACCTGGGATATTCAATTCAGTAATTTTTCCTGGTGAAGGTCGGAAGTCATTGAAAGGATCTTCTGCATTAATTCTACATTCAATTGAATGCAATTTCGGGAAATAATTCTGTCCTGAAATAGCGGTTCCTGAAGCTAATAAAATCTGTTCCCGAATCAAATCATAATCTACAACCTGTTCAGTAATTGGATGCTCTACCTGAATTCTTGTATTCATTTCCATGAAGTAAAAATTACGGTGTTTATCAACCAGAAATTCGATGGTACCAACTCCTTCGTAACCAATATATTCAGCCGCTTTTACCGCAGCATCACCCATTTTCTGACGAAGTTCATCGGTCATAAATGGCGATGGAGTTTCTTCAGTTAACTTCTGATTTCTTCTTTGTACGGAACAATCTCTTTCAGACAAATGGCATGCATTTCCGTACTGATCACCTGCAATTTGAATTTCAATATGACGAGGTTCTTCGATCAATTTCTCCATGTACATTCCACCATTTCCGAAAGCGGCAACGGCTTCCTGAACAGCAGATTCCCAATGCTCCTTCATGTCCTCTTCTTTCCAGACGGCACGCATTCCTTTTCCACCGCCACCGGCAGTTGCTTTGATCATCACTGGATATCCGACTTCTTTAGCAATTACTATGGCGTGTTCGTAAGAATCAATTAATCCATCAGAACCAGGCACACAAGGGACTCCGGCTTCTTTCATGGTCGCTTTTGCATTTGCTTTATCACCCATTCTATCAATCTGTTCAGGGGTGGCACCAATAAATTTGATTCCGTTTTTCTGACAAATTCTGGAGAAGTTAGCATTTTCTGACAAAAACCCGTAACCTGGATGAATCGCATCGGCGTTGGTGATTTCTGCGGCAGAAATGATATTTGGAATTTTCAAGTAAGAATCTTTACTCATCGCTGGACCGATACAAACTGCTTCGTCAGCAAATCTCACGTGGAGACTGTCTTTGTCGGCGGTAGAATACACGGCAACGGTTTTAATTCCCATTTCTTTGCACGTACGAAGAATTCGCATTGCAATTTCGCCGCGATTGGCGATTAATATTTTTTTAAACATCTATTAGAGATTTTAAATTTTAAATTTTGAATTGTAAATTATTTTAGATGCATTGATCTAAAATCTATAATTTATAATTTAAAATTACTTTAAGAAGGATCTACTAAAAATAAAGGTTGATCGTATTCAACAGGAGTCGCATCATCAACTAAAACTTTAACGATTTTTCCTGAAACTTCGGATTCAATTTGGTTGAATAATTTCATTGCTTCAATTACACAAACTACTTTGCCTTCGGTAACTTCGTCACCTACATTCACAAACAGATCTTTGTCTGGTGAAGGTTTTCTGTAGAACGTTCCAATCATCGGAGATTTGATGGTAATAAATTTACTGTCATCTTCTGCGGCAACTTCTGTAGAAGCGGCAGCAGGCGCGGCAACTGGTGCTGCAGCTGGAGCTTGTTGTGGTGCAGTGTGATAAACTGCTGGTGACGCCATATAATTCGTTTCGCTTCCTGCGAGCGGAGTTTTAATGGTGATTTCGAAATCTTTTGTTTTGTATTTTACTTCTGAAACCTCAGCCTTAGACACAAATTTAATAAGATTCTGGATGTCTTTAATGTCCATATAATTGGTATTTGTTTATTATGCCAAAGATACTAAAAAACAATAAAAAACCACCCAAAATTGAAAAAATTGAGTGGTTTATGTATAAAAACGAAGTTTTTGTTAGGTTTTAAGCCTAAGCCTCTTCTGCAGTTTCTACTTCTTTTTCGATTACTACTTTACCTCTGTAGTATAATTTACCTTCATGCCAGTGTGCTCTGTGGTACAAGTGCATTTCACCTGATGCTGCATCTTTTGCTAATTGAGGAACTACTGCTTTGTAGTGAGTTCTTCTTTTATCTCTTCTTGTTGACGATTGTCTTCTCTTTGGATGTGCCATTTTCTAATAATTTTTTAATTTGATGAGCGATGAGTATTTGATTTCTCAATTCTCATCATTTTAAACTATTTAATATTAATCTTTTAATTTCTTTAATGCTTCCCAACGTGGGTCAATTTCCGGTTCTTCTTCAACGGTGTCTTTCGGACTGAACTTTTCCAGGATCTCAAAATCTTCATCAGAAATATTTGGAGACACTTTTTTCATGGGGATTGACAACATGACATCTTCATAAATTAATTGTGAAGCGTTGAAGGCATGATCCGTTTTCGGAATCGTTACCACATCAACATTACTGTCATCATATTCTTCCCCAAAATTTACCAAAACTTCAATCTCATGTTCGATCGGATGTCCAAAATTTTCGTTCGTGATATCACAAACCAAATTAACGGTGCCCGAAGTTTTAATCAAAAGTTCTAAAAAAGTGGTATGCTTATCCATGAGGATGTCAGCCACAATCTTAGGTTCTGTAAATTCTTGTTCAGTATCGAAAAGTTGAAAGAACTTCTTATCTATCTCAAACCTGAACTCGTGTTTTCCGTTTTTTAATCCCGAAAACTCAATATCGTAGTTTCTAAACTTGTCCATAAAATGAGTGTGCAAAAATATGCATTTTTTTTAATATTACAAATTAATCTTAAACAAATCTATAGTAAATGTTTTTAGACCTCATTTACTATCCCCGATCGATCGTTCTGTCATCAGCAGGATTATTTCCAGAATTGTTTTTTCTGGGCTGCATACGATTGGTAATTAGATCATTATACTCTGTTCTGTTCTTATATATTTTGAGAGCCATAAAAATAGCTTCTGTAAAACTTTGTTCATCAGCAATATTTTTTCCGGCAATATCATACGCTACTCCATGATCTGGAGAAGTTCTGATAAAAGGCAAACCAGCCGTGTAATTTACGCCTTCTTCATAAGCCAAAGTTTTGAAAGGAGCCAAGCCCTGATCATGATACATCGCTAAAACTGCATCAAAGTTTTTATATTTACCAGGCTGAAAGAAACTATCGGCCGGATAAGGGCCAAAAGCCATAATTCCATTATCAAACAATTCTTTTATTGAAGGTTCGATAATTTCAATTTCTTCTTTACCAATTGCTCCGCCGTCGCCAGCATGTGGATTTAATCCCAAAACGGCAATTTTCGGTCTTTCAATACAAAAGTCCTCAATCAAACATTGGTTTAACATTTTGATCTGTTTTTTGATCTTCTCCTTCGAGATATTTTCAGCAACATTCGCAATCGGAATATGATGCGTAGAAACAGCAACTTTCAAATCTTCTGTAACCAAAAACATGAGCCCTTTCTTACCAAATTTCTCCTCTAGATATCCGGTATGACCAGCATGCTGAAAACCGTGCTTCATCATTTCCTCTTTATTAATGGGAGCTGTGACTAAAACATCTACTTCTCCATTCATCAAAGCATTAGTTGCAGCTTCCAGAGAATCGATTGCCATTCGAGTCGATTCTTCCGTTGGAGTTCCTAAATCAACATTCACATTATCTTTCCAAAGATTCACCATATTAATTTTATCATCCTGCGCTTGAGAAACCTCGGTGATATAATTAAAGTTATGCTGTAATTTGAAGATGTTTTTCTGATAAGTAAACAACTTGCCGGAACCAAAAATAATAGGCGTGAAAAAATCGGTAATGGATTTATCTTTCAGAGATTTCATGATGATTTCCGGACCGATTCCGTTGTAATCACCAATAGAAATTCCCACTTTTATTTTATGTTGTTTCGGACTCATTTTTATTATCTTTGAAAATTAATTGAATTTTACAAATTTAACAAATTAGGATTAACTACTATTACTTTATCGGATTAATCGATTTTTAGTTCATCTTTTCTTTTAAAAATACCAAAAATATGTTCACAGGAATTGTAGAAGCGACCGCAACTGTTGAAGCGATCAACCACAACGAAAGCAATATCGACTTTATTTTAAATTGTCCTTTTACTCAAGAATTAAAAATTGACCAAAGCTTAGCGCACAATGGCTGTTGTTTAACCGTTGTAGAAATAACGGAAACGAATTATCGGGTGACCGCGATCGACGAAACTTTAGAAAAAACAAATCTTGGCAAATGGAAAGTAGGCACAGAAGTGAATTTGGAACGTTGTTTGAAGTTCGATGGTAGGCTAGATGGTCACTTGGTTCAAGGTCACGTTGACAAAACCGGTATTGTAGAAAATATCCAAGACAAAGACGGAAGTTTTTTTATTACTATTTCTTATGATAACTCCGATGAATACACCACTGTTCCGCAAGGTTCAATCACTCTTAACGGGATAAGTTTAACCGTTGCAGAAAGTGGAAATACTGATTTTTCAGTTGCAATTATTCCCTACACCTGGGAATTCACCAACATGAAAACTTTAAATATTGGAGACACCGTTAATCTAGAATTTGATATCATTGGGAAATATGTAAATAAATTGATGAAAAAAAATGCCATTTAGCAAATACAAAGGTTTTAGTTTAAGAAATAGAGTTTTCGGAGGTTTTTTAATCATCTGTTTATTAAGCATCACTGGCTCTTCTATTCTCTCCTATTATATTTTAAAAAATAACGCTACCGAACAAAGCAGAACTGATTTACAAAAGAAATCAGAATCCCTCATGTCGGCACTTGACTATTCGGTAAGTCATACTCAAGTACAGACAGACGATCTACCAGAAATTTTAGCGAACGACATTTTTGAAATAGCCGATATTAATAATCAGGATGTTATTATTTATGATTTAAAAGGAAATTATGTCATTTCCAATAAAGATATTAATCTGATTCCTATCAAAAAAATCCCTTTAGATGTTATCAATAAAGTTTTAAAAAGCGACAAAAGGGTTGATTTTCAGAACTATGATAAGAATACCGAAGCCAATGTAACTTCGTCTTATATGATCCTTAAAAACAATATGCTGGAACCGATTGCAATTGTTTACTTCCCCTTCTATCACAACGATGCTTCTTATGTAAACGTTTTTAATAAATATCTCAATTATATTTTTATTGTAAATTTATTTGTAATGGCTTTTGGTATTTGGTTAAGCTGGATCATCTCTAATCACCTAACGCGAGCGGTAACGAAATTTTCAGATCTGGTTAATAGAATCACTCTTTTTGAAAATGATCCCCAACCAATCAGATATTACCAGAATGACGAATTAAATCAGTTGGTAAAGGCCTACAATAAAATGATTCTTCAAATCAAAGAGCAAAAAGAAAGACTTAGTTTTAAAGATAAAGAGGAAGCTTGGCGCGAGATGGCAAAGCAAGTTGCGCATGAGGTCAAAAATCCTTTGACACCGATGAAACTGACTATTCAGAACTTCGAACGAAAATTTGATCCGACTGATGTAGATATTCACAAGAAAGTAAAGCATTTAAGCAAAACCATGGTCGATCAAATCGATTTGGTGGCGACCGTAGCGAATGCATTTTCACAATTTGCACAGTTACCAGAGAAGAATAATGAGATTTTCAATTTAAATAAAGAAGTAAAAAACATCATTAATATTTTCAGTGATGAAAAAATTTACTTTCATTCGAATAAAGATCAAATTATGATTGAAATGGATAAAATTTATTTATCCAGAATAATTACGAATCTAGTTTCTAATGCGAGTCAGGCCAATGATGAAGAGCGTGAAAACATTATTAATGTCGATGTCGAACAAAGACAAAAAAGAATTATTATCACTGTAGAAGACAATGGGATTGGGATCGCCGAGGAACATTACGGGAGAATTTTCGAGCCTAACTTCACCTCTAAATCCAGTGGAATGGGTCTTGGTTTAACCATGGTTCGTAAAATGGTTGAAGATTATAAAGGAGAGATATCTGTAAAATCAGAACTTGGGAAAGGCACAACTTTTACTATTTCTTTACCTAACAATCTTAAAGCGACCGAAGCAAATTAATTCAATTTCAAAATAGTCAGCTTTAAAATCTTTAACACTAAAAAATTCAGTGAAACCATTTCAGTTTAAGCAGTTCAGCATACAGCAATCAAAGCATGTTTTCCGAGTTGGAACTGATGGTGTTTTGCTCGGTGCGGCTTCATCTGTGCACGAAGCAAAAAAGATTTTGGAAGTTGGAACTGGAACTGGTTTAACTTCCTTAATGCTGGCTCAACGAAATCCTAACGCACAAATTCAGGCAATTGATATTGATGAAAATGCAGTAAAACTTGCTGCACAAAATTCCGAAAATTCTCCTTTTAAAAATAGATTAGCAGTTTCCTTAGAGGATTACAAAAACTTTAATCCCAAAGAAAAGTACGATTTGATTATTTCTAATCCTCCTTATTTTGAAGAAAATGTTTCCAGTAAAGATATTATCGCCAGACAACAAACTGAACTATCATTCGAACTTTTAATTGTAAAATCTAAAAACCTTTTAAGTGAAAACGGTTTATTATCAGTAATCATACCGATTGAAGCAGGTGTTTTATTTGAAGAACTCTGCAGTAAAAATCAATTGCACTTACAAAGAAGATTGCTGATTTATGGAATAATAAATTCGAAACCCAAAAGACTTTTATTAGAATTTGGAACGGAGCAAAAAGAAATAATGAACGAAGAGTTGATCATCGAAAAATCTCCCAGACAATATTCAGATGAGTATTTAAAACTGACTGAAGCGTTTCATCAGTTTTCAAAATAATATTTTATTTCGGCGCATTCAACGTAATGACGATGTCTTTTCCGATATTTTTAGTCGAGGAATACTTCGCATCGCAAACCATTGTAGTAACGGAGTAACTTCCTTTTTCTACCAAAATAAAATTCTCATTATTTGCTGGAACAGTTAGATTGTAGAATTTCTTGCCGTTCAGTTTTACAATAAGATTACACTTCGATTTATTTTTGATTTGCACATAAGCAGTTCTGCTATTGGGATCATTGTTAAAAAGATGATTCAGTAAATCTTCGGTTCTTTTATGTTTGGTATTCGTTCCGTTTCTCGCAACATCTCTTTTCACTTCATTTTTAAGCTTTGAAGGATTTACAGGCGCAATGGTTGGCTTTGCAACTTTTGCTTGTTGGGTCGGCGTTTTCTTATTATTAATTACCGCAAAAAGTTTTCTCTTGAACTCAGGAGTTTTTGGATGGTCGGGATTGTATTTAATAAAATTGGCAATCACTTGCGCATCACTGCTTTTCTCAACCTGCGCTACCGAATATTTGGATTGTGCACAAGAAAAGAAGCAAATAAATAAAAATAGAAAGTAGATGAATTTTTTCATAAAGGGATTAATTTTTAGAATTCTACATTTTAATGATAACGAAAAATTGCACTTTTTAGTTTGTGCTAAATTTATTATCTTTGCAACGCTTAAAAAGATAGCTAACTTAATCAATTTTAAATAAAAAAATAAGAATATGTATACACCAGTTGCTGCAGATGTAGCTAAATTAAGAAACATTACAGGCGCAGGAATGATGGACTGCAAAAAAGCTTTAGTAGAATCTGAAGGAGACTTCGATAAAGCAATCGAAAACCTTAGAAAAAAAGGTCAAAAAGTTGCGGCTAACAGAGCAGACAGAGATTCTCATGAAGGTGCTGTAATTGCAAAAGTTAACCAAGATAACACAATGGGCGCAATCATCGCTTTGAATTGTGAAACTGACTTCGTTGCAAAAAACGATAATTTCGTTGAATTAGCACACGAATTGGCTGAGCAGGCAGTGATGTATGCAAACAAAGAAGAATTTTTAGCTTCAGATTTCCACGGAATGACGGTTGCTGAAAAATTAATCGAGCAAACAGGAGTGATCGGTGAGAAAATTGAAATCGGTGCTTTCGAAAGAATTGAAGGTCCTTTCTTAGGAGCTTACATTCACGCTGGAAATAAAATTGCTGCAATCGCTTCTCTATCTGCAAATGTACATGGTGCTTCAGAAGTTGCAAAATCAGTATCAATGCAAGTTGCTGCTATGAAACCAATCGCTTTAGATGAAACAATGGTTTCTCAGGAAACGGTTGATAAAGAATTAGAAATCGAAAGAGAACTATTGACTAAAGAAGGAAAACCTGCAAACATTATTGACAATATCCTTAAAGGAAAAATGCAGAAATTCTACAAAGACAATACTTTGGTACACCAGTCTTTCATCAAAGATTCAAACATGTCTGTTGCTGATTATGTTAAATCAATCGACGGTGATTTGAAAGTGGTAGGATTTGTAAGAGCTAGCCTTACTTAATTCTAAATCTTAATATGATTAAAATCTCTTTCTATAATGTAGAAAGAGATTTTTTTTTCGGGTAATTAGAGGTAAATTTATCGTCCAATTTTATGCATGAAAGATCATTACTTTTTTAAATATTGCTTAACCATTTTCCTTACTGTAACGATCGTTTCAGTAAAAGCTCAATACATTGCAGTTGATACCCAAACTTACACTCCTGAGCAATTGGTAAAAGACGTGTTTTTTGGCAATCAAAGTTCTAATTGTATCTCTGTTGAAAATGTTAGTATTTCCGGATGGGATTTTGATAACGGAAATAAAAGCTACGGCTATTTCGAAAATAATGGAAATGACTTTGAAATGGACGAAGGAATTATTCTTTCCACAGGAAGTGCTTTAGAAGCTGTAGGACCAAATACTTATATTCAGACTGAAAATCGCCGTAGTAATTTTGCAGATGCAAGTTGGCAAGGAGATCAGGATTTGATCAATATTCTAGATGAAAATGGTTTAAATTCCGACGATATCTTAAATGCAACTGTTTTAGAATTTGACTTTGTATCATTAAAGAGCAATCAAATAAGTTTCGAATACATGTTTTTGTCAGAAGAATACAGAAAAAGTAATTGCTATTATTCAGACGCATTCGCATTCCTGATTAAAAAAGCTGGAACTACAGATAATTATAAAAATATTGCTGTAATTCCAGGAACAAACATTCCTGTATCTAGCACAACAATAAATGCAGCAGATGAGGGACAATGTGTTCCAAGTAATGTTGAATATTTTGGAAGTTATAATGAGCCAGAAACTCCTACAAATTTTAATGGTCAAACAAAAATATTAACTGCTAAAACTGATGTTGAATTAGGAACTTTATATCACATCAAGCTGGTTATATCAGATCATGGAGATCGTATAGGACTTTTTGATTCTGCTGTCTTTCTAAAAGCAGGAAGCTTTGTAGGAACTAAAGATCTTGGACCAGATCTCGTCATTTCTTCGCAAACCGCTCTTTGTGAAGGATCGACTACACAGATAAATGCTTCAATTACTACGCCTGGCGCAACTTATCAATGGTACAATACTCAAGGGATTATCGTTGGTGCTACCAATCCTACATACACTGTTAGTGATCCTGGTGTTTACGAAGTTTTGATTGATGATGGAGGTTGCAAACTTAAAGGTTCCATTAAAATTGAGTACGCCGAAAAACCGATTTTCAATTCAAACAATTCTTTTTGTAATTATAATGATGGACAGCCTATCGCAGTTTATCTACAGGAGTTTAGTAGCCAAATTCTCTCAAATTATCAACCTTCCTTTCGGGTGAACTATTATCGATTTGAAGCCGATGCCATTGCGGGAAATAAAAATACCATTGACACCTTGCAATATACGGACGACACAATCTTATATATTCGTACTGAAAGTAGCGAATGCGATGCGGAGGTAGGAGTTATTACCTTTAAAACATCAAAGAAATCCTCACTTCTAAAAGATCAAGTCATCTGTCCAAATTCTACAACCAGATTAGAAGTAGAGAACACTTACATTTATTACAAATGGACCGATGAAGCTGGCCAAATAATTCAAGAAGGTCAATCAATTAATTATATTGACAATGTATCTGCTGGAAAATATTCTGTAATCTTAACTTCTCCGAACGAATGTTCTTTAGAACAAAAAGTAACCATTACCGAAAAAGATTTACCACAAATCACCAATATCGACGTGAGCGGAAGCACCGCAACTATTTCAGTTGTTGGCGAAACTCCTCCTTACGAATATTCATTAAATAATTTAACATTTCAGAGCTCGAATGTTTTCACCAATGTTCAACGGGGTCTTAATACAGTTTATGTGAAAGACGCACAGAACTGTGGTGTGGTCACCAAAGAATTTCTAATCGTTAATTTAATTAATGTTATTACACCCAATTCCGATGGCAAAAATGAGGTTTTGGATTATTCAGATCTGAACATTAAAAAAGAAGTCAAGATCGAAATCTACGACCGATATGGAAACCAGGTTTTCCTATCGCAGAAGCAACCCTATATTTGGGATGGAAAAATGAACGGTCGAGTTCTTCCGACCGGCTCCTATTATTATATTTTAAATTGGATCGAACCCGACACTAATCTTCCTGTGAGTTACAAAGGTTGGGTTTTACTAAAAAACAGAGAATAAATTACGCCATTGAAATATGATAATAATGCTGAAATCCATTTAAAAAATCTTTCACCGACATTCTCTTCTTTCCTTCTAGCTGAACTTCTTCCGGCAGATAAAAACCATCTTTAGTAAAGATTTTAAAGTGATGTTTATCTATTTCTGATGTTCCCGCAGTTTTGTCGTTAGATTCAATTTCAAATTTCCCTTTATAGATTTTCAAGAATTTTTGATCTTCTCCAATTTTAACAATCGTGAAGGCAGCAGGATAAGGTGACATTCCACGAACGAAATTATGAACCGTTTCTGAACTTTGAGTCCAGTCAATTCTTGTGTTTTCTTTAAATATCTTAAACGCATTTTTAGGATGTTCCACTTCTGGTTGTGGTTTTTCCTGAATTGAATTTTCAGACAACCCATCTAAAGTTTCAACAACCAATTTTGCGCCCATTTCCATTAAGCGGTCATGCAATTCGCCAGCGTTTTCTTCCGACGAAATTTCTATTTCTCTTTGTAAAAGAATATTTCCTTCATCTATTTTTTCATTAATGAAGAAAGTTGTGGCGCCTGTTTTTTTCTCACCGTTGATAACGGCATAGTTGATTGGAGCTGCACCGCGATAATCTGGAAGCAACGAAGCATGTAAATTAAAAGTTCCCATTTCTGGCATTTCAAATAAAATTTTGGGCATCATTCTAAAGGCGACCACCACAAAAATATCAGCGTTGAGTTTTGCTATATTTTCTAAAAATTCTGCATCTCTTAATTTCTCAGGTTGAAACACAGGTATATTATTTTCGACTGCGAAAACTTTGACTGCAGATTGATTAATTTTCTGTCCGCGACCACTAGCTTTATCTGCAACCGTCACTACACCAACGACTTCGTGATGGGATTGATGAATCGCTTCTAAAGAAGTTTTCGCAAATTCTGGAGTTCCGAAGAATATAACTTTTAATGATTTCATTGAATATATTAATTGAGGATTTTTAAATAATAATCAGATTAATTTAGTCGTGATTATAACAATATGTTCTAAAATTGAGCATCTTTACTTTGCCAGAATCTAGCAGGTGAATCAGATTTTCTAAGATATTTTCTTTAGCAAAATAATTCAGCTTAATGGAAATTTCTTCCACATTGGCAGGAGCTAACTTTAAGATTGCTAAAATTTCTTTAGAAATATCTCGGCCGAAAACTGTTTCTTTTTGTTGTTCACACACTGAGCAATGACCACAGTTCTTCACATTTTTTTCACCGAAATAAGAAAGAATAAGTTTCATTTTGCAAAAGTCCTTATTCTCTACGAAGAATTTCATCTCTTCCCATTTCTGAATTTTGTTCTTTTGAATCTGAGAAAATAAATTCCAATACTGACCTTCAATCGCTCGATGGTCACGATGTTTCAAAAATTTAACACTAGATAAAGCGCCGTCGATATAATCTAAATACCCTTTGTTCTGCAATTCACGCAGCCGCTCTTTAATTAAATGTGGATCGGAAGAAATTTTAGTACTGAAAGATTTCTCACTAAAAAGAACCTTGTGCGTGGTAAGTCCGGAAATATTACGCAATAGCAACTCTAGAAAATAGGCATCTTTTTTGGCAAGCAAATCAATTTCTTCTGGACTTATTTTCAATTCTAGGGAAGAAAGGGAGTTTTGAAAATTATAATAAATAATTTCTTGATGATGAAGAAAATTTAAGACGTTTCTAATCTTCGCTAAAGATGCTTTAGTGAAATTTTGAATCTTCTGAATATAAAGTTGAAACACATTCTCTGGTAAATCATTTTCAGCGATTTGAAAAGTAGAATACAAATAGGTTACAATATTTTGAAACTCAGCTTTAGATGGAATCTGATTGATTAAAATTTGATCAAAGTTCTTCAATTCCTGTTCGTTCCAAAGCAAAAAAGCATACGATTCTGCACCATCGCGCCCTGCCCGACCAATCTCCTGATAGTAATTCTCAATAGATGGCGCCGGAGAAAAATGAATAATAAACCGTACATTATCTTTGTCGATTCCCATTCCAAAAGCATTGGTAGAAATTAGTACTTGATCTCGACTTTGAAGCCAAAGATTTTGTTTTGCATTTTTTTCTTTTACTGGAATTCCAGCGTGAAAAAAATCAACATTTTTAATTTGATTTCGGTGTAAAAAACTCGTAAGTTCTTCTGCCTCTTTTCGGGTCCTTACGTAAATAATTCCTGAGGAATTATTGTACTTCAATAGGTTTAAAACCCTTTCATATTTATCAGAAATCCGATCGCTAATAATTTTAAGATTGTTACGTCTAAAACTTTTTTGGAAAACAATTGAATTTTTAAGATTGAGTTTCAATTGAATTTCCTGTAAAACTTTAGGAGTGGCCGTTGCCGTTAAAGCAAGACATGCAATCTTATTTAAATTTTCTCTAAAAGCTATGATATGCTGATAGCTCGGACGAAAATCCTGACCCCATTCAGAAATACAGTGTGCTTCGTCGACAGCGATAAATGAGATTTTGATTTCCTCTAAATTTTGAAGAAATAACCGATTGGTTAACCGTTCTGGCGAAACATATAACAATTTAGTCAAACCATCTTTACAGCGATTGAAGATTACTTCAGCGTCATATTCATCCAGTTCTGAAGAAAGATACTCGGCTTCTATTCCAATTCTTTTCATCTGATAGACCTGATCTTTCATCAACGCCAAAAGAGGAGATATCACGAGACAAGTTCCTTCTAAAACCAGCGCCGGAAGTTGGTAACATAATGATTTCCCTCCTCCTGTCGGCAATAATGCCAACGTATCTTTTCCAGAAACGATTGAATTAATGATCTCTTCCTGTGAATCTTTAAAACTGTCATAACCCCAAAAATGTTTTAGAGTCTGTTGTTTTAATTGTTCAAAATCTCGGTGAGAAATCATCGAGTAAAATTACTGAAACATATTTCATAAAACAAAGAAAAGCCACGATTACCGTGGCTTTTCTTTACTATCTAAAAGCTTTTAGAATTATTTACCTTCGAAATAAACTCTTCTGTTCGCTCTGTTTTTCCATTCTGGACATTTAGTCGCTGGTTCACATTCTGGATATTTAAGGTTGGTTTCACCTCTACCCACTGCATCTAATTTACCTGAGTTAACACCGTTCTGAATTAAATAATTCTTAACGTTATTCGCTCTTCTTTCAGACAACTTTTGGTTGTAAGCATTAGTACCTCTTGTGTCAGTACCACCAATTACACTGTAAGAACCATCTGATGAATTGATATAATTAACTGCATTGTTAAGGATTGGCGTATTTGATGGAAGAATTCTGTCTGAATTCAAATCAAATTCAATTCCTTCTAAAACTCTTGTGTTATCAGAAACTGTTGCTTTTGAATCTAATGGACATCCATCATTTTCAACTGGACCTGGCACCGTTACACATTTGTCATATAAGTCAATAACACCATCTAAATCAGCATCAAGAGCAACACCTGCTCCATCAACTCTTGCTCCCAGTGGAGTATTAAGTTGTCTGTCCCAATCATCACATACTCCATCGTTATCAGCATCTCCTTTTTTACAAACTTCAACATCCTGGTTTTTATCAGCCAAAACATCTAATTTATAATAGATCTCCTGCAATGGATCATGCCAGAATAAATGAGATTCGTGTTTTCCTAAATTTAAGGTTGCACCTAAAGTAACATTAATCAAATTATCTGAAGGGTTGTCATTAACTTTTCCGTTATATGACGAACCACCTGCACCATCAAAAGTATCATCACCGGTATAGATATACATTCCTCTTGCTTCAAGATCGATCGATTTTGTAGCACGATATTTTAAACCAGCTCCGGCTTGACCAAATAAACTACCAAATTTAAATGGCTTTACTTCTGTAACCAAGTTTTGATTATATGTTGCTCCGGCATCTTGTCTGTAAGCTCTATAAGCCAACGTTCCAACACCTGCATATCCATGAAGAGCCCATCTGAATGGAGAATGATTATCAACTCTTCTTAAAAGATTAGAAAAGTTTAAATCTCCCAAAACAGAAATCGCATCATATTGTGTTCTCGCACCAGGACCGGTTGGAGAAGCTACATTATCTTTGGTATTTACAAACCCTTGTCTTGATTCTCCTTTATCATACTGAAGTTTTAGTCCAAAAGCATGGGTAATTGCCTTATCAACACTTAAATAAGCAGACCATCCGAAAAGATTTTTTCCGGCACCATATCCTTTAATTGATGTAAGGTCAGAAGACTGCATTAATGGTACACCAGCACCGGCAGAAATCGCCCAATCGTTGAATCTTTTAGACTCTTGAGTAAAAGGAGATACATTTGCTGATCCAGAAGTAAACTCATTAGGATAATTGCCAGTGGAACTCGCAATGGAATCCTGGCCAAAAACGGCGGTCGGCAATATCAGAGCGACTGCGATACTTGTTAAATTTAGTTTCATATTTTTGTTTTTTTGTATTAATAAAAGTCATTTTGCTGTTTTCTAAAACTTCAGCCAATATCTTTTCTTATGCTAACTGTTACCTAGTTGCTGCCAGTTGGGCATCCGTTATTTGATTCTGGACCTGGTACCGTTACACATTTATCGTACAAATCAATAACGCCGTCTAAGTCCATATCCAATGCGACACCAGCACCATCAACCCTTGCTCCTTCCGGAGTATCAAGTTGTCTGTCCCAATCATCGCAAACTCCATCATTATCTAAATCTCCTTTTTCACATACTACAAAATCATTTTCTGCATTATCTAAAGCATTGATTCTAGAATTGATATTTTGCAATGGATCAAACCATGCAAGATGAGTATCATGTTTTCCTAATTTAAACGATAAACCTAAGTTTACAGTGAACATATTATCTGTTCCTGAAGAAATTGCATTATAACGAGGAATCCCGTCTTTTCCAAAACCGCCTCCATCAAAAGAATCATCTCCAGAAATAACATACATGGCCCGAGCCTCTATATCAATCAATTTCGAAGCATTGAATTTCAACCCAGTACCCATTTGGTAAAAGAAGGTGTCTAAACCAATTTTTTGCTCAATTTGTGTAGGAATTCTTTTTGGCGTCGTACTGTATCGAGACATATCGCTGTCTAATAACAAGGTATCATAACCCTGTAAACCAACTCCTAAATATCCATGAAGAGCCCACCTATAAGGAGAATGATTGTCTACACGTCGTAGCAAATTGGAAAAATTGATATCCCCTAAAAGAGATACCTGTTGATATTCAGTATAGGCGGTTGCTACGCCCGCTGCAACACCAGCTGCACCAGGCAACTTTGCTTTCTGATTGGTCTTACCCATTTGGTACTGTAAACTCATACCGAAAGTATGGGTTATCTGCTTATCTAAACTGGCATAAGCATTCCAACCGAAATCAACTTTTCCGTCATAGAAAGAGTTAACGTCTGCAGAGTGCATAAATGCACCACCGCCACCGACCGAAATAGACCAATCTCGAAATAACCTCGATGAATTATCAAAGGGGTGTACATTTGCGGATCCAGAGGAGTAAGCATTGGGATAATCCCCATTAGTATTTACAACAGCGGTACTATCCTGAGCATAGAACGCTATAGGCAAAACTAGTGCTATTAATAAATTTAATTTCATATTTGTGTTTTTAATGTTTTATAATACATCCAACAACTTTCTAGAAAAATCCCGCTGATATAAATGCTTTTGATGAGGAATCATCAGTTCCTCACAACAGAATTGGAGTGCACTAAACCTCACGATATCTATATCGATTACACGGTCTTGGTACTCTCCTAAAATCATTGTATCATCTACCCTACCCATCTCTCTTTCGATTAATTTTATACTATTCAAAAGTTTTATGGGAGAAAATTGTGTTTTTATTACTATTGCAATATTACAAAAAATATTATTACTAACAAATTCGACAGGGTCAGTAAACAGCATATCGCTTTCCTTTATAATAGTGCCTATTTCTTTTTTTATTCTGCATAAAGCCACCTCTATATTTTTTTTAGGATTTCCTAAATTACTTCCGAGTAACAAAGTGACTTCATGTTGCGACATATCGTTCAAATAAATAAATTATGAAGAGTTTTTTTAGAAACGTCTTAGCAAATATAGTGGCAATTATTATTATAGCAGCAGTGTTTTCACTGTTTTTAATAATGATTATTACTGCAAGTGCATTAAGTGGTGATCAAAAACCTAATATCAAAAACAATACAGTACTAACACTTGATTTCAAAACAAGTATCATCGATAGCCCTACAGAAGACCAAAAGGAGCTTTTTGCATTCAGCGATAAACAGAAAAACATACTCATATACGATATGTTAGAAGCCATCAAAAAAGCTAAAACCGATGATAAAATAAAAGGGATTAGTATAGAGACGGATGGAATTCGTGCCGGTTTTACACAATTGGATGATATTAGAAGTGCTTTAGAAGACTTTAAGAAAAGCGGAAAATTTGTATATGCTTACGGAAATGTGGTTTCGCAATCGGCCTATTATTTAGGATCAGTAGCTGATCAATATATTCTAAACCCAGCCGGTGGAATCGATTTAAAAGGATTATCAACCGAAGTTCTTTACATGAAAAACTTTGCAGATAAATACGGAATTGGAATTCAGATCATCAGACACGGTAAATACAAGTCTGCCGTAGAGCCGTTTATGAGAGATGACATGTCTCCAGAAAACAAAGAACAGCTTTCTACCTTATTAAATGACATCTGGTCTATTAATTCAAATAAAATAGCCACTTCAAGAAAAATTGATTCTGCGCAATTTCGCACCGTTGTTGACAGCCTTTATGGAGCAATCCCTAATTTAAGTTTGCAAAATAAGTTAGCCGATAAGTTGATGCAGAAAAGTGAATACGATCAAATGCTAAAAACGAAACTGAATTTGAAGGAAAAGGATAAACTTGCAAAAGTATCTTTCACCAAATATATCAATTCTTATAGTGACGACGATTCTAAGAAAGATCAGCAAATTGCGGTTCTTTATGCATCTGGAGCAATTTACAATGGTGAAGGTTATCAAGATATTTATGCGGACAACTTCCTGAAGGAAATTAAAAAACTAACAGATAATGATAAAGTTAAGGCAGTTGTCCTGAGAATAAACTCTCCGGGTGGAAGTGCAAACGCTTCGGATGAAATCTTATTTGAACTACAACAACTCAAAAAGAAAAAACCAATCATTGTTTCGTTTGGTGATTATGCAGCATCTGGCGGTTATTATATTGCAATGGCCGCTGATAAAATCTATTCTGAACCTAATACCTTAACTGGTTCCATCGGAGTTTTTGGAATGATTCCTTACTTTAAAGAAATTGCCAATAAAAATGGATTTACCGCTATTCCGGTTACGACTAATGCAAACTCCAATATGTATTCACCGATTAATGGTGTTACTCCGGGTGGAGTTACGATCCTAACAAAAAGCGTAGAGCAAACGTATAAAAGATTTGTACATTTTGTAACAGAAAACCGTAAGAAATCATTTGAGCAAATTGATGAGATCGGCGGCGGAAGAGTTTGGAGCGGAACTCGAGCGAAACAAATAGGTCTTGTTGACGAACTTGGTTCATTGCAGGATGCGATTGCTTTCGCAGCGCAAAAAGTGAAGCTGAAAGAATTCGGAGTAACGAGTTACCCTAAGAGGATAAGCCAGTTCGATCAAATCTTTAAGAACTTAGATGAAGACGAAATCTCCGCAAGACTAATTAAAAACAAGATCGGTGCAGAAAACTACAAGATGTTTGACCAGTTGACCAATCCAAAATTACAGGAAGGTGTGATGATGAAAATGCCTTTCGAGATTAAAATAAACTAAATCTCTAATTCATACCAAACAAAAATCCCGCACTGAAATTCAGTGCGGGATTTTTTAAAATATTTTTTTTATGTCTTAACCTCTTTTGGTGGCCATGCCATAAATCCAAAGGACGATTAGAGCACCGGCTATTGCAAGAAACATGCTTCCGATGTTAAATCCAGTCACATCACCCAACCCAAGAAGTTGACCAACAAATGCTCCAACATAAGCACCTACAATTCCTAAAATGATTGTCAAAATCCAGCCCATTCCTTGATTTCCTGGCATAATGAATTTTGCTAATGCTCCTGCGATAAGACCAAAAATGATCCAAGTTAAAATACCCATAGTTTTAATTTTTAATGTTAATATTAAGTAATTATTATTGCTCACTAATTATCAAACATAAGACCAAAATGATTTAAATCATAAAAATTGGTTAAAAAAATTTTCATTTACTATCGAAAACAAACTTAAGTTTCAATCTTAATCTTTAAGACATTATCTTTTTTTAAAGAAGGAATCTACAAATTCAGCACCGTTAAATAACTGCAAATCAGTCATCTTTTCACCTACTCCAATATATTTGACGGGAATCTGAAATTGATCAGAAATTCCTATGACAACTCCACCTTTTGCAGTACCATCTAATTTAGTTACCGCCAAAGCATTTACTTCAGTCGCAGCTGTAAACTGTTTCGCCTGTTCGAAAGCGTTCTGGCCGGTCGATCCATCTAAAACTAAAAGAATTTCGTGCGGAGCATCAGGAATTACCTTTTGCATTACTCTTTTGATTTTGGTTAATTCATTCATTAAATTAACTTTATTATGCAATCTTCCCGCAGTATCGATGATAACAACATCCGCTTGATTGGCAACGGCACTTTGTACGGTATCGAACGCTACAGAAGCAGGATCACTTCCCATATTTTGCTTCACAATGGGAACTCCTACTCTTTCACTCCAGATTACCAATTGATCAACTGCTGCAGCACGAAAAGTATCCGCCGCACCAAGAACTACCTTCTTACCTTCCGATTTAAACTGATGAGCTAGCTTACCGATGGTAGTTGTTTTCCCAACTCCATTGACGCCCACAACCATAATCACGTAAGGTTTTTTTGTTTCGTCGATATTTCCCGATCCGGCGTGAGGATTGTCTAAAAGCAAACCTGTAATTTCCTGGCGAAGAATTTCATCCAACTCATCGGTGCTCACAAATTTATCACGAGCTACGCGTTGTTCAATTCGTTCAATAATTTTAATGGTGGTAGAAGCTCCCACATCAGAAGCGATCAACACTTCTTCCAGATCATCTAAGACCTCTTCATCTACAACACTTTTCCCAACAACTGCTTTAGAAATTTTTTCAAAAAAACCTTGACTCGATTTCTCTAATCCTTTATCTAAAGTTTCCTTCTCCTCCTTTTTAAATATTTTTTTAAACCAACTCATTATAAAAATTACAAATTTGAATTACAAAATGTGCCACTGGCAAACAAAGATAAAATAAAAAAACTATCCATTTAGGATAGTTTTATATATTCTCGTGTGAGTAGAAATTATTTTTTCAAATAAGAATCCACTTCATCAGCGTTCATTACTTTCTCGTCGAAAACGTAAGAATCACTTTTAGTAGACTTTACCATTTTCACAACTTTGGTCATTTTTTTTGAACCTGCACCACCTTGAAGCGTTGCTACTACTTTTTTTGCCATTTTCTATTTACTTTAAAAAATTACTTAATTTCTTTGTGAACAGTATATTTCTTAAGAACAGGGTTGAATTTTTTCAACTCTAATCTTTCGGTAGTGTTCTTTTTGTTTTTAGTAGTAATGTATCTTGACATTCCTGCTACTCCAGTTTCTTTGTGCTCTGTGCACTCCAAAATCACCTGTACTCTATTCCCTTTTTTTGCCATGATTATGATTTTTTAATGAAACCACTTCTGATTCCTCTTAGTATTGCTTCGTCAATCCCTATTCTATTGATAATTCTCAATCCATGAGCTGAAACTTTTAAAGTTACAGATTTATCTTGCTCTGGAAGGAAAAATTTCTTTTCCAATAAGTTAATTTCAAAACGACGTTTCGTTCTGTTTTTTGCGTGAGAAACATTGTTTCCTACCATGGCACGCTTTCCGGTTATTTGGCAAATTCTTGACATATCTCGATGTTCTTATTTCTGAATGAATATTTGAGAGTGCAAAATAACGAAGAATATTTTAGTTAGACAAATATTATCGTAAATTATTTTAAAGAAAATTCAATCTTCTGCACTGCTGTTATTTAAAAAGGTCAATTCCTTTTTTCTTAAATGATATTAACTTCCCTTTCCAACTCAATTCCAAACTTTTCTTTCACTGATTCAATAATCATGGACGAAAAATCATAAATTTCTTTTCCTGAAGCCAAACCTGTTTTGTTGACGATCACTAAACTCTGAAGCTCATGCGACGCTACATTTCCGATCTGTTTACCTTTCCAGCCGCATTGTTCGATGAGCCAACCTGCTGGAACTTTTACCAAATCTCCCTGAGGATAATTCGGCATTTCCGGATCTCTTTTTTGTACTTCTAAAAACTGAGTTATCGGAATCGAAGGATTTTTAAAGAAACTACCCGCATTTCCGATTACTTTTGGATCTGGCAATTTGCTTTGTCTGATATTGATAACAGCTTCTGAAACCTCTTGAATCGTTGGATTCTCAATTCCTAAATTCTTTAATTCTGATTGAATGGCGCCGTATTCAGTTTTAATTAAATGATCCTTTCGCGTCAACTTAAAAGTCACTTCCAGAATTACATATTTTCCCTTTGCTTCTCTTTTGAAAATTGACTCCCTATATCCGAAATTGCATTTTTCGTGATTAAATTCTTCAACGACCAACGTTTCCAAATTCAAGACTTTACAACTTATAAACGTGTCTTTAATCTCCGTTCCGTATGCACCAATATTTTGCATTGGCGACGTTCCTACATTCCCTGGAATTAGTGACAAATTCTCTAAGCCTCCGTAATCTTTATCCAAACAAAATTGAACAAATTCATGCCAGTTTTCACCTGCTTGAGAAGTGACCAAAACCTCATTATCATTAATAATCTTTTCCGAAATACCTTTTAAATTTAATTGAAGAACGACTCCATCAAAATCCTGAGTAAATAAAACGTTACTGCCACCGCCTAAGAATAACATTTTGAATTTCTGAACAGAAGTATTTCTCAGAATTTGAGTCAATTGATCCAAAGATTTAATTTCTGCAAAATATTTAGCGGACACCTCAACACCGAACGTATTGTGATTTTTAAGGGAATAATTTTCTTGAATATTCATTTTTTATGGAGCAATGTTTGAGAGCATATTGTGAATTCTTTTTTCGGCTTCCTCTTTGGTAATTCCGTGATAAAAATCAACCACAAACGGATGGCTAAAATCAAGTTGAGGATAAACTTCCGGTCGCTCATTCCCGGGTTTTGTTTTAACATCCAGAGCGATGCTTTTTTCAAATTGGTAATCCGGTAGCGCATTACTCAACCAACCAAAATAAACGGTTTCGTGATTTTCTTTATTAAAACCAGCCTTATAATCTTCGAAATCTTCTTCATTTAGATAAACCCAGAGTCCGTATTCCAAATACAGAGAAGATTTTGCGATCTTTTGCTTTAAAACCACCCGAATAAACCGGTCTGTTCGATCTGGATATTCAATGGTACAAAAATCACTATCAATATGAATTTTGTACGTGTTTTTTTGTTCTTCGGTCAGCCAATAATAAGAATTGGGATAGGCAAAAGTGAGTGCGGGATAATCAGCATGAACTTCACCGCAAATCGAACATTTATATTCTAAACTCATTTATTAAATTTATTCAAAAACTTTATTTTATGTAAATAGCAAGAATCTACTCTTCGCTAAGTGAAACGCCTTTGCATCCGCAATTTTAGTAAAATTAAGAACTAGACCTTCGCGTCTTTGCGTTAAAACAAATCACTAAAGACAAAATAAAAAGCGGGCAAAAAACCCGCTCTCATTTAATTAAAGACCAAATTCAATCTTATATTTTTGCAGTGCGTCATTCAACAATTCAACACTTCTTCTTAAATCATCTTCTTTCAAAACGTAAGCAATTCTTACCTGTTTTCTACCCAATTCTGGATTGCTGTAAAAACCACTCATTGGCGCAACCATAATGGTTTCGTTGTTGTGAGAATAACTTTCAAGCAACCATTGCGCAAACTTATCCGTATCATCAACCGGAAGTTCTACCGCACAATAAAATGCACCTTTCGGTTTCGGACAGATCACTCCCGGAATTCCGTTCAGTAAATCTACCAAAACATTTCTACGATGTGTATATTCCGCACGAACGGTCAAAATATAATCTGCATCATTTTGATGTGCTGCAGCCGCTGCAATCTGTCCCAAAAGAACCGGACTCAATCTCGCCTGTGCAAAAAGCATCGCTGCATCGTGAATTGATTTCGAACGCGTCACCATGAAACCGATTCTCACGCCACACATCGAATATCTTTTTGATTCAGAATCAATGATAATACAGTTTTCAGCAATTTCAGGAAAATCTAACATTGACACCGCCTGCTTTCCATCATACACATATTCTCTGTAAACCTCATCAGAAATAATGACGATATCGTGTCTCAAAGCAATGTCTGCCAACTTCTGCAACTCTTCTCTGGTATATAAATAACCGGTTGGATTTCCAGGATTACAAATTAAAATCGCTTTGGTTTTGGGCGTAATTTTTTTCTCAAAATCTTCAATCGGCGGCAAAGCAAATCCAGAATCAATAGTAGAACTTACCGCTACAACATTGATATTGAAAGTGCTTGCAAACCCATTATAATTCGCATAATAAGGCTCTGGAATAATCACCTCATCACCATCATCGCACAAAGTTGAAAGCGCAAAATTTAAGGCTTCCGATCCACCATTGGTTACGATGAAATTATCGGTTGTAAGATCCGCAAAACCCAGCGTGTGATAATAATCTTTCAACGCAGTTCTGTAATCCAGATTACCTTCTGACAGTGCATATTCAAAGATTTTTAAATCATTATTTTTCACAGCATCTAAAGCAGATTGCGGAGTTTCAATATCGGGCTGACCAATATTCAAGTGATAAACTTTAATTCCTCTTTGTTTCGCTTGTAGGGCGTAAGGAACCAATTTTCTTACCGGCGATGCAGGCATCTGTTGTGCTCTGTGTGAAATTTTTGGCATTATTTAAATTTTTCACAAAATTAAGAATTTTTTCGGAGCAAAACCATTTTCGCTTCTTCGAAAAATCAGTCCGGCTGTACATTGCAATCTTTTTTTTGCAACACCTTATTCCAGCGCTAAAAAAAAGGATTTTCATTGCCATCCGGGCTAGAAATTCAGGTAGTTTTTATTTTCAATATTTCTCAATACAAATTACGCGAATAAATTACACTACTAACACCAATAGTTACATTGAAAATGCACTATTCAGCATTTTTAAAATTGGTGAAACTATTAGTGCAATTTGTGTCTACGAAAAATAAAAAAACCGCAGAAAGCTCTGCGGTTAACTATTATTTATTGTCTGTCTAGTCCTGAAATAGCGA
>DIBY01000027.1:11908-12832 GCA_002415135.1 Flavobacteriales bacterium UBA5040 | reverse complement strand
TTTTGTCATAGAATATGTTATCTGCTGTGTTTCTTCCATTTATTTATTTCCAAAATTCGGCTTTGAATCTTGTTCTATGTAAATGTAGCGACCTTTAATTCCATTCTGTAACATTGTTTTTTTTCGATTGAGTTCGTCAATTGATTCAACAGTTTCATTTTTAAAAGTTGCTTTTTCTCCACTTTTTATTCTGTCAGAAAACATTCTTTGTGGATTTTGATAAATTTCCTCTATATATTTGTTAAACTTTTTACTACTTATTGGAAGCGCTGTTTTACTATAATGAGTTTCTAAAAATTCATTTGTATTGTATGTCTGCTCTAATTTGTTATTTTTTACGAGTTTATAGACAAAGTTATTTTCAGAATCTTGCAGTAAAAAAATAAGTCCAGGCAAACCTCGAAATTTATACGGTCCTTCAGAAATGTTTACGTCATTTGAAAACCACGCTATCCATTTTCTTCCTCCAAATTCTGTTGTAGCCTTTTGAAGTTTGTACTCGTTGTACATTTGAGTATCAGGAAATAATTTCCATTTCAGTTCGTCATTTGTTTCTTCAACAAAATAATCGAAGAAATCACGATATCGCTTGTTTCTAAAAGAATTTGGTTGTCGAACAATTATTTGGTCAGTTTTTGTACTGTAACGAGAACGTGATTCTCCTGAATTTTTATTTATTGAATCATACTCAATAAAATCGTAGTCATAAAATTTTGTAGAAGTCGGATTTATGTCCAGTGCCATTAAATTTTTGCGATAATCTTCACTTGAATTATTTCTGTATTCTAGTTCGTAAATAAATCTGTTAGTTTGAGATTTGCAAAAAATACTTGAAATCACAATAAATAGTAAAAAAGTTTTATTCATTAATTTTATTTTTAAAACGTAATATTGTTTAACATAGCAGATAACTTGTTTATATGT
>DIBY01000027.1:9421-11845 GCA_002415135.1 Flavobacteriales bacterium UBA5040 | reverse complement strand
CTTCGTCAGACAAATACAACGGTTTTCGTACGGATTTGTCTGATATTGGTGAGACTTATTTTCTGATCACTAAGTTATATTTTTTTTCGTTACAAATCATCAAACGGACTTTTTATGTGTTGTAAACTTTTGGTGCTTACATGGGTGTAAATTTCCGTTGTTCTGCTGCTGTTATGTCCAAGTAATTCTTGAATGTAACGTAAATCTGTTCCGCTTTCTAATAAATGAGTTGCATAACTGTGTCGCAGCCAATGTAATGTAACTGGTTTTTTAATGTTGCATTTTTCTAAAGCTTGTTTTAGTACACTTTGAAGACTTTTCGCAGAATAAATAGTACCCGGTTCTTGGCCTTCAAATAAATACGTTTTCGGTTTGTAAAGTTGGTAATATACCCTCAATAATTCTAAAATCTTCGGAGATAATGGCGTAATTCTGTCTTTTTTACCTTTTGCTTGCTTAATCAGAACAATATTCCTTTTAGAATCAATGTCAATTGGTCGTAGCTGGAGTAATTCACTGCATCGCAAACCGCAACTGTAGATCAATGAAAGCATCATTTTGTGTTTCATATTGGCATGCGCCTCCAGGATATTCTTTACTTCTCCTTTGCTCAAAACATTTGGTAATGTTTTAGGCTTTTTGGGACGTTCAATTTTATCTACTTCTATTTTAGTTTTGCGAATTGTTCTAAAGTATAATTTTATAGCACTAGTGACTTGGTTTTGGTAAGATGCTGATAATTTCTTTTTCAAAATATAATCATTATTAAAGTCAAGTACATCTGCATTGGTGAGTTCACAAATATCATTCGCCTGATTATAAACCAGAAATGATCTTAATGCCTCCGAATAAGTTTTGATTGTATTTTGGCTATATCTTTTAGAAGAGAGCCAGCGAATGAATTGATTAAGATGTTGTTGTCCATCTTCGGAAAGTGTGGTGTCTTGTTTCTGTATGATTTTGAACCGTTCTCTATTTTCTCGCGTGTCCGGAATATGCCATAGTTTTTTCTGCTGACTCCATCGCGCTCCACTAATTAGTTTTATCCGTTGGATCATCTCTTTATCCTTCTCGAATTCTACACCAATTCGGTCTTCCTCTCTATGCTTTATTAATTTTGCAGACCAAATCATAATGCTCTGATTTTTAAAGATAAAGATATATAATTAATCGTTGTAAATTAAGTTTTATGTAGAATTGTAGATTTACTGATAAAGAAATCTGTTTCAGTTCCTCGAATATGTTATATTGGAGAGCGGAATCCGTAATAAATTTATCACACCTTAATAATCAATTTATGATCATTAGTCCCTATTTGTCTATAAGTTTTTGATTGTCAATTTTAAACACTTGAATATGACCGGATTAGGCAATCATTATAAAAGCCATTGAAAAAAAGAGAGACTAATATACGAAACCGTAATGTTTCCCATAAATTTGAATAATAGAATTAATTGAATAAAAATATTCTTTTTTTAATTGCCTTTAAACGGATTTTCTGTATTGATGGTTGAAATATTATATCGCAAAAATGAGGTCGTTGATTTCTCTTTATTAATACTAGTGGATTAATTGAACTTTTAAATCAGTACCTTGTAAATTATAGATTGCGGTTCTATACCAAAAAAAAAGTAGTCCTAATTTTTCGATCATTTTAATAGGATTAAAAATAAACTAGCATCAAAAAGATCACTTTTTTATTGGCAGTTAGTTATTTAATTATGATTTTTTATACATAAGAAGTTGCGGATCAAGTAGATTTACCTGTCTCCCTATTTTTGAAACTTTAAATTTTTATAGAATCCTTTTTTAAAAACTGATTCCTATCATAAAACAATCGTAGATTATGGTCTTTCAATACATTAAAATAACTATATTTGTAACGGATTACTAATAAATGCATATTAATTCTAAAATATTATTTTCCTGTTTTATACTGGTTTTATTTCTAGTACCTAATTTTGTATTCGGGTGCGTCATAAATAATAAGGCTGATAAAGTAGAAAAATCGTTGGTTGCATTAGAGTTCAGACAGTCATTCGTCGAGATACAGCCGGAATGTTCCAGCGGAGACTGTGAAGATGAATGTTGCCATCCTAAATCCCATCAATGTTCAACAGGCGATTGTTCTGGTAGTTGTAGTGGGAATACCTGCAATTCCTTTCAATTTCCAGTATTTGTTGATGGTAGTAAACTGATAAATTCTCAAAACAAGTTTGATTTTACTTCCAAAAGATCGCAATTCTATTATCTTAATCCGTTTTATTCTAATGGATTTCACACCATTTGGCAACCGCCAAAAATAGGTTAAATACCGTTCTTACATCCCGAGTTATGCGATGTTCTAAAGTGCGTTTGTCCTTTATTAACTCGTTATACTTCTTGTGCTCAACTTTTTGATCCACCGAAATGCTACTATGGTCA
>DIBY01000027.1:3743-9313 GCA_002415135.1 Flavobacteriales bacterium UBA5040 | reverse complement strand
TAGAGCCAGTCTATGCGTCACGCATCTTCTAATTCAATCTTAATCTTAAATCTAAATTTCATGAAAAATTTGACATTTGGAATAATGGCCGTATTGGCCTTGTTTCTCTATTCTTGTAACAGTCCTGAAACCGGAAAAAACAATGCTGTGGTAAATGCTGCTGTTGTTAACAATCAGCCCAAAGTTGGCGACCTTCTTCCAAACGATGAAGTATGCATGGTGAATAATGCCTACATGGGTAAAAAACAACTGGAAGTAAAATATGACGGCAAAGTTTATTACGGCTGTTGCGCAGATTGTCAGGAGAAGATCCCGACTCAGGAAAGCGCACGTATTGCTTTGGATCCAGTATCTAAGAAACCTGTCGATAAAGCAACTGCGATTATTGCAAAGGCAGACGAAAATGATAATGTATTGTATTTCGAAAACCAATCCAACTATGAAACTTATTTCAATAATTAATAACTTAAAAATCAAAACAATGAAAATAGCAGTAATAGGTCTTTTGACCCTTGGCGCATTAACAGTAAGTGCCTGTAAAGAAAACAAAGAACAAACCGCTAATACCACCATGCAGCACGATATGAACGGCATGAAAGATGGCGAAACGATGGAGGGTATGTCCATGAATGAAAACATGACCGTTGTTGAAGCCAAAAAATCCTCCGCCAATCTGGATGATCTCACTTCAAACTATATGCAACTAACTTCAGCGCTCGCAGATGATAATGCTGGGGAGGCAGCTTCTTCCGGAAAAGATATGGTACAGTCGCTAGCGAAAATTGACCAAACCAGTTTTTCGACGGAGCAAAACAAAGAATACGCAGATATCGTCGCTGAGATTAAAGAACATGCAGAACACATCGCGGAAAATGCTGGAAATATCGAACATCAAAGAGAACATCTGGATTTGTTAAGTGCAGATTTTTATGATTTGGTTAAAGATTTCGGCGCTTCAAAGCCGGTTTATAAAGTCTTCTGCCCAATGTATAATGACAGCAAAGGTGCTTTCTGGTTAAGTTCTTCTAAAGACGTTAAAAATCCTTATTACGGTAAAGGAATGCTTACCTGTGGGGAAGTGCAGGAGGAAATTAAGTAAACTGATAAAATATCATGATTCAAAATTTAATAAGATTATCTCTTAAAAACCGATACTTTGTACTGCTGATTGCAGCAGGTCTGTTTATCTGGGGGATCTTTGCCGTCCGAAATAATCCGATTGATGCGATTCCTGATTTGAGTGAAAATCAGGTAATCGTCTTCACGGAGTGGATGGGAAGAAGTCCACAGATCATCGAGGATCAGGTAACTTTTCCCTTGGTCAGTAATCTGCAGGGGATTCCGAAAATTAAAAATATTCGAGCGTCCTCCATGTTTGGGATGAGTTTCGTGTATGTTATTTNNTTTCGACGATGATGTCGATATTTATTGGGCAAGAACACGGGTCATGGAACGGCTCAATTATGCACAGCGATTACTTCCACAAGATGTTACTCCAACGCTCGGGCCCGATGGTACAGGCGTAGGTCATGTGTACTGGTATCATTTAGATGCACCAGACATGGATCTGGGCGATCAGCGTGCCTTACAGGATTGGTATATCAAATTTGCCCTACAAACAGTACCTGGCGTTTCAGAAGTCGCCTCTTTTGGTGGGTTCGAAAAACAATACCAACTGGTGATCGATCCGGTAAAATTGCAATACTACAATATTTCCTTATTAGACGTAATGAAGGCGGTGAAGACCAATAATAATGACGTCGGCGGCCGAAAATTCGAGATGGCAGATATGGCTTACATCATTCGCGGTCTTGGTTACATCAATAATATTGAAGATATCGAAAACATTGGCGTCGGCAATAATCAGGGCATTCCAGTTCGTGTGAAAGATGTTGCATCAGTGCAAATGGGTGGCGATCTGCGGACGGGTATTTTTGATGTTGACGGCAAAGGTGAAGTAGTGGGCGGAATTATCGTTGCGCGCTACGGTGAAAACGCCGATAAAGTGATCAATGATGTAAAAGAGAAAATGAAAGAGGTAGAAAAAGGACTTCCGGAAGGGGTTACTCTAAAAACATCTTATGATAGAAGTACTCTTATAGAAGCAGCAATAGATAATATTAAAACCAAACTCGTTGAAGAAATGATTGTGGTGGCTATTATTGTCATTGTTTTTCTTTTTCACTGGCGCAGTGCTTTGAGTATTATTATTCAAATCCCGATCACTATTGCGATTGCCTTTATTTTGCTCAATGCTTTTGGACTTTCCTCCAACATCATGTCGCTTACAGGAATTGCCTTAGCAATTGGGGTTATCGTAGATAACGGAATTATAATGTCTGAAAATGCGTACAAAAATCTGTCGGATTGGCAGAATCATAATCAAAACAAAAACTCCTAATAATGAAGACCAATTGGTTTAAAAATATATTCCGGAAGAAAAGTAAAAAGCCGGATAGTTATAAAAAAATACCCGAAGATATTCGGATGAGTATTATTGAGAAATCATGCAAGCAGGTCTCAAGAGGCGTATTTTTTTCTACAGTGATCATTGTGGTTTCATTTCTCCCCGTATTTATGTTGACGGGGCAAGAAGGAAAACTTTTTCATCCTTTGGCTTATACCAAAACTTTCATACTGATAGTTGATGCGTTTTTGGTTCTTACTTTGGCACCAGTGCTCATATCCTTTTTTATGAAAGGAAAGTTTAAAGATGACAGTACAAACCCTATTAATAGAGGCTTGGAAAGGTTTTACGAACCTTTGATCAGATGGTGTATCAAGTGGCGAAAAACAACGCTGGGCATCAATCTTCTCGCTCTTTTAATTAGTATTCCGATGGTGCTGAATCTCGGTCGGGAGTTTATGCCGCCTTTGGATGAAGGATCGATTCTTTTTATGCCCGTAACACTGCCCGATATTTCTAATTCAGAAGCCAAAAGACTGCTGCAGGTTCAGGATAAAATTATTAAAAGTGTTCCGGAGGTAGATCATGTTTTAGGTAAAGCCGGTAGAGCGAATACTGCGACCGACAATTCGCCCATTTCCATGATTGAAACCATTATTTTATTAAAACCTCAAGATGAATGGAGAGAGGGAACAACCAAGGAAGGTTTGATCAATGAATTGAATGCTAAACTTCAGATTCCAGGTGTCACTAATGGCTGGACAATGCCTATTGTCAACCGGATCAATATGCTTTCCACCGGAATCAGAACTGATGTCGGTGTTAAAGTATACGGTGAAAATTTAGATAGTATTTACGCCTTATCTCAACAAATTAAAAATGAACTTGTTGGTATCGATGGTATTCAAGACATGTTTGTAGAACCAATCACTGGTGGTAAATACATCGATATTGAAGTTAAAAGAGATGAAATCAGTAGATATGGTTTAAGTGTGGATGATGTAAACGCCGTGGTAGAAAGTGCTTTGGGTGGTATGAAACTGACCACGACCATCGAAGGTCGGCAGCGTTTTTCGGTGAATGCACGCTATGGGCAAGATTTTCGGAATAATATAGAATCGCTCCGCAGATTGCCTTTACAAACCATGAAATTTGGTTCGATCCCTTTAAATAATGTAGCAGATATACAACTCTCCGAAGGCCCTCCCATGATTAATTCAGAAAACGCCATGTTGCGTGGCGCAGTTTTATTCAATGTGCGAGACCGGGATTTGGGAAGTACAGTAGAAGAAGCCAAGAAAAGGATAGATACCAAAATGGCGAAAATGCCAAAGGGATATTATGTTGAGTGGAGCGGTCAATACGAGAATCTAATCCGTGGTGAGCAAACGCTAAAAATGATTATGCCACTCGTTTTAGTGGTCATTTTCCTCTCCATGTATTTTGCCTTTAACTCTTATCGCGAAGCATTTTTTAATCTCATCAGTATTCCGTTTGCCCTAATTGGCGGCGTCTTCATGATTTCGATTTGGGGCGTAAATCTTTCCGTCGCAGTTGCCGTAGGATTTATCGCACTTTTCGGGCTCGCCGTAGAAACCGGAATTGTAATGGTCATTTATCTTAACGATGCCATGGTGCAATTGGTGGCTAAGAATGGAAACTCTCGGGAAACCATAACCAACGAAGAACTGCGTGAATACGTTATTTTCGGTGCTGCGAAAAGATTGAGACCCAAAATAATGACTGTTTGTGTCACACTTTTTGGTCTGGTTCCTATTCTTTGGAGTCATGGCGTAGGTAGTGATATGATGAAGCCCATTGTTTTGCCAATGGTAGGAGGTGTTTTCACTTCAGCGATTCATATTCTTTTGGTAACGCCTATTATCTTTTTGATGCAGAAAGAATGGGAACTGAATAAACTTGGGAAAATAGATGTGCTTGATGCTTCCCATTAAAACTTTAATGATAATTAAAATGAAGAAAATAACACTCCTACTAATAATTGCAATTTTTTCTGGCAAAATAGGAGCACAGCAAATGCCCTTGTCTGAAATTTTAGACAGTATTGCCGCCAACAATCCAGTGGTGAAAATGTATGATGCAGAAGTGAGATCAATGGATGCAGCCGCGAAAGGTGCCAGAAGTTGGATGCCACCGACGGTTGGTGCAGGTCTTTTGATGACTCCCTATAATCCACAGCGTTGGAGCAGAAAAGGCGATATGCTGGGTATGGGTTCTTTTGCGGTTTCTGTGGAACAGATGATCCCGAATAAAAAGAAACTGGATGCCAATGAAAATCTAATGCTGGCGTTGTCATCTGTCGAAAGAGAAAAATTGACAGCCACTTTGAATGAAAATTTTCAGGATGCAAAAAAACTTTACTACGACTGGATCGTCCTGGACAAGAAAATAAAAGTAGTTAAGGATAATAAAAACATGCTGGACTTCATGATACGGAATGCAGAAATTAGGTATAAAAACGGCCTCGGAAAAATTTCTGCCTACTACAAAGCCAAAGCAGCACTAGGTTCAGCAGATAATATGCAACTCATGTATGATAATGATATTAAGGTTAAAAGAATTCGCCTGAACGCTTTGATGGGAAGAAACGCAATGGAAGAACTGGAAGTACAGCCTGATTTTACTTTAAATGAATATGGGTTGGAACTTTTTGATCCAGAACTTTTTTATCAAAACAGAAGCGATTTGCGTGGTATTGACAAAGAAATTGACATCGCAAAATTGAAACAGGATCTGGAAAAACAAAATTTGCGACCAGAATTCGGTGTAAAATTCGAAAATATGTTTGCATTTGGAGGTCAGCCTATGCAGTATACCCTTATGGTGATGGCGAAGATTCCTTTGGTTCCGTGGGCTTCTAAAATGTATGACGCCAATATCGAAAGTTTACAGATCAAAGAAGAAGCACTGCTTGCCCAAAAAGCCGTCATGGTGAATGAATACAGCGGTCGAGCATATGGAATGCGCAATGAATTAGAACTGAATAAAAAACAGATTCAATTGTATGAAAACACCATTATTCCGGCTTTGAAAAACAATTACAAATTAATGCAATTGGGCTACGAGCAAAATACGGAGGATCTTTTTACGCTTTACGATGCGTGGGAAAAACTCAATATGACTCAGTTAGAATATTTTGATA
>DIBY01000027.1:0-3543 GCA_002415135.1 Flavobacteriales bacterium UBA5040 | reverse complement strand
CTTTATCAGCTTGTGAAAAATTAAAATTCTGGGAAGACTCGCACTCGCAAGCTGCGGGACTGCATACTTATACCTGCCCAATGCATCCTGAAATAATTTCAGATAAACCTGGAAAATGTCCGAAATGCGGAATGGATCTGGTGCTGAAAGATGCGCCTGCACAAAAAGAAGATGGTATCAAACTGGACGATCTTTTACAACCCACCAATAACTATGTTGTTTCTCAGTTGCCTGTTATTCGTCTATCGAAGGAAAATATTCCAACCACCGTTAATGCATTGGGCATTGTAGATTACGACACGCGCCAGATCGGAACGATCTCTTCCCGAATTGCCGGAAGGATCGAGAAATTGTATGTTCGGTACAAATTCCAAAAAGTTTCCAAAGGTCAACGGATTTTGGACATTTACAGTCCAGAGTTACTCACGGCACAGCAAAATCATTTATTCGTTTTGAAAAATGACCGTTCAAACGCTATGATGATCAATGCATCCCGACAAAAATTGCTTCTTTTGGGAATGCCGGCGTCACAGATTCAAAGTATCAGCAGGAAAGGTAAACCTGATCTCAGCGTTCCTGTCTTTAGCAATTACAGCGGATATATTCAATCTGCTGGAGGTATGGCAAACCAGTCACAACCGAATGAAGTAATGCAGGCCAATTCAGTAACGGCAGAATTGCCACTTAAAGAAGGCATGTATCTGCAAAAAGGAGAAAATATATTTACGGTGTACAATCCCAATCGAAGTTGGGCACTCCTCAATATTTTTGCAGAAGATATTGCTTTGGTGAGCAAAGGACAGTCGGTTACAGTTATTCCGCAAAACGATCCTTCAAGTCGGTTTAAAGGTACCATTGATTTTATTGAACCTTTCTTCCGTCCAGATAGCAAAACAGTTACAGCAAGAGTTTATTTCGACAACAGCGTAGCGAAAATACCGATTGGTACTCAGGTAAATGCCGAAATTTCGAGCCACTCTAAATCAGCCGATTGGCTACCAAAAACAGCCGTAGTTTCTTTGGGTATTGATAAAATTGTCTTTAAGAAAGCACCTGGCGGTTTTACTGCTCACAAAGTCGGAACCGGCGCTATCGTAAAAGATAAAATTGAAATTGTAAGTGGGTTGAAACCCGAAGACGAAGTAGCAGAAAATGCTCAATATCTCATGGACAGCGAAAGTCTGATTAAAGTAAACAAGTAAATAAACAAAAGATGAAATTCAATATTCTAATAATGGTACTGTTGGTTTTTCTTTTTTCCTGTAAAAAAGAAGAAGATCCACACGCCAACCACGATATATACTACACCTGCTCAATGCATCCACAGATCGTGGCAGACAAACCTGGTAAATGTCCCATTTGTCATATGGATCTGGTGCCTGTAGAGAAGAAAAAAAATGATGATCCGAACGCACTTGTCCTGAATGATGAGCAGATCAAACTGGGCAATATAAAAACAGTCAGTCTCGGAAATGATGAATTGTCCGACAAATTGACGCTCACTGGAACACTCAATTTCAATCAGTATAAAATGCATTCTGTCAGTTCCCGTGTAATGGGCAGAGTGGAAAAATTGTACTATAAAAACATCGGTGAATACGTGCCTCAAGGTTCTCCTTTAATAGAAATTTATAGTGAAGAACTGAACAATGCCAAACAGGAATATCTTTTGGCATTAGAGCGGCAACATCTTTTTAAAGGAAGTACCTCCATCGATTTCGATCAGTTGCTCCAAAGTTCCCGCAATAAACTTTCGCTGTGGGGAATGTCTAAAGGTCAGATCGCCCAGTTGGAAAGAACGCGAAAAGCACCGCTCACTACCACAATATATAGTACTGGGTCAGGATACATCACAGATTTAAATATATCAGAAGGTGCATATCTCTCAGAAGGTGGAACCATTTTGACGCTTGCCGATCTTTCTACACTTTGGGCAGAAGCTCAGGTTTATTCTTCGCAAATGGCACTGATCCATCGGGATACAAAAGTGATCGTTTCCATCCCCGATATGGATAATTTGAAAATTGAAGGAAAAATCGATTTTACCAATCCAGAAATAAATTCCGCCAGCAGAATAAATCTGGTGCGGGTTTCCATTCCCAACAAAGATAATTTGCTAAAACCCGGAATGCCGGTTTATGTTTTGGTAGAAAACGAGTCCCGCAAAACGCTGACTTTGCCAACAGACGCTGTGATTCGTGATGGAAAAATGGCGACGGTTTGGGTAAAAACTGCAAAAAATACCTTCGTCAATAAAATGGTGAAAACAGGTTTAGAAACGGACGACCGTATTGAAATTTTGTCGGGCGTCAAAGAAGATGATGAGATTGTGATTTCGGGAACTTATCTGCTCAATAGCGAATATATTTTCAAAAAAGGTGCAGATCCAATGGCGGGTCACGATATGTAAAATTTTCATCAAGTTCATGTATTCAACATCTCCATGGATTCAAATTACAAAAAAACTATTCAAATTATTAACCATTAAAACACCAAAATGAAAACAACTTTATATATAAAAAATATGGTGTGCGACCGCTGTAAGACGGCGGTGATTCGAGAGCTAAATGCTTTAGGCTATCATATTGATTCTTTGGAATTAGGGCAAGTTGTGCTGGATCAGGATACGCCAGTTGAGATTTCTAAATTGGAAAAGATTTTACAAGAACTCGGTTTTGAATTGTTGATAGACGAAACAGATGTATTGGTTGAAAAAATAAAAACAGCAATTATCAATAAAGTTGAAAATCAAGACCATTCTAATCTTTCTATTTTTTTAAGTTCGACCTTTAATAAGTCTTATCCTGTCTTGAGTAAATTATTTAGTTTAAAGGAAGGTATTTCCATCGAAAAATACAGGATTAATTTACAGATGGAAAAAGTAAAGGAAATGATCCAGTTAGGAGAATTGAATTTTTCAGAAATAGCCTACACTTTAGATTATAACAACAGTGGACATTTAGCGAAACAGTTTAAACATGAAACAGGGATGTCTATGACGGAATTTAAAAATATTCGGAAGTGGGATAGAAAATCTATCGATGATATTGTGTAAGTAATAAACCGAATTCTACCAAGGGATGGAAATTTGATTTCCTACATTTGTATAGTAAGAAATAAATATCCAAAGACTTAAACATTTAAATTTCAAGGGTTTACCTTCAAAGCAGTGTAAAAAATCTCTGCAAATTATTTTTGCAAAGTCTATTTTGTTCCAAACAAAAGTAAATCTTGGAAGTAATAAAACCCAAGTTACATTGAGCATCTATGCTCCGACATTAGTCAGTAAACTTTTTCGAAGAATTATACATTAGAGAAGAGATGATGGATAATTCGAATGCGAAAGTTCTCTTCAAAAATTGATAGAATTAATTATTGTTATCTACAATTCTATCACCGGTCTTTTTAATCGTGACATCAACATTAGTCAAAATTCTATGCTGTAAAACTAATTGCAGTTAATATCGCTGTACTTTACATTTTGACTTCTACCAATTTTCAAATCGATTTATGAACATATAATTACAAAATCAATATTATGAA
>DIBY01000011.1:113346-113796 GCA_002415135.1 Flavobacteriales bacterium UBA5040 | reverse complement strand
AAATGGGCAGTTCCATGCAGGATGTTACGAAGAACATTGAAAACTTAAAGAATATTCCACCTCTCACGAATGATGAGTTAAAGGCAGTTCTACCAGAAATCCTATTGGGTTTAAAAAGAAAAGAACTTTCCGTTGGTGACAATGCCATGATGAATTTATCGACTGCTGAAGCAAAATATGCAGATGATGAAAACAGACGCGTGAAAGTAGAAATCGTTGATGGCGCCGGAGAAACCGGTAGTGCTATGGTTTCCATTATGATGATGGGATTGAATGTCAACAAGGAAAAAACGACTGAATTTGGTTTTGAAAAAAGCACCGAAATCAATGGTGCGAAATCTATCGTTTCTGAATATAAAAATGGAGAAGACATCAATTCCGAAATTCAAACGGTTTTGAAAAATCGGTATCTGGTGACTTTAAAAGCAGATGGATTTACCTATGAAGAGT
>DIBY01000011.1:0-113290 GCA_002415135.1 Flavobacteriales bacterium UBA5040 | reverse complement strand
ATGGATTTACCTATGAAGAGTTGAAAAGTGCTTTAAGTACACTTAACAATTCTGCATTAAAATAAACTTTACCACAATATTTAACAAAACTTTCTACAATTCGTGGGAAGTTTTTTACTTTAAATCGTTTATCAGAGATTCAATCTGCTTGAAATATTTACCGAAATTTTTTTCAAACCATCCCTTTCCTACAAAATAAAAAGCAGCTAACCCTCCAATCATAGTTAGACAGAATACTAATAAATGTCAATCTGAATGCTCTACGTAAATGTTACAAAATTATAAAGGCATTGCAAAAACTAATTTTAATTATCATTAAATCAATAACTTATAGTTACGATCAATCTGTCATCTTTAAATCATTTCTATTTTACCACTAAAAATAATTATCGAAAAGTCAGAAAGCTTTTTGTATATTCCTTTATTAATTAAAAAAACACCGACATGAAAACCTTTAATTATCTATTGATGTCATTTTTTTTAAGCAGTTGCGCCGCTGCTCAAAACTTCCAGTTGATCAAAGCTTCTCATAGCACCACTCATGGCGGTGTAAAAGGAGCCCCAGCTGAAAAATTTGAGCTTGTGATCAAAAAAAATCCTCAGCTTGAAGTAAAATATTTATTGGTAGGAAATGTAAAAATAGAATTAACGAAAAAGAATGTTGGAGAAACAATTCAATTAAATGGAATTTATTTTCCGGAACAACAACCAACGATTACTTTAAGTGGCGAGAATGTTAACAATAGAAATAACTTTAATCTAAAAGAAGTTTTCTTGATTTCAGAAGATTTAAAAAAGAAAAAAGAAATAGCACAAAGAATTGCTTTCACCTACAATTTAAATAACGAAGAATCGATACCAACAGAGGATGTTCCCGAATAATTTTTATACAAAATTTTCTTAACTAGTATCAATATGTATATAAATATGATTTTTATTTATTAATTAATCAATTTATTCAGCATATAGATTTATATTTGTTATTGAACTAAATAAATTTATAATGAATCTAAAATTGATTTTCGGGGTAACTTTTACCATCGCTGCAGTCTATCTAAACGCGCAGGTAAAAGAAACCACTACCACTACAGATACGCAGATTAATAAGACGTATCTGAAGAATATCAAAGAAATTGTCAGCAGCTATCAAAAGCGTGTTGAGTATGCAAAAGCCAACCATCAAAAACCTCCTGACGAATATTATGTTCATGATTATATTGCCACCATGGATCCTGAAACAGGGACCGTAAGCAATCAAAATTATGTTAATCTGGAACAAGATGTAAAGGCAGGAAAATTTTTACAACAAAAAGATTTAAAACTCTTTAGCGGTGTTAAAAGTGCCGCCAATAAAGACGGTATTACGAATCAGTGGGTTGAAAGAGGTCCTTATTCCGTGGCCGGAAGAGTGAGAGCGATAATGTTTGATCCGAACGATACTACGGGTAAAAAAGTTTGGGCAGGCGGAGTTTCTGGTGGATTATGGTATAATAACGATATCACCGATGCCAACACAGAGTGGACTTTAGTCGATGCATTCTGGTCCAACACTACCGTTTCATGCATCACGTCTGATCCCAATAATTCTCAGATTTTTTATGTCGGTACAGGCGAGGTAGAAACAAGTGACTTCAGCGGCTTAGGCATTTGGAAAACCACCGATGGAGGAAGTACCTGGAACCAGATATTTGCTTTTGAAAACGGTTATGCTGGAAACGGCGTGAAAAGAGGAAACTATAATGTCCCATCTATAAAAGTTGTCAATAATAACGGTGTTTCTGAAGTTTATGCTGGAGTTGCAGGATCCTATTTTGCCGATGCAGCTACTTTTGCAGGTTTAGACCAATCTGGTTTATATAAATCTACAGATGGAACTAACTTTACTTTATTAAACAGCTTGTTAGCTGGCCCTCGGGGTTATGACATTCAGGATATTGAAGTTGGCGCCGATAATGCAATTTGGGTCGCAACAAGAAGAAGTCTTTATGGTGGAACAACATCTGGTGGTAAAATTTTTAAATCAACCAACAACGGAGTCTCGTTTACAAATGTGTATGATGTTGGCAATCCGGGTTCAAGAGTAATGGTTGAAGTTTCTGCGACAAATCCTTTAAAAGCTTACGCATTGATGCAGGGAGCGAATACCTCAGAGCCTATAAGAATGGCAAAGACCATCGATGGTGGCACCACTTGGATTTCTACCAATGTTGCAGCTTCAGGTATTACGTTACCAAATCCTATCGACACCGGACAACCTGATAATGATTTCACCAGAGGACAAGCTTTCTATGATTTGGTTCTTGAAACAGATCCAACCAATGATGAACAGGTATATGTAGGAGGAATCGATTCTTACAAATCAAATGATGGTGGCGCAACCTGGACTCAATATACCAAATGGTCTAATAATAATGTGATGGGATCGACCAGCATTTCCTTAGTTCATGCGGATCAACACGCCCTTGTTTTTAATCCTAAAAATCCTGACCAATTTGTCATGGGAAATGATGGTGGTATTTTTTTTACCGCTGACAAAAATAATCTGGCCAATACCAGCGCTGTTGGAGTGCGAAACAAAAAGTTAAATATCACGCAATTTTATCACGGAACCTTAAATCCAACTGCTTCGTTTTCGAATGAACAGATGATTCTTGGTGCCCAGGATAACGGAACACAACAGCTTGAAGGAGTTGCTTTAGCTAATAATTTCTATGCTAATTCTGAAGTGTACGGCGGCGATGGTGCTTATACTGCATTTGATGATCAAGATAAGTATTTGATTGCTTCGTATGTGTACAATTACCACATTATATTCAATGCACAAGGAAGTTACTACCTGCTTTCTACCAAAGCACAAAGAGATGCAGGACAGTTCATTAATCCGTTGGCGGTCGATAGAAACCTGGATATTGCTTACACCAATGCTTCAGCTAACAGTACTTCCGTAACTTTAAATAGAATTACAGGTTTATCAACATTACCTTTTGCGCCAACAAGAAGTCAGCTTTCCATTGCCTCAGTTGCCGCCGGTGAAAATATATCTGATATTTTAGTATCACCTTATAGTACTACAAGCTCTACTCTTTTTCTTGGTCTTTCTTCTGGGAAATTATACAAAGTAACGAATGCTGATACAACACCAGCGGTCTCTTTATACAGTTTTAATTTTGGAGGCTATATTTCTGATGTTAAATTAGGAATATCGGAAAGTGAAATAATGGTTACCGTATCTAATTTTAATAAAACGAGTGTGTTTTACAGTACTGATGCTGGATCTACGTGGGTTTCAAAAGAAGGAAATCTTCCAGACATTCCTGTTAAAGCGATCTTCATGAATCCGGAAGATAATAACGAAGTAATTCTTGGAACCTATTTCGGAGTTTGGGGAACGGCAAACTTCCAATCTGCCACGCCAACTTGGGCTTTGTATTCTAACGGTTTAGGTAAATTTAAAATTAATCATTTCGATTACAGACCATCTGATAAGACGATCTTAGCCGTGACTTATGGAAGAGGAGCGTTTACCACTAAAATAGATGACGATGGTTTAGCAACAGGAAACGCTCAACATACCCTGCTCAGTACACAGGTTTATCCAAATCCTACAAGAGGTCCGATTCATATTAAGTTTGAGGGAAAAAATGGTAAAGCTGCAGATGTAGAACTATTTGATACGAGCGGGAAATTAGTACTTACTAAAAAGAATGTTAAATCAGATGAAGAATTCAGTATCGAAAGTTTACCAAAAGGAACTTATGTTTTAAAAGCTTCCCAAAGTGGAGCCATGATCTATTCATCAGTAATAATTAGAAAGTAATTCAATTTAACTAAAATAAAAGGTAAGGAATATCCTTACCTTTTTCTATTTTATGCAACACTAAATTTTTTATGAAAAGAAACCGTACATTTTTAATTTTACTGTTTTCAATTGGTATGGCTAATGCGCAAGAGAATATAAAAAATATCGAAGAAGTAGAAATTCATGCCCGGGTAAAAGTTTCAAAAGAACGGGAAGAATTTAAAAAACATGCCCAATCTACGGAGATCATTTCTGAGTATGAAATCAACAGAAACAATCCTGCTTTCCTGGAACAAAGTCTCAACACCATGGCTGGAGTTCAGGTCGAAAAAAGGACGCAGCTTGGTGGCCAAAGGATTATTTTACGCGGTTACGGAAATGATCAGAAATTCAACAACTGGGGAATTAAAATGTATTTGAACAATATTCCACTAACAGGTGCAGATGGCATCACGATTTTGGATGATATCAATTTTGGTCTTATCAATCATATTGAAGTGATAAAAGGTCCAGCTGCGACTTTATATGGTGGCGGTTCTGGTGGTGCAGTTCGGCTGTATATCAGACCCGAAAACAAAAAAGGTACTTATGCTTCAGAACAGTTTAATGCTGGATCATTCGGCTTATTTCAATCTTCTACCTCTGTAACCAATACAGGCGACAACCACTCTATTAACGCCAATTATAGCCACATCGGCAGCGATGGATACCGACCGCATGGAAAAAGCATCAAGAATTTTTATACGATCAATGGAGAGTTTAAACTGAATGCGAAACAGAAAATAACTTTACTCGCTTCTCACGGGAATTCATTGGAACAGGTTTCGGGACAAATTTCTTATGATGACTATTATAACGGAATTGATAACGGAAACTTTTCCTACATCAGACGAGGAGCAAAAACAAAATTTGTAACTTCCAGAGTTGGCGTCGGGCATATTTGGGATATTAGCAAAAACTTTAAAAACAGTACAACCGTATTTTACAGCGGAACAACGAGCGACAGAATTGCGGCAGGAGCTTCTGAAACGTATTCTGCTCCGAACTACGGTTTCCGATCAGTTTTTAATTTCACCAAGGAATTTAATGATTTTAAAAGTCAAACGGAATTTGGTTTAGAAATTCAGCAGTCGCGGTCCTTGATTTCCAATTACCGATTTAAAAGTGTAAAAATAACAGAAGCACCTATTCTACGACCAATCTATGAAGGCTCCTATTTTAAATACCTGAATAACCAATCTAATTATTTTGCAGTTGAAAAACTTACTTATAAACCTTGGGATCTGATGTTTTTAGCGGGACTTAGTTTAAATCAGATCAGTTATACGAGAGATGATCTATTTGCGCTTCCAGGCTTATTTGTGGTCAATGGAAAAGATCTTTATAACAAAAATCTGTCGTTCGCAAAAAAATTCGATTTGGTAGCAACTCCACATTTTGCAGTTCAAAAAACCTGGAACAATCAAATTTTTAATTTAAGTTACAGTGAAGGATACAATGCACCAACATCGGCAACTTCTTTTATTTCTGGGCTTAATCAAACCAATGACAATTTGATAGCAGAGAAAGCTAAAATGTGGGATTTCAGCATTCAGGGATTGCTGGCGGACACTTCCATTGACTACCAATTTTCCGTCTTCAGGATTGGGATCAAAGACAAGTTAAGTCAGTTACGAGGAACCATTAACAATGCTGAAAACACTTCTTATTCCTATTGGGCAAACACCGGAAACCAAGAAAATAAAGGTTTAGAAATGAGTGTTGGATATGTTTATAGACTCAAAAATTCTTTGCTGGCGAAAATTCAGCCTTTTGTAAGTTTTACGTATAATGATTTTAAATATTCTCAATTCAGTACCTATTTACAAAAGGCGGGTCAACCGGCAGCAGTCATGAATTATGATGGTAAAAATGTAGTGGGCGTTCCAAAAAATAAACTTTCAGCGGGAATTGATTTTGAAACTAAAATAGGAATCTACTGGCAGAATACCTATAATTATCTGGGAAGTGTTTACACTGATTTCGCGAATAAAAATGAGGTCAAAAGTTTTGGTTTATTGAATTCTAAATTGGGCTATAAACACCGTTTTAATAAAGTTGATGTTGATGTTTTCTTGGCTGGAAATAACTTGACGAATCAAATTAACTACACTTTTTTATTTTACGGAAACAGCATCAACGACAGTGACAAGGATAATCAATATCTTGACCCTTCAATCTTTACGGACGTAAATCCGGGACCCCATAAAGCCTATTTTTTCACTGGATTTAATGTAAAATACAATTTTTAACTTAACTCCAATACAGTAAAAACCCTTTCTGCCATAAAGCAAAAAGGGTTTTCTATTTTTAAAATTCTTTAATTCAATTCAAAGAAATTTAGATCATTTTCAAAGTGTTCACTTCTAATTCAGATAAAATTCTCCAGTGTCCACGTTTGATATTTTTCTTGGTTAATCCGGCAAACAATACGCGGTCAAGCAATTCAACTTCATATCCTAATTTTGTGAAGATACGGCGCACTACTCTATTCCAACCGATACTCAATTCGATTCCGATTTCATTTTTCGGTTTTCCTTCGATGTAAGAAATACTGTCCACTTCAGCAATGCCTTCTTCCAAACGAATTCCTTCCTGAATCATATTTAAATCTGCTCTGTCTAATTTACGATCCAAAGTGACATGATAAATTTTCTTCATCGCAAAAGATGGATGCGTTAATTTCTTAGTCATGTGACCATCATTGGTCAACAAGATCACTCCAGTTGTAGAGCGGTCTAATCTTCCTACTGGAAACAATCGGTATGGTGATGCATTTGCTACCAGATCCAAAACTGTTTTTCTGGCCTTGTCGTCTTTCGTTGTAGAAATATATCCTTTTGGCTTATTCAATAAAACATAAACCGGTTTTTCTGGTGTAATTCCCTGTCCGTCGAAAACCACTCTGTCGGTTTTCTGCACCTGGTAACCCATTTCTGTTACAGGTTTTCCGTTCACTTCTACCAAACCTTGCGTGATCAAATCATCTGCTTCTCTACGAGAGCAAATTCCTGAATTGGCGATGTATTTATTTAAACGTATTGAATCTTTTGGAGTTTCTTTGGCTAATTTATCAAACCGTCTTTTTTGAACAAAAGAACGTGTTTTTTCAGCTTCATCAACTGGAACAAAAGGTTTTTTGTATGGTTTTGGGGCACCGGATTTTGCTGGACCTTTAACAAACTTACTGCTGTTATCAAAAGACTTTCCGATTCTTTTTCCCATTTTTCGGGAAGCTGGCTTGTCAAAAGTTTTCTCATAAGATTTAGCTTCTGCCTGAGACATTAATCTCGGCTCTCTTGGTGCTTTAGGTTCTTTCGGCTCTTTTCTTTCTTCTGGTTTTTCAGTTCGCGGACGAGCAGATTTTGTTCCGCGTGGTTTTGGGGAACTTCCTGAATTAGAAATTTTGCTAATGCGTGGCTTCTTATTACCATTACTGTCTCTGCTCATGTTCTGAAAAATTTATCTGCAAAGATAAGGTATTTTTTGCTTGTTTAAATGCGACTAAACAATAAGATAGGCTCTAAAAAGTTCAATCTTAATAAAATTTAATATTGTTAAAAGCGGTATAGCTAAGAAATGATCGCCAACGAATAGAATTTTTACAAGAAATAATGTTGATGAATTCCGTTGGCTAACATTGAGATAATCCCAATGAAAATCCAGCTTCTAAGCATATTCAAATTTGCGAATTTTGAATATCGGGCTTTATTTAATACTAAGAATACCGATATAATTTGGATAAAAATACTGGCAGCAAAATAATAACTCATGATGCTGTGTAAACCCATTTTGCAAATAATTAAGCCCGAACAAATCTGCGCGAGAATTAAAAGGATAACGATAATAGTACGTGAAATTGTAGAACTAAAATAATTGGGAATCGTAAAATATCCAAAAACTTTGTCAGCATTTTTAGTTAAAGTATCTTTTAAAACATCAATAATTAGAAGCATTAAAAAAATAAAAATGGACATTAGAAAAATGAGTACCGAGAAAGTTTTATAGTAAAAAAGCATCCCAAAAAATGGATATAATGATAGACTTACAAAAGTTAAATTATTGATGATTAACAACTTACTCAATTTATGACTGTAAAACCACATTAAAAATTGATAAATCAGAAAGAAGAAAAATACTCTAATTGAAATCATTCCAGCAATTCCGAGAGAAAATATATTTAAGGCGATATAAGCGTAGAGGAAATACTTCTGTTTTAAGAAATTTTGAACTCTGGTTCGAAAAGGCTTTGTGATTTGATCTTTTTCACGATCGTAAAACTGATTGATAATTCCACCTGCCAAAATACTGAGGATCGTACAAAATATAATCCCGTGAACTCTGAAATCGAACACAAAATTTCTGAGGCTTTCTTCTTGATTAAATAGAAAAAAAGTAGAAACGTATAAAGCAAAAGTGAGGAGTAAAGTCACAAAAACCCGCGCGCCCATTATAAAAGCGATGAACTGTGAAAAACGGTAAAACAAGGGATTCTTCATGGAGCGTAAAGTCACAAACTGCTTAATTAAAATAAATTTGATTGGTGGCTTTTTACTTCAACAGATGATCTAAAACCTATAAATTACTTCTTTGTGGAAACCTTCGAGCATTTTTTCAGCTTTCGAATAGTCTTTGGTGAAACCTAGAATATAGCCGCCACCTCCACTTCCGCAGAGTTTTAGGTAATAAGCATTGGTATCTAAACCTTTTTTCCAGGCCTTGTAAATACTTTCGGGGATCATTGGTTTGAAATGTTCGTAAGCCCAAACAGAAAGACTCTTTAAATTTCTAAAAAGCGGTGTCATTTCTTTTTTCAGGAAAGCATCGATACAAGCGTTATTGTAACGAATGAACTCTTCTTTCATGGTTTTACGGAAACCTTCAGTTTTCATTTTTTCAAAAAAGATCTGAACCATTGGTCCAGTTTCACCCGTCATCCCAGAATCGATTAAGAAAATCGCTCCTTTTCCCTCATGGCTGGCAGGCACAGAAACTTTATCCACGCTGTCTTTACTTTCAATAAGAATCGGAAGATTCATGTAGCAAATAAGAGGATCGATTCCTGAACTTTTTCCATGGAAATAACTTTCCATTTGACCGAAAATCGTACGAAGATTTTTTAATTCATCTTTAGAAACTTGTTCTGGTTCGTAACTTTTTAAAGAATACTTTTCAAAAATAGCCGCAACCAAAGCACCAGAGCTCCCTACTCCATATCCTTGCGGAATATTGGAGTCAAAGAACAATCCTTTTTTGATGTCTTTTTTGAACTTAGAAATATCGAGTTGAAAAGTTTCGGGAAGTTGTAAATCTTTTAAATATTCAGAATATTTTAGAAGCGAGTCATTTGATTTTTTTTCAAAATCACTTTCTAAATCTGAAAATTTTAAGGTTCCTTTATAAAAACTATAAGGCAAAGTAAGTCCCTGCGAATCTTCGATAATACCGTATTCGCCGAACAAGAGGATCTTTGCGTAAAATAAAGGGTTGGTCATAATTTTAGATAATCCAGGGATTATTAACTGCAAATTTAATCATTTTTAATGATAAACCAGTTATTAATCATCAATTTATACCAATCTTCCGAATTAGCATTTTACTTAGCATCGATATTCTTCGCTTTTAAAAAACGGATTAAAACCAATCCAACCGCAAAGAAAACAGACATCAAAACAAAAGCAAAACGCATATTGTGAAATTTCTGAATTACAATACCAAAGATTAAAGATCCAAAGATGATCGCCAATTTTTCGAGAACGTCATAGAAACTAAAGTACGTGGTATTATCCATCGAATCTTCCGGTAATAATTTTGAGTAAGTTGATCTTGACATCGCCTGTAAACCACCCATCACCAAACCAATAAAAGCTGCCAAAACATAGAACTGCTTTTCAACATTGGGGTTTTCTTTATTTAAAAAGAAAGCAGAAAGACAACAAATGATCCAAATAAAGACCGCGATACTGATCACGTTTTTATTGCCGATTGACCTGGATAACCTTGAAAATGCTAACGCTCCAAAAATAGCCACGATCTGAATAACCAGAATGGTAATGATCAATTTATACTGGTCTTCTTCTTTAGTGAAAATTTCTGAAGTTCCGAATAAGGTTGCCATCAAAAAGATCGTTTGCATTCCGATGCTATAAAAGAAAAAAGAGGACAGAAAGAACTTTAAATTTCTATTCTTAAATAATTCGCTACCCACTTTAAATAATTCCCGGAAACTTTCTTTGGCGACATCGACGTAAAAAGCAATATTATCTTTTAAAACGACAAAGAAACCACCTTGTTCTTCATGAATTTTAAAGATATTTTTATAATTCAAAAGCACAAGATCTTTGGGCAATTTATCTTTAATTAAACCAAACTGAGGAAGATTTTTAAATGAATACTGTGAAAAGCCGAACCACCACGCTCCCGTTATCAAAAACGTAATTCTGGTGTAGGTCTTGGTTTCTTCTGGAGTATTGGCGATGAACTTAATTAATAGCAAGCAAATAATTAATAAAATAACGGATCCAATGTAACCGTAGACATATCCTTTAGCGGACAAAGCATCATGCTTATCTGGCGTCGCAATGTCTGGTAGAAAAGAATTGTAAAATACCAAACTCCCCCAAAATCCGACACTAGCGGTGATACTGAACAGCAAACCCAAAAATACATTCTGCATCCCTGTAAACATCGCTAAACCCATACAAGAAGTAGCTCCCAAATAACAGAAGAATTGCAAAAATGATTTTTTGTTTCCGATCGTATCTGCCAATGAAGATAATATCGGTGAGATGATGACGACAATTAAAAAGGAGATCGTAAGTGAAAAACTAAAGATGGCAGCCGGTTCATAAGCAGTACCAAATATATTGATCATGTGAGGCACCGGCACATCTCGCCACAAACCTGAACTTTCTATAAAGACTCTTTCGGTGTGAGACGTGGTTAGATTCGTATAATAAATCGGAAAAATGGTTGACGTAATAACCAAAGAATAAACAGAATTGGCCCAATCATATAAAGCCCAGGCTTTCATCGTTTTGGGATTGTTTTTAATATTTTGAGGTTGCGCAGATAAGTTTTCCGACATTTTGAAGTAATTAATTGAACAAAAATAACAAATCCATTAAGAATCTACTGAAAAAATCACTAGTTATTCCTAATGGATTGATTTAAAAGGCTTTAAATATTTTATAGATTCTCAATAACGATTGCTGAAGCGCCACCTCCACCGTTGCAAATCGCTGCTGCACCGTACTTACCGTTGTTTTGTTTCAAAATATTAATTAATGAAACAATGATTCTTGAACCTGAACTTCCAAGTGGATGACCTAAGGAAACTGCTCCACCATTCACGTTCACTTTAGAACTGTCTAATCCTAAGATTTTGTTATTCGCTAAACCAACTACAGCAAAAGCTTCATTAAACTCAAAAAAGTCGATGTCAGAAATCTCTAAGTTGGCTTTTTTCAAAGCGATAGGAAGTGCTTTTGAAGGTGCAGTTGTAAACCATTCCGGCTCATGTGAAGCATCAGCATAGCCGACGATTTTCGCTAAAGGTTTCAATCCTAACTCTTCCATTTTTTCTTTCGACATTAAAATTAACGCCGAGGCTCCATCATTTAAAGTAGAAGCATTTGCAGCAGTTACCGTTCCATTTTCTCTTTGGAAAACAGTTGGCAAAGTTCCGATTCTATCGAAGTTCACTGATTTATATTCTTCATCTTCGGAAAAAATAACTGGATCTCCTTTTCTTTGTGGAATTTCAACAGAAACGACTTCATCTTTAAATTTACCTTCGCTCCAGGCTTTTGCCGAACGCTTGTACGATTCGATGGCAAAATTATCCTGATCTTCTCTGGTTAATCCATATTCAGCTGCACATTTTTCTGCACAAACTCCCATGTGAACTTTATTGTAAACATCTGTTAAACCGTCGAGCACCATTCCGTCCTGCATTTTCACATCGCCTAATTTGGTAGCATTTCTTGCATTATAATAGTGAGGAACTGAAGACATATTTTCCATTCCACCCGCTACGATAACATCCTGATCTCCTGCTTTAATGGATTGTGCAGCCATCATCACTGCTTTCATTCCAGAAGCACACACTTTATTAATAGTAGTTGCTGGCGTATGATCAGATAATCCTGCACCCATTGCTGCCTGACGCGCTGGTGCCTGACCTTCTCCTGCTTGCAATACATTTCCCATGTAAACTTCCTGAACATGTTTCGCGTCAAGATTTATTTTGTCTAACGCACCTTTGATTGCAGTGGAACCTAATTTTGTAGCTGGAACTGTTGCCAAGCTTCCTAAAAAACTTCCCATTGGCGTTCTAACTGCTGATACGATAAATACTTCTTTCATTATGTAGATTTTATATTTTTTAAAGTACGCCAAATTACAAAAAAAAACACACTCTGAAAAAAGTGTGTTTTGTTATATGGTAAATGAATTTTATAAGTCAGCTACAACTTCTGGATCGTGCTTATGCTTAAACATCACAGCAAATAATACTGTAATTACTAACGCATAACCAGCAAAAACGAGCCAGATTTCATGCCACATTTTATCACCGTTTTCTAAGGTAAAGTATTGTTGAATTAACCAACCACTCAATAAACTTCCTCCGATGGCACCAAAACCATTGGTCATCATCATGAATAAACCTTGCGCGGAAGAACGGATTTTATAATCAGTTGTAGTTTCTACAAATAGCGATCCCGAGATATTAAAGAAATCGAAGGCCATACCGTAAACGATACATGAAAGAATGATCAATCCTAAGCCAAATCCTTGTGGTTCGCCGTAAGCGAAAAATCCAAAACGTAAAACCCAGGCAAACATTGAAAGTAACATCACATTTTTAATCCCATATTTCTTTAAAAAGAAGGGAATTGCCAAAATAAACAAAGTCTCTGAAATTTGAGAAATTGACATTATTAAAGTGGAACGCTCTACGACGAAACTATTCGCATACTCAGGAATTTTACCAAAATCTGACAAATAAGTATCACCGTACATATTAGTTAATTGCAAAGCTGCACCTAAAAACATGGAGAACAAAAAGAACAAAGCCATCTTGTAATCTTTAAATAAAGAAAACGCATTAAGCCCCAACTTCTCTGATAAAGTGGCATTCGCCGGAATTAAATTCTGAGGTGGACATTTCGGTAAAAAGAAAGCATAGACTCCTAAAACCAAAGCGACAGCAGCTGCGATATAAAACTGCACGCCAGAATCTTTATTGCCCGTAAGATTGGTAATCCACATTGCAACAATAAAACCTACTGTTCCCCAAACTCTAATTGGTGGAAACACTTTCACCACATCGTAATTGTTATTTTTAAGAATATAATATGCAATGGAATTGGAAAGAGAAATCGTCGGCATATAAAACATCATCGCCAAAAGCATCACCCAAAAGAAATTTTCTGGCGTTGTGATCGAAGGCAAAAATAACATGGTGATCCCGTAAAGAATATGTAAAATACCAAACAGTCGTTCTGCATTCATCCATCTGTCGGCAATAATTCCTGTAAGAGCTGGCATGATAAGAGAAGCAATTCCTAAAGTCGCAAAAACTTTTCCGAATTCCTGACCTCCCCATTGTTTTGTTCCGAACCAGTAAACTCCGATCGTAATTAACCAAGCTCCCCAAACAAAAAACTGCAGGAAAGACAGAACGGTAAGTTTTAATTTTAAATTCATAATATTCTTAAATTATTAATCGATTTTCTTTTTTCTACGTTTTATTTCTTCCTGAATTTCTAAAGCAACATCGAAGTCTTCATCTTTCACGGCGTCTTCGAGCAATTTTGTTAAATCTTCATTACTAAGACTCGATAAATTTCCTTCTACTTCAATATCATCAGTAATGTCAATTTCCTTGGAAGGTACATCGAGTTCCAATAAAATCCCAGCTTCATTTAAAACTTGCTGAGTAGTATAAATCGGTGCATCAAAACGGACCGCCATCGCAACCGCATCAGAAGTTCTTGCATCCAGGATTAATTCTTCTTCCGTCGTTTTATTTTTAAAATTGATGTTCGAGAAAAATACGCCGTCGATGATTTGATAAATAATAACAGAGGTAATCTCAAAATGAGTTGCTAGAACAAATTTTGAAAACAAGTCATGCGTAAGAGGTCGCGGTGGATGAATATCTTTTTCTAAACCTAATGAAATAGATTGTGCTTCGAAATTACCAATTACAACTGGCAATTTAATATTAGTGTCTTCATGTTCCAAAAGCAAGGCATACGCGCCAGATTGCGTTTGGCTATAGGAAATTCCGCGAATGGTTAATTTTTTATAATCCATACGACAAATATAAATTATTTTTTAGAGAAGCGATTTGTTTTAGAAGGTTTTAAGGGAGATATTTTGTAAAAATGCCAAATATCATCTATGTTTTGTAAATATCATCTAAATTAATTGAAATGGTAAATAAAGTACCTTGTTTATGGCTGTCTTTTTTAATTTTCGCATTTAAAAATCGTATTCTAGAATCGATATTGCTAAGACCAATTCCATTTGAAGTTTGTTCCTCCGAAAATCCTGTTCCGTTATCCTGAACTGAAATTGTAATTTGAGGTTTTTTGTAATTAATGCTCACATCAGCTATCGACGCTTGTGAATGTTTTACGACGTTGTTAACCAGTTCCTGAATAATTCTGTAAATATGGGTCTCTACATTTTTATTAATGTTGATTTCATCACCTGAAAAATTAAAATTCACTTTAATCTTATAAACCGATTCCATTTTTTTACATAAGTTCTCTACTGTTTGCAGTAAACCAAAATTGGTGATGGAACTTGGGGAAAGATTGTGGGAAATTTCTCTAATTTGGACACAGGAATTATCAATAATTTGGGAAACTTCTTTCAAAACGCCAACATTCACAGGAGATTCCGTGGAAACATTGATATTGGAAAGATTAAATTTTATCGCCAGTAAATCACCGGCAATACCATCGTGAAGTTCTTCTGCAATTCTCTTTCTTTCATTTTCTTCGCCTTCCATTAAACCCTCTAATTTACTGATCTCTTGTTCATGCTTATGAGTGGTGATCAAATTTCGCACACGGTTTTTTTCATCATTGATGATCTTTATTTTATAGGCTAAACCGAGACTGAAAAAGATGGTTTCTATAATGATCCCCACGTAGAAAAAAGAAATAGGATTTTTAATATTTAACGAAGGAATAAAAGTGCCTGTAAATGCTATAAGCGCACAACAAATATAAGAGGTAACTCCAAAAAGGAAAAAGTCTTTGTGTTTACCAGATCGATTCACAGATTGTACTACCGAAATCAAAAATAAGGTGAGCATCACCGGCAAATAAATAAAAGTGTACAGTAGAATATACAAATCAGAATTTTTCAAAACATAAGACAGGACTGCAAAAATAAAAAATAATCCGCCCAAAATCCTCAAGGTTAAAACTACTTTATTAAAGTACTTTTTGACCCGCTTATCCAGATCAAGAAAGTACAGCGCAAACATCGAATACAAATTATAAAAGATGACCTGAATGAAAAAATTTAGGATTTCCGTAAAAACTTTGGAGTTGGTTGTACCGATAAATCCAGCAAGGAGATTTTCAAATCCGTAGTAAACAGAATCATATCGACTCAATAGATACATAATCAAGAAAATATTATAGAGAGCATAATATTTAAAACTTTTCTCCCGAAGATATATGAAAATGACGCTACTAATAATTATAAAAAGTAGCTGGAACGAAATCGCCATGTTCCAAATAAACATTTCCATTAACAAAAATTCTTACATTAAAAATGGTCTATAAGTAAAATTAGTCATTTTATTAAGACCGTAATTATTTTTGAAGATTTCTTTTTCTAAGGAAATAGTATAAAAAGAAAAACGCCGAAGTGATTCGGCGTTTAATATGATGTTCTGAAAGATGTTCTTATCCTTTCAAAGCTTTAATTTTCTGAGTTAATTCCGGAATAATCTGGAAGGCATCGCCTACTACTCCATAATCCGCAGATTTGAAGAAAGGAGCTTCTGGATCATTGTTGATCACCACAATCGTCTTAGAAGAATTCACTCCAGCCAAATGCTGAATGGCTCCTGAAATACCAATCGCGATATACAGATTTGGTGAAATTGCTTTACCAGTTTGCCCAACGTGTTCAGCATGAGGTCTCCATCCAATATCAGAAACTGGTTTGGAACAAGCGGTAGCAGCACCTAAAAGGTTGGCTAAATCTTCAACCATTCCCCAATTCTCTGGACCTTTCATTCCACGACCTGCAGAAACAACTATTTCAGCTTCTTTCAAATCTAATTTTCCAGAGCTCTGTTCGTGCGAAAGAACTTTGGTATCTTCATTAGCTACTGATAAATTTTTCACTTCTTCAGATCCTGCAACTGTATTTTCTTTAACGCCGTAAGCATTTTGAGAAACCGTCACGATAACTCCGGCTGCTTCTGCTTTTGCGTGCATCATTCCTTTACCGGAAAAAGCTCTTCTTTTCACTTGGAAAGGAGTAATGCTTTCTGGAGTTTCAATTGCATTGGTGATCAAAGAATAATTCTTCATAATCGCCAACATGGGTGCAATTGAAGAAGCATCTGTGGTGTGAGGGAATACGATGATATTTCCGTCTGCTACTTCATTTACTGCTTGCGCATAAGCTTTTGCACTGAAACTTTTCAAACCTTCGTCTTTAATATTTAGAACTTGGTTTGCACCATATTTATATAATAAGTCGGAAGAATCTGTTGGGTTTACGGAAATTGCGGTAACGGTATCTCCATCTTTGTCAGCGATTGCTTTGGCGTAAGAAACCGCCTCAAATGCTGCTTTTTTATAGATTCCGTTTATATTTTCTGCATATACGAATATTGCCATTTTGATTTTGTTTAAGGTTAGAATTAAATTACTTTCGCTTCTTCGTGAAGTAATCTTACCAATTCATCAAGGTTGTCTGGAGTTACCATTTTCACAGCCGCTCTGGCAGGAACAGAATCAAAAGAAACTGCATCTACTTTTACTTCGCTATTGATTGGTTCAGTCACCGTTAATGGTTTTGATCTGGCAGACATAATTCCACGCATGTTCGGGATAATTAAATCTTTCTCGTCAACCATTCCTTTTTGACCTGCGATTACCGCTGGAAGTTTTACTGAAATAGTTTCTTTACCACCTTCGATCTCTCTAACTGCAGTAGCTTCAGCTCCATTTACTTCTAAACCTACACAAGCATTTACAAAAGGTTGATTTAATAACTGAGCAACCATTCCTGGAACAGCTCCACCGTTATAATCGATCGATTCTTTACCACAAAGGATCAGATCGTAGCCACCAGCTTGAGCGACATTCGCGATTTCTTTGGCGACAGAAAAACTGTCTTTTGGTTCAATATTAATTCTGATCGCATCATTTGCACCAATTGCTAATGATTTTCTGATCACTGGTTCGGTGGTTACATCACCAACATTAAGTACCGTAACGGTTGCTCCTGCTGATTCCTGCAATTTGATGGCTTTAGTTAAGCCGAATTCATCTAAAGGATTGATCACCCACTGAATTCCATTTTTGTCGAAAGCAGATTTGTCTGCTGTAAAATTAATTTTGGACGTAGTATCTGGGACACTACTGATACAAACTAATATTTTCATGTGCTAATATTTATTGTTTTACTGTTTGCTAAGATAAAAAATTATTTACTATGCATGCATAGTATTTTGAAGAAATTTATATTTCATACATAATTAACCTTTTGGTTGTAAAGGTCTAATCTCAATTTTGCTAGGTAAAGTGCGTGGATTCATTTTAAAAATATCCATGATTAATTGACCGATATCTTCGGGTTGAATTTTCCAGGAATCTTTTTCCGAAGGTTCATTTCCATTAAAATGAGTAGAAACTGAACCAGGCATAATGGTAGAAACTTTAATATTGTATTTTCTTAGATCTAACATTGCTGCCTGCGTGAATCCGACGGCACCAAATTTTGAAGCGTTATAACCTGAACCGTTTTCAAAGAAGTTCGTTCCTGCTAAACTTGAAATGGTGATGAAATATCCTTCCGTCTTTTTTAATTCTTCAACTGAGGCTTTCAACGTATGAAAAATTCCGGTAAGGTTAGTGTCAATCATGGACGACCATTCTTCAGTTGAAAGTTGATCAACTGGTTTAAAAACTCCCAAACCTGCATTGGCAATGACATAATCAATTTTTCCGAATTTTTTGGTGATTTCGGCGATTGCGTTTTTTTCGTCTTCAAAATTCTTCACATCAGAACCTATTCCAAAAACCGGAGCTTCCATGGTCGATAATTGATTCGCGACCTCCAGTGCATCTTCTTTATTACGTCCAGAAATAGCGACAGTAATTCCATGTTTGTGGAGTACTTCTGCGATTCCTAAACCGATTCCTTTTGTTCCACCCGTAATATATGCGACTTTATTTTTCATTGAATTTAATTTCTTTAAAGATAAAAAAACTCGTTGACGTAGGAGAATTTCTCTGATTTTAATTGCTGAAACATCCTATTCTGAAAATCTATTAGATTGATATTTAAACTACGCACAAAAAAAACGCCTCGAAAATGAGGCGTTATAAATTTCAAAATAATTAGAAATTATTTTTTGATGAACTTTTCAGTCTGAGTTCCATTTTCAGTTTCAAACTTAACAATGTAAACTCCTTTTGCAAGGTTTGTTACATTCACTTGGCCGTTAGAAACTTTTGAAGATGAAACAGTTCTACCTGCAGCATCAAAAATTTGAGCAGAGAACACTTTTCCACTAAAGTTTAAATAATCTGAAGTTGGATTAGGATAAACCGTTATTTTTGAAATTGTAGATAGCAAATTACCTGTTGCAAGAGCTGCCTCATTGTTGATAGCGATTCTATCCATATAACCATTACCAGCATAGTTATCATGTACAAATCTCATATCTGTAAATGCATATTCCTGGAAAAATGCTCCTGTCAGAATTCGGGTATTATCTAAATAATAAGATAATCCAGAAGCTGAACCTACAATCTTAACTCGATACCAAGTATTAGGTACCCATTGTCCGCTAGTTGTTGCAAATGAGGCAGCACCTCCCACAGTTTGTGCAGCTAAGATAGAACCGGTTTCGGTAAATCTCAATCTGATAATATATCCTGACCCAGCAGGAGTATCGCCCACTGTTTGAAATTCAAACGCAGATGCGTTATTACCTTGTTCAGTTAATCTGATGTCAAATGATATGGTAAAATCATTATGCGCTATGGTTTCACCTAACGATTTAAATCCACCCACTACAGGATTTTGCTGACCAGAGAACGCTGTTTCCTTAACAATTTTTAAAGAATTTACACCATCTGTTGCTACATCATTAGATACGACTTGATTAGTAACAAATGTACCAGGACCTATTCCTGTGGTTGTCCATCCCACTTGACCATTAAGGTCTCCCGTAACGTAACCTTCTGAGGGTTCAAAAGAAATTAATTGTTGCGAAAATAAACTTAATGAACTTATAGTCATTAAAGATAATAGAAGTTTTTTCATATTAAATATTTAAATTAAGTCGCAATGTATGTAATTTATCTGCATTTTCAAAAATCATAATTAACAAAAAAGCCATTCTCCGTAAAAAATGGCTTTATAAGTAAAGTTACTTTGTGTAATTCTCAAAGAATAAGGGAATACTTTCAATTCCTTTATAAAAGTTAAACAATCCATAATGCTCATTCGGGGAGTGAATCGCATCGGAATCTAATCCAAAGCCCATCAATACTGATTTGGCTTCTAAGACCTGCTCGAACATCGCCGTGATTGGAATACTACCACCACTTCTGTACGGGAGAACTTCCTTACCAAACGCAGTTTCCATGGCAGTTTTTGCCGCTAAAAATTCTTTAGTGTCACTTGGCAAAACGTAAGGAATTCCACCGTGGTGTGGATTTACTTTCACTTTGACATTTGCAGGCGCAATTTTTTCAAAATATTTGGTAAACTTTTCGGTGATCTCATCTGGAGTTTGATAAGGAACCAATCTCATTGATATTTTTGCAAATGCTTTGGACGGAATCACCGTTTTTGCACCTTCTCCAATATAACCACCCCAAATTCCATTGCAATCCAAAGTTGGACGAATGGACGTTCTTTCTAAAGTCGTATATCCTTTTTCACCTTCTACTCCATTTAAACCAATCGATTTTTTGAAATGTTCCGGATCATCTTTCAATTTATTCATGTCAGCTCTTTCTGCATCAGAAACCGTTTCCACATTATCATAAAAGCCATCAACCGTGATATGTCCATCTTCATCGATCAAATTCGCAATCATTCTCGAAAGAACGTGAATAGGATTTGGAACCGCTCCGCCGTACAAACCAGAGTGCAGATCACGGTTTGGTCCTTCCACTTCCACTTCAACATAACTCAAACCACGTAAACCTGTAGTCACCGTTGGTTGCTCATTAGAATAAATATGCGTGTCTGAAATCAAAATAACATCACATGATAATTTTTCTTTATTTTCATTCACGAAAGCTTCTAAACTTTTAGATCCTACTTCTTCCTCACCTTCAAAAATAAATTTAACATTACAAGGTAAAGTATCGGTTTTCATCATCGCTTCAAAAGCTTTGATGTGCATAAAAAACTGTCCTTTATCATCAGCAGAACCTCTGGCGAAAATGGCACCGTCCGGATGAATTTCTGTTTTCTCGATATAAGGTTCAAAAGGTGGCTTGGTCCATAACTCCAATGGATCTGGTGGTTGTACATCATAATGTCCGTAAACTAAAACGGTCGGCAAATTTTTATCAATTAATTTTTCACCGTAAACAATTGGATATCCTTTGGTTGGGCAAACTTCAACTTCGTCTGCTCCTGCTGCCTTCAAAAACTTTGAAACTTCATCAGCACATTTTAACACTTCATCTTTATAAGCAGGATCTGCACTGATAGAAGCGATTTTCAACAATTCAAAAAGTTCATCTACATAACGCTGTTTATTTTCTTGAATGTAATCTAAGGTTTCTTTCATTTTATTTTAATTAAAATTATTTAACATCGAACTTTGTAAAAATAAAAAAAATGTCTCGCCGAAGCAAGACATTTACCTTTTAATATGTGAAAAGTTCTATTTAGTTGGAGTTGACGCAGGCATTTCAGTTGCCATCGCACTATCCGTCTTCATTACTACCGGTTGAGCAACTACTTTAGAACTGTCAGCTGCCATCATTGCTGCAGATTTCTGAGCGTCTGCTGCGTTTACTGCTGCCGTTGCTTCATCGCTCATTACGTCATCGCTATATCGCTCGACACCATGTTCCATTTTCAACACTCCTTTGTTTCCACCTGCTTGAATTTTTTGACAACTAGCGGCTAAACCTGCGATTGCTACGACTAAAATAATTTTTTTCATATCTACTTTATGATGATTAAGAATCTGTATAATTTTCAATGCCCCAAAAGTAAGAAATATTACCATATTTAACAAAGGTTTTCTACAAATTCTAAACAGTTCTTAAAATAATTTTATTTTTCTGAGTTTGAGTAAAAATTAAGTACTCATTTCCACCATCTTTAATTTTATATTTTTTCTTAATTTCATCTGGAGTTAAAGGATAATTTTTTGAAATAATATTAAACTTCTCGCCCTTTTTTATCTGTTTCGAATCCATGATTTCTACTTTTAAAACTCTACCGGGAAAGTTTTCTAAAAGTTCATCTGCAGTATAAAAATGAGAATTAGGATGTAATTTTTTTAAATTGAATTTCTCTGAAATACTATTAAATCCGCCTGACTTTAAAACGGCATTATTTGGAATATACAAATATTGAAGTGGCTCTGAAAATTCTGACGTTGCAGATTTCTCGTCGTCAAAAATAAAAGAAAAAGCATGCTCTTCACTTTCAAGATTGAAGCAACTGATTGTAGTATGCTCTTTATCTTTCTTTGAATGCATGAAAACCAGCAATTCCTTCACTTCGTTTCTGACAGCAATAATTTGAATTTCTTCAATATTCTTTAATGCTGAAATCAAATACGAAATATCGATCAACGGAGAAAGTTTAATGATAATCTGATCAGAAATTTTCAATAGCTGATCCTGAATTTCTAAGAGGTTTGGCGATAAGTCTTCCAGTAAAAATTTCTTGTTTTTATGTTCGTCTCGTCTGGCTGGATCGAGATAGATCAAATCAAACTTTTCTTGATTTTTCTTTAAGAAAATTTCTAAATTTTCATTAATGAAATCTGCTTTTTTATCTAAAATTTTCCAGTTGTGTTTTACAATTTCTGACAATTCAAAATTCTGTTCCACCAAAATAACTTCTTCAAAATTTTGAGAGAGAAAATAAGCGTCGATTCCAAAGCCGCAAGTCAAATCGACAAACCTTTTACCTTTTAAATATTGAGCTTTAAATTCTGCCGTAGCTTGTGAGGAAGCCTGTTCTAGATTCAAATTGGGTGGAAAGATAATTCCATCTTTTAATAAATAAGGAAATTTCTTTTGTGCGACCTTTTTTCCTTTGATCTGTTGCACGATTTCCTGCATCGACACTTCTGCAAAAGGTGATTTCTTCAACAACAAAGAATGCAAATCCGATGTGAGATTTGCATTGATGAATATGTCAATATCATTTCCCACAGATTTCACAGATTTTAATTGATAATTCCATTTATTTTTCTGTAAATACTTTTGGTGATATGATCTGTATTGAAATTAACTAAAATACCCAATTTCAGACCCGTCATTTTTAAATAGGTTAAAAGTTGCTTATGATGTACATTGGCAATTTCTTCAATAGATTTGATTTCTATTATAACTTTATCTTCAACGATAATATCTGCAATAAAACTGGAATCAATTTCAATACCCTTAAATTTAATAGGAATTGGAACTTGTGTACGTACTTCCAAACCTTTAATTTTCAAATCGTGTGCTAAAATCTTTTCATAAACTTTTTCAAGCAAACCTGGTCCAAGTTCATTATAGACATCGAAAATTGATTTTCTTACATGAAAGCTGATATCATTTTCATTCATACAAATAGTTCTAAATCTGCGCGATCTGTGGGAAAGAATTACTCAAACATTTCCGCTAAACGAACTGCTTTAATTTCGTTTGGTGAATACAATTCTTCGGCAGACTTTGTTTTCTCTAATTTAGGATAGAGATTCACACCGATGATTTTGACTTTTCCTTCTTCAACCCAATTTTGCTCTTTGATCGCTTGGTCGTAGATTTTTTGTTGAACTCTTCCACTTTTTAAAAGTTCGCAATAACCGCCTTCTTCTTCCATTTCTAAAAAAAGCTGCCACGATTTCTGTGCAAATTGTTGCGTTATATCTTCGACATAATAAGATCCGTTTCCGGCATCATCGAAAACATTAATGATACTTTCGTAGGCTAAAACGATTTGTTGCTTAAATGAAATTTCTTCTGAAACGGAATTAGAATCTCCAATTTTATAATCGTTACTAAATACCGCATCTGCGCCACCAATCATCGCCGCCGAAAGTTCCAAGGTCGAACGAATCAGATTATTTTCAGCATCATTTTTTGATTTATTTCTTGATGAAGTCTCTGCAAAAATAAATGGAATTTCATCTAAACCATATTCTTTTGAAAGTTGATTAAAAACTAATTTCAAAGCTCGGACTTTAGCAATTTCAAAGAAATAATTTCCGCCAATAGCACTCCTAAAAACAATTTTATTTAAAATTTCGGCCCCGAAAACCTCGGTCAGTTCTTTTGTTTTTCCCAAAGCAATTGCTAATTGCTGAACGATGTTCGCTCCGGAATTGTGGTGTAAAGAAATATCAACGCAAAGATTTCTTTCAAAGTTTTTAGCTAATAATTCTTTTGCCAACTGCTGATTGAGTTCACCAGTTTTATCTTCTGTAAAAATATCAACTAAAGAAAAATAACGATTATTTTCATCGATTGAAATATGTTCGGCTAAATCTTTATCGTTGACGAAAAGTACTTTCTCCTGCAAATCCTCCACATTATTATTCAATAGAAATGCAAAGACATTCTCTTCTGCACTTTCATGATAAAGAGAGACAAGATGCGTAGATTCCTCTATTTTAGGAAGATTGCTCAAAGGTTTTGCAACAGAATCATAATAAGGTTTCACTACAATTCCTTCCAAATTTTCTTTAGATAAAATATCATAGATATTTTCTGTTTTCATTTGTTTCTGAACAACAGATTCCCAATCTTGAAGTGACGTTTTTTTAAACATAATTTATATTATCGCCAACTGCTCGGCATTTTGCTAATTTTTTAATTTCGTGAAATTTAACACAGAATTAATCTTTCTTAATGTTGGTAACATCGACCGCCTCCTTTTACACGTCTTTGGCAAGACCCTCCCTTTTTTGTTAAAGCTCCGCAACGACCATTTGACGAGTAGTCACTTTTAACAGGTTGTGTCGGTTGCATCAAGCCTCTAATTTGACTTTTAGATATAGGCTTTGGATTTTTTATCTTAGAGATACTTCAAGTAGTTTTATATTCCCATCTATGATTATCATATAAAATTACTTTCGTCTTTTTACCAATTTTAGTAGTAGCAATAATAACTTTAGCTGAATCAGCTTTTGCAATACTGTCATGAATTGATTTACGGATATTCTTTTTAAGTGTTGATAATTCGCTACTGCCTGTCGAATTTAAGATGATATCAGGTTGATCACAAGAAACACACAAAAGTAAAAAAACGACAGTTGTTAAATAATAAAGCATTTTCATATTTCGGAGATTTTAAAATTGCTTATAAAGCTACAGATATTAAACCTACTTATTAAAGGCCTTTGTACTATCAACCACCAAAATGAAAATCTCTTCATTTGGTTTTTTCATGAAATAATTTTCGCGGGCATACTTTTCTTTCTCGTCTTTATTATTCATGAGCTTTTTGTAAAACTCGTCATTTTTCTGATATTCTGATTTATAATAAGCCAATTGAGTTTCATATTTATTCACCTCGCCATTCAACTCATTAATTACCAAAAAAGAAGTACTATCAAAGAAAACCATCCACATTAAGAACAGAAAAATTGTCACGAAATATTTATTCACCACATACTTTTGGATGAATTTTAATTTCGATGATTTGGGTTTTATTTCTTTAATTAAGTCTTCCATTTTAATGTGTTTTTTTCAAGGTATTATTAATAACGGTCGAAAGAAAATCAATAGCAACGGTATTTTGCTTCATGTTAGGAACGATTAAGTCAGCTTCATTTTTTGACGGTTCAATAAATTCCTGATGCATCGGTTTTAAAGTGGTTTGATAACGGTGCAAAACTTCCTGCAGATCACGGCCACGTTCCTGCGTATCCCGACGAATTCTACGGATCAAACGCTCATCAGAATCGGCATGTACAAAGACTTTTAAATCATATTCTTTCAATAATTCAGAATTAGTCAAAACTAAAATTCCTTCCACGATCAACACATTTCTAGGATCGATGGAAACATGATCACCTGTTCTGGAATGCGTTACAAAAGAATATAAAGGTTGTTCAATTGTTTCACCGTTTTTCAAGGCTTTAACGTGTTTAATCAACAAGTCAAAATCAATGGATTTCGGATGATCGTAATTTAAAACTTCTCTTTCCTGCAAGGTAAGATTCGGATTATCATGATAGTAATTATCCTGAGAAAGTACATTGACCCCTTCTGTATTGAGTTGCTGAAGAATTTTATTAACAACAGTAGTTTTTCCAGAGCCGGTTCCTCCTGCAATTCCGATTACGAGCATATATTTTGTTTTTACAAATATAAGATTTTGTGCTAAACTCTTCGGTAAAACGAGCTCTAATTATTTTGAAGAAAATTTTAAACTTTTCGTTCAATATTAAAGATATAATAAATTACCGCTACGACTCGGGCTAAAAACTCCCGCGACTGATTTCTGTAATAACTTTTATTTGCTAAAACATCCTGTGCATCAAAGCCAAGCGCATTCATCCCACTATTTCTGGCATAGAACAAAGCACGCAAATTATGGAATCCCTGCGAAACAATGATCACCTCTTTTTGATGATACACTTGCAGACAATTTTTGATGCTGGCTTGGGTTTTAAAGCCTTTTGGATCTTCAATGATAATATTTTCGGGAACACCTTCCTGGTAAACAAGGTAATTTTTCATCGCGGCAGGTTCATCGTATCCTTTACTTTTTTCGCCGCTAACGATGATTTTTTTAATTTTTCCGTGATGATATAAGAGTGCGGTGGCATCCATTCGAGAAGTAAAATAGGGATTCGAAAGCCCCGATTTCATTTTCGGTGATGTTCCCAAAACAAGAGCCGTTTCCCGCGGTGGAATCTTAGAGATCTTGGTGTACGTTCGTCCATTCGTAACTGCAAATACCCAAATATTAGCCAAAATCATTAGTAGAATCCCGATTTCGACGAGATTAAAAAATGATTTCAAAAAGTCTAATATTTTTTTCAAAATGTTTAAATTAAATCAAAATTAACTTTGATGTTTTTGCTCAGTACGACGGACATGCACGCGAGTATTTTTCCAGCTGCTTCTTCTTTTTTAGTCAAATATTCATTTTCCAACAACTCCACTTCACCTTCTTCTAAGATACATTCGCAACTTCCACAGATTCCAGATTTGCAAGAATAAGGAACCGGAAATTTCTGAATCAATAGCTGTTGCAAAAGTCGCATTTCATTATTCTGTAGCGTAGTTTCGTATTCTTTATTAAAAAGTTTAAAACCGACGTCGATATTTTCAATTAAAGGAAATTCCTTTTCAACCGGATAAATATCTTCATTAAATTCCTCAAACAATTCAAAGTGAATATTTCTCTTTTGAATGCCGTGCTGGTAACAAGCATTGGCGATTGATTTGATCATCTCTCCTTTGCCACAAATCAAAACTTCATCAACTGCATCCCAAATTGTACTTTCTTCATCGGTATCATCTAACTGCAAAATTTGATTAATGATCAGGGCGACTTTCTTCGCATTTAACCGTCCTTCAAAAAGTCCGTTGCCCACTTTTTCCTGAGAATAAAAATAATGAATTTCTAATCGCTCTGGATATTGCTTTATCAATTCGTCCAATTCATTTTTAAATGCAACCTCACTTTTGGTCTTATTTCCATAAAAAAGAAAAAGACGCGTTCGAGGTTCTGTATGTAAGATGTTTTTGAAATGACTCAAAATCGGCGTTATTCCAATTCCACCCGCAAAACCCACAATGGTTCGAAATTCATGGGGCTTGGAAACAATTGTAAATCTTCCTCGAGGTTCTGAAACATTTATTAAATCACCAATTTCTAAATTTTTAAATAATGAATTTGCAAAACTTTCGTCACTGCTAATTTTAATTCCTAAAGTGATTTTACCTTCGTAAGGCGCCGAGGTCATCGAGAAATCTTTCTGTACCGGATTTTCATTATTTAAGGATTGAAGCGTTACATACTGTCCAGCTTCAAACTGATATTGCGAAGACAATTCTGCCGGAATTTCGAATTCAAGCGCAAAAGTAGTTTTGGTAAGTTCTTGCTTTTTCGCTAATTTTAGCGGGTGAAATTCGATTTGTCTGGCTTTAGATAAGAGATTTTCCATAATAATTAAGAATTCAAAAATAATAAAAATAAAATGAAAAAATTGATTTTAAGTATCTCTGTCTTTTCTTTAATGGCTGCATGTAATAAGGAAACTAAAGTTGATGAATCAGCAACTACCACGACTGCAGATTCTGCAATGATCGATGACAACACTGCTGCTGAAGTTGCTACCGTTCCTTTCGAAAAAATTGAATGGAGTCCGGAAGAAACTTCAAAAATGCTCGGCAAACAAAATAATGATACGTTATATGTTACTAACTTTTTTGCGACCTGGTGTGGACCGTGCGTAAAGGAAATTCCACATTTCAAAGCGAAGCTGGCCGAGATGAAAGACCAGCCCGTTAAATTTACGTTTGTGAGTTTAGACGAGCGTTCAGAATGGGACAAGGCGCTTCCAAAATTTGTGGCAGAACATGGTCTTGCACCAAACGTTGTCGTACTGGATGGCTCAAAACTTACTCCAGAATTTTTTCCAGCCAATTTTAAGGAATGGGACGGTGGCGCGATTCCTTTCACTTTTATGAGAAAAGGGGACAAAACCGACGAGACTTTGGGAATGATGAGTGAGGAAGCTTTAACTGAAAAGATTAATTCTTTTAAATAATATCAAATAGAAGTCACAAACGTTGTTGCAAAAATTAGAGTGAAAGAATTTTAACGGTGCTATTTTCACATCATTGTGAATTTTATCCCACTTTCATTTCTAAGGTAAAGCACGACTTTTGTGACTTTTTTGTATATCCAAAATGTCGAAAAACTTTAAAATCACAGGAATATTCATTGTCATCGGAATTATCATTTCGATCCTCATCAACCTGAATATCGGTTTTATGAATTTAACTTTTTCGGACTTTTTTTCGTCTACTTCTGAAAATTCACAGATCGCGCAACTTCGCATTAATCGTATTTTAGTGATGATGTTGGCGGGAATTTCGATTCCAACTTCAGGATTTTTATTACAGGAATATTTTCAAAATCCTTTGGCCGGACCTTCTGTTTTAGGAATTACCTCGGTGGCGAGTTTGAGTGTCGCATTCTATATTTTCTTTTCTAAAGATTTTATTCTTCCGGAGTTTTTACAGAACAGTTTTTTAAGTTTTTCAGCGATTGCCGGAAGCTTATTCTTGATGGTCATTCTCTTGGCGTTTTCCGGGAAATTTCAGGATAAATCTTTTCTCATCATATTCGGGTTTTTAATCTCTGCTTTAGCTGGAGCCGTTGTTTCGATCTTACAGTTTTATGCGGAAAATCAAAGTCTTAAGAATTACATTCTTTGGAGTTTCGGTGCGAATAATCAGGTTTCGACCAATCAGATCTTAGTGTTAACCGTGATTGTTGTTATTGGTTTATTTTTAAGTTTCAAAACAATTAAACCGCTGATTGGCAATTCGTTAGGAACCGCTTACGCTCAAAGTTTAGGTGTCAATTTAAAGCATTTAAAATTTTTAGTTATTATTTCCTCTTCACTTTTATCGGCCTCGGTGACGGCTTTTTTAGGACCAATTTTATTTATCGGAATTGTGGTTCCCCATTTTTGTAGAATGCTTTTTAATCCCGCAAAATTGTGGCAGCAATGGATTTTAAATATGTTATTGGGAATTTTAATTATGGAGTTTTTCTCGATCATCTCTGAATCTACGCAGTTTCCTTTGAACGTGATCACTTCCTTGTTTGGAATTCCTGTAATTTTGACAATGATGTTGAATAATAAAAGAGCCAGGTAAAAAGTATAAAGAGCCAAGTGAATACAAATTCGTCCTACTATCAATGTTTTTAGAATTAAAAAATACAACAATTGGTTATAAAACTTCTTTAATTAAAGAAGTCGATACGAGTTTGGCTTTAGGTGAAATAGGTCTTTTAATCGGAAACAATGGCGTTGGGAAAACAACTTTAATCAAAAGTATTCTTAATCAAATTGATTTGCTGGGAGGCGAAGTATTCATAAATGGAAACTTAACGAAAAACCTTTCATCCAAAGAAATGGCTGAACAGATAGCCGTCGTTTTTTCAAAGTCTCAAATTCCGGCAAACTATACTTTACGGGATTTAATTTCCTTCGGAAAATACATTCATTATCCTTATTATTTTGAACTGAATGAAACTGACCAGCAAGAAGTTGAAGACATTATAGAGAGTCTCAACTTAAGTCAATACCGCGATTTTCAATTAAGCCAACTTTCAGATGGAAATCTTCAAAAAGCTTTTATCGGTCGCGCTTTAGCACAAAATTCACCGATGATCATTTTAGATGAGCCAACGACTCATTTAGATGAACAAAACAAGATCATCATTCTAAAATTACTTCGGGAACTAGCAAAAACTAAGAATAAACTAATCCTCTTTTCTTCTCATGATTGGCGATTAGCAAAAGAATTTGCAGATAAAATTTGGCTCATTAATAATGAAAAACTGGAAGCCGGAATCACGGAAGAAATTCTTTTAAAACATAACGAATTACTTAATCCAAGTATTTTTCAGTTTAACGAAGGATTTGTAGCGCCGCAGATTATTGCGCCAGAATTACGCAAAGAAATGCTCTACTCTTTTCTGCAAAAAAACTTTCAAAAAAATCTTTCCAAGCTCAAATTTGAGTTTACGGAATCATTTTGGGTGATTTCAAACCACGATATTCAACAAAAATGTATTTCTTTTGAAGAAATCGCTGTTTTCGTTCGAAACCTTCATTAAATCCCTATTTATTCAGCTTTTTAAAAGTACTATGCATGCATAGTATTATGCTCATCATATCTTTTAATAGGTTGATTACCAGCTATTAACAAAATTTTAACAATTATAATATACTATGCATGCATAATATTATTTATATTTGACATAACCACATTACCAATTATTATGAACAAGAACCACAATGAAAAGGTCGAGAATATCGATCTCATTTTGAAATCAACTTGGCTCGCTGTTTCGAAAATGTATTCGGAGTTAGCCCAAGACCATGATGCGACCGCCGTTCAAGCGCTAACGCTATTGAAGATCGATCCTAAGGAAGGTACAAGAAGTACGAATCTAGGACCTAAAATGGCGATTGAACCCACTTCCTTAACAAGAATCATTAAACTTTTAGAAGACAATGGTTATATCTACAAGGAAAAAACCACCAATGATAAACGCGAAGTCATTATTAAGCTTACGGATAAAGGAATTAATTCCCGTAACTTATCGAAAGAGGTGGTTGTGAACTTTAATAAAAAAGTGATGGAAAAAATTCCACAGGAAAGAATGGATATTTTCAAAGAAGTCATGACTGACATTTTGAAGATCGCCAACGAATTAAATAATAAAAAATAAGGAATATGAACAGAAGAATAAAACATGTTACCGTTTTAGGTTCAGGAATTATGGGTTCTGGTATCGCTGCACATTTCGCCAATATTGGTGTACAGGTGCTTTTGCTGGATATCGTTCCGTTTGAACTGACTGAAGCTGAACAGAAAAAAGGTCTTACGAAAGAAGACAAAGTCGTAAGAAACAGAATCGCCGCTGAAAACTTTGTAAAATTACAGAAATCAAGTCCGGCACTTTTATATTCTCCGAAATTTGCGGAAAGAATTACCGTTGGAAACTTCGATGATGATTTAGAGAAAATTAAAAAAACAGACTGGATCATTGAGGTTGTTGTTGAAAGACTCGACATCAAAAAATCGGTTTACGAAAAGATCGAACAGTTTAGAAAACCAGGAACTCTGGTTTCATCGAATACTTCTGGAATTCCGATTCACTTCTTGATTGAAGGAAGAAGTGATGATTTTAAAAAGTATTTCGCAGGAACGCATTTCTTTAATCCGGTAAGATATTTACCGCTTTTAGAGGTAATTCCTACGCCAGAAACTGATCCCGAAATCATCCAGTTCTATATGGATTACGGAGCGAAGTTTTTAGGAAAAGCGACGGTTTTAGCAAAAGATACTCCAGCCTTTATCGCCAACAGAATCGGCGTTTTCTCCATGATGAACTTGCTTCATGAAGTGAAAAACTTAGGTTTAAACGTTTCCGACATTGATAAATTAACTGGCCCTGTAATAGGTCGTCCGAAATCTGCAACTTTCAGAACTGCTGATGTTGTAGGTCTCGATACTTTGGTGATGGTTGCTGATGGAGTTCGAAACAGTAAAATGGAAGCCAACGACTTCAACGACGTTTTCAAACTTCCAGACTATGTTCAGAAAATGGTTGACAACAAATGGTTGGGGTCAAAATCTGAGCAAGGTTTCTACAAAAAAGTGAAAAACGCCGCCGGTAAATCTGAAATTCAAGGTTTGAATTTAGATACCATGGAATATGAGCTTCAGGGAAAAACAGAATTCCCTACCCTTTCTTTAACGAAAGCGATCGACAAACCAATAGACCGTTTCAAAGTTTTAATCGGTGGAAAAGACAAAGCTGGCGAATTGTACCGCAAATCTTTCGGTGCTTTATTCGGATATGTTTCTCACAAAGTTCCGGAAATTGCTGATGAAGTTTACAAGATCGACGACGCCATGCGTGCTGGTTTCGGTTGGGAGAACGGACCTTTCGAAATTTGGGATGCTATCGGAGTTCAAAAAGGAATCGAATTAGCGAAAGAAGCCGGATATGAAGTTTCTGATTGGGTGAAAAATGTTGAATCTTTCTATAAAGTAAACGACGAAGGTCAAAGTATTTTCTTCGACCAAAACTCTGGAAAATATGATAACATTCCGGGTCAGGAATCTTTCATTATTCTCGATAATATTAGAAAAAACAAAACGCTTTGGAGTAATTCAGGATCATCAATCCAGAATTTGGGAGATGGAATTATCAACTTTGAGATCCATTCAAAAATGAATTCTTTAGGTGGTGAAGTTTTAGATGGTTTGAACAGAGCCATCGACTTGGCCGAAAAAGAGTACGACGGTTTGGTTGTTGGAAATCAAGGAGCGAATTTCTCTGTCGGAGCCAATTTAGCCATGATCTTAATGATGGCGATCGATCAGGATTGGGATGATTTGAATATGGCAATTGCCTATTTCCAGAAATCAATGATGCGCGTTCGTTATTCTTCAATTCCAGTAATTGTCGCTCCCCACGGAATGACTTTAGGTGGTGGTTGCGAAATGACGATGCACGCTGACCGAGTTGTTGCAGCAGCAGAAACATATATCGGATTGGTAGAAACTGGTGTTGGAGTAATTCCTGGCGGTGGTGGAACCAAAGAAATGGCGTTAAGAGTTTCCCGTGAATTTCATTCTGATGACGTTAAAAATAACAGACTTCGTGATATGTTCATGAATATTGCGATGGGTAAAGTAGCAACTTCTGCTTACGAAGCTTACGATATGGGAATCTTAGAAAACCATAAAGACATCGTGGTGGTGAATAAAAACCGTCAGATCAAAACTGCAAAAATGCTCGCTTTAAGTTTAGCGGAACACGGTTACACTCAACCAATTGAACAAAAAGTAAAAGTTTTAGGACGTGATGCTTTAGGAATGTTCTTAGTTGGAACCGATCAAATGTTAACTGGGAAATATATCTCTGAACACGATAAACTGATCGCCGATAAATTGGCCAACGTTTTGGTAGGTGGAAATCTTTCTGAACCAACGATTGTAACTGAACAATATCTATTGAATCTGGAAAGAGAAACGTTCTTACAATTATGTGGAGAAAGAAAAACTTTGGAAAGAATTCAGTTCATGTTGACAAAAGGGAAACCGTTGAGAAACTAATATTAATAATGATCATCGCTTTGTCATTCCATAGGAATCTGAACTTTATACAGACGCTTCCAGTGTGACAAATGGATGTTAAAATAACAAATTAAGAATTATGTCAAAACAAGCATATATAATAAAGGGGTTTAGAACGGCCGTTGGTAAAGCACCAAAAGGAAGTTTGAGATTTACAAGACCCGACGTCATGGCAGCAACTGTTATCGAAAAGTTAATGGCTGCAGTGCCAAAGTTAGATAAAAACAGAATCGACGATTTGATCGTTGGTAACGCAATGCCAGAAGCAGAACAAGGCTTAAACGTCGCGCGTTTAATCTCTTTAATGGGATTAAAAACCGATCAGGTTCCAGGTGTTACAGTGAACAGATATTGCGCGTCAGGATCTGAAGCGATCGCAATTGCTTCTGCAAAAATTCAGGCAGGAATGGCTGATTGTATTATCGCAGGTGGAACAGAATCAATGTCTTACATTCCGATGGGTGGTTACAAACCAGTTCCTGAAAGTGATATGGCGAAATCCAATCCTGATTATTATTGGGGAATGGGTTACACCGCGGAAGAAGTTGCAAAACAATTCGATATTTCTCGTGAAGAACAAGATGCGTTCTCTTTCGATTCTCACAACAAAGCTTTGAAGGCTAATGAGACAGGAAGATTTAAAGATCAGATTGTTCCGATTCCAGTTGAGTATAATTATCTGGATGAAAACCAAAAAATGCAAACCAAAAAATATGACTTTGCGGTAGATGAAGGTCCAAGAAAAGGAACCAGTTTAGAAGGTTTGGCAAAACTTCGTCCGGTCTTTGCAAATGGCGGATCTGTAACGGCAGGAAACTCTTCTCAAATGAGTGACGGTGCAGCTTTCGTAATTGTAATGTCGGAGGAAATGGTGAAAGAATTAGGACTGGAACCAGAAGCAAGATTGGTGGCTTATGCAGCGGCAGGTTTAGAACCAAGGATCATGGGAATGGGTCCATTGTACGCAGTTCCAAAAGCTTTAAAACAAGCAGGTTTAGAATTAAAAGACATCGATCTAATAGAATTGAACGAAGCCTTTGCTTCTCAATCAGTGGCTTTGAAAAAAGAATTAAATCTGAATCCAGATATCCTAAATGTCAACGGAGGAGCAATCGCCCTGGGACATCCACTTGGTTGTACCGGAACAAAACTGACCGTTCAACTTCTGGATGAAATGAAAAAACGCGGCAACATGAAATACGGAATGGTGACGATGTGCGTGGGAACTGGACAGGGAGCAGCTTCGATCTTCGAACTTCTCTAGAAATTTTAGATTTTAAATTATAAATTTTAGATGATATGAGTTTCAAACAAGATAATTTAATTCAGATAAAAACATTTGATTTTGCATTGAGTATTATTAAATTTTACATCGAGTGCAAATCTCAGAATGAATATATTTTATCAAAACAAATTCTTCGCAGTGGAACTTCAATTGGAGCCAATGTAGAAGAAGCAATTGCAGCTCAGTCTAAAAAAGATTTTATCTCCAAACTTTCTATAGCAAATAAGGAAGCAAGGGAAACGAAATATTGGTTACGATTATATCATTCTTCAAATTTGGTTGAAATTGAGGTAGAACCTTATTTAAAAGAGATTGAAAGCATCATCAATATCTTAACTAAAATCATTAAAACATCATCTGAAAATTTATAACAACGAATCTAATTTAAAATCTATAATCTAAAATTTAAAATTTAACAAATGAGCGATACAGCAACAACAACATTAAAAGGCGGTGAATTCATCATCAAAGATATTCCGGCCGCAGAATTATTCAGTCTTGAAGAATTGACTGAAGAGCAAAAAATGCTTCGTGAGTCGATTCACGAATTCATGGAAAGAGACGTGATTCCAAACAGAGAACGTTTCGAAAAGAAAGATTATGCTTTGACTGAAGAAACCATGCGCAAATTAGGAGATATGGGAATTTTGGGAATTGCAGTTCCAGAAGCTTACGGCGGACTGGGAATGGGTTTCGTAAGTACGATGTTAGCGTGCGATATTGTTTCCGGTGGAAATGGATCACTGGCAACGGCTTATGGCGCGCATACCGGGATTGGAACGCTTCCTATCCTATTATACGGAACAGAAGAGCAAAAACAAAAATACCTTCCAGCTTTAGCTACGGGTGAAAAATTTGGTGCTTACTGTTTGACAGAACCAGATGCGGGCTCAGATGCGAATTCTGGAAAAACAAGAGCAGTCTTGACAGAAGATGGAAAACATTACATCATCAACGGTCAGAAAATGTGGATCTCGAATGCAGGTTTTGCAGAGACATTTACTTTTTTCGCCAGAATTGGAGATGACAAAAACATTACCGGATTCGTATTTAACCGTTCAGAATTAGAAGATCCAAACTCTTTCACCATGGGTGAAGAAGAGCATAAATTAGGAATTCGTTCCTCTTCTACGCGTCAGGTTTTCTTTAATGATATGAAAATCCCAGTGGAAAATCTTTTAGGAGAAAGAAACAACGGATTCAAGATCGCCTTGAACGCTTTGAATGCAGGTCGTATTAAATTGGCTGCAGCAAACGTTGACGGACAAAGAAGAATTACAGGTTTAGCGATCAAATATGCGAACGAAAGAAAACAATTCGGAGTGGCAATTTCTACTTTTGGAGCAATCCGTAAGAAAATTGCTGAAATGTCAACTGGAATTTTCGTTTCAGAAGCTGGATCTTACAGAGCTGCAAAAAATGTAGAAGATAAAATTGAAGAATTGGTTGCTGGCGGAATGGCACATGAAGAAGCAGAATTGAATGCTTTGGCAGAATACGCGGTAGAATGTTCGATCTTGAAAGTTTATGTTTCAGATCTTACACAACATATCGCAGATGAAGGAATTCAGATCTACGGTGGAATGGGATTCTCGGAAGATGCGCCAATGGAAGCAGCCTGGAGAGATTCCCGAATCGGACGTATCTATGAAGGAACCAACGAAATCAACCGACTGCTTGCCGTAGGAATGTTGATCAAGAAAACCATGAAAGGGGAACTTGATCTGTTGAAACCAGCTATGGCGATCGGAAAAGAACTGATGGGAATTCCATCTTTTGAAGTTCCGGATTATTCAGAATATATGTCTGAGGAAAAAGCAATTCTTCACAACCTGAAAAAAGTATTCTTAATGGTTGCCGGAGCAGCGCTTCAGAAATACATGATGGACATCGAAAAACAGCAGCATCTTTTATTAAATGCGTCTGAAATTCTGAACCAGATCTATATGGCAGAATCTGCAATTTTAAGAGCAGAAAAACATTTCGACACCGATTCTGTACAAGCTTCAATGGCGAGACTCAACCTTTACAAAGCTGTGGAAGCAATTTCTACTGCAGCGAAAGAAGGAATTGTATCTTTTGCCGAAGGCGACGAACAGCGCATGATGCTTTCTGGCTTAAGAAGATTTACAAAATACACCAATATGCCAAATGTAGTCGCACTTACCGAAAAGGTAGCCGCTCATTTCGTGGAAAAAGGATCTTACTAGAAATAGTTTGATATGTGGTTTGAACGCTCTGAGAAATCGGGGCGTTCTTTTTTTGTTTTTTATAATAGTTAAATACTGAATACAAATCCACAGTATAAAAAAATTTCTTTTTCACACCTTAATTGGTCAGAAATTTCTCAAGTGATACCGCATCTTTAAAATTAGGATTTAGCTGCAAAGATTTTTTAATGTATTGAATAGCTTTTTGCTTATTTGAATTTTTCGACAAATATGATATTGCAAAATAAGCATATGACAAAGTTACTTTATGTTCACTAATTTCATTGGGCTTAACTTTCGTAATGTATTTTTCATAGTAAATTAAAGCCTGCTGATCATTTCCAAGGTTTTGAAAGCAATATGCAATACTATAATATGAAGGGGCCCATTCTGGGATTAATTTACACATTCGAGTCCAAGCCGAAATTGCTCCATTCCAATTTTTGATATTTTGATAATTATTGGCTAACTTAAAAATAATATTCGTATCTGTTGGATTAGTTAATAAGCTATGTCTTAAATTTTCAATTGTTGAATTTGTTGCACCCACATTTGACGTTATTAAAGAATTTTCTACTTCATAGTCATAACTATTTAAACCATTTGTTAGGATTGTAAGCTTATTTCCATCTAAAAGAATTTTACCAAGCTTTCCAATGACTGATTGTCCTAGTAACAAGGGTGCTGAAGATTCATGAACAATAGATGCTTCAACATTCTGTAATAACAATCCGCCGAATGAAATTTCACGTAGATTAAGTTTTGTTCCTTTTGCAACATCACCATTGGCAATGCTGAAATAAACAATTTCTCCAATATCTTCTTTTTTTAAAAATCCATTTTTTAGCATAAACATCGCTTCAGTTAGTGATATAGAAACATCTGAAGCTCCCGTGTCAAAAATAAATTTTAATGGTAAACCGTTTACTTTACATGGAACTGTGTAAACACCATTTTCTTTTTCCATGATAATGGTATTTTGCGCGACAACAAATATTTGTAAAAATATTATAAAGAAAATAAGTATTGGTTTTTTCATTTTCAAAGATAATCTTATGCAAATATACATTTTAAAAATATCAGAATGAGTTTAGTATATTTGTTTCCAATAAAGATAATAAACCCGATGTCGCGGATTTGCAATCCGTGACCTTAACCATAAACAGTCTTCGATTCAATATTACCCGATGTCGCGGATTTGCAATCCGTGACGCAACTAGCTTATAAAAACCACAAAAACTTCCAGAGGACTTTCTAAATCAGCATAATTTTCCGATGTCGCGGATTTCCAATCCGTGACGCATCTAACCCATAAAAACCACAAAAACTTCCAAAGGACTTTCTAAATCAGCATAATTTCTCGCGCTGCTGAAGAAATAATTCTCCGCTTCTGTAACTATTTTTTCTTTGACAGGATTTTGGTGGATATAATTAATTTTTTCTTTTATCCATTTATTTGAATATACTTCTTCTGCATGATAACCATCTTGCCACACTTTATACTTCTGCTCCCTAGCTAAATGTTCACAGGATTTTTTAAAATAATCGAGCATCCAATCTTTTCTACTTTCAGGCAAGTTTTCAATGGTATCAATAACTTTCTTAGAGGTGAACTTTTTAAAATCCCGCATGATTTCAGGTAAAGAATATTTCCCATCAGCTCTGCAAAGAATATGCAAATGATTAGACATTAAGCAGTATGCAAAAATGGACAACCCTTTCTGAGCTTGGCAATATTTTAAAGAATCAACAATCACCATTTTCTGAGACAATCTTGTAAAAACATCAACCCAACCAACAACAGTAATTGTGATGAAATAGGCCATGTCAATATCTGGGGCTTTGTATTTGGTAGACATAATTGTTTTTTATAAAGGTAGATAAAATTGTAAACACGGATTGCAAATCCGCGCTATCAGTATTAAAAATGCGTGAATCGAAGCGATGAAGCGGATTTGTAATACGTGAAGATTCCTTGATATTCAGAAATTTTATTTTTCGACCTCGATGTCGCGGATTTGCAATCCGTGACGATACTCCAACACCTCAATCATCCCATAAAAACCATAAACACATCCAAAGGATTTTCTAAATCAGCATCAATTCTCGCACTGCTCAACTCATAATTCTCAGCTTCTTTAACTGTTCTTTCTTTGCCAGGATTTTGGTAGATGTAATTGATTTGTAATTAATCAAAATAATCACTAAAAGTTTCTTTTTAATCTACTTACCTTTAACATTATCAAAAAAACGGGAATTACCCTATTTATCAATTCAACTCATGAAAAAAATATTTCTATTTTTAATTACAATACTTTCACTTATTATTCACGCACAAAATACGATGGAACCAATTCTTACTGGAAAAATGGCCGCTAAAATAATTCAGGCTGCTTCTGCACAAGCTGAACAAGATGGATTGTTTGTAACCATGACGGTCGTTGATCGATCTGGACAGACGCTCGCCGTGCTTCGTCATCATAATGCGGGAGTTCATACGATTCGTGCGAGTTATAAAAAGGCGTATACGGCGTGTTCCCAAAAACGGGAGACGGCGGTGATCGCAAAAGGAATTAAATACGGTTCGATCCTAGAAGATATTCGATATCTGAATGAAAATATATTAATGATGGATGGTGGAATCCCCATTACCATCGATGGAAAAGTAGTTGGCGGAATTGGAGTTGGTGGCGCTCACGGAAGTGAGGATGTTCGCATTGCAAAAGCGGGTTTGACGGTTTTAAAATAAAATCTACCGCGAATTTTTCTTTTTAAAAACAATGCTCATTTATTGAATCGAAACTATAATCACTAGTTTTGTCACCACTAGAATTTAATATGGAAAAACAAGCTTATAAAATACACATCACCGGTGCAGGAATCAGTGGTTTAATTGCGGCGCAAACACTTGAAAAGGCCGGCTTCTCTCCCACTATTATAGAATCCACCGGATCTGTAGGCGGTCGTGTAAAAACTGATTTAGTCGATGGTTATCAATTGGATCATGGTTTTCAGGTTTTATTAACTTCTTATCCGGCCGCGCAAAAATTCCTGGACTACGAGGCTTTAGAATTACAAAACTTTTTGCCGGGAGCTGCCATTTTTACTGATGGAAAAGAAAACCAAATCGGTGATCCCTTGCGCGATTTTTCGCTGCTGTTTCCAACGGTGTTTTCCAGTCTCATTCCTTTGAGTGACAAAATTAAAATTCTTCAGTTAAATTTGAAATTAAAGACGAAGAGCATCTCTGATATCTTTGCGGAAAAAGAGAAAACGACGCTGCAATATTTAAAGGATTTCGGATTCTCGGATCAAGTGATCACGCAATTCTTCCAACCATTTTTCAGCGGTATATTTTTAGAAACAAAATTAGAAACCTCAAGCCGAATGTTTGAGTTTGTCTATAAAATGTTCGGAACCGGAAACGCTGCTTTGCCCAAAGCTGGAATACAGGCGATTCCAAATCAACTGGCTGAAAAATTAAAAACGACGAAAGTCCTTTTTAACACCAAAGTTAATTCTGTTGAAAACGGATCGATCACCTTAGAAAATGGGCAACTTTTAGAAAGTGATTTCACGATTATCGCAACAGATCCCGGTCAATTACTTCCCGACTTCAAGAGAGAAACTTTGAACTGGAAATCATGCATCACTCTTTATTTTGAAACAGAAAAACGGGTAATTGCGAAACCTTTAATTGGACTTTTGCCGAAAGAAAACACGCTCATCAATAATATTTTTTATCACACGAGTTTAGAAACTTCCATTCAATCTCAGAAAGAGTTGCTGTCTGTAACGGTGGTGGACAATCAAAACTTAAAAGAAGAGGAATTGATCGACAAAGTGAAAAGTGAGTTAAAAGAGCATTTTAAGATTGAAGTCATTAGGCTGATCAAGCAGTATGAAATACCACAAGCCCTACCCGATTTACAAAATATCACATACAGTTTGACCGCAGCAGAAACGCGGTATTCCGATCAGATTTTCTTAGCTGGTGACACTTTAGTTAACGGTTCACTCAATGCGGCTATGCTTTCCGGTGAAAGTGCTGCTCTGGCAGTGATTGAAACTTTGCAACAAATTGAAAAATAAAAGGATAAAAATAAAATAGTTTGCCTGCAGCTTTTTTTAAAAGAAGAGAATAAAAATTGCTGAACTTTTTTAATGATGGTAACCAAATTTGACCAAAAATTTTGGTGACCACTTTCAAATACGTTCATTAAAATGATGGAGTTTTCTAAATTTTTAACATGATTTTTATAAGGAAAACTTATTGCTTATTTCTTCTGTTTTGACCTAGAAAAGCTCTAATTTGCATTGATACAGATGCATAATTTATTCTATAAAAATGGAGCCTCACAAAACAAAGTATTTTACAAAATCGGTCGCTGAAATTTTAAAAGAATTTGGGATTGACTTCGCCAGTGGTTTATCTCAAGAAGAAGCCCAAAATCTAAAAAAAGAGTTTGGACCAAATCGCCTGCAAGCCAAAAAGAAGAAGCCGATTTATAAGATTGTACTATCTCAACTGCAAGACTGGCTTATTTATGTTCTTTTTGCCGCGGTGATCATCACCTTTTTCATGGGCGAATATATTGACTCGGTTATTATCACGCTCGTTATTTTGATCAATGCTGGGATTGGAACTTTTCAGGAAGTAAAAGCCGGAAAAGCCATTGAGGCACTTTTGAAAATGTCTTCTCCGAAAGCTTTGGTAAAAAGAGATGGGCAAACCAGAGAAATAGAGAGTTCAGAATTGGTTCCGGGAGACCTTGTGATTTTGGAGGCGGGGCGAGTCATTCCGGCAGATTTGCGTCTGATCGAAACCGTCAATCTACAGATCGAAGAATCTTCGCTCACGGGAGAATCTCTTCCGGTTGAGAAAAATGCAGAAGAATCCTTTATTGATCCGAAAGTTCCCTTGGCAGAAATGGTCAATATGTGTTTCATGTCCACCATAGTTACTGCAGGAAGAGGTTCTGGCGTGGTGGTAGAAACGGGAATGAATACCGAAGTGGGAAAAATCGCCGATCTTCTGGATTCACACGTTGATCAGAAAACACCTCTAGAAAAAAAGCTGAGCGAACTCGGCAAAACGTTAGGAAAAGTAGCGGTCGGAATTTGCATTGTTATTTTTGGAATTTCTTGGTTTCAGGGAAGAGATCTCGCAGAAATGTTTTTAATTTCTGTTTCCCTCGCCGTAGCTTCTATTCCGGAAGGATTAGCTGCAATCGTGGCAGTGGTACTTTCCATCGGTGTTACTGCGATGTCTAAGAAAAATGCGATCATCAGAAAACTGCCAGCGGTAGAAACTTTAGGCTCCGTGAATATCATTTGCTCTGATAAAACAGGAACGTTAACCTTAAATAAAATGACTGTTACCGAAGTTTACACTTTAGATGGTGTTGTAGCTTTGGATGATCTTCCAATAAATTCAATTTCAAAATCGGTTCAAATGTTGGCCGAAGGAATGATTCTCTGTTCCGATGCAACCCTTGAAAACGATGAATCAACGGGCGATCCAACGGAAATTGCACTTCTTATTTTGGGTGATACTTTACAAATTGACCGAAATAATTTAGCACAGAAAAATCAAAGAATTGGCGAGAAACCTTTTGATAGTGATCGCAAAATGATGTCGGTTTTAATTAAATCGGAAACAGATTGTAAGGTTTTTACCAAAGGAGCTTTGGGAAGTTTGCGCACGGTTGCCGATTTTATTTTGGATAAAGGCGAAGTTCGTCCTATTACCGAAGAAGATCATCAGCATTTCAGTGAGGCGGCGCGAAAAATGTCAAACAACGCTTTGCGAACCTTGGCTTTAGCCTACAAAATAGCGGATTCTGACACCTCTTCAAATCAAATGGAGGAAGGCTTGGTTCTACTTGGCTTGGTTGGAATGATTGATCCCGCAAGAGAGGAAGTGAAACCTGCCATACAACTGGCGAAAAAAGCTGGGATCAAAACGATCATCATTACCGGCGATCATAAAAACACGGCCTTTGCCATTGCAAAAGACCTGGAGGTTGCAGATAAAATGGAACAGGTTATTACGGGACCGGAACTGGATGACTTCAGTGAGACGCAATTGCTGGAAAATGTGAATAATTATCGGGTGTTTGCCAGAGTTTCGCCACAGCACAAAGTGCAAATTGTGAAAGCCTTGCAGTCTAAAGGAAATATTGTATCCATGACCGGCGACGGGGTGAATGATGGTCCTTCGATCACCGTGGCGGATATTGGGGTTGCCATGGGAATAACTGGAACCGATGTCGCTAAAAATGCTGCTGATATGATTCTAACCGATGACAATTTTTCAACCATCGTGGTCGCCATAGAACAGGGAAGAAATATTTTCAACAACATTAAAAAATCGGTGATATTCCTACTGACCTGTAATCTGGGCGAAGTCTTCGTGATGTTTGTGACGCTTTCTTTAGGCTGGCCCGCTCCACTTATCGCAACCCAACTTTTGTGGATTAATTTGCTCACCGATTCTCTGCCCGCAATCGCGCTCGGAATGGATGGTGATGATGCGGAAGTGATGAACGAAAAACCACGGAAGGCGAGCGACAGTTTCTTTTCTCACGGTGCCGGAATTCACGTTGTTTTAGGCGGAATATTGATTGGTCTCATTACGATTGTTGCTTTTTGGTACGGATTCTATGAACTTGGCTATTCGCCTTTCGACAAAGAGGTGCCGGAAGAGGTGATAAAAAATGGCCGTACTTTGGCGTTTCTGGTTTTAGTATGTGCGCAACTTTTTTATTCTTTAGGTCTAAGAAACAGTAAAAAACCTTTTTATCAAATTAAACTTTTCAGTAATAAATTTTTAAACGGTGCCATTCTTTTGGGATTATTTTTGCAACTGATGTTACTTTTTATTCCTGTACTTCGAAACGCTTTCAAACTTCACATGCCTGATCTGAATGGTTGGTTGATGGCTTTAGGTCTGGGAATTTTACCATTGGTCGTGTTGGAAATTTATAAGATCATAGCACAAAAAAGAACTCGCTAATTAATCAATTCTTTATCAATTAAAAAAGCTATTTTAATAGAGCTGAGTTATCAACACAAAAAAAAGAGTGGCAAGGTCACCACTCTTTTTAACTTCAAATAAAATTCTTTATTTTGAACTCGATTTTTCATTGCATTTCAATTCATATTGCTCCTTTTCATATTTCAGACACCTTTCTCCCAATGCTTCTGGAACTACGTTTCTAAAAGGGTGAACATCCTGCGGAATTAATTCTACCATAGCATCGATCATGATCTGAGGATCCAATTGTTTTTCTAATAATTTCTTGGCGGCTTTTTCAATGGTCTTTTTGGTCGTAAAACAATCTTCCTGGTCGTACCATTGCTCATAAGTATCATACATTCTATCATTAAAACCTGTTTCAAAGGGTCCTGGATTAATGGTGGCAACCTGAACTCCGAAATCATGAAGTTCATCTCTTAAACTTTGCGCCACAGATTCCAACGCATGTTTGGATGCGTTGTAAGCGCCGAGATAAGGCGAAGTTGTAAGGCCAGCCACAGAAGAAACAAAAATGATTTTCCCTTTTCCTTTTTCCACCATTTTTTTGATAATAGGTTGCGTAAATTCTAACGTTGAAAACACATTGGTTTCCATTACTTCCCGTAATAACCCAACTGGCATTTCCCCAACAGGACCAGAAAGCCCCATCCCAGCATTATTGACTAAAATATCAATATCAAAAGATTGAGCGTGCTGACAATCGATTTCATCAAACAAATCGAGCTTGATGACCTGTAAGTGATCTTCTAATTTTTCCTTTTTTATAATTTCAAGTAACGTAGATTTCTGTTCCCATACGTGAACTGCTGCAATTACATGATGTCCTTTTTTTGCTAAACCTATGGCGGTGCCTTTTCCTAAACCTGATCCAGCGCCTGTTATTAGTATTTTCTTCATTTGTTTTTACCGTCAAAAATTAAACCACCAAATGATAAACTGTGTTAAAAATTGGGACAAGGATTTAAATCATAGTATTTTCGCAAACGAAATGAAAAAGTTTTTTCCAACCTACCGAATTTTAAAGACATTCACTTTTCTGATCCTATTTTTGGTTTTGGCTTTTTCGCCTTGTGGCCTAAAACAATCTCTGAAACAGGTTTTCAATATTGACAACGGTTCTTCGCATGTTTCAAAAACGACCTCTTCTTGTCAGTTTGTTCAAACGCAGGTTTCTAAAAAAACGCAGCAGGTTGCGGTTATTAAGAAAGATAATGAAGATTCTGGCCTGCAATTTTCTGTAGATATTTCATCTTTATTATCCAACAAAATTGGTTTTAAAAAAGCCAGATCTGTTCCGCTGTACATTCTCTATCAGCAATTACGCACTTCTTTAGTTTAGTATTCCGACCCTAGATGTCTTTGCATTCTTACCGAGAATGCCAATTTTTAATGTGAATTAAAAAAATCTTTATGAATACTCAAACAAAAAATATAATGAAAAAAGTTTCTAATATCGCCTTTATAGGCCTGATTCTCTCAATGATTTTCGTGCCTGAAGTAAAGGCAACCATGCAACAAGGTTTAATGAAATTAGGTTTCTTTAATCCTGATTTAAAAGAAAGTTCAGTTTCTGTAAATCCAGAAAATTCAAATACGGATCCTGCAAAAGCAGCCAACTACAAAATGAAAATGCTTGATCCGACCGGAAAAAAAGTTTCCCTGGAAGATTTGAAAGGCAAAGTTGTTTTTATTAATTTCTGGGCAACCTGGTGTGGGCCGTGTATCGCCGAAATGCCCTCTATTCAAAAACTATATGATCAATTTAAAGACAATGATGAAGTTGCTTTTGTCATTTTAGAAGCAGAAGGCAACAAAGCTAAGGCAACTAAATTTATGGAGAAAAGAAAATTGAGTTTGCCTATTTATTATCCAGCGAGTGATTTTCCAAAAGAGTTTTTCCGCGGCAGTTTACCAACGACGGTTATTCTGGATAAGCAGGGAAACATCGCTCATATTACCGAAGGAATGGCTGATTATTCTGGTCAAGACATTGTAGATTTCTTGAATCAAGTAATTGCGATGCATCCTTAAAATACGTTCCTCATTCATTTAAAAATCCAAGTCTTTTTAGAACTTGGATTTTTTTGGTTTAATACTGACTCTACTATTTGTACAAAATTGTTATCTTTAATAAAATTAAAATGATGAAACAGACGACGCTTCTTCTATTCTTTTTAATATGCTCCACCTTTTTATTTGCGCAGAAAATTACTGAGAAAATTTCACCGGAAATCAAATCTGACCGTTCAAATATTTTTAATTTGAAAAAGAAATACTTTGGAGACAGCATTCAAAACATATCATCTAAAAAACTGGATCGTGTTATTGCTTTACCCAACGCATTTCCTAAAAATCCTGATCTTTATTTGGCCTTAAAGGGAAAGACCCGAAATGACCAACAGTACAAGATTTTAAATGCAGTTCCAGAAACGGAAAAATTGAAGTGAAAATTGATAGAAATTTCCAAAATTATTTTCCGGCATTTACTCTACAACCTAAGATTTTATTTGAAATTCATCTCTTTGTCAGTTTTTTACCATTCGCAAATAGTCCACTTAAAGCAATACATTTCCATCTTAGATTTAGAATTGTTCCGCACTCGGAAATAGTTTTTAACCGCTACTTTTAAATAAAAATAAAAGTTAGGATTAAAACCTTATTAAAAAATCACTAAATTTGAGTAGGTCCGAATAATAATTCAGTTAAAATAAAATAAAATGCAAGTAGCAGTTTGGGACACCTATGTAACAAAAAAGGACGGCACCGTAATGCACTTCGATATTATTGCTCCGTCCACGATGAAGGATGAAATCACTATTCAGGAATATGGAAAAGAATATTTGAAATCCAAAGGTCAGCCGGAACAACTTTTAACTTCTAAAGAATGCAGTTTCTGTCACATCGAAACGCTGCAACAAGAGTTTGAAGACGAAATTAAGGATAATGGCTACTATATCATTGAAATGGAAAATTGCAATTGATATTTCAATCATTACTAATTACTTTTTATAATTAAAAATTACAACATCATGTGGAAAGAAATTGATGGAAAACTCCAACAGACTTTTAAATTCAAAGATTTTTCTGAAGCCTTTGCCTTTATGACCCGAGTGGCTTTTCTAGCCGAATGTCAGGAACATCATCCGGATTGGTCGAATGAATATAACAAAGTCACCATCAACCTGTGCACGCACGATAATGGTGATGCGATTACAGAAAAAGATCATAAACTTTCCAAGGCAATTGATCAACTGGTGAAATAAATCAACCGTTATTTCCTCCTTTATCCACGATTCTTCTTTATATACAAGTACTTTTATTTTAGAAGTGCTTTCTCTCTCGTATGAAAGATTTTACCTCATCAAAAAATATATGTAAAACAAATGAAAAATCAAGTCATTGTTTTGGCAGAAAGGCCAAGTGGGATTCCAAATGAAAATACTTTTCAGTTTAATACTATCGAAACGCCAGAAATCTTAGACGGCGAAGTTTTATTAAAAACCTTGTATGTTTCTGTAGATCCTGGTATGCGAGGATTTATGAAGAAAGGAACTGATGATGACATTGGAACCAAATACGAAATCGGAAAACCAATAACCAGCCGAACCGTTGCTCAAGTTCTGGAAAGTAAAAGTGAACTTGTAAAAAAAGGAGCAATCGTTCATGGTCGTTTTTCCTGGCAAATTTATCAGACCATTTCCGCTGATCAGGTAGAATTAGTTAATCCGGATCTAGGACCGATTTCAACAGCGGTAAGTGTTTTAGGTGTTCCAGGTCTGTCTGCCTATTTTGGACTGTTAAAAATTGGAGGAATTAAAAAAGGAGATACCGTAGTTGTTTCAGGTGCTGCGGGTGGCGTAGGAAGTATCGCTGTCCAGATTGCTAAAATTAAAGGTTGCCATGTAGTCGGAATTGCTGGATCTGAAGAGAAAATAAAATATTTGATGACCGATTTAGGAATAGAGTCCGCCATTAATTATAAAGAGACCAAAGATTTATCCAAAGAGATCGCAAAGCATTGCCCCAAAGGCGTTGATGTATTTTTCGACAACGTTGGTGGAGCAACTTTCGATGCCGTGTTACCGTCCATTAGTAAACATGCACGTTTGGTGATCTGTGGAGAAATCGCTGGTTATAATCAATCGGACCCACCTAAAGGTATTCGTCCCAATCATCTTTTAATTCAGCAAAGTGCGCGAATGGAAGGTTTTGTAGTTTTTGATTTTAAAGATGAATTTGAAAGTGCAAAAAAAGAAATGAGTCAGTGGCTTAAAGACGGCAAGATGAAATACCGCGAAAACCTCATCGACGGATTTGAAAATATTCCAGCTGCTTTTATTGGCCTCTTTAAAGGAGAAAATATTGGAAAACAAATGGTTAAAGTTGCTGATCCAGATTAAGTAAATGCTAAAGATTATCAACTATTAAATCGATTATTTTTTAATAATCCGTGGAATATCTGCAGAAAGTCGAGTCAGTAATTCGTAATTCAGCAGATTGCTATAATCACTGAATGACGAGACCGATAATTGTTTATCTGCCTGATCACCAATGAGAACAACCTCGTCATTGCGTTTAATTTGATCCAGCAGCGTAACATCAATTACCATCATATTCATGTTGATGCTTCCAATGACGACACAGCGTTCGCCATTAATTAAAACCCTTCCTATATTACTTAAGCTTCGGCCATAACCATGCGCATAACCTACGGGAACGCAGGCAATTTTCATATTTGCATCAGCCATGAAACTTGTTCCGTAGCCAACGAATTCACCGCGCTTCACTTTCTTTACACTCATCACCGAACTTTTCCAACTGATGAGTCTTCGAAGTGGATTTTCATTTTTCCTTTTTGAATTGTAAAAATTAACCAAAACTTCGGGACTCGGCCAAAAACCATATTGCATAATTCCGATGCGCACCATATCCATTTGCGTTTCGGGATACATCATGGCAGCGGCAGAACAGGCAGCATGTTTCAGTTGCGGCTTCAAACCTTTATCACAAAACTGCTTGTAAATTTCATCATAACGATCGATCTGTTTTTTGATGCGGAAATAATTCGCAATACTTTCTGCGCCGGCGAAATGGGTACAAAGCCCTTTAAATTCAATAAAACTTGAATTCTTATTGAGAAAATCCTGGACCCATTTAAGTTCGCTTGAATTAAATCCAGTACGGTTCATTCCGGTTTCTACTTCGACATGAACAATTGCTTTTTTACCAATTTTCTTTGCTACAGCCAAAGCTGATGTCAAACGGTGTTTTTCAAAAACGAAAAACTCAATATCATTTTGAATAATCCAGGCGAGATCTTCTTCATTATTTAGCCAGCCCATAATCATAACGGTTGCCTGGTCGCCCACAACGGCTTTTACACGACGAGCTTCTTGACTGTCAAATACAGAAAAGTGTTTTACATTTTCAGACAAAGCTATTTCGACGAATTTTTCGATACAATGTCCGTACGCATTGCCTTTTACGACCGATGAAAAAAGAACTCCTTTGTTAAAATGTTTTCGAAGAAAATCAATATTGGTTTTGTACGCTTTGGGATCAAGTTCCAGGTGTGAGTTATTGTGCATCGATCAGTTGGCTTATTTTATAAAATATTTTAGCTCCGGTTTCTGTAATTTCATCAGGCCAGTCATAATCTGGATTGTGAAGATTAGGTGTAGATTTCCCACTTCCTAAACCAAACATGGCACCTTTAAAATGTTCTGTGAAAATTCCGAAATCTTCGCCCCATTGAAAAGGAACCTCTCTTTCTATTAAGTTGAATTTACAGTCCGTGGCAGCTTGTCTCACAAAATCTACTGCCTCAGGATAATTTTCATTCGCACTGAATCTTTGCGTCCACAGAATCTCTGGGTTCAGATGATATCGTTCCGCAGCTTTGAATGCAATATTTTGTAATTCTTCTTCCAATTCCTTCATTTCAGCATTAACTGCTCGTCGGAAGGTATAATGAACTTCGCCATAGCCAGCAGAAATCCCGTAGTCTTCCGTTCCCATGGTTAAATAAATGGGTGTCAAAATCGAGAACTTTTCTTTCTTCGGATCTGGTTGAATTTTCTTATTAAATTCAGTAATAATTTCTGCAATTGCCAGGGCTGGATTATCTCCATTTTCAGGCTCGCCAGCATGAGCTGTTTTTCCGTGAAGCTTAATAATGATTGAATTGACCGCACACGTAAATGTATGATTCTTCACCACAATATCATGATGGTCATATCCCGGAAGATTATGCAAGGCGAATACCAGATCTGGATTCAATTCCTTAAAGTGCGGATCATTATAAATAGCAACCGCTCCTTCCCCATTTTCTTCAGCGGGCTGAAAAAGCAAAAGTACTTTGGTATTTTTCATTTTCTGCTCCGATAACTTTTTCGCAAAGGCAACCATAATCGCCATGTGTCCATCGTGTCCGCATTTATGAGAAACCTCATCGGTTACCGATTGATGTTCAAAATCATTGATTTCCTGAATCGGTAAAGCATCGAGCTCACAGCGAAACATGACGGTTTGTTTCATTTCCTCTTCAGGTTGATAAACTGCGATGATTCCTGTTCCGTTGCCTAAGTTTTCTAACAGTTCGTCGGGCGAATACTGTTTTAAAAAAGCCGAAATGGTCTTTGATGTTTCAATTTCAAATCCTGAAAGTTCGGGATTTTGGTGAAGGTGTTTTCGTAGCGTGATGATATCGTTCATTGAGAAATATTTAAATTTAAAAAAAGATTTTTAGCTAAATCCTAATCTAATAAGTTAAGAAAATTTAATGGAATATTTTTAAACTAAGGAACAAATCTAAATTTTCACCGTTCACATTTTGCAATTTGTTATCATACTTTCGGCTCTGCAACGCCTATTAATAATGAACTTATCTAGAAAGAAACCGTTTATTAAAAAATCATCTGCCTCTTTCATCTACTACCTATTTAAGTTTAAATGAAATCTTTTGAAATCTTTTAGACCTCATCCACTCTACTTACAGGAAAGAATTTTTTTCCTTTTTTGAAATTGGTATAATTTCAAAAGACTTGGAAATCAACTTAAAAAATTTTGTTACAATACATTGATTATCAGAATCTATTATTATTCTCGTCTATTTTACATATTTGAAAACAAACTTGAATTACTATTCAAACCATCGTACCTTCGTAGTAGTTTAGTTGAAAAAATTAATCATCATTAAAGTAAATAAATAAAATATTCTTAAATGCAAAATGAAATTTCATTTGGATTTAAAATATAACTTCAATATTAACTTAAAAAATAAAAAGATGAAAACGCTAAAAAACTTAGCTTTATCAGGAACGATGCTAATGACAACTTTGTTATTCTCGTCTAACGTTTCTGCTCAGGAACAAAAAACACCACAACTTAACGATGCAGAAATTGCTTCTATTGCAGTAACTGCAAATCAAGTTGATGTAGGTTATGCTGAAATAGCCTTGAAAAAATCTCAAAACAAAGATATCAAGAACTTTGCTACCACGATGAAAGCAGATCATAATGCGGTTATTAAAATGGCCGTAGATCTCGTTACAAAATTGAAAGTGACTCCACAAACAAATGAAGTATCCAAATCTTTATTAGCTGGAGCAATTAAAGAAAAAGAATTATTAAATGCGAAAAGCGGTAGCGCTTTTGATAAAGCCTATGTTGACAATGAAGTTGCGTACCATATCTATGCAATCAATGCAGTTGAAAACATGTTGATTCCGCAATCTAAAAATGCTGAACTAAAAGCGTTGCTTCAGAAAGCATTGCCGATTTTTAAGACGCACCTTGAACATGCAAAAATGATTCAGAAAAAATTTAAATAATAGAAATCATGATTTCTTTAAAAAAATTTTTTACAATAGGATTTTCAGCATTTGTAATCGTCTGTTTGCTCAACGTAACAAGTTGTACTTCGGGGTCCAAAGACACGATGCCTGTGGAGAATGATAATTCCAGCGCGACAATAAGCACGTCAGATTCCAATTCAGAAACGATAGTTCCCAATCCGCAAGCGGATTCTTCAACGAGTGCGAAGACAGAAACGACCAAAAGTGCTAACGAAAAAGCATCAGTTCATGTAGTGACCATAGAAAATATGAAGTTTAATCCCGCAACAATTACTGTTAATAAAGGAGACCAAGTAACGTTTATCAACAAAGATATCGTCGGACACAACGCAACAGAAGTAAATAAAGTTTGGGCATCGCCCATGTTACAGACTGGCCAATCGTGGCCTTTTACACCAGAGAAAACTTCAGATTATTATTGTACGGTACATCTGGTCATGAAAGGCAAAATTATTGTAAAATAAAATTAGCATACCGACTGTATCAATTAAAACAATCATTCTTTATATTGAAAAAACCAACTCGTTAAAAAGTTGGTTTTTTATGATTGAATCTGATTAAGAATCGATACGCTGTCATTTAGGAAGCATCAGACCCTTCATCAAAGATTTATTATTTGTCGTACTGACGTTTCAATTTAATAGTTTTACCATCGATTGTTAAATCTAAGTCATCTCTTTGGCTATGTGCTTTTACACCATCTTTCTCATAGTCTGCCCCTTTCGCCCAAGCTTCAGTTTGATCGAGTACATATTCTTTATCATTCATTTTCACAGTTAAAGTATGCACCGAATCAATATTTAAAAAAGTTAATGTGGCCAATGTACCATCTTCTGCTTTATAGGTATAGGTATCATTCTGAAGATTCATTTCATCCTGACTTGTTACGCCACCAGAAACAGTATCAACCGATACAACCGTATCCCTAACAATTTCATTTTGAGTTCGTGCTACTTCTTCTGTGAAATCTTTTTTACTACAGCTTAGCGCTAAAACTGAGATTAGACTTAGACTTAAAAGTACAGGCAATTTTTTCATAATATTTTTTAGATTTTAAAACGTTTAAATAACACGGTTTTAAATTAATCACACGACGATTTATTTTTGATATTTAAGAAATCCGATGTAGAATATTGATGATCTTTATCGTTCCTTTCTAACAAGTAAATTCGATAGTACGCATTTAAAATCCGTAAATTTGGTCAGATAGTAGAAACAATTGTGCCATCCAATTTCAAGTTCAGTATGTAATATGATCAATGAAAAACCTGTCACGCTCTTTAAATTTCAAAATATTCTTATTTAAATCCCAATCTTAAATGAAAAAAATAGTATACGTCTTTGCTTTATTGATCTTCTTTCCTGTATTCGTTCAGGCACAAAAAGACACGCTTCACGTTTATGGTCCCGGTGGGCCTTTTGCTCCTATTGAAGAATGTGCCAAGATCTTTGGATCGAGAAACAATATCATTGTAAAAGTAACATCAGGTCCCGAACCGAAATGGATTGAAACGGCAAAGCAAAACGCAGATCTTATTTATGGTGGAGCCGAATATATGTTGACGTCGTTTTCGATGAAACATGATGATCTTATCGATCAGAATTCTCGATCAGAATTATACAAAAGAGGTGCGGCGATTTTAGTACGACCCGGAAATCCGAAAAATATTAGATCGATTAAAGACCTTTCAAAACCAGGGATTAATATATTAGATGTTAATGGAGCGGGACAACTGGGACTTTGGGAAGATATCGCAGGGAAAAAAGATGCGATTGACGGAATTCAGAAAAATATCAAACAATCTTTTGGCAACACGGCTTTAGGAATTGCCGGTTGGAAAGAAGATCAAAGTTTTGACGCCTGGATCAATTATGAATCCTGGCACTATCGATTGAAAGAATTTACCCAAGTAGTGAAACTTCCCAATTCTATCACTGTCTATCGGGGAACACCAATTGCCGTGACGACCATTTCTAAAAACAAGGATCTTGCAAAGCAATTTATCGATTTTATGAAAACAAGAGAAGGTCATACCATTTTTAAAAAATGGGGTTGGAAATAACAACATAATCAATTAGTTCAAAGGATATTTAATAAAAGTAAAATCATGCGTCCTATCAACATTAAGAGAATTTACGAAGAAGTATCTAAAAAAGATGGATATCGAGTTTTAATCGATCGGTTGTGGCCGCGTGGAATTTCTAAAGAAGAAGCAAAACTGGATGAGTGGATTAAAGAAATCGCACCTTCTACAGAACTCAGAAAATGGTTTGACCATCAGGAAGAACGATTTCCAGCATTCGCAAAAAGATATGAGGAAGAACTTAATACTAAGAATGATCATATTGAAAGGTTGAGAGGGATTGCCGAGCAACAACAAGTGACTTTAATTTACTCCGCCAAAAACATCCATTTTAATCAAGCCGTCGTCTTATGTAACTATCTCAATAAGACGACCTCTTAATTTATTTATCAACGCATTTTACAGCAAAACCAACTTCTAAATCAGTTGGTTTTTATTTTTCTATTTTTGCACCCTGAAAAAATTACGAAACATCAATCGATTTTTTTTATTAACATACATATTTTTCAGAGCGTAACTCATTGCAGTTACGTCAGAAACTTGTACAAATTCCAACAACAAACCGTTGACCTCTTTATGAAATTAGCCCTTAACTTATTCGACTTTACCCAGAAAGTTAATTATAGAAACGAAATTCTAGCAGGATTAACTGTTGCGATGACTATGATTCCGGAATCCTTATCGTTTGCAATATTGGCAGGTTTCCCACCATTAGTTGGCTTGTATGCTGCATTTATAGCCGGTTTGATCACGGCAGTGTTCGGTGGCAGACCTGGAATGGTTTCTGGCGGCGCTGGTGCAACCGTTGTAGTTTTGATCGCTTTGATGCGCTCGAACGGATTAGAATATGTTTTTGCTGCGGTGGCTTTAGCGGGAGTTATTCAGATTTTAATCGGTTTATTTAAATTCAGCAAATTCATCAGATTGGTTCCGCAACCGGTGATGTATGGATTTGTGAATGGTCTCGCCGTGATTATTTTCATGTCGCAACTCGATCAGTTCAAGGTTTTATCAAATGGTACCCTAACCTGGTTGCAAGGAGAAGCAATGATGATCATGCTTGGTTTGGTCGCCTTAACCGTCGCAATCGTTGTCGGATTTCCGAAGATCACCAAAAAAATTCCCGCGTCATTAGTTGCTATCGTTGTGGTATTTGCTTTGGTCGTAGGTTTCGGAATCAATACCAAAACCGTTCAGGACATTGCATCGGTAGAAGGTGGTTTTCCGCCTTTCCATATTCCCAATATTCCTTTTACACTGGAAGCATTTAAGATCATACTTCCCTACTCTTTAATATTTGCGGCCGTAGGTTTAACAGAAGGTTTATTGACTTTGAACCTCGTGGACGAAATGACCGGCACCAAAGGAAATGGAAACCGCGAATGCATCGCTCAGGGAACTTCTAATATTGCCAATGGTTTCTTTTTCGGAATGGGTGGCTGTCCCATGATCGCACAAACATTGGTGAATCTTTCTGCCGGTTCTAGAGCAAGACTTTCCGGAATTATCGCTTCGATTACTATTTTACTGATTATCCTTTTCGGAGCACCTATTATTGGTCAGTTGCCGATGGCTGCTTTGGTTGGTGTAATGATCATGGTCGCACTCGGAACCTTTGAGTGGGCGAGTTTTAAAATCATTAAAAAAATGCCGAAACACGATATCTTTGTTGGAATTCTGGTAGCGGTAATTACGGTTGTACTGCATAATTTAGCTTTAGCAGTTTTAATTGGAGTTATTATTTCCGCCTTGGTTTTCGCCTGGGAAAGTGCCAAAAGAATTCGCGCGAGAACTTACATCGATGAGAAAGGAGTCAAACATTATGACATCTACGGACCTTTGTTTTTTGGATCGGTGATGACATTCTCCGAAAAATTTAATATTGAGGAAGATCCCGAAGAAGTGATTATCAATTTCAAAGAATCAAGAGTTTCGGATATGTCAGCCATTGAAACACTGAATAGTATCACGAAAAAATACAGCACTGCTGGTAAGAAAGTTCATCTTCAAAATTTGAGTACAGACTGTATTCGTCTGTTAGATAATGCCGAAGCAGTAATTGACGTGAATATCATTAAAGATCCCGAATATTTGGTTGCTGTTGAAAAATAACGGGAGAGATCGCTAAAATCAAATGATTGTTTTTACAAAATGCTTTAAGAAATTAAAGCATTTTTTGTTTTTAAAGTATATCACAGGAAAGTGAAATCAATCTTCATTAATTCCAAAAATAGGTTGAAAAGAAATTCATCAAACGGTTCATATCCTGTCTCATCGAAAAAGCCAAAAGGTATTTTACCTGTATTAAAATAGGTTCAAAGCCATTAGCAAGTTTTAGGAATTCGCGCTCCGGAATAATGCTGTAACATTTTTCCTGATGCATAATATTCAAAGCTCGATCTCCCAAAGACACGGTCATACTTCCTAATTTTTTATAAAAAGTATAATCACTTACTTTCACAAAACCGTCTTCCAACATTTCGGAAATCAGTTTGTTAAAGAGTTTTTGGCCTTCTGGAGATAAATTCATAATGATAAAAATAACATCCGTAAAATTAATAAAACTAAATATTAAAACAGTTACAAATAATTGACAACCTTTAAAATACTTCAAACACTAATTTATAATTCTTTTCAATTTAACTTTAATTCCTTTAAAATAGATAAAGGCATTTATTAACAGTCGATTACATTTAAAAAAATCATCGAAATAAAATTTTTAAAGAAGAAATAAAATTCAAATCTGAATTATCTTTGATCAGAATAAAAATATCGAAACCACATTGATGATAACTAAATTTTATATTTTCTTCCGGAAAACTTTTGCTAAAATCAGATGGCAGGAGATTCTGGCGGTCTTAATTCTCTTTCTGGCTTTCGTTTTTTTTAGAAGTGAAAGAAAAGAAATGTCGTCCCATTTTGCATTGTAACTTCTTAGAAATCTCAATTATGAAAAATAAAAAATATGTTCTGGATCTTCTGAAAAGTGAAAATGAGCAACTTGGAAAAATGCACGAGATCATTGAAAAAGCATTAGCCGAGGAAACCCTTATTACGACGACCATTCAGGACACTGAGGAAGAACGGAGCTACGGCGAAAAACTATCTGATAAAGTCGCCCAGTTTGGCGGCAGCTGGAAATTTATTATAATTTTTGGTGTTATTCTGATGCTTTGGATCCTCTATAACACGCAAGTGATGCATAATAAAAGTTTCGATCCTTATCCTTACATTTTATTAAATTTAATTCTGTCGTGTATCGCCGCAATTCAAGCACCGATTATTATGATGAGTCAGTAAAGTCGCACAGTTTGGCGGCAGCTGGAAATTCATTATTATTTTTGGCGTTATTCTGATGATTTGGATCCTGTACAACACTCAAGTGATGCATAACAAAAGTTTCGATCCTTATCCTTACATTTTATTGAATTTAATTCTGTCGTGTATTGCCGCAATCCAGGCACCCATCATTATGATGAGTCAAAATCGAAAGGAAGTGAAAGACCGAAAAAGATCCATCAACGATTATATGATCAACCTAAAATCCGAGATTGAAATTAGAAATCTTCACGAGAAAGTTGATCTGTCAGTAATCGATCAGTATAAACATTTATGCGATATTCAGCAAAAGCAATTAGAACTTTTGGAAGAATTGAATAAAAAAGTGAAACTGTTATCAAAACCTTCCAATTTTTCTTAAAATTGAAGTGAATCTATTAATCCTAATTCAAAAAATCATCTTATATTTCACTTTAATTATCTCCTTTAATTATCCTAAAAATGACGAAAGAAGAATTACTCAACAAAGCCATTAAAATCGCACAAAAGGCGCACAAGGGACAAACTGATAAATTTGGTACGCCGTACATCGGTCACGTGATGCGCGTGATGAATGCCGGAAAAACCTATGATGAAAAAATGGTGGGAGTCTTACACGATGTGATTGAAGACTGTCCCGAAATCACCTATGAAACATTGGTAGAAGAAGGCTTTTCGGCGGAAGTGATTTTCGCGATCAAATGTCTTACTAAAACTCCGGTAAATGTTGATTACACTGAATTTATAAAACAAACCGAACAATCTTCATTAGCGGTTTCGGTAAAATTAAATGATCTTCAGGACAATATGAATCTGACGAGATTTACACAAACAATGACGGAACGGGATATGAAAAGACTCAACAAATATCTGACGGCTTATCTTTATTTAAAAGAAAAATATTAATATGGCAAAAACTCTACCTTCTATTTCCAGAGAATATAAAAAAGAAGTGACCAACTCTGTTTTTTTAATCCTTTTATTTTTTCTTGTTTACTCTATTTTAATTCTGCTTTCTGTAGCCTTAATAATTGTTCTCGGTTATTTTGCTTACCAAATCATTACCTTCAAATTCACGTACTGGACCGTAGTTATCGGTGCCGGGATATTTAGTATCGGTATATTTATTTTCATCTTTTTGGTGAAGTTTATTTTCTCTTCCTTTAAAGATGACAACAATTCGATGATCGAGATCAATCGCCAACATGAGCCCGAATTGTTTCAATTAATTGATGAAGTGGTAGAAGATGTCGGCACGCAGAAACCTAAAAAGGTGTTTTTATCGCCTGACGTCAATGCTTTCGTTTCTTATAATTCGGCGTTCTGGAGTATGATCTTACCGATCAAGAAAAACCTTACGATTGGGTTAGGCTTAATCAATTCTACGAATGTAAGTGAACTAAAAGCAATTTTAGCGCATGAATTCGGTCATTTCTCGCAACGAAGCATGAAGGTTGGAAGTTATGTGAATCAGGCGAATAAAATCATTCACAGCACTCTGTATGACAATGAAGGTTTCAATGATATCCTGAATAAGTTCGCCAATACCCACGCACTTATTTTTCTTTTCGCTAAATTCTCGTTTTTGATTATTACCGGGATTAAATGGATCCTACAGAAAACCTACGAGTTTCTTTATAAAAAGCATATGTCACTCAGCAGACAAATGGAGTTTCATGCTGATGCAATTGCCACCACGGTTGTAGGAACAGAAGTGAAAAGTAGTGCATTATTACGCTTAGATCTGTCGGAAATGGCCCTCAGCAATTCCGTTAATTTCTACCGAAACCATCCCGACAAGTACAACACCAAAAATATTTTCGAAAACCAAGCTTCATTAATGCATTTCTATGCAGGAGAATTCAGGCATCCAATCGTCAACGGATTGCCAAAGATCGATCTGGATGATTTGAACCGATACAATAATACCAAACTCATTATCGAAGATCAATGGGCTTCGCACCCAACCATGCAACAAAGAATTGAAAAGATTCAAAAGCTTAATATTCCTTCGGAAAACATCGATCATCGTTTGGCTACAAGCATTTTAAAACATCTTGATCAATATGAGGAAACTTTAACCAATAAACTTCTGTCAGCAAACGATATCAGAAACGGCGACCATTTTATTTCGAGCGTTCATTTCCTTGAGAAGTTTGAGTTGGAAGAAACCAAATATAAATTCCCGGAAGTTTTTAATTCTTACTACAATCAAAAAAATCCACCTTTAATTTCTTTAGATGATCTAAAAACACTTGCTGACCATTCAAGTGCGGCTGATTTTTTCAACGATGACCAAGTGAATTTAGTTTTTGAAAAAGCAACCGTCGAAAGCGAGATAGAGATTTTGGAAGCCATCAAACTAAAACAGTATCAAATCAAGACCTTTGAATATGATGGTAAAAAATATTTTACAAATGAAGCTGGCAAAGTGAAACTTATCGCAGAACAACGTTTGGAAGTTCTTAACGCAGAAATTGAAGAAAACGACCTTCATTTCTTGCATTTCCTTGCTTCTAAAACAGATAATGAAACTAGAAATATTTTGAACGGGAGGATAAAAAACTACATCACAACCGAAGAATCATTTGAAAAATACTCAGCTGCATTCCAAGAGTTTCTTCCATTCGTTTCGTTTATGAGTATGACGTTACCTGTTGAAGAAATTAGAAAGAAGAGATTTGAATTGATTGAACACGAAAAAGATTTTAAGGAAATGCTGACCGAATTTCTTTATAAGAGTGAATTTAAAACAGCCATGAAGGCTGAAGACTTCACTTTATTCCAGACCTACATTGATTCTAAAAATAAATATTTCGAGTTCGACCGGTATATTGATAGTGAATTACAGATGCTCTCTGATGTTTTCGATAAGTTCACTGAAACACTTTCAAGTCATTTTTACGATACAAAAAAAGACCTGCTTGATCATGAAGCAGATCTTTTTAAAAATTTATTGGGAGAAAAAAACTACTCAACCGTTTTAGCAGAATCGTCTAATAGTTGATGTAGTTCTGTAAGTTCCGCCTCCGTTAAATCCCGCCATTTCCCAATCGGAAGATCGAGTTTAATATTGAGAACGCGGATTCTTTTCAGCTTCTTCACTTCATAACCGCAAAATTCACACATGCGGCGAATTTGGCGGTTTAAGCCTTGCGTAAGAACAATTCGAAACGATAAATTGTCGATCTGCTCGACTTCACATTTGTTGGTCACGGTATCTAAAATGGGAATTCCGCCTCGCATTTGCATTAGAAATTTTGGCGTGATCGGATGATCAACTCGTACGATATATTCTTTTCCGTGATTGTTTCTTGATCGAAGAATTTTATTCACAATATCACCATCATTGGTCAGCAGAATTAATCCTTCACTCGGCTTATCTAATCTACCGATCGGGAAAATCCTTTTCGGATGATTCACGAATTCGATAATATTATCTCTTTCTCTTTTGGTATCGGTCGTACAGACAATTCCGACCGGCTTGTTCAAAGCAATATAAACTGGTTTTTCTTCTGTTTTTTTAATGGAAACTCCATCTACGAAAATCTCGTCTTCATCAGAAACTTTAGTTCCCATTTCCGGAACTGCGCCATTGATGGTAATTCTGCCCTGTTCTAACATTCGGTCTGCTTCACGACGTGAACAGAATCCAACTTCAGAAAGATATTTATTTATTCTAGTCTTTTCCATACTCATTATAATTTTTGTTACTGAAGATCGTTAGGCCGTAAAATATACCCACAAAGGTAACTCCGGTATTTCCTAATTGTTGACCTTCCAAATAAAAGCCGCCTTGCTGGCTTAATCGTTTGCTGTGAGAAACCAATTTTCCCACTTTTATCCCATACAAATCTGCATTGTCAACGACCGATTTATTCAGTTGAAACCCATACGTTAAATCAATAAAAACCGGTTCTCCATCACCTACATTGAACAGTATTTTTGGTTGAATAATTCCGTACAAAACATGAAAATTATCGGTAGTGTAAGTATATTTTATTCCTCCGCCTAAAGATAGATTCGGAATGAAATTAAATCCTGCTACCGCTGAAATTCCGTACGAAAAATCGTTCGGATAGATCGTATATTGATTTTCTACATTGTTTCGTTCGTCTCTATTGCTCGTAATGATATTCGATAAATTAAATCCTGCGCTCACTTCGGGACTGAAATAAAAACCTTGAATCGGCTTTTTCTCCGTTTGGCTAAATCCAAAAATAGAAACCAATAAAAGCAGTGTGGATAATTTTTTCATTTATCGAAATTCTGTATTTTAAGATTGTAAAGTTAAACACTAATTGCACAAATGTTTTCACAAATTACACTATTGAACCTTTAACCATTAAGATGAGAATTAAGAAGTTAAGTCCAATAAGATTTACTTCGGAAATTAAAATTTTTATTATCTTTTTGATCTTTTAATTTGCTTAATTAAAGATTTAACTTTTGTGGTTAAGACTCTTTATTAAAGTTTTCAAAACTGTACTCATTTTCTAAATATTCTGAACTTCCATTCTCGATTTTATAGTCTCCGATTTTTGTTCTGCGAAGATTGGTTAAATAGGCACCAACACCTAAATCCTGACCGATATCGTGGGCCAAACTTCTAATATAAGTTCCTTTGGAACAGCCGACGGTAAATCGAACGAATGGTAATTCAATTTCAATACCACTGATATAATTAATGGTGGTTTTCCTGGATTTCATTTCTACTTCTTTTCCAGCTCTGGCTAAATCATAAGCGCGGTTTCCTTCAATTTTAATAGCCGAAAAAATGGGCGGTTTCTGATCGATCTCACCGAGAAATTTTTCTAAAGTTCCCCTGATCTGTTCCTCAGTTATATGTGAAATATCCTGTTGAAGTATTTCTGGTTTTTCGGTGTCGTAAGATTCTGTTTGAACTCCGATTTTTATTTCGGTGAAATATTCTTTGGGTGCATCCTGGATTTCAGGAATGATCTTGGTGAATTTTCCGGTGCAGACAATGAGTAATCCTGTGGCTCGCGGATCTAAAGTTCCGGCGTGTCCGATCTTGAATTTCTTGGGTAGATTAAATTCTTTTTTGAGTTTGAATTTAAGCTTATTAACCGCTTGAAAACTTGTCCAATCCAGAGGTTTGTCGAGGAGTATTATTTGGCCTTCTAAGAAATCGGTATCGGTCATTTTTAAAAACTAAATTGGTGAAAAGTTCTGGTTTGCAGCCCGACCTGAGTGGAGCTCTTTTTGCCGCAACGAAGTGAAGGCAAAAAAGCGGGAACGAAGGACGGAAATGTCTGCCATAAAAAAAATAATAAATAGGCCTTCGACCAGGTCAAATGTCTGCCTAAATAAGATTATTGAAACTGTGTAAAATAAATCAACAAGACGATTCCCACGATAATTCGGTACCAACCCCAAGGTTTAAATCCGTATTTATTGAGTAATCCAATGAACGATTTTATGGCAATCAAGGCAACAATAAACGCGACCACATTACCTACAACAAAGGCGATAATATTATCGGAAGACGAAAGAATCATCTCGTAACCTTTCATCGGATTGGGTGTTGTTTTTCCCCAGGTTTTGACAAAAATAGAATAAACAGTCACGGCCAACATCGTTGGAACGGCTAAGAAAAATGAAAATTCTGCGGCGGCTTTTCGAGTTAATCCTTGCGTCATACCACCGATAATTGAAGCGGCACTCCTACTCGTTCCTGGCATCATCGCCAGACATTGCCAAAAACCAATGATCACAGCTTTCTTGATCGACATGTCTTTTTCGTCATCGATTTTTGGATTTTTAAACCATGAATCTGCGAATAATAAAACGACTCCACCTAACACCAACATTGCAGAAATAGCAACCTGGTTCCCAAGAAGCGCTTCTATTTTATCATCAAATAAAAACCCCAATCCTAAAGCTGGAAGAACTGCGAACGCCAGTTTGTAATAAAATTTAAGGTTTTGGAAATCAAAAAACTTTTTCCAGTAAGCTGCAACCACGGCTAAAATTGCTCCGAACTGAATCGATACCTGAAACATTTTTAGAAATTCTGTTTCTTCCATGCCCATTAGGTTCGCAATGAAACCCATGTGTGCCGTGGAAGAAATAGGAAGAAATTCGGTAAGTCCTTCGATGATCGCAATGATGATTGCTTTGAATAAATCCATTTATTTTGGTATTAAAAAAACTCTTCGACAGGCTAAGAGTGACATGATTATTAAAAACAACTTTGTCAAAGTTGCGAAACTTTGACAAAGTGATATGCTTTAGAAATATAAATTAGTTCTTTTTCCGTTTTAAGATGGCGTACACTTCTACAGCGAAACCGGCAATGACCAACATCGGTGCAATTCGGATTCTTCGGATGGAGAAAATACCTTCGTTCCAAACATTAGGATCGTATTTTCCATCAACGGTATTCGCATCAGCGCCCATCATTAATAGAAAACCAACGACTATTAACGCCAATCCAATTAACATGAGTCTGTAATTTTCTTTGCCGAAATAGAAAGGGTTATTTTCTGAAACTTCTACGGGTTGACCAATACTGTCCGCCGAGAATTGTTTATGTTTTTTGCTCATTTTAAGAATAATAAAGATCATCAACATTCGATCTCAGGAATCTCCATGTTGCGAAAATGGTGGAGAAAACGGTGATAAAAACTCCCAGTAAGAAAATACCAACCACTAAAATTATCAACTGATTATTGTCCTGTGCAAACGGAGTTCCGATCTGGGTAATGAAATAATACCACGCACCGAATAAGACTGCTAAACCGATCAAAGCACCGATCACTCCAAGGATGATTGCTTCTTTAATAAACGGCTTCAAGATAAATCGACGTTTGGCTCCAACCAATTGCATTGTTTTGATAATGAATCTTTTAGAGAATATTTTTAATCGAATAGAGTTGTTAATTAAGACAATTGCTAAGATCAAAAACAAGACTGAAAATCCTAAGATCCATTTTAAAATATTGTTCAGGTTGTTATAGACTTCAACCATCAAAGTACTATTGTTTTTGACATCGATAATTCCAGGTGTCGATTGGATTTGCTTAATGGCTTCATCGATTTTTGCCGGATCTACAAATTCTGGTTTCAAGGCAACTTCAATTGAAGAAGGGAAAATATTTTCGTCGAAAAGTGCACTGCTTTCAATTCCCATACTTTTCTTTGCTTCTTCGGCAGCCATCTCGCGGGAAATGTAAGTCGCTTTTTTCACAGGTCCTAAAACCTGAATTTTCTTAAAGGTCTCTGCTTCCATTTTGGCGGTTTTCACCGAATCCTTTGCATCATAGTTTTCATCAAAATACGCATTCACCACCAATTGCTCCTTGATATAATCTGAATATTTTTGAGCATTAATAAGGATAAGTCCCATTAATCCTAATAAAAATAACACCAATGCAATACTAATCACTACGGTGATATTGCTGGAGCGAAGTCGTCTTTTGTTAAAATCCTCAACTGTCTTAGCCATTAAATAAAAAATTTCTGCTAAAATAGAAAAAAACTTCCGTAATTTGCGGACAAACGCGGAAAATCGCTGTTAAAAAAAACTTAAAGGAAAGGAACTCGAGGCTTTAAAAATGGCTTTTTCAGTTTCATTTTCACCAAATAAAATCCTAATTCTGAATGAGCGTAAGAGCCAAAAAACATCTTGGTCAACATTTCTTGACTGATGAAAATATTGCCAAAAATATTGTCGATGGATTAAGTTATGAAAACAAAAATCAGGTTTTAGAAGTTGGACCCGGAATGGGCGTGCTGACCAAATATCTTTTAGAAAAAGATGCTGAGATTTTTGTGGCTGAAATTGACACCGAATCTATCTCCTATTTAAAAAGTCATTATCCAAAATTAGAAGAGCAACATTTCATCGGTGATTTTTTGAAGTTAAATTTATCCGAATCATTTGAAAATCAAGTTTCAATCATCGGGAATTTTCCATATAATATTTCGTCTCAAATTTTATTTAAAATCATCGACTATTACGATCAAGTTCCTGAAATGGTTGGGATGTTTCAGAAGGAAGTTGCAGAAAGAACGGCAGCGGTCCCGAGAACCAAAGACTATGGAATTCTATCGGTTCTCGTTCAGGCTTTGTATGATGTCAAGTATTTGTTTACGGTTCATGAGAACGTCTTTAATCCACCTCCCAAAGTAAAATCAGGTGTTATTCGATTAACTCGAAATCCAAAAGAAGGTTTGGCTGGAAATGAGGTTTTATTTAAAAGAATTGTAAAAGCAGGATTCGGACAACGACGTAAGAAATTATCGAATTCCTGGAAAGCACTGGATATTCCAGAAGCATTAAAAACACATGAGTTCATGGATAAACGCGCCGAAGAATTATCGGTAGAGGATTTTATTGCCTTTACGAAACTTTGGAAGGAGCATTCTTAAAAAACTAAAAATTTATTTTTTTACTTACTCTTCTGTCTTGATAAAAAAAATCATCAAAAAATTCAAGGCTTGTAAACTCTGACTAAAAACAATAGTTTAAATAAGAGGATTGGAATTGATTAAAAATTAAAATTGTCCAATTTATTTTTTACGGTACATGAAATAAGCGATTAAGAGAAAAACATTGACTAAAACGGCGAAAGCATTTGATAAGATGATGGGAAGTTCATCTTTGATGAAACCGTACCAAACCCATAAGGAAAGTCCGATAATCAGGAATAAAATCATTAATAAAGATAAATCTTCAACATCTTTATTTTTTAAAACTTTGATGAGTTGGGGCAACATCGCAACTGAAGTAATTCCACCCGCAACCAAACCTAAAATATTTTCGTCCATGCTTTAGTTATGAAAAACGAATGTAGGAAAAAGAATTTGTAAGCTTTTAAAAAGATTTCTTTTTTAACCATAAAAGTGGTAAAAGAGAAATGCAAAAAAGAAGTAAATCACAAGGTTGCAAGAAATAAAAACTATTCTTTATATACTTTTCCTAAGATTTTAATGGATAATAGAATGCCTTTTCTGTTTGAAAAACATTTAAACGATTCGTAATCATAAAAAAAGTTCCAAAGTAGAAAACCACTTTGGAACTTTTTATTAATTAATCGAAACTAACCCGTTTTTATTTTTGAAGTTGAGCTAATAATATTTCAGCTACTTTTTCAGATGAAGCCGGGTTTTGACCGGTGATCAATAATCCATCTTCTAAAGCATACGGTTCGAAATCGCCAGCTTTACTGTAGATTCCACCATTTTCTTTCAACATATCTTCTACCAAGAATGGAACAACATCGGTTAATTGCACCAAATCTTCCTCTGTATTGGTAAATCCAGTTACTTTTTTACCGTTAACCAAAGGTTCTCCATTTGTACTCTTCACATGTTTCAAAGCTGCGGGAGCGTGACAAACAAAAGAAACCGGTTTATCGGAGTTGTAAAAACTCTCGATCAGTTTTGCGGAAACTTCGCTTTCTGCCAAATCCCATAATGGTCCGTGACCACCTGGATAAAATACGGCATCGTAATCATCTGAGGAAACTTCAGAAAGTTGATGGGTTTTGCTCAATTTTTCCTGCAGTTCTGTATCAGCTTTAAATCTTTTTGTAGATTCAGTTTGATTCTCTGGCTTGTCGCTCGTAGGATCAATTGGTGGTTGTCCACCTTTTGGAGAAGCTAAAATAACATCAACGCCTTTATCTACTAAATAGTAATAAGGACTTGCAAATTCTTCGATCCAAAACCCTGTTTTTTCGCCGGTGTTTCCTAATTGGTCGTGAGATGTTAAGACAAATAATATTTTCATAACTTTTTTTTAAGTGTTTAAATTTTTAATAATTTTTTGAATATTCATATTGAACAATAAATTTTTAACGCAAAGTGTCGCAAAGATTTGTTTAAAAATACTGTTTCACATCCTTATTTAAGTTCGCAAAGTCGTTGCACTTAGCAAAGTCCGCAATGAATTTCACAATACATTTTTTGTGAGATCTACTTTCTAGTAGCTCATTTCGATAATTTTCTGAGCGTCAGTTGGCGTCAAAGATTTGTGTTCTCCTAAACCGTCCCAACCTCTTTCGGTAAAACGTTTTGCAACGATGCTTCCTGTTTCTTCGTAATCCTTGGTATAATCTGATAGTTTAATATCGATTTCTAACGATTTGAAAAACTCGTCGGTTTTGTTAATTCCAGCGTGGGCTTTTTCTTCTAAAGTTCCTTCGGTAATATTCCAAACGCGTTCTGCGTATTGCGCTAGCTTTTCTTTCTTGGTTTCGAAATTATAACGATAATGATTTCCAGCTAAGATGGCCAAAGTTCTTGCGTGATCGATTCCGTAAAGTGCCGTCAATTCGTGACCCATCGAGTGAACTGCCCAATCGCCAGGAACTCCTTGTTGAATTAATCCGTTCAAAGCCATGGTACAACTCCACATAAAATTGGAGGCTGCTTCGTAATCGGAAGGATCTTTCATAATTGCCGGAGCTACTTCAACCAAAGTTTGGATGATACTTTCGGCAAAACGATCCTGTAATTTCGCACCAATTGGATACGTCATATATTGTTCTAAAACATGGGTAAACGCATCAGCAATACCATTCGCCAGTTGACGTTGTGGAATCGATTTGATAACTTCTGGATCTAAAACAGAAAATAGTGGAAATAATCCTGGTCCACCAAACGCTAATTTTTCTTTCGTTTCAGCTCTCGTAATGACCGATCCTGAATTCATTTCTGAACCTGTTGCAGGAAGCGTCAACACCGTTGCGAAAGGCAAACCTTCGGTCACTGGTTTTTTGTTGGTCAATAAATCCCAAGGCGTATCGCCTTCATATAAAGCTGCGGCTGATAAAAACTTGGTTCCGTCGATTACAGAACCGCCACCTACTGCTAAAAGATAAGTGATTTTTTCTTCTTTGATGACTTTCAACGCATCTAATAAAACGCTGTATTCTGGATTAGCAGGAATTCCACCAAATTCTATGACCTCATATCCTGAAAGTGCTTTTGTAACCTGTTCGTAAATTCCGTTTTTCATAATACTTCCGCCTCCGTAAAGCATCAGTATTTTTGAGTTAGCAGGGATTTCTGTAGAAAGATTTTCTATCTGACCTTTACCAAACAATATTTTTGTTGGATTTCTGTATTTAAAATTGTTCATATTTTTGTTTTTCTGTTTATATTTTTACGATCATTTTTCCTGTATTCTTACCTTCAAAAAGATTGAGGAAAGCTTGAGGAATATTGTCAAAACCTTCAACTATGGTTTCTTCAGAATGTAGTTTTTCTTCCGACAACCACTGCGACAATTGTTTCATTCCGTCTGGAAAATTCTCGGCGTAATTGCTGACGATAAAGCCTTGCATCAAGACACTTTTACGGATCAGAAAATGTTCAACACGCGGACCTTGCGGTATTGAAGTATCATTGTAAGCGGAGATGGCACCACATACAATAATTCGGCCTAATCTGTTGATATTCGCATGAACGCTGTCGGAAATGGTTCCGCCAACATTGTCATAATAGACATCAACTCCATCCGGACAAACTTCTGCAATTGCTTTGGTCATGTCCTTATTTGTATTGTAATTAATCGCATCATCAAAACCAAACTTAGATTTAAGCAGTTCTACTTTTTCATCAGTTCCCGCAATTCCGATGACGCGGCAACCCAATATTTTTCCAATTTGTCCAACGATATTTCCAACGGCTCCAGCGGCTCCAGAAACAACAATTGTTTCTCCTTTTTGTGGTTTTCCAATTTCGGTCAATCCGAAATAAGCGGTTAATCCAGTCATTCCCAAAACTCCTAAATAATTAGAAAGCGGCGCGAGTTGGTCATTAATTTTTAAAAGATTTTCACCATTAGAATTTTGAAATTCTTTCCACTCTAACATTCCTGAGACAAAATCTCCTACTTTAAATTGATCATTTTGAGACTCTGTTACTTCTGCGACGACTCCAGAACTCATTGCTTTTTGAAGTTCAAAAGGAGGAACATAGGATTTTGCATCACTCATTCTTCCTCTCAAGTAAGGATCGACGGAAACAAATTTGGTTTTCAAAAGAATTTCGCCGTCTTTGATTTCCGGCATTTCTTCCTCGATCATTTTAAAATCTGACTGTTGAGGTTTCCCAACCGGGCGACTATTGAGTATGATTGTTTTATTCATTTTTATTATTTTAAAATTAAAAGATTTTATTGTCAAACCATTTTGAAACAGTTTTAATAACTGAACGTTCATTCTTTTTTCAGTGGAAAAAATATTACATCCGGATCGCATCCCAAGCCGCTTGAAAAGTTTCTTTCTTGATTTTTTCATTGACGCTATAAATTTCACGGTCTTGCATTTCCAGTAAAAAAGAAAGCGGATAAATGGTGTAAGCATAAAGAATGTAATCAGAAAGTGGCTTAATGATTCCTTCCTTTCTTCCTTTTTCCCAAAGATTGAGTAAAGGCTGCAAATGTTTCAAGCCTTCTACTCTAATCGCTTCATCAATCATGGGACTGTTGTCACATTGGGATAAAAAAGTCGCTTCGTTTATTTGTTTTAATTTGTAATTGGCAATGTTAAACCAAATGAGTTCAAAGCCTTTTTTCACAGACAATTCCTCGTGATAGCCTTCAAAAGCACAGGCACTGAATGATTCTTTTACTTCTAAATAAAGCGTATTAATTAAATCCTGTTTATGTTCAAAATAAAGATAGATCGTTGCTGGTGACACGCCCGCAAGTTTGGCGATCTTAGACATTGGGGTGTTATGAAAGCCGTGATTATTGACCAAAGTCAAAGTCGCATTCAATAAAGCACTTTTTTTATCGGTAATCTTTTCTTTCTTAAGCATTGTTTAAAACCTTTTTAGATGAGGTAAACTTGTAAGAATTCCAAGAAAGCCAAATTAATAGAAACTGAATTGCTAGTCGGATATACGCCAAGGTCGGACTTCCAATAACAGGTTGTTCCCGTAAAGCATCTTCAATGTGAAGTGGTAAGAAAATCACCATTAATATCGCAATTCCTAAAATGCCATATTTGGTATATTTTTGATTTAAAAATAAAGTGACCACTCCCAAAAGCAACTCTACTACTCCTGATAAATAAACGATGGCTAGCGGAAAAGGTAAATAGGACGGCACAAAAGGCAGATAGAATTCGGGATTCCATAAATGCTGAATACCGGCAACCATCATTAACACTGCTAAAAGGATGCTTACAATCACCCAAAAAATTACTTTCATTTTCGTTTACTTTTTTTGATGGTACAAAGATACAAAAAAAAGAATGAACGTTCATTTTTAAATTTCAATAATTCGATTGAAAATATCTAAATTCAAAATCGATTTTAGGAAGATCTAAATATGCTAGTTTTAGAATGGTTGATGACCACCTTTCTAAAACTATAAAATTTCAAAGCTGATCTTTTAATAATGAGTTATCGTGTAAAAGATTACGCCAATAAAATTAATTCTAAAATTATTAAAAAATAAGATGCAGCGTTTAGATATATGAATTGATGTATTCTAATTTTTATACGTCCAACCTCTTCTTCTAACGCGGACGTAAACTCTTTTCATTTTCGTTTTTCTGGCAATTAAATCAGACACGCTGATGACCGTTAATAAAGAAATAAAGGCCAAGGCTCCAAGCGCGCCGCCAAAACCTTCGAAGAAAAGACTTTTGTTGCAGTAAATAATGCTGAATAAAGTGCCGGCAATAGCCAAGCGGAAATAACTTCCGTACGATTTAGCGGAAACCATACCGATGAAGGAAGTTCCCATAAAGACCAAAGGAATATTTTTGGTGAGATAAGGATTAAAGATGTTCGGGAAACTGTAGAAAAACAATCCGACCGCAATCGACAGCAAAGCGGAAGACCGAATTGGACCCAGTTGATAACGTTCACTGACATAAAAAGTAAGTGTCGCACCGAGAATTCCAGCGACGGTTGTCATGATTAAATCGTTCATAGTAACCAGTTAATTAAAGAGATAATGACCATACTGCCGAAGGCAATACTTCCGAATTTTCCGCCAATCCCAACGAATAGATTTTTTGCAAGCATAAAAAAGAGACCAGCTAAAATTCCGGCAGCAATGACGAAACCAATCGATGGTGCAATTTTCACACTCGACATTCCGATGAAAGCACCACAATAAATAGCGGCTGGTAACTTGTTAAAATAGTCTGATTTTTTATCGATGGAAGGTAACAAAGAAGCAACTGCTCCCGTAATCCCGACTGATAAAACACTTCCCAAATCGGTGGTTGTATTCAACAAATAACAAATCACCGCTCCTATTGGTACCCAAACTACGACAGAAATATTTTCGTAAACATATTCTTCATGATGTAAATCCAAATATTTGTACCCCGATATCAGTACCAAGGTGACTGCGATTATGGAAAGGATGGTCGCAAAATTATTCGATTCGTATTGCTCTTTAATAATCATTAATAAAAATATAAGCTGTACAAATAAAACAGTTGATATCATCAAAAACCGAGCGGCTTTGTGTTTTTTCATGAAGTAAAATTCTTTCCTGGGAAGGTATAATTAGGAGTGTCTGCTGAGTGTTTTTTCAGCGTGCAAAAATAGGGAACATCAGCGAACCATTATTATCAGAGCGATGTTCATTTAAAATAATCATCATAGACAGAAAAATCTCATGATCTATCTGTAAATCAAAACCGCTTTTTTAAATTTGAGAATAACAAAACCCCAGCATAACCAGGGTTTTGAAATTGATTGATTATTATTAAAAATATTAATTCCCTCTGTACGTAGAATATCCGTAGGCAGATAAGGTAATTGGGACGTGGAAATGGTTTTCACCTTTGATCTCGAACACGACCTCAATAAAAGGGTAAAAAGAATTTTGGTTCAAACTTTTAAAATAAGGTGCTGTAAAATAAGTCAACTTATAAATTCCTTCGTTAGAAACCCCTTTTGTTTCCTTTAAAAAATCGGTGATCCGACCATTTTTATCAGTGATCTTTTCGTCAACAGCCATCCAGTTTCCGGCTTTGTCCTGTTTTGCTAAAGCGATCTTAACACCGGGAGCGGGTTCGCCTTTAGTGACATCTAAGATGTGACTTGACAATTGAAATTTTGCTTCTTGGGCGAAGCTGAAACTTGCAAAGGCAAGCATAAGTACGATTAAAAAATTTCTTGATTTCATTTTAATTATTTTATTTATTTACTTGTTTTAAATCCTAACTGTTGTACGGCTTTCAAGGCGATGTTGTGATCATTTTCGCCGCTTCCGCCACCGGAAACGCCTAAGCTTCCTACCAGTTCACCGTCTTTCCAGATTGGTGTTCCGCCTCCTAATAAAAGTAACTCAGGAAGGGTATTTAAGTTTCGGGCACTTTCGTTACCTGCTGCATTTTTCATCAGCTCATAGCTTGCCGTTTTTGTCGATAATGAAGTGAACGCTTTTCTTCGGGAAGCTTCTGTATTGTGTGGTCCTACATTATCTGCTTTCAAAAATAAAAGGGTCACGCCAGAAGAATTAAGGACAGCAACCGATACTTTTTTATCTAATTTTTGAGCTTCAAGTCCGGCTTGTTCTGCTAACTTTAACGCTCCGGCCTGATTCAGACTGTTTTCTTTCTGAACATATTGCGCCGAAACCATGCAGGTCATAAAAAGGAGCAAAGTGGAGATAATGATGTTTTTTCTTATGATCATCATTGTGAAAATTTTAATTGAAGGCATAGTGCTATACTGCACCTTTTTCGTGAACGGTATTTTTAATCTTTAATAATTTTTAAGTAGGAAATTTAATTGCTAATTGCGCAAGAGTCTTTTTTTTACTTTACTCAGGAATTCGTGAGAGATTCCTAAATAGGCAGCGATCTGATGTTGCGCAATTCTCTGATTAAGGGTTGGATATCTTTCCATAAAATCAAGATACCTTCTCTCCGCCGTTTTGTGAAGCATGCTGATCATCCTTAGATGCATGGAGGATAAAGACTTTTGATTCATAATTCGAAAGAGCTTTTCCACTTTAGGAATATCGATATACAATTGCTCTTTCGTAGCGCGATCGATGCTTAAAATCACAGAATCTTCCAACGCCTGAATATTTAATTTCGAAAATTTCCTAGAAACAAAACTGCCGATATCTAAAACCCACCAATCTTCAATTGCAAAATAAAGAATATGTTCTTTAAGGTTTTCATCCTGATAAAAAACTTTAAAACATCCTTCAAGCACATAGCTTTCAAATTCGCACACTTCGCCTTCATTTAAAATAACTCTGTTCTTTTCTACGGCTTCAAGCGTGTAACAAGATATAAATTGGGCTAACTCATCTTCCGACAAATCAACGTATTTCAGAATGTTTTTTTCAAAAGAAGGGAACGACCCCATATTGTTTCAGTATTGTTTGATGTAGCTTTTACTTGTTTCAAGTGCTGCATACAATCCGCCCAAGGCATTCAGACCCGCCAAAAAAGATTCGGTGATCTGTTCAGCTGGAATTACTTTGCCATTCAGCTCCCGATCTCTCGTGGTCACTGCATCTGTGATGATTGTATTGTGAAAACCAAAATCCATAGAAGCTCTTGTCGTTGAACTTACACAAACGTCGGTCATCATGCCGCAAATTACTAAATTTGAAATAGATTTCTCATTTAAATAGTCTAATAATTCAGTTTCTCTAAAACTATTCGGGAAATTTTTGACGATCACCTTTTCTGTTTCCAAGGAAGCTACACTTTGATGAATAGCTGCACCTTTGTTCTCCGGTGAAAAGAAAGTCGCTCCTTCCTGAACGCCGATATGTTGAATGTGAATACCCGGCATTTCGTTTTTTCTAAAAAAGGAAACCACTTTACCTGCTTTTTCTGCCGCTTCATTGGGCGCTGACAATTCCATGGTTCCGCCTGGGAAATAGTCAGTTTGAATATCGATAATCAGAAAGGCCGTTTTGTTGTCAATTTCTTGTTTCATCAATTTTTGTTTATATTATGGAGGTTGTTTTAAATGTAGCTGAAATACTTTCTAATTTGCGCCGAATCTTTCTTGATCTATTATGATGATGCAAATTTAGGTCGGCGACGAAAAAGAACATGTTGAACTAGTTCAATAAATTTTAATTTATTCATTTTTTAATAAGATGAGTGCAAAAAAAAATTGAACACTTCGTTGAAAATTGAGAAAATTACTACAAGAAATCTATTCGTGAATTGAGCAAAGCTTATGAGTTTAAAATCATATAATCAAACATTTACTTCATATCGGTACGAATAAATTCAGGTCTTTACGTCCGGAATATTGGTCTTCACTCCCTCTCTAAAGTTTAGCGGCGGCTGATTAAAAATAAAATTGATGTAAAAATTAAAATATCCTCTTTGGAAATATCAAAAATAATGCGATTTTTGCCGACGAAGAAATGGCTCGATAATGGATAGGTGCTATTTCAGCCACTACTTTCTCAAAAAAGAGTATTATTTTTAAAATTAAATTAAAATAATAATCGTATTCTTTTTGAAAATCATAAAACAACTATGTCCTTCGTTATTACTTTTAAAACTTAAAATCACAATGATCAAATCTTCAATCTTCTTTCTTTTATTACTATGCTCAACGGTCAACGCTCAAACTAAAATGGATGATATTTTAGGAAACTGGATGGCCACCGATAAAAGTGTAAAAGTTCAAGTATATAAAGAAGGTGGGACATTTAAGGCCAAAGTAATCTGGTACGACATTAAACTGGGAAGTGGAAAACCCATGCACGCCAGTGTTGACCACCGCAATCCTAATCCCAAGATGAGACATAGAAAAATAATTGGAATGGAAGTTTTGGACGGTCTGCACTTTAATTCTGCCACCAAAAGATGGGAAAACGGAAAAATTTATGATGCCTCCAGCGGTAGAACCTGGGACTCGTACGCCGAAATAAGAGCAGATGGCGAATTGATTGTTCGCGGCTATTGGAAATGGCAATGGATCGGTAAAACGCTGCATTTCGAAAGATACTAACGCAAATTCTTTTTGTGATTAAAGTTTACGTTTCAAAATTAGTCTGTTCAACAATTCCTTGATTTTTTTATTTCAAACTTTATTTCTGTGCTATTCCTATAAACGAAGCGGGAGTTAATGGTTATCTTTGCAAAAAGTTTACACTTAATTTTCAATTTATTTATGTCAGTAGCGCTTTATAATCCGTTTCAGGATTTAATATTCGACGATCAATTTTGCTTTTTAACCGGTGATTTAACCACCGAAAAAATGACTGTTTATCCGCTGTGGTTGATGGATCATTTTAAATTTGGCACCGACCGAATTGAAATGATGGATAAATCGAAGTCCTACACTTATGCAGATCTTCAATTGCCATGTTCACCACGCGTAAAAAAAGCATTCGAGGCGTTAGAAGAAAAGGTTCAGGCTGCCTATCAAAATGGCTACGACGGAATAAAGACTCTCGATGAAGAGGAGCTTTTTCTCTGGACCGGTCGCATGGTTTATGGAATGTTGTATTACGAAATGCGCTACGAAAGCGCACGCATGATGCGATTAAGAGAACCTTTTGACTTGTCGGCTACCTTACGGGAACGTTTTGGAAATTTGCATTTAATGCTGCAATCGATTGTCGAGCCTATCTCTTTTGTAGACCAGAAACCCTGGACTATTGCTGTATTCCCTTTAAAATATTCGGCTGACATTTTTAGTTATCGCGATGATACCGTTAATCTATTGTTCCAATTTGGTGTCAACGGTTTTGGCCTGATTGCGTGTTTGCAGGATAATGGAATAATTGGCGAAAAGCAGAAAGAAATTCTAGAAAAAATGGACGGTCATGTTTTGCATCCAATACAATTTGAAGAGTTGTTCGCCCGATTTCATTACTCCGATTATATTCTGCAGTATAAACCAGAATACAAAATTGAAAACACAGAGAATGGAATTACAATAGAAGCAATACCTATCACCGCAAATGCCGATAGACCTGTGTTTGGATTTTGGGATGATGAAGTTTTTGCACAATTGCTCACCAATTACTGGTCAGTTTACGGAATTCAAAGTGAAGATATTATACAGTTTCAAAAACCTTTTTTAAGTTTCCTGGAGAATCCGTATTCGAAAGATTTTGTGAAACCGGAAAGTATTGATCTGCCTTTTTAAATTAGTTTAATATTCATTGTGCTGCGACCACAAAAGTCACAAAGATTGTCTGATGTACTTCTTTCAAAAGTTCAAAAAAGAAGCGTGAAATAGAGATGAATAGAAATTTTTACAAATTTAAATCAGGATTTTTTGGCCATCATTACGTAGATAAGAGTAGTATCAATAAAAGCTCGCAACATTTTGTTTAAACATTTAAGATATTGATTTCTTGCGAACTGTTTATGCTTTAATAATAATGAATTCTTAAGATCATCAAATTTCAATTTAGTCAGATTGATCTTCTTGTTTTTCCACGTACAATCTATTAACCAAAGTCATCACAATTGCTACCAACGGCGTTGCTAATAAAACGCCCCAAAAGCCAGCAATAACACCCATCGCAACCTGTCCAAAAACCAATAAGGCTGGTGGAACACTGACCATTTTCTTTTGAATCAAAGGTTGAGTTACTGTGCTTTGAATAATCTGAATCAAGGTGAACAGTCCTACTACCAATAAAGCAGTGTTGGGTCCTTGCATTAATCCCAGTAAAGCGGCGGGTATGAGCGCGATCAAAGGTCCAAAATTCGGAATAAAATTAAGTAATCCAGCCACCAATGCTAATGCCAAAACCAACGGCATTCCCAGCAGCCAAAGACCTAATCCGGTCAGGATCGCGATGAAAAAGAAACCGAAAATTTGACCTTTTAACCAGTTTTTCAGTACGTGATGGATTTCGTTCCACAACTTTTCGGCAGTGGCTTTCCCCTTAGTCGATATCAGATGAATCACTCCTTTTCGGTAAATTGCAGGACTGGCTGTAAAAAACATACCCAATAAAATCACAATATAAAGATCGCTTAATATTCCAAACGTAGAAGAGAAAAAGGTTTTAATAACAGCACCAGTTTTACCTGAATCCAGAGTGTTTGTAGCATAATTAAGAACTTTTTGTCCAAGAGGTTTTTCAGACAGCCACTGTTTTGCATTTGCAACTGTTTGCGGAAGTTTGGATGATAGTTCATCCAACTGTGAATTTAAACGATCGCCCACAAACCAAAAGAAAAGTCCGATCACCACTACATTAAAAACCACTGAAAGAATAAGGCCATATGGTGAACCTATTTTTAATTTCCGTTTGAGCACATCTGCAAAGCCATGAAAATAAATAGCCATCAACGCACCAGCCAGAACCAGAAGCAATAAGTTTAGAAGCGTGGCAAATAAATAGGCGATTAAAATTATTAAAAGCAGAATTCCCGCCGCGATCCAGACTTTATTTTTAAAACTTTTCTGGTAGTCAGAATTTTGATCCATAAGGTGATTTTAAAGTTGGTAAAGAAGCAATATGTAATAACTGTAAAAGTAAAGGTAGAAATTTGAGAATAAAGCATAACAATTGAATTTTAAATTTCTTACTTTTTGTTTCAGCGATTTCTATTTTTTATCTCCATCTAAGATGAGATTTGTGTTAAGATTGTAGGGTTCTCTTTAGAGTTTATACTGACTTCATACGAAGGGAATTGGTGAAATTTCAAAGCAGATAAGTTTTGGATTCAAATCTTTATTTTTCTTAAAGCCAAAAACTGCAAGTTTAAGAGAATTGTATTTGGAGAATTGATCTCCGATGGAAAATCTCTCGTCAATCTAGAAGCAGTTAAAGGATCTCAAATCTTGAAGATCAGTTTTTCATTGATTTTAAAATAAATATATTTGTGTAAAGAAAGATTATGAAAAAATCCAAAATAACGCTTCTTGCGCTCGCTTCCGTACTATTATTATCCTGTGCGGTGCAGCAAAAAAAGGAGTCTGAGTCGACTCCCCAAGAACAAGTTGCCCAAAACAATGGAAACAGTATCGATCGTTTTGCTGACATTGAAGTACTGAAGTACCAAGTACCTGGCTGGGCCGATTTAACTTTAAAAGAAAAAGAGTATGTCTATTACCTCAGCCAGGCGGGTTACGCAGGCCGGGATATTAGCTATGATCAGAATTACCAACACAACCTGAAAATTCGCCGTGCACTGGAAAATATCTACCAGAATTATACGGGTAATAAGAACACTGCAGACTGGAAAAATTTCGAGATCTATCTTAAGCGGATTTGGTTCTCCAACGGTATTCATCACCACTACTCCAACGAAAAGATCAAACCTACTTTTTCAAAAACATACTTTGAACAACTCTTAAAAACGACTGGTACCAAACTCGATTCGCAGGTCGCTGATATTATTTTTAATACGACAGATTCCAAAAAGGTGAATCTTGATTTGAGCAAAGGATTACTTCGTGGTTCTGCTGTTAATTTTTACGGAGACGGCGTCACTTCTGACGAAGCTGAACAATTTTATGCCAATATGAAAAGTCCGGATACTAATCGTCCGCTCTCTACTGGTTTAAATTCTAAATTGGTTAAAGAAAACGGAAAACTGATTGAAAAAGTTTGGAAAAGCGGTGGCATGTACGGTGCGGCCATTGACAAGATCACCTATTGGTTAGAAAAAGCCAAAGCAGTTACGGAGAATCAGAAACAAGCGAATGCTTTAGCGCTGTTGATCAAATATTATAAAACCGGTGATCTAAAAGCGTGGGATGATTATAATATCGCGTGGGTCGGAGCAACTGATGGCAATATTGATTACAATAACGGTTTTATCGAAGTTTACAGCGATCCTTTAGGTCATAAAGGTTCCTATGAGAGTGTAGTTCAGATCAAAGATTTTGATATGTCACGAAAGATGGAGGTCCTTTCCAAAGAAGCTCAGTGGTTTGAAGATCATACGCCGCTACTGCCGCAACATAAGAAAAAGAATGTGGTGGGCGTCAGTTATAAAACCGTAATCGTCGCCTCAGAATCTGGAGACTCCTCACCGAGTACGCCTATTGGAGTTAATCTTCCGAATGCAGACTGGATCCGGGCGGAACACGGGTCAAAATCAATTTCGTTGGGCAATATCATCGACGCCTACAATCAGGCGGGAGGCTCAGGTCGTTTAAAAGAATTCGTTAACGATGAGGAAGAACTTCGCCTGGCCGAAAAATATGGTGAATTATCAAGTAAGCTTCACACTGCGCTTCATGAAGTGGTGGGTCACGCTTCGGGCCAGATCAATCCTGGTGTAGGCACGCCGAAAGAAACTTTAAAAAGTTATGCCTCGACGATGGAAGAAGGACGCGCAGATCTGGTAGGACTTTATTTCCTTTACGATCCCAAGCTGCAGGAATTAGGTTTAACAGACAACTGGAAAGAATTGGGGATGGCGGCGTATGATAATTATATCCGAAACGGACTGATGATGCAACTGGTGCGTCTGGACCCAGGTGCCGAGATCGAGGAATCACACATGCGAAACCGCCAATGGGTCAGTGCGTGGGTTTTTGAGAAAGGCAAAAAGGACAATGTTATCGAAAAAGTAGTACGCAATGGAAAAACTTATTTCAACATTACTGATTACAGTAAATTGCATGATCTGTTTGGGCAACTCTTACGCGAAACACAGCGCATCAAATCCGAGGGTGATTATAATGCCGCCAAAAACCTGGTGGAGAATTATGGAGTTAAAGTAGATCAGGCCATTCACAAAGAAGTCTTGGCCCGAAATGCAAAGTATGACGAAGCCCCTTACCGTGGATTTGTTAATCCTGATATCACGCCAGTGATCGGTAGCAATGGCAAAGCGACGGACTATGTCTTGAAATATCCTAAAACTTTTGCGGAACAGATGCTGCAATACGCGAAGGACTACAGTTTTTTACCTGATAATAACTAACAGCAGAATGCCACCGAAAAGGGTGGCATTCTCTTTTCAACCCTTCGTAAGACAGAGCGTCTGTAAACAATGAAGAAGGGATGAAAGTAAATCACTTTCTGAATGAATAATTGAAGCATCCGCGCAGAAGCATTTTTCTTCATAAATTTTACAGCACAATTCCCAAAGTATAACAGGAGCAAATTCCGATCGATTTTTTGTTAACCAATCATTCACTTTAACTAGTGACCCCATTTTACACGTACTCAAAATACAGTTTTTTTTGCATTTTTTACAGAAACATTCTCATGAACTCCTCATGAACTATCCATGAAGTATCCATGAAGTATCCTAGGGGGAACCAGCAAGTATTATGGAAGGTGACCTGTCCTGAAATAACTATACAGATTAATAGATAAATCCTGATATAACTATACACTCATCAATGATAATCCTGAATGAACTATACATTTGTGTTTTCAAAGTTAAAACTTTTATGACCCGTCCTAAAATAGCTATACAGATTAATAGATCAATCCTAAATAATTAAACCAAACAAAACACCGATCATCACCAGGATTCTTGTCTATATTTTCATTCTATTTGGGCAGTAAGATTTTTATTCTTAATCTGGTTTTCTAATTTAGCCACCAGGAGGTTTATAATCTCATCCATTACGATAAGATCATCCCCGGCAAAGCGGTGTGGACGGTCCGTATATTTTAAAAAGGAGTCTGCCAATTTGAAAAAATCAGGGTTGATCTTGTCAAAGAGAAATTCTGTTTTCTCCAATGATGGATCGGCATATATACACAGTTTCCAAGTATCAACCATTTTATAAAAATTAGGTAAATAACTGCACAGCGAGCAGTATAAATAAACCCGCAGAATTCCCATCAGCGCATGAGAAAACAGCAAAATCACGATTTCATCACTTTCCTTTTCAATTGTTGCCCGTGCAGTAAAATAGTGTTTTACGTTGTTGCTCATTCTTTTATAGTAAATAGGTAGATCGCCATCATTATCCGAAGAAGAAGAATGGCGCCAATGGAGCGGAGGATGGTACTGATGAGATGCATAGACGAGATTACCAGAAGTCATGATCTCCCGCATGAAATCCTGAGCGGCATAAAGGCGTTTCTGTAAAGACAATCTGCGGTGTCCGAGAATAACAACACTTACTTTCCCACCCGATTTGTGATCAATCGATTGTTGAGTATCAACGATCTTCGTATGTGAAAGGCTGTCACCGATCAGCAGAAAATAATAAACAATCTTCGGTGTGTCTTCGGTTTGTGAATAGCTTTCTTTTTTATGAAACAGATATATTTCTTCAGGCGATAATCTTTCCACGAGGGAAGTTATTGCGTTTCCTAATCTAACGTCTACGGTGACGGCCACCTCAGCGGCAGGAACGATTACCCATGATGACTTTTTAAAAAGGATGATTCTCCTAAATTCTGACAAGCGGTCGACCACTAATTTGTACAAATGAGTTTCTGCGACTTTAACGGCAGCGAACAGGTCTGCGCTCACGGAAAATTCGTCATCTCCTGCTGCAGCTGTCAGAGACTTCTCCATTTTACTAATCATATAAAACTTTTCGTGATTCTCCATTACAAATACTTTTTGGATTTGCGGAATATACCGAATCAGCTGTCGCAGTCTTTTGTGAAGATCTTGATCAAAATTAATCCAGCCAGTGTATAAGTTTTCAAGATACTCAACATGATGTTCAAATAACGACAGGTAGTTTTGAAAGGCACTCGAAAACATTTGGTGGGACTGATATTTAGTAGCTTCTCTCATCAGGATATCATGGTCATGATAAAATCTCTCTTCAAAAACACGCAGTTTTTTTCGAAACGTTTTCTTTGTATGCGTAGTTTTAAGAGGTTTTGTTACCCCTTCTTTCAGCCAGACCAATGTTGAGCGATCGGCGTAGTACTGATAGAAAGGATTACCGCCTTTCAACTGAAAGGCTGCTTTGTGAAGATAAGAAATATGCACCTTAATCTTATCGATCGTTGCAGCGTTGTTTACCCAATTTCTCAGGCGCAACATTTCTGCATCCTTAGCATCTTTCATCAGAATGAATACTTCTGTATGGTCTTTATTTTTCGGTTGGAATATATGAAGCTGAAGCACTGAAAATTCACTAAGGGTTTGGAACATCTTATTTCTGACGAGTTCATTTTTTAAATGAAGACCGAGTTTTTGTTTAGTGTCCATGGTTTTATATTATTAAAAGTTGCAACACAAATTTCTTTAAGGCTCAGCAGATATTCAAGTTTTCAAGAGGATATTCTATTCCTGAAGCAGCATATTTTATCTGCATTATGCTATGGCAACTACCTCATCTGTTTTCTACTGGATGTTCTATTTATTGTTCTTTATCTTCTCCAGTCCTCGTTCGCGAATAAGTTGAGCGGCGTCGAGCATTTTTTGAAGATGTAAAAATGGGGAGATGATATTCCCATGTGGGTGGTCGTTGTAGGGACCAAGAGCATAGTAACAAACTTCCGTGAGAAAATCTTCCAATTCCTGTAGCGAAAAATCCTGAAAAGCTCTTTCAAATACCAGGAAAGGATTAAGGAACTCATCGTCAAATAACGAACCCTGCATTATTTGAGAACCCTGTTCAGGAGGTTGGTTCAATTTCCATTTTTTTGATTTTGACCTGACCACATACGACGCACGAACAAATGATTTAAGAGCAACATAAAAATGCACAACCAAGGAAGGATCATGCTTTAAAAAGATTTTCGGCTTCATCGCATTATGCATCATTTTAAACAACCGATCTTTTGTTTCACTTAATGTACAGCTTATAAAAAACTCATCAAATACTTTTAATGGACAAGTCCCTGAATAGCCCGCCCAAAATCTGGCGTCGAAATCAATTTTTCTCTTTTTCATCACGTCCAATTTAGTTTGGTACGAAGTTGAAGAATTACAAACAGCTATTCTATTCTAAAAAGGGATACATTATCCTTGGTTTTTAATCATTGTAAGTGGGTTTTTCTGTCATTTTATTTTTTCAGTACCCCGTTCCTGGATCAGTTGTGCAGCTTCGAGCATTTTAGTGAGGTAAATGAAAGGGCTCATTAAATCTTTGCCGCAGGAATCAATGTGAGGAGACAATGAAAGATGGACAAGTTCACAGATAAAGAATTCATATTGTTCCAAGGTCTGTTTTGTAAATGCGGTATGAAAAACTATAAGAGGATCTGCAAACTCTTCGGCAGAGAGCATTCCCAGACAGGGTCTGGGCAGGGAATCAGACGGTGCATTTATTATCCATTTTTTATTCATCCCCCGAAGACGGCATCCTGCTCTGATCAAAGAATGAAAGGCTTTATAAATAATGAAAATCTGTCCGGGATACGCCTGTTTGTATATTTCCTTATTATGCATGTACATCATCATTTCATTTAACTTTTCTTTATAGGAATCTATCTGCGCAAAATCAAAAAATGCATCGATCAGTTCAAACGGATTTTCTATTTCGGAGCCTGCCCAAAATTCTGACTCCAGACTCATTTTATTTTTCTTTTTCATCACATTTATTTTTAATTTCCTACGAAGTAGAGGAATAGTGACCAGCTATTCTATTCTGTAATTGGATAATATATCCCATAGATTAGGATATTTTATTCAATTTTTTTAACTTTACTTTTCAACGAATTGCTGTATATTTATGGCTCGGAAATACAATAATCATGGAACATCAAATACATCAGGGACGCAACGTCAAACGCTTCAGAGAAATGCAGGGAATTAAGCAGGAAGCGTTGGCTTTTGACCTCGGCGACGAGTGGAACCAAAAGAAAATCTCTTTGCTGGAGCAAAAGGAGGTGATTGAAGATCAGTTGCTTGCTAAAATTTCCGAAGTATTGAAAATTCCGGTGCAGGCTTTTCAGAATTTTGATGAGGAGCAGGCTGTTAATATTATTGCAAATACCTTTGACAATGGTTCAATTTTAAATGGTATTAATCACAATCCTACATTCCATCCAATCGATAAAGTAATGCAATTACATGAAGAAAAAATTGCTCTCTATGAAAGAATGTTGAAAGAGAAAGATGAGATGATAGAGAGGTTGGAGAAGTTATTCACTAAATAAAAACATCCAATTTTTTTTGCTGCGTGAAGAAGTCATCATCTTTTGAATTTGACAGAGGGTTCAAAGCCGCGAGACTCTGTAGAAATCCGGGGAGGTTTTTGTTGAAGGCGAAATCGTAAAATGAACCTTCAGATCATGTTAAAAATTCCTTACTATAATTATCTGTCGTCCGTATCATTTCCCAGATAATGCTGATGCAGAAATTTTACAAAGCCGCGAACATCGCTTTCCAATGAATAACCGCCGACCCAATGACTGTAGCGATTATAGAGCAAAGCTTTCAATGTCAACGGAATTCCGTCGTCTTCATTATATAAAGGCAGAACATCCTGTTTATATTCCAAAACTCTCCCATCATTCTCGTCTCTTTCTTCTTCCTTTTCGACCCACATTTTTTCATAGGACCAGATATTGGAATGTGGACAGGATTCGGGACATTCTTTTTCACCTCTATAATAGCGGGTGTATTGAAGAAGAGCAGTGCTTTCAGACATGATTAGTATATTAAATTTTATAGATAATTTCCTGACTTTTTGAGCTGAACATTTATCGCTGATTCGGTAATTTCAGCTCATCTGCTTCCTGAATAATAAGAAAAGTAAATTTTATTGTTTTCTAAAAACTCCGTGAAGAGATCGATCGCCGTCATTTGATGTTCGAGCACTAGAAGAAGTCTCGCCTCCAATTCCTCAAAGTTAATTTCTAATGCCTGGCAGACGGCATCGACCTCCGACGTGGATACACTTCTTTCATACTCGAAATCAGGAGCCAGATCCTGAAGGTCAACTCTGATTTCTTTTGGATTGACGGTGAGGTAGATGACGCGGCCGGAGTCGTCGGAGTAGATTTGCATGAGGATATATTTTTAAATGATGACGGGCAATGAATTTACTAATTTAAAAACTTTCTGACAATGTTTTACAGGGTTTCGAATTATTGATTGATTGATTAACTGTAAAAAAAAGTTCATTTCTACTTATTCATGATTATCGCGAATTCGGTTGAAGACTAAGCAGTTATTTATGAAGCAAAAATCACAAATTTTAATTGCACTTGTAATCACAACTAATTTTCTTCAATTGCTAAAAATAAATTATTTGTGCAAATAGAAGCTGATCACCATCAAAGCGATAAGCAGCTAATTTTCTATCTCTAGAGACTGAAATTACGGCAGCAAGTATTTCCTCTTATGAGTTCTGGAATTCCTTTCAGCCCGTAATTTACTGAGGATTAAATATTCCACTATTTTTTCTTCTGATTCGGGTTGAGTTGTTGTCCTCTGTGTCCGTTTGCTTTCGCATTTTGCTGATTAACACCATTCGTTCCTTTGTTAGAATTTTGAGTGTTCGCTTGATTTTGTTGTGGTGTCATTTTCTTTGTCATTTTTATTAATTTTTAAAAGCTAAATTTTTAATTATTTACAAATACTTTTTTACAGAAGTGTCCTTACTCTTTTATAGATTTCACTACCATTTATAAATTCCTCCTCTCGCAACAAACTTGTCGTAATTATAATTCATTTGCTGAAACGAATTTTTAATTCCATTCTGTAAAATTGCCTCACTATATTCCTGAAAACCATTTTTATTGGTATAGAATCTCCCCGCCGGATCAATCATTACGTAACTATCTTTCATTTCAGAATTATTTTCTGTAATCATAATTTTCTCATCTTTTAATGCTTGATGTGTAGTAATAAAATGATTAAATTCTGACTCATCAATTACAAATTCATCGATATGTTCATCATTTTCTCCTTTGATGGGCAAGACCTGAAATACTTTCCATCTTTCTGGTTGAGCATATTTCAATAAATCCATCAACGATTCGCTGTAATTTTGACGATGTACTACTGTATTAATCTTCAATTGAAAACCATACTTTCTAATGCTATCAATAATCATTTTGTAATCATCTATTAAAATTGGTTTTTTTCCAGTGATTGCTCTTCCAGATTTAATATTCGTTTCTGGGTGAACACTATCAATACTTAAAATAATCCAATCTAAATACTTTTGATTTTGAATTAAAAACTCTTCACTAAGTTTGGAACCATTAGTAACAATCATAGTCATTAAGCCATTTTCTTTCGCCAATTTTATCAATTCTGAAATCCACGGACATAAAGTTGGTTCACCACCTGCAAAAGTGATCTTCTCGAAACCAAAATCTGCAATTTCTTTTATCAATTTCATCGATTCCTTTTTAGGCAAATGACCTTTTGGTAACTGTATTTTTACGTCTTGAAAAGTAGCAAAGCAAAATTTGCATCTCAAATTACAGGGTTCCCATAAATGATAATTAACAGAAGGAATCATTTTATTCCTCTCAATTGTTTCCATAATTATTTTTAATGTTTTATTGTTAAGTTTATCATACTTCAAAACAAAATCCAAAAAACAAAAAAAAGCGTTCCCCAATCATAAGATGGAGAACGCAGTAATAAAAGCGGTAATATGAGGAATAAGAGCGATTAACCGAAATTCTTTTTCATGTCATTCTGGTAATTTTCAGACACAGACAAGTGATGACTTTTTGTCTTACCAACTTCATCAAAAACATTAATTTCTATGGTGGCTGATTTCTTATGATAACATTTGATGTGTTTTTTATTCACTCTAAAAGATTTGTGAATCGTTACAAACTGAGATTTTAGCAAACCCTTCTCTTCCATTTTTGAAAATGAAAAATCGATGAGATTTTCATTCTTCCGAGTGATGAAATGTATTTGCTTGTTATTAGATTCAGATCCGGTTTGTTTATCTGCACACAAATAAACGATGTCATCTATGAAAATTTTATTTCTTTTCGTCTTATTGAAATCCAAATGAACATACTCCAAATTCGAAAACAGCTGCACTTCTTTCAAAAATCTTTTAAAACTTTTCGCAAACTGCTCTTCGGTAAATGGTTTTGTAATATGATCTACGCAAACTTCTGAATCTCTTTTGAGATGTTCTATATCTTCAACATAATCTGCTGTATTGATACTTGCGAAAAAGACTGGTATTTTCACTTCGATGGCCACTTCCATTCCCGTCATACTGTCAGTTCCCAAATCTAAATCAGCGATTAAAACATCTGGAGCTGCAGTTTTTAACTGTTCAATAAAATCATCAGAGCTTCTGCTTTTTAATACTAATTCTGAATTTGGTATTTTTTTAATAAAATCCGCCAGTTTATCTAATTGTCTGGTATTATCTTCTAATAGAGCGATTTTGTAAATTTTTATCATGAATAATTTAGGTTTACAGTTTTACAAAGCAGATCAAATCATATGATATTAAAAATAAGCATAACTATAAACATGCTGATAGACCGCCAAACTTTTCAAACTTACTTCTTCATCGGTATATTTATCTTCAGGTAACCAAAGCAACTGATCGTAAATCGTAGTTTTGATACCAGCTTTCATTTCGCGACTTTCTTTCCAGTTTGGAATGTTTAATTTTTCGTTCTGAAGTTTTTCCAAAGTGTCTTTTGCAACCTTTTTAACCTGTTCTCTTTCTGACTTTGTGAGGTCTTTATTTTGAATCAGTAAATCAAAAATCGATAAAGTTGGTTCATCTAAATTTTCTAAGTAAGCTCTTTTTTCTTCCTGAGATAAGGTTTGAATAAAAGCGGTCAATTGTTCAAAACTCCGTTTTAATTCTGCTTCTGATTTACCGTTATTATAGGCTTCTACAATTTCTTTATAGCGATCATAAAACTCCATTCTCAAGGGGTTTTCTTTCAGCATTTGGTCTAATTTATTTTCTACTGCTTTGTTAAGATCATAAACCAGTTCATTTTTACGCTGTACTTTTTCAAAAGCTTTTCGTAATGCATCTGCGTCTAACTTGGATAAATCAATGGCAATATTAACAGGTTCAGAAACGGTATCGATGACGATGGAATCATTTACAACACTTTGCAGTTTCATAATGATTTCTGTAACATCGGCGCTTTTCGTTTTCTGATTGAGTTTATTGTAAATCGCATCAATCGCATTGTATTGTTTCGTAAATTTTCTGGCTTCTTTTTCCGGGAATAAAGCTTTGTATTTCCTGAAAACATTTCGTGCTGCGATCTCAAACTTCGCAAGTGATTCATCATTTCTGCAAACAGCATTGGCTCCATTATTTACCGCTGCAATTTTACCCATCGCTGTGGCTTCTATCAAAGAAGTCAAACTAAAATCTTCTTCCTTCAACATCGTTTCCACCTCCTCAATCGCCTTTTTAATCTCGGCAGCCATTGCTTTCAATTGTTCAAAAGGTTTGGTGTCATTTTTTCCATCATCGCTACCCTTTCCTTTCTGGCCTTCACCATAAATGGCATAGGCTTTTTCTAACTGCTGATAAACATTACCGTAATCAACGATTAATCCGTTTTCTTTTTCATCATCGTACACGCGATTCGCACGGGCGATGGTTTGCATCAAAGTATGTCCTTTAATCGGTTTATCCAGATAAACGGTTGATACACAGGGTGCATCAAAACCGGTAATCCACATGGCACAAACGATTGCTAAGCGAAACGGATTTTCTTCATCTTTAAATTCTTTTTCCAGATTGCGTTCGACCATTCTGCGGCGATGCGGCTCAATCTCCAAATTCATTTTTTTGAATTTATCGATCTCATTCTGCTCTGAACTGATGACTACACATACTTCAGTTGCCGCCACTAAATTGTACTTTCGCTGCAATTCCTGCTCTTCCTGAATATCAGCGGCTTTTGTAATGCGTCGCTGTAATTCCGCCAAGTATTCCGGCCAGTATTCCATTACATAATCATACATCCGAACAGCAGTTGGTTTATCCAAAGCAACCAACATTGCCTTTCCCTGATAACCTCTTTCATTAAAATGCCAAACTAAATCTTTCGCAATGGCGCGTAAACGGGATTCTGCCGTTAAAATCGGATATTCTTTGCTGAATAAATAAGAGAGTTTTTTCTTTTGATCTTCATCCAAGTCCTCTTCTTCTAAAATCTCTGCCATCTGTTCATCCAGTGCAGGATTTTCGATGTTTAATTTTTCACCGCGATTTAGGTACTTCAACGGAAGTGTTGCTTCATCTTCGATTGCTCTTTTGAAATCATAAACAGAAACATATTCTCCAAAAATATTCTTAGTAACTTCTTCCTCATCTTTGATAATAGGTGTTCCGGTAAATCCTAAATAAGAAGCATTTGGCAAACCGAAGAAGCGCATGTTTCTAGCATATTTCCCACCTTGGGTTCGATGTGCTTCGTCTGAAATAACGATGATGTTTTTTCGATCTGCGATTAAAGGATATTCGGTTTCTAAATTGGGATCGATTGAAAATTTATGAATCAGAGAAAATACATATCTATGGTTTTCACTTAATAATTCCCGCAGATGATCTCGCCCGGAAATTCCTTTCTTCTTGCCGGCAATTACATTTTTATTATTGACTACTCCAACTCCGGAAAAAGTGTCATAAGCTTGATTCTCCAGTTCAGTACGATCTACTACAATCAGAAAAGTGTAAGAACCGCCAAATTTTCGGTGGATTTTTTCACACAGAAAAACCATCGAATAGGTTTTTCCCGAACCTTGCGTATGCCAGTAAACTCCTAATTTACCTTCCAGATCTTCGATATTGGAAACATTGTCCAGCACTTTATTAACGCCAATAAACTGGTGGTTTTTCGCCATCAGTTTTACAATATTGCCATTGCTTTCGTCGAACAATAAAAAGTTTTCGAAAAGATCCATCAGATTTTCCGGAGCACAGGTTCCGCGCAACATCGTATCTAAACTGACCATTCCTTCGGCATCTTCTGTAATTCGTTTCCAGTCCAGGAAATATTTATAGGGACTGGTTATCGTTCCTACTTTTGCATCGGTGCCGTTGCTCAAAATCACAAAAGCATTGTGGTAAAACAAATGCGGAATGGTATCTTTGTAATCCTTAAAATTATCATCGTACGCAGATCTTAAATCATTGGCGTGCGATTTCAATTCAAAGAAAACTAATGGAATTCCATTCACAAAACCAATGACATCCGGACGTCGGTTATGCAGTTCGCCACTGACTTCCAACTGACGAACTGCCAAAAAATCATTGTTGCGGTAATCTTTAAAATCAAATATTTTTAATGTTTTCTTTTGCGATTTTCCGTCTGCATTAACAAACGAAACTTCTACGCCATTTTTCAGAAACTGGTATTTGATTTTGTTTTGTTGCGCTATGGTTTTATCTGCTTCGTGCTGCGCCAGTTTTTCAATGGCTCTGGAATACGCCAATTCTGGTAAATCAGGATTCAATCTTTTTAACGCTGCCAAAAGATACCGTTCCAAAACCACTTCCGTTTTATTATCACGACCCAACAAACCCTGCTCGCCAAAACTTTCATTTTGCCAGGCAGTCACCACCTTCCAACCGAGTTCTTTCAGTACATCTTCGGTAGCTTGTTCTATGAGTTCGTCTTCTGAATATTCGTAGGACATAGTTAGCGTTTATTTAGTATTGGTATTGATATATCTAATTTATAAATATTAAAATAATTTCCAAGCTCTTCCTTTTTGTCTAGAGTATTCTGATTCAAATCAAAATTTTTACTATTTACTTTAGGATAAACAATAATAGAATCTAATACAGAGTTTTGAGTTAAATCTAAATCCTTAAAAATCAACTTCATTCTTGCGTATGCCGCAACCTGTCTAATATCTTCTATTTCAATTTCTTTCACTGCGTAGGGTTTATACTTAACATCCACAATCGCTTTAATATCTGAACGATTAATTACAATATCTGGAATTCTACCTCCATATTCTTTTTGAAAATAAATCCCTTCTCTAAATGTAGTACGAAGTAATCTTAAAACATGAATTTCAAATAGCTTACTCATGTTGATCCAATAAGGATAAGTGCTTACTTTATTTTTAGTTGTATTTGTTATATTAAAAGCACTTCTCTTTAAAATTAAATTAGCCAGCTTTAAAGCACTTTCATAAAGTGGAAAAAGAGGATTTTTTTTAACACTCATCTCTTTGCTGAATGTTGTATTTACCTGAACATTTTCCAGCGAAGTTTTTATGTAACCAACTTTTCCCTCTAAATTATCAATCATTTTAAGTTTTTTAAACTGGCTCAAATAATTTAAACAAAATTGAAATGTAAATTTTAAAAACTGATTTTCTTGCGTATTTATACCAAACTCTTGATATCTACAATATGTTTTTGTGTATTTCGATTTTAAATGATTGTACTTAATTGTATTTTTTACTAAGATTTTACCCTTAACTTTATTATCTAAATTTTCTTCTACCCAATAATATCCTTTTTGTAAACCTGAATGACATATTTTGTTTAGGTACGTTATAAATTGTATGACTAAAATGGGAGTTAAAAAATCGTCGTGTTGATTAATTTCTATAGTTGGCTTCGAAAAATCGATAAAGTAGAGATCCGATATGTCTTCATTAGTTTTTACATAAGGTAAGCCTTTGAATAATATGTCATAAAAATCTATTGAAAACTCGCCTTGACTATCATCGAATTTAGGTTCGACAATAAATGGAAAATCCTTCGCTAAATAATCCAATCCAATCAAATACGATGTGTCCAAAGACAAATTGCCGTCAATCTTCCGGAGTTCTATGCAATGAATATCTTTATCAATTTTATCACACTTTATTTTGAACTCCGTTTTATTTTCAAGGCAATTTAATAATTGAACCTTCCATTTCTCTTCATAATTCCTAATCGAATTTAAACCATGAATACTGGAAACGAAATTTTCTCTTATTCTAAGAATCGGCATCTTGGTATTTTAAGAGTTCTGAAATAACATGTTTTACTTCTTCCGTATTATTGAGAATTCCATCTTTCACATATTCTTGAAGAATCGGTATTATTTCATATTTAAGTTGTACGCTAAAATCTACATTTTCTTTCGAAAAAAAGTAACTATGTCCTAACCAGATATCTTGCGGTCTGTCTTGAAACTCCAAACTCAGATGCTCAGATGCTTCTAATTCATCTACAAAGTTTTTAATTTCTTTTACAAACAAATGAGACACTGTTTTAAATTCGTTTGAATGAAAATCCTCCTGAACAAAATCTTGCGGCAAAACATCATAGAATGCAAATCTTCTTCGCAAAGCATAATCCATATGTCCTACACTTCTATCTGCTGTATTCATTGTTCCAATAATATATAAATTTTCGGGAATGTTAATTTCATAATTACCGCTTTGATCAGCATACATTGATTTGAAAGTTTCATCTCTGTATTCCAGCGCATATATTAATTCGCCTAAAACTGAGGATAGATTAGCTCTATTAATTTCATCAATAATTAAGACATAAGGTTTGTCTTTATTGTTAGACGCTTTTTCGACTAATTCTAAGAACAATTTATTTTTTGAGATAAAATTTATTTTATCTCCGCTTGGTTCTGTAACAATTCCTCTAATGAAATCTTCATATGTATAAGCGGGATGGAACTGAATTAGATCTATTTGATCGCATTTTTTGATTATTTCAGCTTGCTCCTTTTTGTTCCAAGTTATATTATCGAAAACAATAAATTCGGCAAGATCTTTAGCAAGATACGTTTTGCCAGTACCAGGCGCTCCTTGTAGAATAATTTGTTTTTTATATTCTACTAATTCTTTTAAATCATTCATTTGTTTGTTGCTTGAAATGTCATCATTTTTAATTTCTAAAATAAAGTTTCTATATACATTAAGTATCTCTTGGTAATCAAATCTTTTGGACTTCGTTATTCTATTAATTGAGGAGTTTTTCATTGATAGTAAACCATACTCAAATTCATTATTAAAAATTGAGAAAAACAATTGTTTTGCTGATTTCTGACTCTTATAACTCGAATTATAAATTGCGAACCACAATCTATTAAATCCTTGATTTTGTGCGCCATCAAAATGAACAATATTCTTTTTTGTAAACCCTTCAATACCTAAATCTTTTCTAATATTTTGAATTAAGTTTTCGGTGAATTTCACAACATCTACTTTATATTGATGATAATAAAAAGGATATAAAATTCTAAAATAAGATGTCCAAGCTTGGAAAACATTTTTCTCAAATTGATTTGCAATTTCAAGTTTAAATTCTTCAACTTTTTCTTTTGTTAAAACTTCGTCGCTTTCAACAAGATATTCTATCAATTTTTTTCTTAAAAAGACGACAGGTTGCTTATCCACATTCCCTTTAGATCCATAATCATAAAAGACTTTTAGCTTTTCTATTTTACTCAAATTATTTACTATCTCTATAATTTTTAGATCATCTTTTTGATATTCATCAAACTTTAATTGAAGGTTTGCAATATCTTCTATTGTCATTTCTAATTTTGCCAATTCTTCAGTTCTTTTTGTTTTTAACTCTTCTAAATTTTTATTAAAAACTGGTTTCAAAATCATGTCTTCAAACATGGGATAATCCTCAATTTTAACCTCATTACAAGTAGAATTATCACCAGGTAGCCACCATTTTTCTCTTCCGTTGTGATGACTTTTATTATTTTCAGCTTTAAATAAAACTACAAATTCCCGATCCACCCATTCATTCTCATAATGATCTTTAATCAAAGAATATAAAGGTTTTTCATCTTTTAGCATTGCAATAATATCTACAGACTCATTCGATCGACAGATAAAAACTAAATCTCCTTTTTTAGCGTTTACAAAATTTTCGTATTGTGTCTGAGAAGAAGTGCCTTTTGAAGCGGTATCTGGGTGTACACTTGCTAAATTATTTTCAATCATTAAGTGATGACTTTCATAATTAAAAAAACCTGTCCCGTGAGATACTTTTAAAATTTTCATATATTTTTTATTTTTTAAAGATGCATATTATCCTCGTCAAAATCGTCATCATGCCGATCGGGGAACATCATATCGAGTTCTCCTTCCTGATCGTGAAAATCGAATTCTTTCTTCATTGCTACTATTTTTTGCAAAAGCGTTTTTATCCTTTTTTCTTCTCTAGAATGCGCATAATCCAAAGTTAATTTCACTTTTTCTTCCAGTTCCAAAACTTTTTCTTCGGCATCATCGTTGCCGTTTTCTAATTCTGCGTAAAGAATTTCTAATTCTTGTTCAAATTTTTCAATTTCGTTCATAGTTTTATTTTTAATTATGAGAATTTAGGATAATCATCCTTTACTTTTGGTAACTCAATTTCTTTGTTATTATAAACCCAATACTCAGAACCTTTCAAAGAAGAATGCACTTCAATCTTATAATCAGAAGAAATATTGATCATCCTTTTTCCTTCAACATAAATATCAAATAAATCGTGAATATCAGATCTTAATAAAATACCATTTTTGACGACACTTGTGTGTGCACCATTGTACGGTTCAATGTGTGCTGCTTCTAATAACGGTGCAACTTTACTACCAGTCACTGCACATTTATTATTATATGCGATTAAAAGTTCCTTTCTAAATTTTGATTGACGAAGACGTTTCTTTACTTTTTGAATAGTATATTCTAGTTCTGCTTCATTTTCTACCTTTGCAATTTGCTCAATAAAACTTTTCGTTTTCGAATTGGCAAATGTTATGAATAAGCTTCGTGTACTATTATTGGCTTTGTCAGGATCTATTGTTCCTGTAATTTGAATTTGCTTGTTTAGTTTTACTCGGAAGTTTTTTGTTCTAATTTCGTGAAAACTAAAAATACTTTGATCTTCAATCTTAATTAATCGGGAATGCAAATCAGTGAAAGTATTTTTAGAATTTTTTCCTGCTGATAAATAAAACTTAATTTCTTCAGCTTCAATTTCTAATAAATACTCCAGCAGATAATCTAAATTTTCCTTGTAGTTAGAATTTCGTTCGCCAATTGTTCCACTAGCTCCACCTCGAGATTCTAAATAAATTCCATATAATCCTTCGTAATACTTAAAGTATAGATTATCATTTTCTTTCATGCGTTAGTTTTTTAGTTTTTTTAATTTTTGGTTTTTGGTTTTTGGTTTTTGGTTTTTAAAAATTCTCACACCTTCACAATCCCCATCATCAACCGCGGCAACAAAAGATCCCGCGCCTCGCGTAATCGCTGGTTTTGCGATTGAAGATTTAAAATGTTCTCAAAGTTTAATTTAAAAATTTTGTGAAATTTATTTAATAATTGAGAATCTGGTAAAACAATTTCAATTTTTTCAAATTTTGTTTTGTTCACATTTGTCATCGTAGCACCATTGCTTCCTAAAGCTTCTAATTTTTCTTTTAAACTTTTGGAGTAACAATAAGTAAAAAAGATGTATTCTTCTCTTTTAAAAGTTATCGCATTTATTTGCTGATTAAATTGGGACGGTTTGCTAACTAATGCAAAAGCTCCAGCAGAACCAATACAACTAACAACTAGCGAATTTTTTTCAATTAGTTTCCCTTTCTGATTATCACTTCCTAATTTTGTCAAGTATTGATTGGTTTCAATCACATATGTAGAACCATTCATATCGGGAGTTTTTATGAAAGGAATATTACCATTGTAGAAGTCTTCATTTAATGTTGAAGGCGTTTTTCCAGTACTAATTTTCCCTAAGTCTATTAAAGTTTTCTTCCCCCAACCTTCCGGCAATCCCGTTTCTTCATTCATCACCGCAGTTTCATAGCTCGGAAAACGCATCCGCACAAACCATTCTTCGTAGGTTTGTTGTGCCATTTCTTCCAAAATTTTGATGCGCTTCAAATTGTTCTCTATCAAATCATCATAACCCGATAATATAAAAGCAATCTTTCGCTGGGTTTCAACATTAGGAACTGTAAATCTTAAAGTCCTAATCTTTTCTAAACTTAAATTATCTTGAGCTGCACCTTGTGAAATCTGCTTGATTCTAATTTGTAGCATATCAAATAGATATTTGACAAACTTGACATCTGATTTTAAAGGGTCAGAAATAAAGCCAACCACACTATCAGGAAAACAAGCTTCTATTCCTAATATTGAAGAATCAGCAATATTAGCGGCAATGGTTATGCATAAAGTATTTATTGGCCAAATTTTACTTTGTGCTAAACCTGCTTCTGAATACATTTGAGAATAAGAAGTAATTTTATATTCCGCTGCTTTAACATCGGCAGTTTGAACAAAAGGATATTCATTCCCGTATAAAAAGTCAGCATTTCTTGGACGATGTCTTGATTTTCCTCTACCAATTGTACCTAATTCCTCTAACTCAACCTCTCTCCAACCTTCCCTCATAATTTAAAAGATTGAATTTGTTTCAGCAAATCATTAGCTTCAATATTCAATTCTGCCAGTTCGCTGTGCAAGATTTCCATGCGACCTTTGTAATCAAAATCCATATCGATATCGATGTTCACGCCAACATATCTTCCCGGCGTTAAACTGTAATCCTGTTCGGCGACTTCGTCCAAAGTCACCACTTTGCACAAACCTTCAATATCGCGGTATTTTCCGTCCGGGAAATGTTCGTTGAACCAGACATTATCTTTGGCAACTTTGGGTGCTTCGCCACGATGCATCGCCATAATGGCGGTTAAACCTTCCATCTGATCTTCCGAGAAATCGTTGATGGTGGTGCTTACTTTCCGATAGACATTTCGGGCATCGATCATTAAAATTTTGTCACGGTTGCTCTTCGATTTTCCTTTATCAAAAAACCATAAATGACACGGCAGAGAACGCGTATAGAAAAAGTTGTTGCTGATGGAAACAATACAGTCCACATTACCCGTTTTGATGAGTTCTTCCCGAATGCGTTTCTCCGCATTTCCAGCATCCGTCGCCGAAGATGCCATTACAAAACCGGCTCTTCCGGTCGGATTGAGGTAAGACATAAAATACTGAATCCACAGATAATTACCATTCCCAATCGTTCCTTTCCCCGTTAAAGGCGCACCAAAAGGCAAACGCTGATCTTCTGCCAGAAATTTATTTTTCGCATCTACTTTATCCACATTAAAAGGTGGATTCGCCATCACGAAATCGCATTTCCCAAACAGTTCAAAAGGATCAGAATAAAAGGAATTGTTGTTCGCGATTTTCCCTTCGATACCGTGAATGGCTAAGTTCATCTTCGCCAAACGCGTGGTGTTCGATTTATATTCGGTACCATAAACGGTGATGGCTTCGTTGACACTTTTGTTTTCGGTGTCTTTGATGAAATGTGCGGTTTGCACAAACATTCCACCCGATCCACACGCCGGATCATGAATAATTCCGTGATTGGGCTGAATAAAATTGACGATTAACTGTACCAAAGACGGTGGCGTAAAAAACTCGCCGCCTTCCTGCGCTCCAGCACCCATCATAGACAGTTTCATCAGGAAATATTCATAAACCCGACCAAAAACATCGCCTTTTGCATTCCGCACCGAATCGGAATTAAAAATTCGAATCAGATTTGCCAAAAGATTATTATCGGAATCATCTTCAGGCGTTAAATCCTGATAGTTTTTAGGTAAAATTCCCGCCAGTTCTTCGTATTCCGCTTCGATGAGTTTCATGGCGGTATTTACGGCTTCCGCCAGATCTTCACTTTCGGGCAAAGAAGCTAGATATGTATATTGTGCTTTCTCCGGCAAAAGCATGGAACCTGCCGCCGCAAAATCTTCTTTGGTAGCTTCACGTCTTTCTTTTGTCCGCGGATTAATCGGTAAAGTCTGACTTAAATTTTCTTTGGCTTCTTCGTATTTATTTTCTGCGAAACGCAGCAAAATTAAACCCAGCAAAGGATCTTTATATTCAGAGGCCGTGAGTTTAGAGTTCGCACGCAGTTCGTCTGCGGCTTCCCAAAGTTCTATTTCGAGTTTTTTGATATTGGATTGGGTCATTTTTTATTTGTAGTGGTTCCTGTTAAAAACTAAGGAGAATCTAAATTTTTATTGTTCTTTACAGTATATTATTGTGTAATATTTTTTATTTTTTGATTAAGCTGGGAAGATTTCATTTTGATACTATTGATTTCTGAAAGTAGAGAGCGCTTTTCATCTTCAATTTTTGTATGACTATTTTTAAGACTATTCATTTCTGCTTCACTATCCGAAATTTCTAAACCGATATTATTGATTTGTTTTTCCAGTTGAAGTATTTCTATTTTAAGATCACTGACTGATGATTTCATTTCCATCACTTCATTTTCAACTGAAGAAATTTTTAACTCAATGTTTAAATATTCGTTTTCTAAATTTTCTGCCTTACTACCAAACGCATCTATTTTATTTTCATTTTCTTCAATTTCCTTGGCATAATTCGTTTCCAAAACAATTCGGGAAGCCGCAATGTATTTAAAGATCTGCGTTCCTTTTGCAAAATCACCTTTTACAAGTGTTCCCAATTCATTCCAACTTGCCAGCAATATTTCCTGAGCTTCGCTCCAGCTTTTAACATGTTTGAAACTGCGGTACAGCATAACACCCATTACCAGAAAACCGACAGGACCGATGACGAAAGAAATGGCAGACGACATTCCCGTATATATAGCGAAGGGAAGCGTAATCCCCAAAAGAGAAGTAATGGCACCTACAGTAGAACTTGCTAACATGTAAATACCAAAGCCAGAGAGTTGAGCTGCGCCCAACGCACCAATTCCGCTTAAGGAAGCAATTTGATTTTTATCTAATCCCGCTTTTCCAAGCTCTTCAATGATTTTGTCTTTTTCTTCCTGACTTAATTTTTCAAATTCATTTTGATACAATTTTAAATAAAGTTCTCTTTCAGCATGAAGAATTCCTTTGGAAAAATTAATGTTTTCACCATTTTTTTCAGCAATAGAAATAATAAACTGTTTGTAATTTAAAGGATCTTGAAACAATCCCTTTGCCGGAAGTAAAAGCTTTGAGATTTTAGAAACAATTTCTTTGTCATCATTTTGTTTTAAACCTAATATCTGAACGAAAGCTTTTTTTTGCTCCAGGTTCATTTCCTGAAGTAGTGTCGAAATATGATTCATTAGGAAGTAAATATTGAATTGGTAAATTATTTATTAGAAGTTGAAATTTAAGAAAAATTAAGACATTATCACCGTTTAAAATAATACAAAATTGTACATTTTAAATTATTACCTTTTAAAAAGTTCTTACCAAAGAAACTGTAAAAAATCTTTAAAGGAAAATCAGTTATCAAATTGGCTAACTCTCTGGCTCTTATAGGTTAAACCAGTTCATAACTCCAACTTGTTTCTTCGGATAGTTCGGGGTTTGCGAAAAAATAATATTTGTCAGAAGGTAAAACATGGGTGATTTCCAAAGAACTGTTTTTAAGAATTACAGTATTTCCCGATACTTCTATCGTTCCCGTAAAATCAAATGAATCTCCGTGGTAATTTGTAATGGTTTCTATCGTACTTTCCAGATTAAATTTCTGGCCGATTTCCTGTGCATATTCGTCATGAAACTCCCTGTAATGATAAGTTGTTTCCTTACTTAATCCTTTAACCTCAATATCAAAAAAGCCAGTTTTCACTTTGAAGGTTTTTTTGGTCATTTTGATACCCAAAACCTTTTCAAAATCTTCTGGCTGAAAATGATCCAGCATCAAAAAAATATCGTTCAGTTTTTCAACCAAAGCATCTGCAACATATTCGGCAAAATCTTCATCGACAAAATCCAATTGAAGCTGATGCCATGGATATTTGTCGTTGAGCTGATCAAAGGCGCCATAAAAACTTTCATGAATTTCGCGGCTTTCATTTCCTAAACCACTATCGAAGAGATCTTCTTCAGAAGTTTCAAGAAAATAGTCGTAACCTTGCTGATGTCCCTTATGAATACTGCAGATTTTAATACTTCCACCTTCTGCTAAAATACAAAGTCTTGTTTCTTTTTGATTTTCCATCTCTATTAATTTTGAATTGATATTCTTAATTTGGAGTAAAGGTAAAACTAATGAACGCCAAAATGCGTCGTAGTTAGAAATTAGATAACCTTCACCAAAAACTGATAAATAATCACCATTGCCAACGTATCTCGTTCGCAATATTTTAGAAGATTTTCTCTCAAATTTTCATCTGTGAAATTTCCATTTTCTATGGATTGATGAAACAGAGAACTTGCAGAGCCACCATCCTGAATTTCTAAATTCTCATACGTGAAATCCGGTGCAATTGCCGGCAAAACCGCTTTGATGGAAGCCGAATTTTTCATTGCAGGAAAATAACAATATCCACCTTGAAAAACTGGGAGTAAATCTACAACTCGTTCTACTAAACTATATAGAAAATCTGCATCTTCCGGGAAACGTTGTGCTAATTCTTTTAGTCTTAATATTTCAAAACTTTGGTTGTAAGTAACAATATTTCCTTTGTCGCCAAAATCTTTTTTCAATTGTTCTACCATTTGTTTCAAAGGATTTTCGCCATTGCTGAAATCTTCGGGATTGGCGAGAAATTCTTTATGCGTCAACTTCCCATCTTCTTCCAAAATATGCAGCGAATATTGAAACGGAACTTGCTGATAAGGTCTGGTTCCATTTAAAACCGGAATGGCTGGAAAAATAGTTTCAAAATCGAAAAAATACAAAGGAAATTCCCATCGTGAAATGATATTTTTAATAGCAATTTTATCCAAATAAGTTTCATCATTTTTTAAGCCATTTCGTTGAAGATTTTGAAAATGAGTTAAAGCAAAATTATCGGGAATATCTTCAATTTTGAGAATACTTTGTTCGTAGAGATTCCAACCTTTTTTACCACCTCGATATAAATTAAAAACTGAATATGCGGGAACATGCTTCCAACAATGATGAGCATAATCGCACCCAAAAGGATCGGAACAATGACCGCCAATTTCCAAAACCGGTTCCTGCTCTATCTCCAACATTTTTAATAAACGGTCCAGATTTTCTGCAACCCAATCCTGATTTGCCAAAACCTGTACGGTAATATCGGTGAGCGTGAATAGTTCACTCGTCAATTCACCTTGTTTTAGGTATTGATTATTAATGTGCATTATGAAAAACCGATCTGGAGCAACACCTGCGTTTTTCATCACAAAGTATTGCAGAGAAGCATCCGTAAAATGATAATCTTTCACAGAAGTACTGCTTTTCACTTCTATTGCCCAAACTTCATCATCATTTCTGTGCAAAATATCGAGCATGCAAAAAGTATTTTTTGCAGAAAAAGTAGCTTCGTAAATAGTTTCCACTTTTTCAGAAATCCATTTTTGGGTACTTCCAATAGAAGGTTTTAAGTTGGAATAATCTTCAGGAGTTGCATCTTTTCCGTTCGGAAAAATTTCTTGCGCCAATATTCCGATGCGATGTCCAAGATCAAAAACTGCTTGAGTTTGATCATCGGTTGGCAATTTTAAATCTTTACGGTAGAAATCAAACCAAAGTTTTTTATCACATTGGATTCCGGAAACGAATTTAGATTTGGAAAGGGTTTTCATAGTTTGAGCTTTTACCGAATTACTTTAAACACATTAGTCACATTAGTTTAGTTGATCTGCTTTGAAAATAGTTTAGAAAACATTAGTTGAAAATCTTGGATTTTCAAAAATAGTGTGAACTAATGTTTACTAAATTATGAAGTCTCAAAAATCAACTAATGTGTTAAAAAAGATTAGTTGAAGTTTCTTAACATCTCTTCCACTTCTGCTTTCATATAATTTTTGAAACTTTCTGGCGAAATAATTTTTACGGAACTGCCATGAGAAAGAATTTCCCGTTCGAAATCATACGTGGGAACGAGAGTCAATTTGATTCTGAACTCATCGTCATCATCAACCAAAATTTCCTGGGAATGATGAAGCGGAAGCGTTTTGATGTACTTCCCCTGATCAGAATCGAAAGAAAGTACAATCTCTTCTGGCGTTTCATCTAAGGTTGAAATAATGCCAAAGGAATTTTCAAAATCTTTTTCGGCGTCATATTTCTTGGGTTTAAAGGTAGAAGGTGCAATTTCCAGGTCGGAGATACGATCCAATCCAAAAGTTTTGATGAAATATTTGTCATCATTTTTTTCGTGTGCCAACAAATACCAACGGTTTTTAAATTCCTTTACTGCATAAGGTTCCAAAACTTTTTTGTGAGGAACGCCTTCCCAAAATTTGGTATAATTTAAAGTAATCAATTTTTGATGCGTAATCGCATGAACCAAACCACTTAACCAATGCAAACCTCGAGATTTTCTTTGCTCAAAAAGCATGACGTTTTTCTTTCCTTTCACATTGCGATATGCCTCTACAAGCAACAGATTGTCAAACACATCTTCTTGAAATTCGTCCTGATCTTCATCATCAATCACATAGGTATTTGAAGACCGGCGGTAAATAATATCCGTTTTTAGCACTTTAGAAATTGCTTCCTTATCGCGCAAGAAAGTTCGTTTTGTAAATTTTAGTTGATCCTGTTCGATATCCTGTTGTTCATATTTTCGAATCAGATAATCGTAAATTTCTTCATAAGATGCGCCGGCCGCTTTTCTACTACGAAGAAAATCTTCAATAAATTTCAGGCGAAGGATCTGTTCAATTTTTGCCATTTGTTTTAAGTTTAGGTAAAGATAAAAAAGTAGAACGACAAAATAAGACGGTTTACAAAACGATTTTCATTAAAGTTGTTTATCTTTAAAATTATTAAGATTCTTCTTACAGTTATCCTGGAAGTTTAGGTCTGAAAAGTGGAACATTCTCAAAAAGCTCACGTTCAAAGATTAAAGTAACACCTTCCTGTTCAAGGATTTTAAGTGCTAACAAAATATCGTCCATACAATCTTGATCGTTATAATCAATTTCAAGGTCACTAAAATAATGTTTCATCATTTTGAAAACATCATTCTGGTGTATAGAAACTTTATACACATAATAGGATTTCACGCTGAAATCTAAAAAATCCTGAAAATCTTCATCCTCACTTTCCAAGAGACCTTGATATTTCTCGGGGAATCCTTCAGTCGAATATTTATTTTCTAAACAGTAATGAAAAATAGTATTCATAATTTGAAACTCGTAGAATTCGGCTTCCTTCAAATCATCGAGAGAATCTGTACTTTGAATATTTAGAATATTTTGTTTCAGTTCTTTAATTAAATCGATCGTTTCCACAGCTTCTCTATTAGTTTTTATTTGAATTTAAATATAGTTCTTTCTTTCCATTTCAGTTTTTTAAATTTCGCAATCAGTCTTTAAATCTTCAAGCTGTTGTAGATCTTTGACTTTTGTCCAGAAAATTCCTGACTTGGAAATAAAAAATCCTTTATTACAATCTAAAAGAATGATTTTATTATCAGCAGCAATTTGCATTATTGTGTTCATTGTTTCGGTTCCATCATAAAGAAACTTCCATGATTTTCCACGATCTTTCGATTGAAGCAAATGCGATGGATTTGTAGGGCAGATTCTAATAAATGTCCCTTTAAATTCTATAAGTTGCGACATTTTCCTCTTTAAAATTATGAAGCAAATTTAATTGATCGTTAAGACAAAACAGGGCACTTAAAAAAACTAATTCATCTAAAAATTGATGAAGAGATGAATGACTCATTTTGTCTGAGAAGCGTATTATTTTTGAAGCAAAATGAACTACCCAATATTAAAAATAGAAAGACTGGATTATCAAACTCCACTAACAGATATTTATTTATTTGAAGGAGTGTTCGTGTATTCCTCTAAAGGTTTATTTGGTCTTATTGCAGACAATTTTGGATCTATCATTCCACCGATTTATGAAGAAATTATTCCCGCGTTTGATTTTCACTTTTGGGGTCGAGAAAATCAGAAATGGAAACTTTACAATTTTAAAAACATTGAAATAAACGGAATAGAATTCAAGCATGTTACCACTTTTTGTAACGAATACGCCTGTGTAAGTAGAAATGGAAACAGTTTTGGATTTGTGAACCGAAAAGGTGAAATCAAAATTACAGATCACTATCTGAAAGGAAAACATTTGGGAAATTCTCTTTTTGCGGTGGGGAAAAACATTCGAGGAAAGGTAAAATATGCAGTTATTGATCTTCAAGAACATTTTATCATTCCATTTGTTTTTGATGAAATACCAACTTTTACGGAAGTGGTTCTTTTGCTATTGAAAAGAAGAAAGCCACTGCGAGAGTGGCTTCAATTATGATTTATTTTCCAAATTAAATTTATCTAATGTAATAATTATTCTTTATTTATTTAAAATAGTTTCGAGTAATATTCCTAGTCTATCTTATTTTTGTCCAAGTTCTACCTTCTGTGACCGATCGAAATGTACCTTTCGAAGTTTTAGCAAAAACGATATTCGATTTATTTCCCAGCTCAAAAAACTCTCCCGTATCATCTGACCCTTCAAAAATGATCTGCCAGGAAATCCCGGCATTATCCGAAGTAATTAACTGAAATCGATTTTCAGGTGGAATTTTGATGAGTTTAAGTCCGATGTAAATAACTTGTGACATAATTTTATTTTATTTTAGATAGGTAATTTCTTATTACATTCTAAAAATCACTGCGACCAGGATTGATAGGGGAAAAAGAATCAGAGACGCAAAATATAACAGAAAAATTACCTTCAATATTTGCAAGCCTAAATGATCTTTCGATTTTGGAAAGAATAACTTCCAACTCAATGACCTTTCTTGATTCAATTGCTCCTTGGGAATTTTTTCAAAAAAAATTTTAAATATTTTTTTCATCATTTGTGTTTTTAGAATCCAATTTTGCGTTTCTCTTCACCACTCCATTTTTCATTTTTGCATAAACCTTCGATGTCTGTAAAATTCAAAATATCTCCCTGCATAATTTCCTGCATCGCACATTTTCGGGCGATGTTTTCCATTTCACCGCCAGAGAATTGAAATTTTTCGGCGAGAATTCGGCTTTCTCTTGAAGAGAGAATCGGTAATTTTTCTTTCCAAATTTTAGCAGAGTTTTCTGTAGATGGTTGCTCAAATTTTACTTTAAATAAAAATCTTCGCTCAAAAGCAGCATCCATATTTTCGACGAGGTTTGTGGTAGCGAAAAGAATTCCGTCGAAATTTTCCATTTCTTCCAGGATTATATTTTGAATGGCGTTTTCGGTGTCGGCAACATTGGAACTTCCTGCAGATTTTCGTTTACCGATAATTGCATCGGCTTCATTAAACAATAAAATTGGGCAAAGTTCTTCGCTGTTTTTCAAGTCTTGATATTCAGTAAAAATTTTCTTTACCAATTTCTGACTTTCCCCAAACCACATGCTTTTGGTTTCGGAAATATCTACTTTAAAAATATTTCTGCCCGATTGTTTAGCCAATTGGTAAACGCTTTCTGTTTTTCCTGTTCCGGGAACGCCGTGAAGAATTGCTGTAATTCCAATCGGCATGGCTTTTTCTTCCAAACGTCGCTGCATTTCTCTAAATTTATCATCCTGCAAAACATTTGAGATCTGTTGCAGCTGAGCATTTTCATCCGCGTTATAAAAAAGCTCTTTTTTTGAAATGTCTTTTGCTCTGATCAATTTTGAATCGTCTTTAGAAATATCGTCAATTAGCAGATCTTCCTTATCATTTAGAAAATCGGTGACTTTTCTGGTCAGTTTCGCTCTATTCCGATCCTGAAAATTTTCCTTTGAGATTTCAATTAAATTGAATTTTGAAAGTTTAGTTTCTTTGTTGATAATTAATTTCTGAAATTTCATTGCCTGACTTTTTCGGGTAAAGTAATCATTTACAGTCACCTGTACATGGGTATGAAAATCATTGTCACCAAATTGAACAGCATCCCAAATCGTATCTAAAAAGAAATAAGTTTCGAAAGCATTGAGCTGGTAATTTTTGATTTCGCGGAATATAGGCAGGTCTAAATTTTCCTCACACAGAGTCGAAATATATTCTCTGAAATCGTAAGGACTAATTAGTCCATCGTTCAACTGATCACTTTTTTTATCGAAGTCTTCGAGCAGATCTACGAAGTTTTTTTCGTCTGAAGATTCTTCTATTTTAGCATATTTAATAATTTCATTGTTAGAAATACTGTTGATCATATTTTGTGAAAGGTCGTACGCGGAAATTTGTTTTTTGTGGGAATTTTTATTGATCAAGAGATTACGGCTGTACAACATTTCGATGGGCGCGCGATACTTCAAAACCTGAAATTTGGCTAAGTCGAAATATTCAAAAACCTGTGTAAAATCGCTTTTCTCAAAACAAATTACAAACGCATTGGCAAACAAAACTGTTTCAATATCATTAAGTTGCAAATGTTTTGAAAGCAACCTGATTTCGTTTTCTACTACTTCAAAAAGCGACGGTTGAAGTTTACTGTCTTTAGAAAATTGGTAAATACACTCAATGCATTCCATTACATTAAAATTGGCGTTTGTTTCCATCTTGTATTAATTTAGAATACAAAGATGAAAATTGACTACGCCAATATATGGCATTTTACTTCTGAATAAATAATTAGAATAGATTTTTGGTTTTATGGAGAAATGTATTAGAATCTAAATATTTTTCATAAGTTTGCATCATAATCATCAGGAGTTTCTGCAAATGCAGAACACCAACCGAGAGTTAACCCTCCACGGTGGTAGAGAATGAGGGCAGATCCTGCCAAAATAAAAGGTAATTTCATAATTATTTTTTCGCTCCTGATGTTTTTTAATAATGATTAAACCAATCAATTATATGAAAAACAGCATCCTCTATTTTGAGAAAGGAAATTTCCGGATTATCGGAAATGTGAACTTTTTGTTGCCGGATTTGGCAGAAGTGCAAATGATTTCACCTTATCAAGGATTTATCTTACAAGGCGTTCTAAATCAATCAAGTGAACCTACTGAAAATAAGTTTGTAAAAACCTTGTTGGAACAGGCGTATGATCTCTGTAAAATTATCCAGAGTCAGAAAGACGAGATTGGTTCTGATTTCAGAATACTTCTGGAAACCCTGGAAAAATTTAATAATAAAAAAGTTGAAGACTATCATCGCAATTGTGAGGAGTTGATGAAAATTTTTATGAAAAATCACTTCACCACTTTTACCGATTCTTTCAATGGGAATGCAAGCGAAGAAATATTCAGATTTCTCTCCCACTACTTCATCAAAAACGGCAAATGTGCTGATCTTGACATCAGAACTAGATTCACTGAAAATGTACAACCATCCATCTTTTCAGAATTAGAAGCAGACCTGAAAGAATATCTGGAGAAAAATGAATACCAAAGGATTGAATTGCTGGCGGAAAAAATTCTTACGAGAAGAGAAGGAAAATACGACTGGTTTCTGCAACAGGAATTTTTGGACATAACAAATTGAGGATTATGATGAAAATAGAACAAAAATGCAAACAACTGTACACTAAAACAATATTAGATGATTATGGAACCACGTTGGAAATATGTGCGGTAAACCAATCTGATGACAATAATTTTATTGACCTGCACCTTTTGATACCCTATCAATTAAATGCGGAAATATATTTTGAGAAAGGATACAGTTTTGACGAAAAAATAAGGAAAATAAATGATCTGATGGAGGGGTTATATTATGCAGCACGGTGGATTTACAAAAGAAAAAATCAACCGCTCAACAATGAGAAAATGGGTGATGGACCTGCAGAACTGTTCGATCAATCAGATTATGAAAATGCAAAATCTGTAGTTAGCATACTGTACACAGAAAAGATATTAGAAGGCTTTATACCAAGGGATATCACCGTGAGTTTAAGATCAAGAATTTACGATATGGTGCAGATGATTTTTATTGATGGGAAAGCGTTCGACAAGTCAAGTTTTCCTATACAATTTATTTATTTGGTGATGGGTATAAGGAAAATGGATCGATTTAACATGAACGAATTACTGGACGAGCAACGATGCAGGCTTTTTAATGAATTTTCTGATAATAAAAAATTAAATCTTTACCTGGATTTTCATACCGGTATAAGGACAGAATTTGACAAGCAAATAAAAGAATGGTGGAAAGAAAATTGTAAAAATTTCACCTTATAAGATATAAAATTTCAAATTATGACAAATAAAAAAATGTACACGGGAATTATTAATATCGGACTTCAAAAAAAATATAGTGGTGTGTATTATAAGAAGGCGGATTATATTGAATTCATCAAGCGGTGGCAATTAGAAAGGACTGCAGATCATCAACTGATGTTTTGTCCGGCAGTTTATGAATTTGATTTTGTATGCGGAAACCTTACAGAAAAGCATCTTGCCTTGAAGTTCATCAATTATCCAAAACAGCTTGTAGGCAAAAAAACATTCAGGAAGACGGTTTTAAATCTTGCAGCCCAAATGATGGAAGTTTTCTCTCAGAACAGGATTTTAATAGAATTCAGCGACCGCAATGTCCTGCTTGAGGCTGATGATGCGACAGATCCCAAAATAAAGTAACGGTAAGTTATGCTTCACATGAGACACACAAATTAATACTATAAACAGCGAAGAAATACACCATGGGAAAAATAATCATCACCACTATTTTAGAGCATCAAATTATTTTCAAAATAACAGCCGATACCTATGATTATTTTGAAGGCGAGTTTATTTATCCATTCGTCGGGATGAAATTTGAATATTTTAATGATGACACTTACCTGGAAGAATACAGTCCAAAGGGATTGAAGATAGATGTAGTGGGTGTATTTTTCCTCTTATATCATCAGTTAATTTCAAATTATGAAGCGATACTGGAAGAATCAAAAAATCATCCCGAACTAAAAATAAGTGTTGATGGTAACGATCGGTGTGAAAAGACCGTAAATGAATATGCCCAAGAGAAATACAGACAATATTTGCACGGTTATCCCGGAAACTATATCAGTAAAAGAATAAGAGAGAGTTTTTGCAGAAGCATTGTTAACCTTATCACACGACGGAAATTGGATATTAACTATCTATCTCCAAAAGATTATCAACGCGTATATAATGAGGTACACGAAAATAATGCTGAAAGCTTGATAAGTGACGAAATTTTGGAAGCCAAGAGCAAAAGGAAATGGTTTCAGGCACTATCGAAAGACAAAGAATACGGTAGTATTAGACTAAAAACTTTAACTCAAATTATTATTAGTCAAAATTTTTCATTTGAAGAAACTTGGGACGTTCAAATGGACGTTTTTTTAAACCCAAAAGATTCACGAGTACCTTTATTTGTCGGAACCCAGTTTGGCATTACGCCGCGATTATCACCAGAACAATATGAGAAACTGGAAGGCTGTAAAATAGCGATATTGGGGAAAAGTCAATTATCAGGACATGTAGCAGGTTTGGGCATTTATGAAATTAAAAATGGACAGAAAGTCCGCCTGGCATATTTCAATAATTAATTAATTACCCTTCATAAAAAGAATTTATAAATCAGTAAAAAAAAATGCACCCATAATTATGATAATGAGAGAACAAGAATTTGAAGAACGATTTGCGATTGCAAGGGATGAAAAACTTATCCAAATGTTCAATCACGAGGTAGGAATTACGGCCTGGGGAAATGCAAGAGCAGAATATTTAGATGCAATGAGGTACGAATTTCTAAGAAGAGATTTTGACAGCAGTTTAATTATCACTAAAAATACCTTAAGACTTGCCAGAAAAATAAAACAGGTAAACGGAAAAATTGTTTTCGAAAGCGCAGAAATACAATAAATGTTATGTTAAAGACAATTCTACATATCCCCCATTCTTCAACGCACGTTCCTTTGAAAGATGGATACATTGTTTCTGATGACATCCTTGATCAAGAGATTTTAAAGTTAACCGACTGGTACACCGACGATTTATTTTCGTCGGAAAGTGATATGATCATTAAAGCTGAATTTTCAAGAATTTTCTGCGACCCCGAACGGTTTTCAGATGATGAACAAGAGTTGATGGCGCAGTTTGGGATGGGTGTACTTTACACGAAAAGTGATAATGGAGAAACAATTAGAAATGTTAGCACGGAATTAAGGAATCGAATTCTAAATGACTATTATTGGCCACATCACAGTCAGCTTGCGAATGCGGTCAGAAATCAATTAGAGGAAAATGGCAAAGCGTTGATTATCGATGGTCATTCTTTTCCTAACATACCCTTAAACAGAAGTCTGGATAAATCCCCGAACCGACCCGATTTTAATATCGGAACAGATGCTTTTCATACCCGTCCTGAGCTAACTGAATATTCTCAATCCTTCTTTAATGACAAGGGATATTCAGTAGGAATTGACTGGCCGTATGCAGGTTCTATTGTACCGATTGAATTTTATCAAAAAGAGAAAAAGGTGCAGTCGATCATGCTGGAAATTAACCGAAAACTTTACCTGAAAGGACTTACCAATGAAAAATCAGATAACTACCTGCAAATTAAAAACGTTGTTGCGGAATTTTGTAAGGGTATGAAAATATACTTCGACTCTTTAAAAATTACCAACTAAAATTGTATCTTGAACTTCTTTAACGGGAACTAAAAATGATTTTGAATACCAATATCCTCTTAGGAGCTGTAGCCGGTGATATCATCGGATCGACCTACGAATTCAATAATGTAAAAACCAAAGACTTCAACCTCTATCCTGAAAATTCTAAATTTACGGATGATACAGTGATGACAATTGCAGTGGCAGATGCGCTTTTAAAAAACAAAGACTTTTCTGAAAATCTATGGAATTTTGGCAGGAAATATTTTCATGGAAGAGGTTATGGTGGGAAATTTAAAAACTGGCTTCTAAATACTGACAGGAAGCCTTATCAATCTTACGGAAAGGGATCCGTAATGAGAGTGTCACCTGTTGGTTTCTATGCTAAAAACAGAGATGAGCTTTTTCAAAAAGCTGTAGAGACCTGTGCGCCGACTCACGATTGCCCAGAGTCCTATAATGCTGCGAAGTATATTTCACTAGCTATTTTTATGGCAAAATCAGGAAGGGATAAAAAAGAAATCGGAGATATTTTGGATCAGAAATTTCCTGAATATATGATCAAACAATCGCTGGATGAAATTAGGGATTATTATGTTTTCGATGTTAGCGCAGAAGGTACTGCCCCCTACTCCGTAAAAGCATTTTTAGAAAGTACCGATTATGAAGATGCGATCAGAAATGCAATATCAATAGGTGGAGATTCTGATACGCTTGGGATTATAACAGGAGCGATCGCAATGGCCTATTATAAAGAAATGCCACAAGAGATTGCAGATTTTGTTATACAAAAATTACCGGAAGAATTTATCGAAATTATGGTAGAATTTGATTCAAAATACAATCGGTAATCAAAAAACACCCTAATAATGAGGTATGTCTAAACTTACTATATTTTTGTTATTCTTCCTGGTTTCCTTTGAAGTGGACCACACCAAAGATGATTAATAAATATTTATATGAATAAAAACTTGTACTTTTTAATCGCACTATTCCTCATCATTGTTAGTTGTGGAAAGAAGGAGCAAATGCGATCAAAGGTTTATAAAAACTATAATACACAAGCTGATTCCGCCTTAAAATATGCTAAGAAGAATGGGCTCTCCACTGATTTTTTTATATTGGTTGACTTATCTCTTCACTCTGGAAAAGACCGGCTTTACATTTGGGATTTTAAGAAGAAAAAAGTGACCAATTCATTTCTTACTATGCATGGATCAGGCAAAAAGTGCAAATCAGATAATGTCACTTTCAGTAACGATCCTAAAAGTTACTCCTCTTCTCTTGGAAAATACGTGGTTGCAGCCAACAAACAGGTCAGCCTGAATTATGGTTTTAAATACCAGCTTGAGGGCAAGGATGCAACCAACAGTAACGCGGTGCGGAGAATGATCGTACTGCACCCATCTAAGTACGTTCCCAATAAAGAAGTTTATCCCAGAAAAATCGGGAAAAGCAGAGGTTGTCCTGCCGTTTCAAAAGGCGCTTTTAAATTTATTGACCGAAAAATTCAAAAAAGCGATCAGCAGGTTTTGCTTTGGGTGGTTGGTTAAATAAACGAAATCTATGAAGAATATTACTGATGCATTTATTAAAATCTCCATAGATTTTTTTTGATCGCAACTTCAGATTAATATTAACTAAGGATTTTAATAATTTTATTACTAGAGCATTTCAGATTAATATTAATCACTTGAAATATCACTAATGTAATTTTATAAAATGCTAAAATTCATTCAAAATAAGAAAAATACTTCTAAGTATATGTAAACAGCACTCCAATTTTCAAGTAGCTGAATTTGCTTTTTCACCATTAATCATTACCTTTTCTCAAAAGTTGTAAAGATAATGTTCTAGTATACCTTAAAGCATCGTGCATAAAACCTACCATAGTGATTCGACGTATTCAAACTCTTAATCAAAGTAACAATAGGATCGATAAGGCCAATTAAAGGCTATGCAGTCATTGCTGTAAGTCGTTTTTTTCGCTTGCTTCTCAAATTCAACTTCGTCGATTTTTAAATCCGGTAAACCCGTTTAGATTCCATCAAAAACCAAAATTTCTCAAACAATGTTGCTTCGTCGAAAATTCCGAGTTCTAGTGGCAATTTGCAAGCATAACCAGTTCCTCCCAAATGTTGTCCTCGTGGTTGTTAGTTCTCTTTTGTTCTTGCTTCAATATGATCCTAATCCAATTGTAGAAATCTGACGAAGCAACGTTATAAAAGAAAATTCCTAAACGGTTAAGTTTAGAAATTTTGAGCGAAAAATTAGGTTTTTCGCTATACAGCCTATTAAAAACCAATAAACATTAACCATACTCGTTTTCAACTATTTACAAAATTTACACGTCCGCACGTGGAGTCTTACTTTAAAGCAAAATAATCAATCCCAGATAAGGACTGTTGCAAACCTTGTTGCCTTACAGTCATCATCGTAACACTTTATATTTCACCTTTAAAATCCCAACGTTCAAATTTCCTATTTTTTTGAAAGCACCCTGACTCAAATCAAAGGCCCTGCCTGATTTTAGTGGACCTCGGTCATTAATTGTTACCATTACCTTCTTTGAATTTTCGATATTGATGATTTCTACTTTGGTGCCGAAAGCTAAGGTTTTGTGAGCGGCCGTCATTTTGGAATGTCTGTAAACATCGCCGCTTGCAGTTTTTTTACCACCAAATTTGTTTGCGTAATAAGAAACTGTTGTAGATTGATAAGAAGAGCGAGCAGCATCGGCGTGTGCGCCACAAGAATATAAGGCAATGCTCAGGAGGACGACAATTAATAGATTGATGGATTTATTGAGTGCAGAGGTTTTTATCATTTTCTTTCTTTCAGGTAGCGGTGAAGATTAAATTTCTTTTTAAAATCTTAAAGTCTGCAAAAATACCTTTTTTAAAATTCGGGATGAAATTACTTCGACAAAGTTTATTGTTACTTCTAGAATCGCAACTATGTCCCCCATTTCCCTTCGGGAATCCGGTCGGAAGCGATTATTATCTGGAAAACAATTGAAAATAAATCAGTCAGAAGTTTGCGTCGTAGAAATTTAGGAACTAGCCAGTCCAAGGCTAAAATTGACAAATAAGATCGGACGAGCGTCGTG
>DIBY01000013.1 GCA_002415135.1 Flavobacteriales bacterium UBA5040 | reverse complement strand
AAAACGAAAGCTTAGTTATTACCAGCAGTCTCTAGTTCTCAATTTCATATAATTTGTTAAACTCAATGCCATTTTGGTGATATTCCTCAATGAATTTTTCAAGTGTCAGATATTTGATTTCTTTTGCATCATTTCCAGTAAATTGATAGTCTGTTAAGAAATAGATTAATTTTTGTGGCGATTTTTCATGAGCAATTTTTAGTAATTTTAAAAAATCATTTTCATATGTTTTTAAAAATTGAAATTTATTTTCCTCGCCGAAATTCCATTCAACTAATTTTCCTCCAAAAAAACCATTCTCTACATTTTCAATCATTTCAGGATTTCCAATATGAATTATTGTTCCGCTCAAAGTTTTTAGAAAGTCAAAATATAAATTGCGGTGAGATTCAATTTTTTCGCTCTCTTCAATAATAGCAAATTCAAATTCCTTTTGGTCGAGACCGAAACCTGTCGAATTTACTGATATTATTTCTATTGACGGCATGGTGGTGAGATTGCTGGTAACGGAAGGGGGATTTGCGAGGTGCGAGCTACTGCAACCAAAGTTTCAAGGGGAAAACCAAAAGTTATACTAATTCAGTACTTCCTGGGGATTCCTTCAAACCCGCATCTTGCAAAACCCATGTTATCTGTCGTTCTTCTTTTTCTCAGAATTTAAAGTTTTTAAGTTGCTCATATTCAGCTTTTTCATATATTTTCTCAATTTTCCCATTTTGTAGAATTGCAATTTTGTCGCAAGTATGAAATAATGTTTCAATAATGTGCGAACTAACAATTACAATCTTATTTTCCGATTTTAGGTTTCTAATTATATCATATAAAATGTGAACGCCCTCAAAATCCACTCCGTTAAAAGGCTCGTCTAAAATATTAATTGGTTTATCTAATAATAACATTCCAATAAGTGCTAATTTTTTCTTCATTCCACTAGAATAATCTTGCACAAACTTTCCTAATGGAAGTTTAAATTTTTCAATTAGTTCACTTTTTTTCAAGTTTTTACTTTCTGAAAAATAGGAAAGATATTCTTTTCCTGTAATGTAAGGATAAAAATAATTTTCGGTTTCTAAATAAGAGATTTGCTCTCTTTTTAAATGTTTGTTTTTCCAAGAAATTTCTCCTGAAAATTTCACATTTTGAAACAGCGATTCAAAGAAAGTTGTTTTTCCTGCTCCATTTTTTCCCAATAATCCTAGAATTTCTCCATTGTCAATATTCAAATTGAAATCATCTAAAACTTTTTGTTTTTTAAAACTAACATTCAAATTCTTAACTTCCAACATAAAGTTTAATATTTTTTTTGGCTGTTTTTATATTTTCTCTCAACACAAAAATAGCGGGAATTATAGTAATACTGCAAAAAAAGTATTCCAAAAAAACTCCCATATTGTAATAGTTTGTTTTTTCCTTATGGTTGTAAATTTTATATTTTCTTGTTAAAATAAGTAAAAAATAAAGGTTCATAAAGACAAAATAATAGATTAAGAAAATACTGTCTTTGTAATTCATTATTAAAAATCCTACATAAGTTGGCAAAAGTAAAAGGTTGAAGAAGTTCAGATTTGATTTCAACTTTTGCTCAAAAGAATGCTTTTTAAAATATATTTCCAACATTTCTTTATTTTCATTGTGTTCGTAAATGTTTGAAAAGTAATCTAAAATGAAAATACCTACAAAAATTAATAATGCAGTTTGATACGCAGATAAAACTATAATTACATAACCGATAATTGCAAACCAAGTGTTTTTCCTTAAAAAACTTCTAAATTCAAACAATGAATCGGGAATAAAATTCCATTTAAGCGATAAATTTGGTTTTGCTTTTGGGTAAAAAAAAGAAAATAATATTATCGCAAAAAATAGCGAAATACCCAATTTATCAATTTTGTAATTTATATTTCCCAAAATAAATAACACATAAATAATTGCAGATTCAATGTAAATTATTAACCTCCAATTTTTTACAAAAACTTTTTTTAAAAATGGAATGTCTTTTCTATTGATGTGAAAAGTTAGAGTTAAAGCAAAGAAAATTGCGGGATAATAATAATTTAAAGGAAGTTTTACCGCAATCAAAGCGCCTAAAACAAGCAAAATTGGAAGACTGATTTTAGGATTCCAATTAAATATTCTGAAACCTTGTTGAATTCTAAAAATAAAGTGGTGAAATATCTTTTTCAAATCCGTTTTTGTTTTACGCTCTCGCTTTTAGAATGACAGATAACTCGTTTATATGTCTTACTTCGTCAGACAAATACAACGTATTTGGTAGGTATATGTCTGATTTCCGTGAGACTTATTTCTGATGACTAAGATATATTTTTTTTCTTTATAAATCATCAAACGGACTTTTGATCTGTTGTATACTTTTTGTGCTTACGTGCGTATAGATTTCTGTCGTTCTGCTGCTGTTATGTCCTAATAACTCTTGAATATATCGCAAATCAGTGCCGCTTTCTAATAAATGAGTAGCGTAACTATGCCGCAGCCAATGTAAGATAACAGGTTTTTAATGTTGCATCTTTCTAATGCTTTTTTTAGTATACGTTGAAGGCTATTTGCCGAATAAATAGACCTTAATTACCATCGTTCTTTTCGGACAACGAGGACCACCTCATGATTTTCTTACCGTTTTCAATGCTTCATCTGCAAAATAAATTTTGTGGATAAGGGATGTTGTATCTTAAAAGTCAAAAAAAGCTTGTGAGTGCTTCAAAAAACCTCACATCAGTTCCCAAAAAAAGCACTTTTTCTAAAAAACGGCTCTACTATCCTAAATTCTAGAAACGATAACTCCATAAGATTACCAACTGGGGAAGAAAAGCCACCGGAGGTTCCGTTCAACAGGCTTTCATTTCTTGTCTTTCAGACAAAACGACCCGAACGAAGTGAACAGAGCGAAGCTAAAGCTTAGTTATTATACGACGGCATTATTTTTCGTTTAATATTTCATTCACATACTTTACCCAATCGTATTCAGAGATACTTTTGTCAATGTAATAGTCAGGTTGAATTCCTTTTCCATCAATTTCCATATCTGGTACTCTTAAACTTTTTGAAAGCGAATAACCTAATTTAAATTCTTTACAAGGTGATTCAACAAAATACATATTTGAAATATCTAAAACTCCAGCAGTAGTAGTACCAAAAAGTTTTACCTTTTTACTTTGTTTTGAAGCCAAGAGAAATTGTTCAGCTGTACTTCCATTTTTGTTATTAATTATAATTCCTATGTTTTTTGGATAAGGTAAAATTTTATCTAATTTTTCCTCGTCTATTATTTTTCCATCACCATTTCCCTGTATCATTACAAACCTTCCTAAATTATCATTTAATTTATCATAAGCCTTCTTTATATATTCTCTATCTTCTTTAGAGTAACCATACTTTTCATAGTTCTCATAAGAATCTAACATTCTTTTATTATTCAAAACTGTTGAATACATTTGCGTTCTTACAGTTCTAATTGGATTTGTATAAATGTATGGTATAAGTTCTGAATAACTAATGTCATCTCCACCACCATTATTTCTCAAATCAATAATTAAATTTTCTCTGCTTTCAATTTTTTGTTTATTTGCAAGTAGAATGCTGTCAATATATTTTTTTTGTGAACCATCAAAAGTAGGGATTCGTAATAAAAGTGTTGAGTTATTAATTTCTTCCAAAAATGGTTTTTGTGAAGATATAGATTTGAAATAGGTGTCAATTGCTTTATCATTTTCAAATTTCGGCGAAACTCTTTTCAGTATTATATCGTTTATTACTAAATAATTTTTTCCTATAATTTGAACATTTTTAATCTCTTGCGAACTTTTATTTCGTAGATAAAAACTTCCTGTTTTTTTATCCGAACCAATATTAAATTTTAAATCATTTGGCTTCCAATTTTCTAAACCTTGTGCACTCACAATAAAGCCTTTGTAATCATTGTCAATTTTTTTTACGGCAATAATATAAGGGCTTGACTCCCAAACGCCTTCCAAGTCTGGTTCTTTTTTTGAATTTAGATATTTCTCATATTTTTTCAAATCTATTTTTACTGTTTCCCATTTTTTCAGATTTGAAGTTTGCAAATTATTATTAAACTGTGAAGCGTTTGGTTGTTCGTTTAATGAAATTGAAAAATGATCTGCACGGAAGAATTTTAACCATTCATAAATTGTTTGAGTACACTCAATATTAGACTTTGCATTTCTTATTTTATTTAGAAATTCAGAATTGTGAGCATTATAAGCAGACAATCCTTTTTTGTCAATAGCATATTGAAATCCTGCGTCATTTTCTTCAAAAGTTTTTTTTACCCACTGAAAATTACTTTCACAATTACAATTTTGAGCATAAGTGAAAGTTGAAATTCCTAAAAATAATAAAATTAAAGTATAAATTTTTTTCATAGTTTTTTATGCGGTTTTTTGGTTATGCTGTCGTATAATGGTTGGGTATTTCTGTTGGCGGGGACTTTTTATAACAAGTCTTTGTAAATATAACGAATTGAACAATTAGCGAAAATCTTGTTGAAATAAACTTCCGACCCGCTAATAGAAATAACTTGTGTGTGCCCAGCATGGGCATCTTTCTCTTACGAAAGTAAGAAATTAATCTAGAGGGTGCAAGTCCCTTATGGGCGAGGGTAACGCCTTGAACCATTAGTAAGTCGCAAGGGTGGTAACCGTAAGGTTACATCTGAAGGAAGCGAGACTACAAAACTCGGTACTGACGAACAGGAACCGTATAAGAGGCATTTATGCATGGGTAAGCAAGCACATCATTGTAACGCCCTAAGATTACAAAATTGCATAAATGTAGATACGGCAGGAATTGAGTGAAACCTGCCTGCCGGCAGGCAGGGAAGATGCCATTACCTGGGGAGATCTTCGTAGCCACGAGTTGGTAAAGCGAAGAAGTCAGCAGAAGTCATAGTACTTAGGAGCAACGAGCCGATGAATAAATCGGAGGACTCACAACCCAAGGAAGGACTGAACGTATTTTGGTTCTTAATTCACAATGGAATTCCCGTTAAACGGAATAGCCTTGGGAAAGCGGAACAGGTTAAAGTAAAAGAACAAGAATGATTGAAAGAGTATTACATCCTCGTAACATACAACGAGCCTTACAGCAAGTAATTGCGAATAAAGGCAGTGCTGGCGTGGACGGAATGAACGTGCAAGAACTATCTGATTTTCTTCGGAAAGAGAAAACACGACTTTATTCTTCCATAAAAGAGAGGTGTTATCTTCCTCAACCCATTCTTGGAGTAGAAATTCCTAAAGGAAACGGTAAAACCCGACTTTTAGGAATACCAACAGTAACCGATAGAGTGTTACAACAAGCGGTATCACAAGTTTTGATGCCACATTACGAGAAGGAATTTAGTGTTCACAGTTATGGATTCAGACCCAATAAAAACGCCCGCCAAGCAGTTGGTAAAGCGTTGGAGCATATCCATGAAGGTTATCCATTTATTGTAGACATTGATCTAAAGACCTTCTTTGATGAAGTAGACCACTGCATCCTTCTGAACTTACTTTATCGAAAGGTAAAATGCCCAATAACCATGCGCTTAATCCGCAAATGGTTACGAGCCCCAATTCTAATCAATGGTCAATTACAGAAACGAAGAAAAGGAGTTCCGCAAGGTTCGCCTTTAAGTCCGCTGTTGTCGAATATCCTGCTCAATGAGTTGGATAAAGAATTGACAAAACGAAAACTTCGATTTGTACGCTACGCAGATGATTTTAGTATTTATACCCAGTATAAAAGCCATGCAACTGCAACGCTAAAAGCCATAGAAAAGTACTTGAAAACGAAACTCAAACTCACTATTAATGGTGAGAAAAGTGGCGTTAGAAAGCCAGTACAATTTGAACTACTGGGATTCGGATTCGAATCTACATATAAGAAAGGGGACAAGAGAAAATACCAATTGGTAGTAGGTAAGAAAGCGTGGACACGATTGAAAGAGCGACTAAAATCCCTCACCCGCAAAACCGCTCCGATAAGTTTTGATGAGCGTCTCCAAAAGATTAACGAAGTTCAGCGCGGATGGTTAAACTATTTTCGAGGAACAAGTATCAAAGGAAAACTCCTCAACTTTGACGGATGGCTGAGAAACCGACTGCGGTATTGCATTTGGCATGATTGGAAAAAGCCCGAACGGAAGAGAAAAAAACCTCATTCGATTAGGAATCGACCAACACCTTGCGTATGCATATAGCCGAACTCGGAAAGGAGGATGGGCAGTCGCACAAAGCCCTATTTTAGGAACAACAATCACTATTTTAAGGCTAAAGAAGCGTGGATACATCGCAATGTTAGAACTTCATCTATCACTTAACCCATCAAGATACGAACCGCCGTATACGAGACCCGTACGTACGGTGGTGTGAGAGGCGTACTCCGTTCGATTATGAGCGGAGCCGTCTACTCGATTGTGCATTCGTTTTTCACCTTAATATTTTTCGAACTCGGATTTTACTGGAAGACTGTATTTTCCGATAGTCATCAAACTAGATGTTATTTAAAAACCTCGATTTTATTAATATTTTGCATATTTTCATATCTTTTTGTAGCGTTTTTATCGATTAGGAGATTGTAGATGTTCTTCTAAACCTTTTTTAAGATCTCCTTTTTTATAACCAACCCAGCGATCCACTATATTACCATCAGGACTAATGAGCAAGAAAGTAGGGGTAACTGAAAAATTATAGCGGATAGCACTTTCACTATATCTCCCCTGACCATCCCACAAGCTTGGCCATCCATTTTCATCACGCTCAATCGAATACAGCCAATCCTTCTTCTGCGTGTCAGCAGAGAAGTTAACAATTTTCATAAATTTCTGGTATTGGTTGTGAATCTCTTTTAGTTCGTCCGTAGCTCTAATAGAATATCCACAATATGCTGAAGTGTAATTGATTAGAAGAAATTTGTTCTCTTCTCTGAGGTCAGCTAAATTGGTCTCTTCACCGAATTGATTTATTCCTTCAAAATTGAGAAATGGATCTCCTTTTTCGATATGATTACTCTCAAGATATAATTTTACAACTCTGCCATATTTGCTTTGCTTGAGCTCATCATTATACTGGTCATAAATTAGTTGCACCGAATCCTTGGGAATATCATCTTTGTGAAAACTTAGGCTGAGCATACCTGCATAAGTATCCTTAGTTTCTTTTATATACTTAATTGTCGTTCGCTTAATAAGACTATCAATTTCACCAACGGTTTGCATAAACTCCTCGAATGTTTTCTCTTTTACTGTATCTGCTTTGGCGTGGTAGCCAAATATCAACGAGTCTCTTTTAATGTCTAAGTCTTTGGTTAAATTCATTAATTTACGGTAATTAGTATCTATAGTAGATCCAGATGTATTTACATTCCACGCAAAATCCTGTTTGGCAGCGCTTACTGTAAGACGGTCATTTCCTATGAGTAAAGGTGTATAGACATAATCTTCACCGTCAGTGGCTTTTAACCAAAAGGATACAGGGGGATTAGCAATATGTCCCTTCATCTGAAACTTGTTATCTTCAACAAGAGCACTATCAACATTCGCATTAGTTTCCAAACTATATAGGTAGAATTTAGTTCCTTCCGAGAAACCTGTTACATTTCCCTGTATAGTATAGGATGGAACGAAATCTCTTTCTTTTTTTTCTCGGTTCATACAGCCTGTTAGCACCAAATAAATGCCAAGAAAAAAAAGGAGATTGTAACGTGTCATAATTTGTGTTAAATGTTAATCTATAAGGATTGTCGTAAAGAAATGTGACGTTTTAATAACCGAACTTTGTCATTTTAAAATGCTGCACAACGGTTGGGTATTTCTGCAGGCGGGCTAAAAACACGAAAACTTTCTACTTGCTAAAAACTTAATTAATCGCTAAAATCTTCGATGAAAACTTCATACCCGCTTATAAAAATACCGTCTTTACTTTACA
>DIBY01000014.1 GCA_002415135.1 Flavobacteriales bacterium UBA5040 | reverse complement strand
TTTCATGGTAGGGGGATTGCCACTAACGGTCAAGTATAAGCGTAGTGCGGGTTTTCGAAGATGATACTTTCATTTTATACGAATTTTTATTACGTGGCGAAATGTTCAATTTAGCAATAAATCCCGCATTACGCTTATACAATGTGTGTGCCCAGCATGGGCATCTTTCTCTTACGAAAGTAGGAAATTAATCTAGAGGGTGCAAGTCCCTTATGGGCGAGGGTAACGCCTTGAACCATTAGTAAGTCGCAAGGGTGGTAACCGTGAGGTTACATCTGAAGGAAGCGAGACTACAAAACTCGGTACTGACGAACAGGAACCGTATAAGAGGCATTTATGCATGGGTAAGCAAGCACATCATTGTAACGCCCTAAGATTACAAAAGTGCATAAATGTAGATACGGCAGGAATTGAGTGAAAGAAGATGCCATTACCTGGGGAGATCTTCGTAGCCACGAGTTGGTAAAACGAAGAAGTCAGCAGAAGTCATAGTACTTAGGAGCAACGAGCCGATGAATAAATCGGAGGACTCACAACCCGAGGAAGGACTGAACGTATTTTGGTTCTTAATTCACAATGGAATTCCCGTTAAACGGAATAGCCTTGGGAAAGCGGAACAGGTTAAAGTAAAAGAACAAGAATGATTGAAAGAGTATTACATATTCGCAACATGCAACGAGCCTTACAGCAAGTAATTGCAAATAAAGGCAGCGCTGGCGTGGACGGAATGAACGTGCAAGAACTATCTGATTATCTTCGGAAAGAGAAAACACGACTTTATTCCTCCATAAAAGAGAGGTGTTATCTTCCTCAACCCATTCTTGGAGTAGAAATTCCTAAAGGAAACGGTAAAACCCGACTTTTGGGAATACCAACAGTAACCGATAGAGTGTTACAACAAGCGGTATCACAAGTTCTGATGCCACACTATGAGAATGAATTTAGTGTCCACAGTTATGGATTCAGACCCAACAAAAACGCCCGCCAAGCAGTTGGTAAAGCGTTGGAGCATATCCATGAAGGTTATCCATTTATTGTAGACATTGATCTAAAGACCTTCTTTGATGAAGTAGACCACTGCATTCTTCTGAACTTACTTTATCGAAAGGTAAAATGCCCAATAACCATGCGCTTAATCCGCAAATGGTTACGAGCCCCAATTCTAATCAATGGTCAATTACACAAACGAAGAAAAGGAGTTCCGCAAGGTTCACCTTTAAGTCCGTTGTTGTCGAATATCCTGCTCAATGAGTTGGATAAAGAATTGACAAAACGTAAACTTCGATTTGTACGCTACGCAGATGATTTTAGTATTTATACCCAGTATAAAAGCCATGCAACTGCCACGCTAAAGCCATAGAAAAGTACTTGAAAACGAAACTCAAACTCACTATTAATGGTGAGAAAAGCGGCGTTAGAAAGCCAGTACAATTTGAACTACTGGGATTCGGATTCGAATCTACTTATAAGAAAGGGGACAAGGGCAAATACCAATTGGTAGTAGGCAAGAAAGCGTGGACACGATTGAAAGAGCGACTAAAATCCCTCACCCGCAAAACCGCTCCGATAAGTTTTGATGAGCGCATCCAAAAGATTAACGAAGTTCAGCGCGGATGGTTAAACTATTTTCGAGGAACAAGTATCAAAGGAAAACTCATCAACTTTGACGGATGGGTGAGAAACCGACTGCGGTATTGCATTTGGCATGATTGGAAGAAGCCCGAACGGAAGAGGAAAAACCTCATTCGATTAGGAATCGACCAAAGCCTTGCGTATGCATATAGTCGAACTCGGAAAGGAGGATGGGCAGTCGCACAAAGTCCTATTTTAGGAACAACAATCACTATTTCAAGGCTAAAGAAACGTGGTTACATCGCCATGTTAGAACTTCATCTATCACTAAACCCATCAAGATACGAACCGCCGTATACGAGACCCGTACGTACGGTGGTGTGAGAGGCGTACTCCGTTCGATTATGAGCGGAGCCGTCTACTCGATTGTAGGCAGTGCTTTTAATATACGACTGGTTCCATTCCCATTTTTTCTCTAATATAGTTTACTTTGTTAGTTTCAGATTCATTTTCTATTAAATCTTCAGGTGCAAAGATTATTTCATTTGAATTTGTGTCATAAATGAAAAATTCTTGTTTTTCATAATCATAACACATTGCTTTACCATCAATAAAATTTCTAATTTCCGAACCACTAATTGCAAGAACAATGATGTTACCTGCAAAATCCATTATTCCGTGTTTTATTAACTTATTTTCCCTTACAATAGTAAAATTGACCCCCGAATCGTAAGACTCAACAGTAACTTCACTTAATTCTGCGAAGTTGAGATAGTCGCCATTGATATTTAATAAATCGTAATTAAAAGGCAAAACAGTTTTGTTTGTAAAATCTACCAAACCATATTTCAGTTTGTCAAATGAAACAGTCAAATATTTCTCGTTACAAGATGATATATCTTTGTAAATAAATGGGAATAGAATTTCATTTTTATTGTTAATTAATCCTATTTTTCTGTTTTTGCAGACAAAAACTTTGTTTCCACGGAAATCATCAGCAATTCCTAGAATTGAATCATTTTTCATCCAATATTCACCATTCTCAAATTTATAATCTGCAATATTGTCGTATTCAAAAGGTATTACAATTTCGTGATTTGTGTCAATATAACCCCATTTGTTATTTTTTTTGACTCCAAGTAGACCTTCCGAAAATTTGATCATAGCGTAATCATAAACAAGCGGAATTACGATTTCCCCTTGTCTATTAATCGCACCATAAATTCCGTCAACAGAAACTACGGCAAAATTCGTTTCTTCGTCAAACAACGCAACTTGTTCCCAATCTGTTGGATATTCACCTGTGTTCTCGAAATAGGTGAATAAATCATCATCGATTTCTCTCGGCTCAATTTTCCTCATAAAAATTTGCAAATTTTTCCAAGGTCGGTAGATATTTTTCTCTTTTGGACGGTTTGTTTAAGAATTGAGGATGATAAAAATGATTTTTATGATAATATTGTTCGTCAATTAAGAAGTCATCTTCCAAGTAATCAAATGCACTTTTTTTTACAAATTCGAAAATTTTAACTGCTGAATTCTTAAGAAAAGCAATATTTTTTGATTTTTTATTTGTGTAGAAGTCACCAAATCCAATGTATACGGGTTTCTTCTTGAAATCTAAAATCATTGCATCTACATCAGGTAGAAGAAATGGAGATTGTGTTTCATTACCTTTTTTATGTGCAAAATCTACATTGGGTGAACAAATATTGTATAAATTAAAAATTTGAATAACGCCATCAAGTTTAAAATTTTTGTTCACATAATTACCATTGAAAATTGGTAAAATATCTCTCATCGTCGGGTCACCATCTGAAACGAACCAATATTCTGAATTTATTTTTTCATTATAATATTTTGACAACTTTTCAGCAATTACATTATCGATTCCTTTTCCTGGCTTTGCGCTTCCTGGATTTTTCATAACAATCGAACCAATTAAATCCCAAGAATCACCAAATTGCAGTAAAGTTCTTGTGCGAAATATTAACGATTCATCATTTATAAACTCTGCATAAACTTTCATATTACATTTTTTTCCAATCGTGCTGTCCTCCTGAAATACAACCATTAGATTTTGGCATTTTGTCCGTTTGTATTAAAGTTGAGCATTTTTTACATAAATAATTTGTATTTCCAACTTCTCCTAATTTATTCCAATCGTGTTGACCACCACTTGGACATCCGTTAGATTTTGGTTGAGTTGAATTCTTAATCAAAGTTTCACATTTTTTACATTGATACCAATCTATTGACATATTTTAGAGTTTTAGTTATTTTACAAATTTAGGTATTAAAGCGGTCAAATTGTGGCGGTATGCTGGTAGCATTGCCTACAACGGGCCGCGTATTGGCGATAGTGGCGGATTAGAAAGCCTAAACTTTCAATCTTGCACTAAGCTAAGCAACAGCCTTTTATTATTTTCTAAATTTATGAAAAAAGGAAATATAAAAGGCTGTTGCGACAAAAAAAGGAGAAACTTTCAATTTCTCCCTTTAACCGCCATTTCGCCAATACGATGTTGAACTAAACCTCCGGTAGCTTTTCCCTTCGCTGTTTTATTAACTTTGGTAAGACAAAAAAAAAATCTTTAAAATGGCTACAAAAAAAAATCTCCGGAGGAGTTAAGATCAAACAAATTCCTGAACCGCGCCTGTAACGAAGTTAATGGTTTTGCCGAACTCCTGCAACGCTTCGAAAGGAATATTTCGATCCTGGGCAGGAGCCCCAGAACGTTCGACAATTATTCCCGCCATGTGGCAGCCCTGGCACTGCATTTTAAAACTTTGCCCACCGAGTTGGACCCGGAACAGGTCAAAGACTATCTTTTTGAACTGCAGCAACGCTCGAAAACTCCTTCCCAAACTTACTTTAAACACACCGTTTATGGACTTCGCTTTTTATTGAAAACTGAAGGCCTGCCTTATAGTTTTCTGCATCTTCCCACCATTGCTAAAGTGAAGAAGCTTCCTGTAATCCTGAGCCGGGAAGAGATCTGGCGTATGCTTCAGAGTGCCGAACTCCTGAAACACAAACTACTCATTGGACTTATTTACGGCTGTGGACTGCGGTGTATGGAAGTAAGGAATATCGAACTTCAGCATCTGGATTTTGACCGGAAGATGTTGCATGTTGTTCAGGGTAAAGGGAGCAAAGACCGTTACGTTCCCTTGTCGGAACATTTGATCCGTGGATTGAAAACCTTCATCAGTATTGAGAATCCGGTTCAGTATTTATTCAATGGAAACCATAACAGAAATATTGAAGAGATTGATACGCCAAACCCAAGCCGTAAAGATTTCGATTCCCGCTACAGCCAGCGCGGTGTGCAGTGGGTAATAAAAAACATCTCTAAAAAAGCAGGCATCACCAAAGAGGTGCACACCCACACGCTACGACACAGCTATGCGACTCATTTGCTGGAAGACGGCGTTCCGATCATTATGGTGCAGAAACTTCTGGGTCATGAGCGTATTGAAAGTACAATGGAATATCTTCATGTCTGTCAGCTCTCTGATCAGCAACCGCACAGTCCGCTGGACACTGTATTTACTTTATGCAGCAGGAATGGAAACCCGAAGTAAAGGCGGAAGTGTTGCTGACGTCCTTCGCAAAGTCAATTTATCGGCCCAAAATTTTACGGTTCATCAGGAAAAAACCCTACGGGCTTTCATCTCGTGTCCTGCGGACAAGACGAAAGCTTAGTTATTAGGCGATGTTTTTTATAAATCTGTATTTTTTTTCACGTAATATAAATGCTTCTTTTCCACCTTCGACAATTTCTGCAATATGTTCTCTTACACCCATAGATTTTAATAAATCTGTTTCATTTTCATCTATTTGCTTACTATTTTCAATTGCACCATTAGTATAGTCAAAATGATAATCACTTGTTGATTCTGTATCATTTTGTCCTTTTTGATTAGCAATAACTATATTTTCAGAATCTGCGTTAACAACAATGTTTGCATTATGTGTTACAACAATTATTTGTCTATCCAATTTCTTATTTTTCAGATAACTAATTAAATCTCGAGTAATTGATCTGTTGTCTAAGTTATCTTCTGGTTGATCTATTAAAATAGGAGATTTGGACTTACTAAGCCCAATAATAAGCATTAAAATAACAAAACTTGCCTTACCTGTTGACATTTCTCCAAGCTTGTCATTTTTGTAAGTAATTTTCCAATAGTCAAAAAAGTAATCGTCTAATAAAATTTTGATTGCATTTTTCTTTTTTGTACTTGGTAATATTGAATAAGTACCGTCCATTATGGAATCAAATATTTTAATAATCTCCTCTATAACTTCTTCATAAACAAAATTATCAGTAGATTTTTTATTTGAATCTAATAACTTTTCATAGTTTTTATAATGAGCTTTTCTTCCGTCACTTATTTCGAAGATAGATTTATATATTTTTGAAAAGTTCATTTGTGCAATGCCCTCTATTTTAAGCCCATCTTTTTCTAATTCAATAGTTCTATCTTTTAGTTCTTCAATAATTTTTTGATACTCATTGTAAACTTTTTGGTATAAATCAAAAATTTCTGTTTTATACGTTTGTATTGTAGTTTTCTTCTCTGAAATCTGTCGATTTAAACTTTCAATTTCAACTAATAGTTTTTTATCATTTTGAACAGATTCATTTAATGATTTAATTTGTTTTTGAGTTTCTTCATTGCGAGCAAAAGGTGTCAAGTCAGTTGAGATTTGTGTTTTTTCCGCTTGTATTTCCTCTAGTTCAGTTTTAAATATATTATTTTGAGAAAAAACGTTGTTCCCATCTTCGTTCTTTGTTACATTAATTTCCTCTTTTAATTCATTCAACTGATTTTCAATAGTATCTATAATGGATAGTTTTTCATTGTAATATGTTGAAAATTTTTCACCTTTAAAGTTTGAAACAAAATCAGATTTCATTTTTTTCAACTCTTGAATCTGTTCTAATAAAGTATTTAAAGAGTCTTTAGTTAACTTAAAGTCACTTTTAAAATCTTCGGTACGTTCTTTATTTTTATTATCCTTCTCTTGTAATTCCTTATACTTTAATAGTTCATCTTCATTTAAACCAGCCTCCTTGTTGAGTTCTTCAACTTTAGTTGTATTAGAGCTAATGTTTGCCTCAAGAACTTCTTTATTCGATTTTGTTTTTAATTCTGTATCTAATTTTTCAACGTCATCTAATAATTCAAAGTACTTGTTTATTTTGTCATCTCTTTCTTTATCAAATTGTTTAACATTTGCAATAAATGAATCATATTTTGATTTCGAATCTGTATCTTCATTTATTAAATCTCGTACTAGTTTATTTAATGGTTTACCTTTTTTATTTACTTCAGGTTCAGCTAGTTTAACTAAATAGTTTTGTGGAATGTATTTAATATCCGGAATAATTGAATTTTGATTGGAATCTCTAAATAAAAGTTGAGAAAATCCTGCTTTCGTAGTCACCTCGAAATTGAATTCTGAGTCTAAAGATCGAAGGTTATATTTTTCTTCTCCATTATCATTTTTTAATATTTCTTGATCAGGAAGTAAGGTCTTAGCAATAGAATATAGTAAAATAGACTTTCCAGAAGATTTTCCTCCAATTATAACGTTAAGATTTGGGTTGAGATATATTTCTTCATTTCTAAATTTATTACTTGGTGATATAAACTTAACTTTCTCAATCACTACTTTATCTTCTTTAAAATCTGGTTTAGAAGTTTGTATTTTTACACGTTGTTCTGGTTCAAAACAAATTTGTCTTAATCCTTCAAAAGTTAGATCGGATTTTATCCAAGTAAATTTAGAAAATAATGTAGTTTCTGTATGCGAATCACAGCCTACAAGACAAGGTTTAAGAGAGCCTCTATTTCTTATTATTTCGGCAACTTCACTTTTGTAAATATCTTCATTATAACCGTCTGTTCCCTCTAAACGTTTACCTAAGAAATATTTAATATCTTTTATATTAGTTGAAAATATACAATTTGAGATTTCGTATATAGATCTTCTTAATCCATCTAATGAGCCTTCTTCGTTTTCAAATAAATCATAGTGTTTCTGAATAGCAGAAGCTCCATCATTATTTGAATTACTAACTACTATAATACAATTTTCTTTAAAGTTTTTATTGTTTGCAATAAGTTCTTTTAAAGACTTTAAATCTATTGTGAAATTATCTACACCTTTCTTATATCGTTGTGCATCGGTAGATAAATTTGGATCTAGTTCTCGTCCATATTCAATTAGACCATGTCTATTCATTTTTCTCCCATCTTGATTTGACAAGTGACCGAAAAAATCATTTTCTAATTGAGGAACATAGGTAGGATTGAATATGCAATGAATATTAATTAATCTTGCTCTATCAGTTGAAGGCAACATACGCAGTTCTACGTTAGGGAAAAGAAATATTTTCTTAATTATTGAAATTTCAGCTTCTGAAAATAATTTCAGCTGAGTACTTTCATCAATTTTAGAATCAATATCTATAACATATTGTACAGCATCTTTATATCTATCAATTGAAAAATAATCTGTTATGCTAATCGCTTCAATTCCATTTTCTACAGCTTTTTTGAAAAACGTATAGAAAAAATCGTCCATATTTTGTGATGTGAATTGATCATTTTTATTAGTTCCTTTTGTATGGACGTGAAAATTCCACTTTCTCCATTCTGAGCCTTTAATCATTTTTATAGTTTATGAGGGATTGCTGGATAAAATATCGCCTAACGATCGGGTATTTCTGCAGGCGGGTTAAAAATACGAAAACTTTCTACTTGCTAAAAACTTAATTAACCGGCAAACTCTTCGATGAAAACTTCATACCCGCTTGTAGAAATACCTTGTTACCAGATGCGCCTTATTTAAGGTATTTCGAAGTATTTACAAGTTTATATTTGGGGCTTCTAGACATAAAATCATTTATAAATGCACTATGTGCTGCGCCCATAATGATAAAAACTTTGTCATTTTCCGTCAAATGAATTTGATTAATATTAGAATATATTCTTAAATTTCTTCGATAAAATTTACTCGCTTCATCTGCGCCTTCAAAATTATCTTTGGTGCTATTGTATGTTAAAATATCTGCATTGGCATTAAAGAAAATGCTAAGACCTTCTTCAGTATTGTAATATTTTAATTTTTCTAATGTAGACTTTTTTTCAAGTTCCTTGAATGTTTGTAAAACAGACGTCATATAATTTTTGGAAGTCAAACTATCGACTTGATTTTTTAGTTCGCTGCCAATATTATAATTATAAGATGCAGTTTCCTGCTCATCAATTCCGTATATTCTCTTCACTCCTGCAATTTTACCCAGTTGATATGCAATTAGTGCGATCTCTCCACCAAATTTAGTTTTGTAATCGTTGTTTTTTAAGAAATTTTGGTAGTCGTTACTTAACTCTTCATTTTTGGAAGGAAGAATTTCAACTAAAATTACAGTTGGTTTAAATTTAGCCAACTTCTTTGCAATCTCATAGGTTTCAAGTTTATTTTTTCTGTTATTCTGATCAAATTCAACTTTGTTTGCATCAGGAGTGTATTGCATATGAAAAGTTGCAAAATTCAACACTTCAATTTTTTGAGCAAAAATTAAATTGCAAGTGAAAATTCCTATACTTAAAATTGTTTTATTCATTTGGTGACGGTATTTTATTGGCGTTGCTGGTAACTCGTTTATATGTCTTACTTCGTCAGACAAATACAACGTATTTGCTAGGGATTTGTCTGGTATTGGTAAGACTTATTTCTAATCACTAAGATATGTTTTTTCCGACTATTGTTTTCCACAATTGTAATTAAATTTTTCCTGGAGACGTAATAATATCTCAAATAACTCAGTCCTTAGACCACTTCCAAAGGCTACCAAACGCCACAAAAAAAGCAGTCCTTCTAAAAAACTGCTTTGGTCATCTCGACTCGTAATTTTTATTTTTTTAAAGGTCTCGGTCATTTATCAATTCATTTGGCTTCGCCGAACCTTCGGTTTCTTGTCTTGCAGACAAAACGACCCGAACGAAATGAACAGAGCGCAGCTAAAGCTTAGTTATTACCTGTGGTTTTTTAATCTACGAATGTTTCTTTTATTACACTTTTTACTTTTTGAATTTCTTTTTCAGACAATTCTCCAAAAATTTTTGAAATTCTTCGCTTGTCAACAGTTCTTATTTGGTCAATCATAACCCAACCTTTAGTTTTATTTCCTTTAATTTCAACTCTGGTTGGATAATTTTTGGAACTGCTTGTAATAGGTGCAATAACTATCGTTTGCAAATGTTTATTCATTTCATTTGGCGAAAAAATAACGCATGGTCTTGTTTTCTTAACTTCGCTTCCAATTGTTGGATCAAGATTAACCAGTACAATTTGATATTGTTTTAATTCCATTCGTCAAAATTTTCGTCTTCAAAAACATCATCAATTAAAAGTTGATCGTCTCCGTTTTCGTGCATTTCTTTAAATGCTTCTTCCCAATCTTTCCTTGGTTCCGCTTTAGGTTTCAAAATTATAAAACCTTTTTCGAGGATAATTTCGATTTTGTTCTGAATGTTATATTTTTCAAGAATAGTTTTAGAAAGTCTAATTCCTTTCGAGTTTCCAATATTTATAACAGATAATTCCATAATTCTATATTTGTTATCACAAAGTAATTACTTTAATTTCAATTAGGCAAATTTTATTTTGGAAACGGCGCTATTAAAATCGAAGATAACGGTTGGTATTTCTGCAGGCGGGATAAAAATACGAAAACTTTCTACTTGCTAAAAATTGAATTAACCGCTAAAATCTTCGATGAAAACTTCACACCCTCTTATAGAAATATCTTGTTATGCAACGTATTTTCACGGTTTCCATTTATCCATGATGAATTTTTGGAGTTTTTTCCCACGTTCTAAAATAGATTTATCATTCCACTCTTTGTACGAGATTAATTCTCTTTCAGAAGATAAATGTGAGGTTGCATATATTTTTTTCTTTGAATCAAATGTTTTGTTGGTTAAATTACCGTTGTCAAATGTTAAGACTAAGTTTCCAATTAAATTTATGTTGTCAAAAGGTTTCACACCAGGCAAAATATTTTGAGGAGCAATGTGTTCAATACTTATTTTATTGTTTTTAGATAAATCTTGTATTAAACCAATATCATATCTAGAATTATTTTCATCTTGTGAGTGATATTCATAATCTAACAATATTAATTTGATTGCATTTTGAGGAATATTTTGATAGGCATTATAATTTACAATTTGTCTTCTTAAGTCAAGATTACTGCTGTTTTTCTCAATTAAATTTCTTAATTCTTTTTTTAATTCTGTAAAATTTATTTTGTTTGTAAAAACTTTAAATGCTAAATCAAACAATGCCGAATTTCCCGTATTTCCTTTTTTATTCCCAAAGATGAAAACACGTATAGTAAATGTTTCTAAAATTTCATTGATCGCAATTAAAAATTCTGTTTTGTACTTTTTATTACTTAAAATAGCAAGGTACATTGGTAAAAAAGTTTCGATTTTACCTAATGTTTCTAACCTAAATAAAGAATTGTTAATTTCATCATTTTCAAACGATTGATTTAAAACATTTGCATAATGTTGAGAACTTTTATGTAGGAAATTATTAAAATCTTTTATTTCTTTTAACTTTTTTAGTCTTTGTTCGCTATCATTATCGAATAAATTCTTCTTGCTGAAAATTTCCCTTTGCTTAATTAATGATTGTTTTATCTTCTTTGGTATATCTGATAAATCTTTATTATCTCCTGTGTAAACAATATAACAATGTTTTAAAAACTGATTTTCAATTCTTGTTATTGAATAGTTTTCGATTCCCATTAATTCAGTAAAGATCTCACCAAATTTTTTATTTATTTCTTTTGCAATTAATTTTTCATTTAATCTGTGTGTCAAATAAATTAGATAATTTTTCACCCTATCCAAATCTGATAGAGGTAAACCTCGGTCATTCATTGTTTCAAAAATTAATCCCACTTCTGATTCTTCATCTAATTCAAAAACATTGACCTTAAATTTCGATAATAAATTATTGTAAATTTTAACCAAAGTAGTTACCGATGAATAACGTTGTAAATATGTATAGAAATGCAGACGAGCATTTAAAAGGTTTTTTTGAGTTTTTGTTATAGCAGTTAATTTTTTACTTGAATTTATGTCAAGATTTGTCAATAATTCATAAAAAAAATCTTGGTTAATTTTACTATTTAATCGCAGAAAAGTTTTTTCTTTATTAATTACATTTCGTATAATGACGTCATCTGCCAACAAAGGATTTATTTCGCTTATGCGATGAAAAATACTTGCTAATAACAAGTGAAAAGTTGTTAATCGTTGTTGTCCATCAACAATATCATATTTAGTTAAGTTAGTAATTCCAATTTGTTCTTGTCCCGATTTTATTAAAGTTATTGTTCCAGCATAATGTTCTTTGATAAATTCAACATCACTTAAATCATTCAATAAATCTTCTAATTGGTCTTTTGTCCACGCGTAACCTCTTTGATATTCAGGAATTGTAAATATCCCGTAATTTAAAAATTTTTCAACTGTGTCAAATTTCATAATGTGTTTTTATACGTGGTTTGTTAATATGTTGCACAACTTACTTATATGTTCCATAACATAACATATAACCTACCAAATCTGTAGTGATAAGTATCATAATTGGATTACATTATATATTTCCAAATATATCATTTATATCTTATAACTCGTCAGATTGATTTTTTATATTTAATAGATTTTTAGTACTTGCAGGAGTGGGGATTTCTATAGTTTTTAGTACTGTTATGACCCGATAACTCCTCAATCTAGCAAAATTCTGTTCAGCAATCCAATACAACTTTTTCCAAAATTTATGTTCATCTTAGGTAAAACCGAAAAGAAAATTTTTAACTGACATTAGGTTTAAAGTACATGAGAAAGAATCGGCTTTCCTCCCTCCTATTTCTGGTGTTTTTCTGTATGCAAAATTAAAAATGGAAAATCTTCCAAAAAAATGAATTTGGGAATCCATCAATATTTATTCTAAAACAAAATTTAAATATTGACGAACCCACCTACCCTTCCAGGCAAATTCATTTCGGGCTGCCACGTCGTTTCAGTTTTTAGAATTGTTCACATTTTTTTTATCATTTAGCAAAGAAAAAGACACCGCCATTATACGAATAAAGATAAAATCGCAGCGTTCATTTATATTTACGAAATTCCAAAAGCTCCTTTGTCAAGGTTAATTTCAAAAGAATTTTAAGATTAAGAAAAGTGTCCTCATTGCCAAATAAATAACTAATCAAGTATAAAACGTAATAACTAAACAAATAATTAACGTAAAAAATACAGTCATGAAAAATCTTTTTATCAGCACTACCCTAGATCATTACTTACAGTCAAAAAATGCCTTTACGATTGTTGACCAAATCATCCAACTACAAAAAGATCCGAACGTCTTTAATGAAGATTTTCAAGTATGGAAAATTACAAAGATTGATGAAATAACATTTCTGGTGGAACTACAAGATGGGAATTTGAATACAATTTTATTACATTATTTTCAGTCGGCTTCAATCAAAATCTTTGAACTTACAGTTTGGTTGGAGAATACAACATTATATTTTCCCAATGAGCGTTAATACTATTAATTAAATAACGTAATCAATAAACACATAAATATATAAATAACTAAACAAATAATTAAATATGGATTGTACAATATATAAAGCGGTGGAACAAGATTTGAAAAATTATATGGCTTTACAGCGTGGTTATCTGGGCTACCATAAAAAAACAAAAACCCCATTGATTATTTATTCTATTGAACGATTTCGAGGAAGGTTTGATTACCGATGCAAAATACTCCAAATTGAAGGAAAAGAACAAAATCTTTGTGATGTTATTTATTCGGAAAATGAAGTAGATCTTACTCCTATTAAACTTGAAGATTTTATCAACTACTATAATAAGGTACAAGGAGAACAGCTCACGCTATTTTAACGAAATAACTAAATATATTATTAAGGTAATAACTAATTATATTATGAAGGGAAAAACTAAACAATTATAAAACGAAATCAATAAACAACTAAACGACTAATCGAATACAATATAATCGTACAAAAATCAGTTATTTTTATAAATCTAAATTTACTATTATGAAAACATTTGAAGTATTTACAGAAAAGAAAAGAACAGAAAACGCTATTTTAGTATCAGCATTTGTGGATGAAGTTGGTAAGGAGGAAACTTTCTTTGTCCCGCTATCTAAGTTGGAAATTCAGGACAAAAAATTGTTGATTGACGAAGATTTTTGGAGTAGTAAACTAGAGGAGATCAAAAATCCTGCACCGGAAAAAATGATTACAATGATTTCAGCATTGTATGAAAAAGGGGAGAAGTCTACTAAAGTTGCGGTTAAAGCCAGGTTGAAAAGTTTTGACAAAGTAAATGACATTTGGCTTTTCTTACCCAATAGCAAAGTTGCAACGGTGGAGAAACTAACCGAGAATGAAGAGGAACCACAGTTTAAAATTACTTTGCCTGAATGGGTCTATAATAGCGCTTTAAAAAGTGCTTTAGAATATCAGCTCACTAATTTCTGGAATAAAGATGTTGCAGAGGATCAAAAATTCAGTGTCGAGGATTTTACAATATTGGAAGGTTAGTAACTAAAAAAATGAAGATATAATCGTCTTCATTTTTTTTTAATAAATAAATAACTAAAAGAATAAAAAAAGTAATGAATACTTAACTAAAATTATTATATTTACGGAACCGAATGACAATTTGGTTGGATATGATCTTTCTACTATGGGGAATTTGTCCACGAATTGTATTATAATTAATACTTTAAATGAAAACAAAAGTTATATCCGTTTTAACACAGAAAGGTGGAGTAGGGAAGACCACAACCACCATACACTTAGCAGCCAGTTTTGCTAAAAAAGGGAGTAAGGTTTTGGTGATTGATTTTGACAGCCAGAAAAATCTTTCTTTGGGCTACAAACTCGATGAAGATTTTCCCTACACGGTGGTAGATTTTTTAGAACAAAAGGAAGGCTTAGAATTCACTCAAAAAAGTGAACATAATAACGTTTATGTTTTGGCAGGTTCTGAAAAGTTGGAAAGCTATAAAATCGATCGGTATGCTTTAAAAGAAAGTCTAAAACTTTTAGAAGATTATTTCGATTATGTCTTAATTGATTGTCCACCTAAACCGCTTAATGATGAACTCAGTTTAGGGGAGGTTGCTGTGTGTGCCTCCGATTATGTTTTAAGTCCAATTAAGGATGATGAATATTCTCTAGCCGGAATTACTTCATTAATTCCATCCCTGTTGAACCTAAAAGCGAAACATAATCTGGATTTTGAATATTTAGGATTCTTCTTTAATGCCGTCTTGGTTAATTCTAGTGATTTCCGTTCTTATTACAATGACTTTTTATCCAATGAATTCACGAAAGATTATTTACTGAAAACTTTTGTTCGCCAAGATGTAAATATTAAAAAAGCAATTAAAGAAGGTAAAACGATATTTCAGATCGACAGTAAAAGTAGAGCAAGTAAGGATTTTAAAGACCTGGTAAAAGAATTAAAAAAGAAAATGATATGAAAGATAAAGTTTTGACCAATTTTGGGAAAAAAAAAGAGAGTAGTAGTCAATCTTTAAAGCTTCAAAATGTATTTCAAAAAATGCAGGTTGAACCTGTAGAAAAACAAATTGATGTAGTTGTAGAAGTTATTCCGAAGCCTGGTAGGAAGTCAAAGATAAAAGAAAAATCATTTAATTTTTCTTTTGTTTCAGAAGCCGAAAACATTAATTATATCCGGAGATTAGAATTTGAGAAACGAAGACAAGGTTCCGAATTTTCTTATTTTACATCTTCTGATGTAGTAAAGGAAGGAATAGCATTGCTGAGAAAGAAAGGCCCGAAGTTAAAAAACCGTCCTGCAGGTATGATTCCAACTCGTCGCGGACGGGTGTCAAATGGAACCGAATTGAAAGAAAAAGTAACTACCTCATTCAGCTTAATTGAAAATGAAGTAGATTATATTTATGATTATATTTATACCAAAAGCGGAGACGTTTTGGGAAGCTTTACCAAAGAAGCCTTTATGAATGATATGATTAAAGCGTTAAAAAATAAATACGGAGAACTGGAATAAAAAGGACGCCTGATAAATCAAGCGTCCTTAAACATATTTCTATGTTTTTTCCTAAATCAAAGATACAAAAATTTATGAAAACAACCGAAAGTCAAGGTTTTTTCTGCGTAGTATATTTTACAGATACAAAAAAGACTGCCTATTACCATAAGGTATATACCCCTTCGAAACTTGCCGGTACTCTTCAGAACTGGTTATGGATTAAAGTTTTTATAGATAAAAGTACTTATTATGCGAACACTAAAACAACAGATTATCATTGTATTTTTGACAAAAACAATCCGATAACTGACTTTTCCTTCCGACCCTTTTTAAAATCATCTTCATGAAAGCGAAAAATAATAAGAACAGCGTAACGAAAACCCTGGATTCGTATGAAGCACAATTAGTAACGCTTTATCCTAATGAATTAATTGATTTTTTAGGGGGAGTCGAACCACTTAAGAAAATTAATATCTTCGGCCATCGTATTATTTTTGTGATGATGGAAATGATGAAGTCTGCGCAAGTGCATAAAATAAGTATTGATGAAACCAAAGAAATCATTTCAAATGATTTGGTTTACAAAGATGGAAGAATTACCTCTTTGGAAGATATTAAATCAGATCAGATTGAAAAGAGAAGAGTTTTGGAATCCGGAAAGAAACTAGCGGTAATAGAAGAAAGTTTTTTCGCAGATAATTTCAGTATGCTTCAAATGATTATTCCTACGCAAGCTCTCAATGATAATGGTAATATAAAAGTAAAAGATAACAGTGTTTTTCACGAGCAGTTGAAAATTTTGAAAACCTTGGGAAACCATACGGTGAAATCAAACACAGGCGGAGAGTTTTTAATTACTAATTTTATAGAAACACCAATTTTTAATAAGGGACAAAATTATATTCGTTTCTATATTTCTAAAGCTACTTCCCGGATGTTGCTTAATAACATTGACGGATATTCTAAAGTTTATAGAAGTATTCTTTTTTCTACTCCTTCAACGATGCCTTTAAATATATACCTCTATCTAAAGAAAAAGTTTGGGAAAATGAATGGGGGTAATATAAAAATTTCAAAATTCGTAGAAGATCTATCTCTTGCAAGTCACTATTTGAAAAAATCTAAGTTGACTATTTTTTTGGATGGTATTCAGAAAAAATTAAATGAGATCGGAAATATTTCTTTCGGATATAAAATCACAGATGATACTTTAACTTTTTCTCTGTATGAAACTAAAAATACTGTTTTCATCGAATACCCTTCAGCAGATGATTACCGTTCAAAAAATGCCTTAAAATACATTAAGAAATCAAGGAAATTAAATGATAAGCAATTAGTATATATTGAAGGCAAGTTTAAAGAGCATAGTTATGAGAAAATGAGCGAATTAACTAGATGTCGCTTAGACAAGAATATTATAGGAAATGATTATTTAAAATGGTTTGTAGATAAATGTAATGAATTACAGTTGTAATTAGCAGAGTTACCCCCATTGAATGTTCCTGCTTGATATGAATTATATCGAGCATCAATGAAACCATTACCTATAGGGAATTATTTTTATTACCCCCACTGGATGTTCCGTTTTTTAAATGTTATAAAGAAAAAGTAGATGAATGGCAGAGAGGATTAGTTGAATACTCTGATAAAAAGAAGGGTAAAATGATGGAGCAGAGAATCCAATTTCGTGAGACAAAGTAATAATCATTCGAACGAACGACAGATCATAAAAGCCTATTAATAGGGAAACAAGAGTATTAAAGATGGAATATAAAGCATTCAGTATAAAGTCAGTAGAAATAATAGTGTTGAAGAAGTTGAATCCCAATGCTACTACCCCCATCCAATGTTCCTAACAATAATACCCCCACCGAGTGTTCCTAACGTTTCCTACCCCCATCGGATTTCTTTATTACCCCCACCGAATGTACTATTACTCCCATTCAATGTTCTGTTACCCCCACTTGTTTTCCTTACTACCCCCACTCAATATGTCCAATACCCCCACTGTGTTTCCCGAAATACATAAGAAGACCCAGTATTTAAAAGCTTTTTAAGCGGTTTTTAAGGCTTACTAATATTATAATGTATTTAATATTCTTATTCATTAATTAAAAATAAGGAGTTAGCCCCTGGCTAACATACTTTTTATTTGATTTTAATTTTATTTTTATAGTCGGAAAAAACATTAAAATTTATTTTCAGCCGTAAATTTAAAAGAAAAAGTTGCGAAAAAAAGAAAATGAGCAGAATTTTCGTCGCACAAACGTTCATTTGTGCAATATTTTCGAGGTAATATAGAAATGACTTATTCTAGGGTCGCATAATTGTATCGCAAAATATAATAGTTTTGCGATATATTTTTGCAAATTCGTCAACTACTTAATATTATAATGTAAATTAGCTTTAACAAAAATTTCAATTCCAATATATGCTTATAGGTTATGCGAGAGTTTCAACGCACGTTCAAGATAATGCAATTCAAATTGAAGCATTAAAAAAATTGGGTTGCGAAATGATTTTCGAGGAAATTATTTCTGGCGGAAGGTGGGACCGGCCAAAGCTACAGGAACTTTTAAACTTTATAAGAAAAGGAGATACCATAGTTGTATGGAAACTTGATCGGTTGTCTCGATCCCTTAAGGATTTGCTTTTTATTATGGAGCAGATCGAAACTAAAGAAGCTGGTTTCAAAAGCTTGACCGAATCAATTGATACTACAACATCTGCAGGAAAAATGATGATGCAAATGGTAGGTGTTTTTGCAGAATTTGAACGCAATATGCTTAAAGAACGAACACGGAAAGGTTTAGAATATGCAAAAGGACAGGGTAGAGTTGGGGGCCGCAAGCCAAAATTAAAACCAATCCAAGTTCAAGAAATTATCCAACTCCATGCTGTAGGGAAATCTGCTCCGGAACTCTCTCAATTATTTAATGTGCATCAAGCGACGATTTATAGAATCCTAAAAAAAAATAATTAAAATGCACGAAGAATGATAATATTAAGATTTGATGGTTAAAACCGATGCATTTTGAATTTTTCAAAATGAATTTGAAATAGCTTGATCCACTTCTATATGTAAATTGAGGTATTCAATCTCATTCATATTTTATTATATTTAACGTTTATAAATTTATATATTTTTTAATATTTAATGAAATTACAATTTAAAGAGCAGAACTTTCAGATTGAAGCTGTGGCTGCCATCGTGAAATGTTTCGAAGGACAAGCATTAAAAACTAATCGGTTTACTTTAGAACGAACTAAGCAGATTCTAAAAAGAACGAAAGAAATTGCGGCAGACAGTGCTTACCAGAGTTCAGTTTTTGAGGAAGACGTTTTGCAGGAGATAGGATACCGGAATAGTGCGGTTCAAATTACAGATCAGCAGATATTTGAAAATATTGTCAACGTACAAAGGGAGCACTATTTGATAGAAAATCAAAAATTAGATCATTTAAAAAGTGCTAATTTAGGATATAATTTCACCATTGAAATGGAAACTGGGACGGGGAAAACTTACACGTACATCCGTACAATGTATGAGTTGCATCAGAAATATGGTTGGAGCAAATTTATGATCATTGTTCCTAGCATTGCTATTCGCGAAGGAGTTTTTAAATCTTTTCAAATTACACAGGATCATTTTCAAGAAATTTACGGACATAAAATCAGTCCTTTCATTTATAACTCTTCCCGACCGCAGGATATCGAAACCTTTGCTTCAGACTGCAGGATCAGTGTAATGATTATTAACACGCAGGCTTTTGCGGCGCGTGGTGCTGACGCAAGAAGAATACACCAGGAACTGGATCAGTTTGGTTCTAGACGTCCTATTGATATTATTGCTCAAACGAATCCCATTATCATTATTGATGAGCCACAATCCGTCGGAAAAGAAGGTGGAGTTACGCTTAAAAGTATGGAAGATTTTAAGCCATTATGCGTTTTAAGATATTCTGCAACACACGCTGAAGAATTTAATAAGGTGTACAGATTAGATGCACTTGATGCTTACAATAAAAAGTTGGTAAAGAAAATTCAAGTAAAGGGAATTAATCTTAAGGGTTCTACTGGAACAACAGGATATTTGTATCTGGAGCATATTACTTTAAGTGCAAATAAACCGCCTGTAGCTTCCTTGGAATACGAGAAGCGAAATGGAAGCGGCATTAAAAGGGTTCGTGAAAAACTCGAGCAAGGTACTGATCTCTACGAAATATCTGGAAATCTGCCTGCATACAAAAACTGTCTAATTACAGAAGTCAATGGTTATTTGAATAAAATCGTTGTGAACGGACAAGATATTTATCCAGGAGACATTATCAACGATAAAGATGAATTAGCCTTCCGCAGAATCCAAATTCGGGAAACGATTCTTTCCCATTTGCAAAAAGAGAAGTTTCTCTATGAAAAAGGTATTAAAGTTTTGTCTTTATTTTTCATCGACTCGGTAGAAAAATACCGGAAGTATAATGAAATGGGAGAGCCAGAATTAGGAGAATACGCTCAAATTTTTGAAGAGGAATATAAAAATGCAGTCAATGATTTTCTTGATCTTTTTCACCAGGAATATACAGATTATGTAATTGAAACTGATGCAGAAAAGGTTCATAAAGCTTACGCTCCTGGAAACTATTTAGATTATTTGAACCGGGATGATGCAGATCGCGTTCATAACGGTTATTTTTCTATTGATAAAAAAGGCAAACCAGTAGATTCTACTATTAAACGCGGAAGTGAAGATTCCGATGATGTTTCTGCCTACGATTTAATTATGAAAGATAAAGAGCGTTTACTAAGCTTTGAAGAGCCAACACGTTTTATCTTTTCGCACTCTGCTTTAAAAGAAGGATGGGATAATCCTAATGTTTTCCAGATCTGTGCTTTAAAAAATGTAGATAGTGGCAGCCAAACAAGACGGCGCCAGGAAGTCGGGCGTGGAATGCGTTTGTGTGTTGATAAGAGAGGAATACGTCAGGATTTTGAATTGGTAGGAGAACAGGTTCATGATATAAATATCTTGACTGTTATTGCTTCTGAAAGTTATGAAGATTTTGCTAAAGGTTTACAAACTGAAATTGCAAAATCGTTGAAAGACAGACCAATAAAAGCAGATACGAAATTCTTCTTAGGAAAACTTTTGACCAATGAATTGGGTGAATCTATTCGTTTAACGGATGAAGAAGCAAAAAAGCTAAACAAGTTTTTATACAAGCATGATATTCTGGATGAAGACGATAAAATTACACCCGAAGGAAAAGAACTAATTGAAAAAAATGAAGTTCCTGTACCCGAACAATTAACCGCATTCGCAACAGAAATAAGTAAGCTTTTACAATCCGTTTATAATGGTGATGGACTTAAACCGGAAGATGATCGCGGAACAATTCCTTTAACGGTTAATAAAAATTTCGCGAAAAAAGAGTTTCAGGAACTTTGGAAAAAAATAAGTCTGAAAACGGTTTACGAAGTGAAATTTGATACCGACAAATTAATTAAGGAAAGTACTATACGTATCAATGCAGACTTGCATATTTCGGATCGTAAATACGAAATCAAAACTGGAGAAATGCGCGAGGTTTCCAAAGAAGATTTAAAAGAAGGAACTGCTATTACGGTTACAAAGACCGATTCTAAAAAACTGTCTTCTGATCTTTACACTCAGGTTGCGTATGATATTGTGGGAGAGATAGAAGAATTAACCAATCTGAAAAGATCTACTATTGTTTCAATTTTGAAATCAATGAAAGAAAATCAATTTTTTTTACTCAGAAAGAACCCGGAAGAATTTATTGCTAAATGCGCCAAACTGATCAATGAAACCAAAGCCTCGCTTATCATCAATAATATTGCTTATCACAAAACCGAGGAATCATTTGATGCGAAAACCGTTTTCACCAATGCTAAAAATGTATTGCGAACGGATGAGATTTTGAAAAAACACATCTACGATTTCCTGGAAACCGATTCTAAAATTGAAAGGGAATTTACCAAGAATCTGGAGCAAGCGGTGGAAGTTGTGGTATATGCCAAATTGCCGAAAGGATTTTACATTGCTACGCCTGTAGCTAATTATAGCCCCGATTGGGCAATTGTTTTGGATAATGAAAAAGTGAAACACATCTATTTTGTAGCAGAAACGAAAGGTTCTGAAAATGAAAATGACCTGAGAGGAATTGAGAAATTAAAAGTACACTGTGCAAAAGAACATTTTAAAACCATCAGCAATGGCGAAGTGAAATTTGATGTCATTACCACTTACAGTAAACTCCTAGATATTGCACAATTAAAATAAAGCAAGATGACCGACAAATTAGACCTACAATCTACCGACATAACCAGCCTTAATATAGAAAAAATAGCCGACCTTTTTCCCAACTGCGTTACCGAAACGGCAGAAGGTAAAAAGATCGATTTTGATTTGCTGAAACAGGAATTATCAAATGAAATAGTAGAGGGCAACAAAGAGCGTTACCGATTGGAATGGCCCGGCAAACGCGAAGCCATTGTTACCGCCAATTTACCCACCACCAATACCTTGCGACCAGTACGGGAAGATTCTGTAGATTTTGATACCACCGAAAATATCTATATAGAAGGTGATAACCTAGAAGTACTGAAACTCTTGCAAGAAAGTTACCTGAACAAGATCAAAATGATCTACATAGATCCGCCTTATAACACCGGGAAAGACTTTGTGTACAAAGACAATTTTACCAAAGCCGGCGAAGAAGAACTCTTTGAAAGCGGACAAAAAGACGAGTACAACCAACGCCTTGTAGCCAACCCAGAAACCAGCGGACGATACCATAGTGACTGGCTTTCTATGATGTATCCCAGATTAAAACTGGCAAGAAATCTTTTGACTGAAGATGGCGTTATTTTTATTTCTATTGATGATAATGAAGTGCATAATCTTCGTAAAATGTGTGATGAGATTTTTGGAGAAGATAATTTTGTAAGTGAATTGATTTGGCAAAAAAAAACAGGTTCAGCTGATGCAAATGCGATTTCAATCATTACCGAGTATATACTAATTTTTGCTAGGGATAATAGTAAATTATTATTAAACCAAGACGAAGAAGCACACGATATAAAAAGATTTAAATATTCGGATGACTTTTTAGATGAGCGAGGACCATTTTATTATGATAATTTAGATAGAGGAACATTAGGCTATCATTTGAGTCTGGATTATGGTGTTGAAGCTCCTGATGGTAATATAATATTTCCTAATGGAAGAAAATCACAATTTAACGATGGATGGAGATGGAAATGGGGAAGAGAAAAACTTGAGTGGGGAATAAAAAATGGTTTCGTAGAATTACAAAAATCTATTACGAAAGAAGGTGGATGGGGTGTTTATTATAAAATCTATTTAAATGTAGATAATGAAGGTAATAATATTAAACGTAGTTCTCCCTACAAGAATTTAATTCAAGGAATTCTCAATACTCACGCGTCTGCCGAAACGAAAGCTATGTTTGGGAATTCTGGTATTTTTTCAAATCCAAAACCAACCAGTTTATCAAAAAAACTATCTCTTATAGGCTTAAAATCTGATGAGATAATATTAGATTTCTTTAGTGGTTCCGCAACAACTGCTCACGCAATAAAGCAACTCAATGCAGAAGACGGAGGAAACCGAAAATACATAATGGTACAACTTCCCGAAGTCACCGATGAAAAAAGCGAAGCCTACAAAGCAGGTTATAAAAATATCTGCGAAATAGGCAAGGAAAGAATCCGTCGTGCATCCAATAAAATAAAAGAAGAAAAAATAGAAAAAGCCAAAAAAGATGGTTTGTTTGCAGAGTTCAAAGATGAGCAGGATTATGGTTTCCGTGTGTACCGTTTAGATTCTTCTAATATGCAGGATGTGTATTACAAACCGCAAGATTATAACCAAGGTACGCTAGATCTTTTTGCAGACAATGTAAAAGAAGGCCGTACTGCAGAAGATTTGCTCACTCAGGTAATGCTCGATTGGGGATTGCCACTTTCGTTGCCTATAGAACGCAAAACCATTTCGGGCAAAGAAGTTTATGCTGTAGCGGGAGATTCTTTGTACTGCTGCTTTGATAACGACATTGATGAAGCTTTTGCCAAAGAAATCGCTCAGGAAAAACCCTTGCGTATTGTTTTTAGGGATAAAGGTTTTAAAGATGATACGGCGAAAGAGAATGTAAAGCAATTGCTGAAGCAGTTGAGTGGGGAGACGGAAATGAAAGTGATATAGAAAAAGTTATAAAATTTTTTATAATGAAAAATTTGATTACATTTGCGGTAATAGTACCTGCCAAGCCTCTTTACAATGCTCAAATAGGCAGGTCTTCGCTTTTTATAGGGATCTATAATGAAAAAACCTTCTTAAATTAGATCTATGAACTATAATAAACCGGCGGTATCTATTCCCAATCAAATTCTCAAACTTCAAGGTAGAGGGCTTTCTATTCCAGATGTTAATGTGGCTACTCGCTATTTATCCAATATCAGTTATTACCGTTTACGTGCCTACACTTATCCTTTTCAAAATAATACTACCGAAAATCAGCCATTTGTAGGAAATGTTTCGATTGAGGATATTATGACACTCTATACTTTTGATAGAAGGCTACGGCTCTTGATTTTTGATGCTGTAGAAAGAATAGAAATTGCATTACGTACGCAGATAATCTACCAATGGGCAATGACGCATGGTAGTCATTGGCATTTAGAACAAAATTTATATAAAGATAGTTCTAAATTTATCCGGCATTTATCTTCCTTGCAGAAGGAAATTGACCGTTGTAATGAAACATTTATAGAGCATTATTTTCAAAAATACACCCAACCAACCGAGCCACCTGCTTGGATGAGTTTAGAAGTAACAAGTATAGGATTACTATCTCTTCTGTTTCAAAATTTAAAGAGTTGTCCAGAAAAGAAAGCTGTTACACATCATTTTGGTCTTTTGAGCAATGATATTCTTGAAAATTGGATTCATAACTTTTGTAATATCAGAAATATTTGCGCCCATCACGGTAGATTATGGAATAGAAGAATTTCTATTCATCTTAATATTCCCAAGAAGACAGCACTTCCCTTTATAACAAATAAAAATATTAATCCATATAAATTGTACGCCACTTTAGTAGCGATGGTCTATTGTATGGAAATTATCAATCCCGAGAGTAACTTTAAAACTGCGCTTTTGGCACTTTTAGAAGAATGTCCTGGTGCGCAGTTAAAAGAAATAGGATTTCCAAAAAACTGGAAAGAGGAATTATTTTGGGATATTAAAATAAAAAATCTTTAGAGCGTATGAAACTTATTGATAACATAAATACTCGCCTTATAGATGATTTAAAAGAAAGTATAAAGAAGAAAAGTAAGCTTTCTATTGCAGCATCTTCATTTTCTATTTATGCTTTTGAAGCTTTAAAAAAAGAATTAGAAGGCGTTGATGAGTTACGTTTTATATTTACATCCCCTACTTTTTTACAAGAAAACTTAAAAAAAGAAGTACCCAAATTCTTTATTCCTCATTTATTTAAAGAGGCTGATTTATGTGGTGGTGAATTTGAATTAAGATTACGCAACCAATTAACTCAAAGAGCCATTGCGCAAGAATGTTCAAAATGGGTAAAATCTAAAGTAACTTTTAAATCAAATAAACAGCACGGATTTTCATTAAACGGAATAATTCATACCGAGAATGCAGAGGATGAAGCATTTGCGTGGTCAAATGTGAATAGTTTTACCACAGCAGATTTAGGAATTACCCCTAAAAAAGGATTTCCAACTTTAATTCAAAAAACTGATTTCCCAAACAGTAAAGCGTATTTAGATTGGTTTAATCAAGTTTGGGAGAATGAAGAGGATTTAGAAGAAGTAACTAATAAAGTTCAACAGTATTTTGAAATGGCTTTCCAGGAAAACAGTCCGGATTTTATTTATTTTATTACACTTTACAATATCTTTAATGATTTTCTAGATGACTTAAGTTTAGATAATTTACCCGATGATAAAGTAGGATTTAAAGACACCGTAGTTTGGAATAAATTGTTTAATTTTCAAAAAGATGCCGTAATTGGTGCTATCAATAAACTAGAAAAATACAAAGGTTGCATTATTGCAGATAGTGTAGGATTAGGTAAAACTTTTTCTGCTTTAGGAGTCATCAAATATTACGAAATGCGTAATAAAGATGTCTTGGTTCTTTGCCCTAAGAAATTAGAAGCTAACTGGAATACCTATCGTCATAATGATAAAAACAATATTCTTGCAAAAGATCGGTTTAATTACGACGTATTATTTCATACGGATTTGTCACGCGACAACGGAATGAGCAACGGACGTAACCTTTCAAACGTAAACTGGGGTAATTATGGTTTGGTTGTCATCGATGAATCCCACAATTTTAGAAATAGTGGTTTAACTTATTCCGAGAAAGAAAATCGTTACCAACGGTTGCTGCGTAAAGTGATGCGAGAAGGTATTGAGACTAAAGTTTTGATGTTATCTGCCACGCCTGTCAATAACCGCTTTAACGATCTTAAAAACCAACTGGCTTTAGCTTACGAGGGAGATTCCGAATTGATAGACGATAAATTAGACACTACTTTAGGTATAGATAGAGTCTTTAAAAAAGCGCAATCAGCTTTTAATACTTGGTCTAAAATGGATTTAACCGAACGTACGGCAGATCAATTATTAGAGATGTTAGATTTCGATTTCTTCGAAGTTCTAGATTCGTTAACAATTGCTCGCTCAAGAAAGCACATTACGACCTATTACGACACCTCTGATATTGGTAAATTCCCAATAAGAAACAAACCAGAATCTATTGAATGCTCGCTTACTGCAACTGACGAATTAACTTACTCAGAAATAGCAGAGCAACTAAGAAGACTTAATTTTTCGGTTTATTCTCCCTTGAATTATTTATTGCCTAGTCAGTTACAAAAGTATGCACAACTATACGATAAAACGGTAAAGTCAGGCCGTTTAACGCAAATAGATCGGGAGCGTAGTTTAAAGGTTCTGATGCATATTAATTTACTAAAAAGACTTGAAAGTTCTGTAGATTCATTCAGGAAAACAGCTTTTGGTATTGTACAACAAATTGAAAATACAATAAGCGCATTAGATAGAGGTGAATCTGAATCTTTAAGCAGTGTAGAAATAGATACTGACGATGAAAATTTCGATTGGGATTCAAACTGGGGTGATGAAGAAAATGTAATAGGCAAAAAAATTAAGGTTCATTTGGCAGATGTAGATCGATTGCAGTGGAAAGAAGATTTACAGGAAGATTTGAATGTTTTAGATTTTCTATTGCAAAAGGCATTGCAGATTATCCCTCAGCACGATTACAAACTGCAAACTTTAATAAAAAGGATTGAAAATAAGATACAGAATCCCTTTAATATCAATAATAAGAAGGTTATCATCTTCACCGCTTTCGCTGACACTGCAAATTATTTGTACAGCAATCTAAGTAGATACTTTAAAGATAAATATCAACTTAATTCAGCTTTGATTTCTGGTTCAAAGAAAGTGTGTACTAGTAAAAGCATACCATCCGATATAAATACCTTGCTAACTTGCTTTTCACCATTATCAAAAGATAAAGTTTTATTATTTCCAAATATAGCAGATGAAATAGATATTTTAATTGCAACCGATTGTATTTCAGAAGGGCAAAACTTACAGGATTGTGACTTCTTAATTAACTATGATATTCATTGGAATCCTGTAAGGATCATCCAGCGTTTTGGACGAATTGACCGTATTGGCTCTAAAAATGAAAGTATAACATTGGTTAACTTTTGGCCAGATATAACTTTAGATGCTTACATTAATTTGAAGCAAAGAGTTGAGGATAGAATGCTAATATCTGATATGGCAAGTACTGCTGATGATAATATTTTAAAAGAGAATCAAAAAGACTTGGAATATCGTAAGATACAATTAAAAAGACTACAGGAAGAAGTAACTGATTTGGAAGAACTTCGTGAAGGTGTCGATATTACGGATTTAGGTTTAAATGATTTCCGGATTGATTTATCTAATTACATTAAAACCTATGGTGAATTAACTGATATTCCAGAAGGAATACATGCAGTTGTAAAATCAACACAGTTTCTAAAACCAGGTGTTATTTATGTTTTGAAAAATGTGAATTCGGAAGTAAATATTAATAAACTAAATCGCTTACATCCTTTTTACTTAGTTTATATCGATCTTGAAGGTAAACTTCTGTTTAACCATATTGATTCAAAAAAAATACTTGATGCTGTTAGATTACTTTGTAAAGGAATTAATGATCCAATAGTATTATTATGTGAGCAACTAAATACGGAAACAAAAGAATATCATGATATGTCTTCGTATTCTGATTTATTAAGAAAAGCTATTGGTAGTATTTTGAATACGGAAGAAGAGAAAGAAGTTTTGAGTTTGTTTAGGGCAGGAGGAACAACAGCATTGCAGGATAAATTTAAAGGGATTGAAGATTTTAAATTAATATCATTTTTAATTGTTAAATAATATTTATAGATGTTTAATTTACCTGAAAGTACGAAGCTCAATAAAATCATTCCGAAAAATGCTTTCGATTCTTACACGAATTCAAAACAAAAAAAAATAATTAGTGATTGTATTTCAAGGATTACATGGTCAAATAAATTATCCGTTGAAACTACAAATCTGCAATCAAAAGAAGTAGAAGAAATCCAAATTTTCAATGTCGAACTCAAAAATAAAGTTTCGATTAAAAATATCCTGACCATTATTGATAAAGCGATTCCGTATCCCATAATATTTGTAATTAGATATGGAAATATAATTTATATTTCTTCTTCGCCAAAACACTCAAACCCTTATAATGAAGATACAGCAGTAATTGATTATACTTTCTCAACAGATTGGTTTGAAGAAAAAGAAAATACCTTCCGTATTGAGTTAAAGAATAATCTTGATTTTGTATATAAAACTTTTTGCGAACAGTTTAATAATTCTGAAGTATTAGTAAAGGATTTAAAAGATCTAGTGGTCAATCAAAAAAATGCTGATAGTTATAACAAAGAAATACAAAATATTAAGTCCGCTATTTCTAAATGTAAACAATTTAGCAAAAAGGTTAAATTGAATATGAAGTTAAAGGATTTGGAAAGTCGATCAAACTAATATTAATATATCTTTAAAATCAGTATGAAAGGTATGTTATCTAAAATGCTTTTCCAATGTCATTCACAATTGTATGTGATTTAAAGCTCATTCAAAAGAATTGATTGAAAGTAAGCGTTTTATTACAAATTGTAGTCAATTGGTTTTTATGCATCATTTCTGGATTGTTTCAGATATTACCGAGCATAGTTTTAAAGAGAAAACCGGTTATCATTATTTTGAATTTGTAGAGAAGATGTTCGTACAAATACTTGTTTAAAATGTCTGTAATTAAAGAGTAGTAAAGTTTTGCACCCAAATATATCATCAATAAAATGGAGAAAAAAAATATAGATATACACGAGCAATATTTAAAAACTTTTGTAGAAACTCTGCGTCCACAGGATCCAGAAATTCGTAAACAGATTGACATAGGTTATTCCTGGGGGAATAATACCACTATTTTATTTGAGATTTGCCCAAAATGGGATGATTCAAATGAGTTGATCAATACAGAGTTTGCAAAAATCCGCTATACGAAAACCCAAAAAGAATACAAATTGTATTGGTTACGTGGTACTGGAAAGTGGGAAATTTACGAACCTTTTCGTATCGCTACTAATTTAATAGAGCTACTAAACGTTATAAAAGAGGATGCTCATTATTGCTTTTTCGGATAAAATGACATTCGGGATGCCATCGGACGTTAGTATGGTTTTGAATGTAGCCTGCAGAAAACGTTGGAATTAGTCCGTGAAACAAAACACATTGTAGCAATACCCGGAATGGAGCGAAATAGACGATGTCACTGCGCAGTAAATTGGATATTTATTGTAAAACTTCACCAGTTTGGTGACAACGAATAACACAAAATGGCATTTATAAAAATATATTGGAGCAAGCGGAGAATTTTATCAAATTCAGCGAGTCATAACTTATTTTTAGGATGGAATGTAGCATAATAGTAAATGAAAAACTCCGCACACCTAACCCTCTCCCAATTAAACGGCATCATCCAGTCAAAACTGAATGAAGCCTTCTTTATGCAACAATTTTGGATTGTGGCAGATATTACGGAACATAGTTTTAAGGAGAAAACAGGCTATCATTATTTTGAATTTGTAGAAAAAGATGTTCGTACTAATCTTATCGCTGCCAAAATAAAAGGAGCAGCCTGGGGAAATGCATCACACAGAATTAAAGATTTTGAAAAAAGCACGGGTCAGAGATTCACTAATAATATTCATGTTCTCGCGAAGGTGAGCATCAACTTTCACAAAGTATTTGGTCTTTCTTTAGATCTTATTGAAATTGATCCGTCTTTTACCTTGGGCGTAATCGAAACTAAAAGACAGGAAACGCTTTTGCGGTTAGTTACCAGTTATCCTACTATTATTCATAAACGTGGAGAGCAATATATAACCCGTAATTCATCTCTAGAGTTGCCTTTGGTGATTTCCAATCTTGCAGTAATTTCTTCCCAGACTTCAGCAGGAAATGAAGATTTTAAACATACCTTGATAAACAATCCTTACGGTTATCATTTTGAAATAGACGATTACTTTACGGTCGTTCAAAACGAAGTTAATGCCGGAATTTTTTTAGAAAGACTACTGGATGTTTTTAGATCCGGGAAAAAATATGACGCGGTAATCATCAATCGCGGTGGTGGTGCACAAACGGATTTTCTCATTTTCGATAATTTTAAGATTGGTTTAGCTGTGGCGAAATTTCCTATCCCTATTATTACAGGAATTGGCCATCAGAAAAATCAAACCATTACGGATTTGATGGCTCATACCAATACGAAAACGCCTACAAAAGCGGCGGAGTTTATAATTACGCATAATAAAATTTTTGAGGATCGATTGCTTTCTTTTCAGCAGAACATCATTATTAACACCCAAACCTTTTTGGCTAAACAAAACTCTTTATTCAATAAGACCAATTCAGGAATTGTAAATAACTCACGAACTGCTCTAGAACGAAGGAAGAATAATTTGAGTTTATTAAAGCAGCAGTTTACGACTTCATCTTCTAAGGTAATTACTAACTTTAAATTGGAGTTAAATTCAAAACGTTTTGCAATTTCTAGTTTACCGACTGTTGTAATTAGTTATGAGAGAAAAGAACTGTCTAGGTTTTCACCCAGACTTACTTCTGTAATTAATAATAGATTTTCCTCCGAGAACCACGCCCTTAAAAATATTATTGCCTTAATAAATGTAATTTCACCAGAGAATATTCTCAGAAAAGGATTTGCAATTGTAAAAAGCAAGGGCGAAATTACCAGCAATCCTGATCTATTCCCACCTGGTTCGGAAATTGAAATTATTCTGAGATCCCAAAATATAAATGCAACCGTTAATTCTAAAAAAGACTACAATGGAAACGACTTTAACCTACCAACAAGCCTTTGAAGAACTCGAACAGATCACCGCTGATATTGAATCAGAGGAAGTTTCGGTAGATGATTTAGCGAAGAAAGTAAAACGTGCTGCAGATCTTTTAGAGATTTGCAATGCTAAACTTAAATTGACAGAAACCGAAGTGAACAAAATAATTGAGAATATAAAAAGCAAGGATTAATCAAAGGGATAGCTGCACGTTCTGAGATAAGATAAGTTTGTAAGTGAGTTGATAGGGATAATTTTTTAATTATACGACAGACCAAATGAAAGCCGACTCAATAATACGAGTCGGCCTTCTTTAAATAGGTATGTGAAAGGAGTAGAACTAATCGTGTAGATTTTCTAAATTTTTAAATCGTTCGTAAGAAGCTTTTAAACTATGAAGTTGATCTTGGACTACTCTTGAACTTTCAGGACAAAGATCTCCGCTGTCAAGTGCCTTTTGATAAGCTTCTACAGCAGCGTTTTCACCGAAAGCTACATTTTCTAATGTTGCTTCTGCATTATCTCCAGTAAGAGAGTTTTTCACATCGATCCATGTTCTATGTAATCCACCCGCAACAGTAGTGGTATCGTCAGCATCTCCATTTCTTTCTGAAATCAAACTTTTCAATTCAAGTTTCATTTTTTGCGATTGATCGACCATTTTAGTATAATCAGATTTTAAACTTGGATATTTATCCCATACTTTTTCTTCTACTTTACTGAATCCTTCGATTCTGTCGTTGGTGATTTGTAAAAGATCATTTAATGTTGATACTGTTGAATTGCTCATAATATTTTATTTTTTGTTGCTTTTAGATATTCAATCAATATGCCAACAAACATTAAAAATTAGTTAAGGTTTTTTAAAGTTTTAATTATTAATTAATGTCTTGGTAAAAAATTTGTTATCAGAATACTGTCTCCTGAATTTTGCGATTTTGTTCGATTCTGCGCTATTTGGTAGGAATTTGGAATAATAGTATCGTTTTTGTGCATACGCAAAAGGGTAAACACTTAAATAGTTGTTATGATAAAATCTATTGCTACGTTTCCAACATTGGTTAGATTAATTTTAGTGGGAATTGTTTCTGGAGTTATATTAATTATTCCTCTAAAATTAGTGTATGAAATAACAGGAAATACAGCCTACGTCTTACTTTTTAATTTTGATTATATACCAGTTTTAAATAAGTTGAAGCCAGTGTGGCTATTTGGGTATGTATTTCATTTTGTTACGTGCATTTGTAGTGTTATTGGACTCTATTATATTTTAAAAGTAAGAAATTTACAATATTCTGTTATCAGTTATATTCTGGTTTATTCGAGCGGGGGTGGTGCACTTTTTTTCCTTACGTGTCTTTCAAATCAACCTCCTGCAGGCGATGATACTTTAGCGTGGTTTTACTGGACGAGTGCTCATGCAATTTTCGGTTATGCGGTTGGTGCTATCATCAAGTTGTCGATACATGAAAAGCCACGTTTCCCCATCAGTACTATTTAAATCTTAAAAAGAGAATTTGAAAAATAATTTATTCATTTAGTTAAAATATCATGGAAAAAGAAACAAAAAAGAAAGTTCGACCTGCACAAAAGCAGAATCGTCCTGGGACAGAAAAAAATATGACTCCAGTTCCCGAAACCACTCCATTAGAATATCCTTTGCAAGGAAAATTAAAAAACAAAGTGGTATTAATTACTGGTGGTGATAGCGGAATAGGAAAAGCGGTAGCATTATTATTTGCAAAAGAAGGAGCAAAGATTGCGATTGCTTATTTGAATGAGACAAAGGAAGCTAAAAGAACTCAACAGCTAGTGGAGGAGTATGGTATAAAATGCCTCCTTATAAAGGGAGACCTTTCTAAGGAGGCACATTGTAAAAAAGTTATTAAGAAAATCATTGATGAGTTTGGAATTGTTGATATTTTGGTAAATAACGCAGGTCTTCATTGGGAATGTGATTCGATTGAGATGATAAGCAGTAAACAATTATTAAAGACTTTCGAAAATAATTTTTTCTCCTATTTTTGGATTACGAAATATGCGCTTCCTTATTTAAAAAAGGGTAGTGCCATTATCAATACATCATCAGTTACCGCCTATAGAGGTAGTCCAAAACTTCTTGATTATTCAGCAACTAAAGGAGCAATCATATCCTTTACTCGAAGTTTATCACTACAACTTATGGATAAGGGGATTAGAGTAAATGCAGTGGCACCCGGACCGATTTGGACACCACTTATTGCATCATCGTTTGACGCAGAGAAAAACTCTAAATTTGGAAGTGATTCACCGATGGAGCGAGCGGGAATGCCTAATGAAGTAGCGCCCTGTTATTTGTTTTTAGCTTGTAAAGATTCGACTTATATCAATGGTCAAGTTCTTCACCCTAATGGAGGAGAAATTATTAATGGATAAATAATGGTAAATAAAATTTACGATCGTTTATGATTTATCATTATTTTTTTTACAAAACTGATACAGATTATAGCAAAGTGAATTTTATAATTGATATAAAACATATCTACATTTGCAAAATGAAACTACAAGCAATAATTAGAGAAACTGTTGAACCTAAACAAGGCGACCTTCCACAATCGATAATCGTTGAATTTGTCGGTGACAAACAGAAGCAGCATTTTGAAGTCTTGTTTTATGATTTTGATCCCTATCAGCATAAAATAAGAAAATGGGACACTTGGGAATTAACAATAAAGTGGAAAAGTGATATTTTTATTGACCCTAAAACCCAAGTGAAGTCTTACTTCACTTATTTAGTTTGTACCAAAGCAATTCCTGTGTATCAAATGCAGAAATAGTAGTCAATATTTAATACGTTTATTGGATTATAAATTTATTGGTATAAAAACTTAAAAACAATAAATAGTGGTATTTAGTAATATGAATTTAGAAATGTTGTCTTTCATTTATCAGCACTAAATATAAAGTTTTCCCATACAATTTCTTATCTTTATCTTTTACAGTAATAATAAATTATTGTATAAACATTTTTAGATTATGTCAAATAAAAAGATTTTAATAATAGGCCATGAAGTTCCATTTGAGAACATTATTCAAAATATTCTTAACGATGAGATTCAATGTAAAATTGCTATTTATTATCCCGGTTACAATTTTCTAAACTATATTCAGGAGTATAGTCCTTCCTTGATTATTGCGACTAGTGGTAGTCAGGAATCTTTAATTCAAGAGATAAAAAAAGATAAAAAATTAAAAAATATCCCGATTTTTTTATTGTCTGGTTATTATGATAAGGAAGATGTATTGGCCTCCGTAGCAGATGAATTTCAGAGTAAACCTGCGGACATAGAAGTATTTTTAGAAAAGGTGAAAAAATATATTAATTGAAATTATATTTGAAGAGTTTATTTCTTTTTAATTAAAGAATGCCTAAAACCATGAATATATTTAAAAGCGTAATTGACTAAGTATGCTATGGTGTCAAACACAAATATGCCAAAAGTCGAAAAAACATTTACACTCAATATAACTCCAAAACAGTTTTTAAATAATTGCTCACCGAATGAGTTGCGTGAGTTAGAATTATTATTGAAGAGTAAATTTTATCAAGATAGAAAAAACAGCAACCACCAATGCAGAGTTTGTGGTTGTAGTGATTACAATTGTACAAAATGCATTAAAATTACGGGAGAAGTTTGTTCTTGGATTGAAAGCGATTTATGCAGCAGATGCGATGCTGAAATTAAAAAACTACAAATTCTCTATGGTAAAAATCTTTATGAAGCAGACATAAGTAGTAGACTGCTTAGAAAGTTAAGAGAATTTTTTGCTGAATACGATGAATTAGAAATGAATGAGCTGAAAATTGGTTCTTTAGAAAACTTTGACTTTAGTACGTTTAGAATGATACGTGGTAATGGTAAAGTAGTGAGGGATGAATTAATAAATTTCTGTAAAGAAAATAAAATTCCAGTTCAAAAAGATAAGTTTGAAAATCCATATTAGTACATATCCAAAATACAAAATGTTTTTTCCGACTATAAAATTCGCGTGGTATAATAGTTGACCTTTTAGTATCAAAATGAAAATTAATGTGTAACCGAGTTGATAATTACGGCCTTTCAATTTTAGAAGTATCAAATGAACTTCAGGCTGAAATTGCAGAAAATAATTATTATTACGCAGAAGAAATCAATGCATTTCAAAGACCTGCTATTCCTGTTATATTAGAACATGAAGGTCGTAAAATTACTCACGCAACGTGGGGAATAAATAAAGAGATTCCGAAAGATAAACCAGCAAAAGGCATTAATCTAACGGCCGAAAAATCACATACATTTTATAAAAAGGTTGAAAATAATCGGTGCATAGTTCCGGTTACTGGATTCTATGATTGGATGCACGTTCTAAATCCTGGAAAGAAAACGCCAATAAAAGTTAAACATAGAATGCACTGGAAAAATTCTGATCACTTTTATATTGCTGCATTTTTCGATGTATGGGACAATAAGGAAATAGGTTTTGGATTGGTGACAACAGTTTCTAATTCATTAATGAGTGTAGTTCATAATTCTAAATTGAGAATGCCTCTTTGTCTTGATGCAAGAATGGCTGATAAATTTTTAAATGACGAACCCATAGACGAATTTACATTTCCTACCTTTGATCCAAAGTTGGTGGCTGTAAATTTAGAGCCTAGCAAAATTCCTCAAACCTTATTTTAATGGAAAAGATAAATTTTATAATCAGTGATATTTTAGTAAGCAAATCTAGTATGGATGGATATCTTTCTTAAAGATGGACCGCAATTGAAAACTAAGTTTCATGATCAGAATTTATTTCATGCAGCAAAGGAGGCTAAGGGCAATCTTTTTCATCTTAAATATCTATTTTCAGAACAGTTTCGGAATATTTTGAAGAACAATCCTCAATATTACTATTCCTTGACTAATTGCGAACTTTTCGATATTAGTTTTGGTCATATTCTCGAAGATCCTAATGACGATATTTATGCCAGATCAATGGATTTAATACGAAGTTGTGCAGACGAAAAAGGAATCGAATTTGACGGTTATTTTAAGCAACGATGGAAGGAATCAGCAGATACAATTATCAACTTTGATGAAGAATATTTCGATGATCCCGATCGTATTGAATTATATGTGTATTTATCTGCGATGGTTGATGACGAAATTTTCAATTTCCTAAATCAGGTTTATCATTTTTTCGAAAAAAAGGATATTACCAAAGAAATCATACAAGATAAAATAGATCATCTTACCAAAGTTAAAGGAGTGAAATTTTAGTAGGTTTATTTTTTTCTAATATAGCGATATATTGAGAAAATTAACGGGGGATCTGTACAAACTGTAAAAATATATAATATGAAAACAAAAGTTTCTTTTACATTTCGAGACGGGTTACCAAAATTAACTCCACAAGAACAAAACTCTGATCATAGTATTAGGTTGTCGTATATATTAAAGGAAAAACCTATTAAAATTCCTTGTGTTCCTGTTATAGGGATGAAAATCAAGATTAATTCATTTTTTTATTCTTACAAACTTAATTATGATGAAGGGTGTCTTTGGGAGAGGGTTTTTGATACACCAGAAGATCTTTCCTTTGAAATATATGATATTGGAATTCGTAAAAAACATTTAGAACTATTTTTAAAATAAGTTTTGAACTATGAAGTTAGAAGCGAATATTCGAGAGACAGTAGAACTGGATGCTAAAAGTATTATTGTTGAATTTTACGGAGATAAAAAAAAACAGCATTTCGAAGTCTTTTGTACGTTTAATCCAATATAATGAAGGCATTCGTAAGTGGGGATTTTGGGAGTTAAAAATAAGATATGTTAGTGAAATTTTTGTCGACCAAAAACGGGATGAAAATCCTATTTCATTCACTTTTATTGCGATCAGGCCAAACCTATTCATCAAATTGCCAACGGAAAATTAAAGAATATTTTTATTGGCATTTCCCTGTGGGTTGGACTTTTTGCAGTCAATCTTATTATAGTCTGAAATTCCTTGCGCTAGTTGAAATAGTATTAAAAATTAAAAATCTGAAACATTTCATTGAACCCTCTTGGAAACATTCCATTTATTCAGACTTTTAATTTTGTTTTTCACTCATTATTCTATTTTCTTCACGCTTAAAAACATTTCCCTACTGCTTTGCTATCGGTCAATTCTTTTTCAGCTAAAAATATAATACTTTTGGAAAAAGTGCCAACGCTTTTCCCACGCTCAAAAAAATTGCAGATTTTAAAAAGCAATAGATCTAAAAGATTCTGGTTCCCGCCATTTATTTAGACCTATTGCTTTTATTTTCCACTCCCTATACTATTTTCTTTACGTTTCAAAAACATTTCCCTGTCGCTTCGCTATCGGTCAATTCTATTTCAACTAAAAATAATTTAGGTTCGGAAAAAAATTAAATCGCAATTTTTCTTGCCACTACTTTCCCCGAGCTCTTCCACAATTTCATCTGCAGTTAATTAAAGTTTTAACAGCTAATATCTCTTCAACTTCTCAAAGATTGAATTGCTCTTTTGTTTGAAAAATTTTCTACGTACCGGAAAGTTATTGATAGCGTTTTATAGCATTCCAGAAACGTATAACTCTTCTGCTTTTCTTTCATTCCATTTCTGGTGTTTTTCTGTATGCAAAATTAAAAATGGAAGTCTTTCTAAAAAAATGAATTTGGGAATCCATCAATATTTACTCTTCGATTAATTTAAATATTGACGAACCCACCTAAACCCTTCGGGCAAATTCATTTCCAGCTTCCACGTTGTTTCAGTTTTAGAAATCATTCCTTTTTTAAAGTCATTTAGCAAAGAAAAAGACACCTCAATTATACGAATAAAGATAAAAGCAGTGAGTTCTTTGACATTTTCGAAAAACCCTAAAATCCCGTAAATAATAGCTCTTTCCAGTCCGCTATAAAATCTTTCAGTTTAAAAAAAACGTGTCCTCATAACCAAATAAATAACTAAATAAGTTTATAACTAAATAAATAATTAAATATTATGAATACAAAAGCCCCAAAAACCCACAGTTCAAAAAGTAAAAAAAACCAAATCTCTAAAAAAGGTGAAGATAAATTTATCTCTAGAATTATTGAGAATTTAGATAAAGTAAAAGCCCAGGATTGGGAACTTTACACCACATTTAAATTTCAAGCACCAAAAAATCTATTTAGTCAAAATACCTATAAAGGATTCAATTTATTGACCTTATATATCGATACACTTACCAATGGTTTTACCTCTAGTTTATACGCAACATTCAACTCTATTTCAAAGACAGGTGGAAAACTTAAAAAAGGATCAAAAGGAGTTGTTATTGAATTTTTCAGTTTTGTATATAAGCATCGGGAAACTTTAAAATCTTACACTGTGGAGCAGGTTAAAAATATGAGTTCCGCAGAACTGCAGCAAATAAATAAATATCCGGTGATTAAAAATTATGTCGTTTTCAATTCAAATCAGATTGAAAATTTAGAAGAATTAAATTTGAATATTGATCTGGATGAAGCACAAGATTTAGAATTTGTTGATCAAATAAATTGTGAAAATTTGGTTCAAAAATTAATTGAAAATGCTTCTTTGGAAATTAAATTTGAAAAGATATCACATGGTAGTTACTCTCCAATTTTTGATTATATCAAGATGCCGTTAAAAAAACATTTCGTTTCAGAAGTGAAATTTTATACGACCTTATTTCATGAAATTATTCATTGGACAGGACACGAAAAAAGATTAGACAGAAATCTTCGTGAAGGATTTAATGACAAAATTAAGTATTCATTTGAAGAATTAATTGCCGAAATGGGTTCAATGCTTTTGGCACTTCAATTTGGAATTACTGACGAACTTTTGAATTCAATTAGATACCTTAAAGGTTGGTCAGATACCCACAAAGAAAATCGAATTGAAGATATTAAAAATGCTTTCATCCAATCAAAAAAAGCGAAGAAATATTTAGAACAATTTTAAGAAATCAACCTCTCATTGTATGAGAGGTTTTTTTTGTTTTATGGATAGGAAGGTAAAAAAAAATTGGAAAAATTGGATGCCAATTTTTCATTTATAAGCACCCTATTTTTTAAATAGTAGATCGCAATTCGAAGTAGATAAAATCAAAAATTCAAGTTGTAGGTTTTTAAATTTATGCAATAATACAGGAGAATTTTTGTTCAATATAGGAAGCCAATTTCTGGCTCATCTCACCCACCCGCATTTTTTGAAATGTTTTTTCCGACTATGGAAGTAGGGTTTTTTCCTAAAACTGATGGGTAAAATCAGAGGTAAAGAAAGGAAAGCAAGAGGGAACGTGTCCAAAATGGACAACGTTCGGAAACACAGAGTGTTATATTATTTTTATTTGGAAAATGTATACAGAACTGTATAACAAAATATTATAAATAACTATTAATCACTAGTATATAGTGTTAAAATGTATAACAAATGAGTAAACAAGATACGATGATGCGGGTTTCACAGAAAAATGCTGAGAACTTGAAAGTCCTTAAAAACAATTTAAACTTATCCAGTTATGATGAAGTAATTGCCTTTCTAATTGAGACTAATTTTAAAGGAAATTCTGAACTAAATTATTTTACGGAAATTAAGAAAACGCTGGAGGCTGGATTATCTTCTAATGAAAAAAGAACGGAGGCTGTTCATAAAAGACTGGGTCATTTAGATAAATTTTATTTCACAAAAATTCTTGATACGCATCATCTTTTGAAAGAATTTTTGGCGGTGAATTTAAAAGAAAAAACATTCAGTTCCGAAGTAGTTAGCGAGACCAAAAATACTGTAGAAAAATTATCCGGTGAACAAAATTTAAAATTAGAGAAAGAAGTAAAAGAGGTTTGGGAAAGTCATCGCGAAATTGAAGAGATTAATCAAAATTTAATTTCACAAATTAATAATTTAAAGAGCAAATTTAAATTTGAAAATGGTGCGTTTTCCAAAAATTATAAAGCCGTTTTGAGTATTCAGGAATTTGACGAAATTTTTAAATAATGCATATTTCTTTTACAAAACATAATCCAGATATTTCACAAAGTTGTAAAGCCGTAACAGAATATTTGGAAAAGGAAAATTCATCGCGAGAGAAAGAATTTGAAAATTTCATGGATGAATTTGAAAGCCAGGAATTGTCAGAATTTGATAAACAGATTGAGAAGCAAAACTTATTTTTTACAACGGATGAAATTGATGATGAAAAATATTTAAATCAAAATACTGCCACAGATTTAATTGACGAAAATTTTTCGTCCAGAGCAAAAGAAAGCGAAAGCAAATTTTTTATTTTAAATATTTCTCCAAGTAAAGATGAACTTGAACATTTAAATCAGATTATTGATTTGGAATTAAAGTCCAATGGATTCAACCAAAAGGAAATTGATATTTTGAATCAAACTGTAAAAGGAGAGCAGCAATTAGAACTGATAAAAAATGATTTAATGCATCAATGTTTACGTGAGTATGCAAAAGAGGTGATGAAAGAATATGCAGATAATTTCAATCGTGATGTTTATTCTAATCCTGATCAACTCCCCAATCGTAGGGAAGAAGTTCAAATTAATAGCGAAACAAAAAATGAACTTGAACGATTAGGAATAAATCGCGAAGATCCCGATTACGCTGAAAAATTTCAGATGATTCGTGAACAGAAAGCGGTGAAATTAGGCAAGGATTTATCAGTCAGAAAAATGACGGAAAAGGATTTGGTATGGGTTGCTAAAGTTGAAGAGCAGAGAACTTATAAAGCAAATGATAAATGGGTTAGTGATAATAGGAAAATTTATAGGGAAATAAAATTGTTAGAATCTGAAAAAGGTAATAATAGTGGTAAGATAGAAGAATTAAAATCTCAATTGCATAAGGATAGAACCACCAGTGAAATTGTGAGAGAAGGATTAAAAAAAGGCGGTCAGCAATATCATATTCACGTCATTGTTTCTAGATATGATAACTGTCCTAATGCAAGATATAAAGGGTCTATTTCCCCTTTAGCAAATCATAGAAATTCAAAAGTAGCAGGAAAGAGTGCGCAGGTTGGGTTTAATAGGGATCAATTTTTCAAGAAGGTTGAGCAAAGTTTTGATCAAAAATTCAGATACGAGCGAACCCAGAGTTATCAGAAATTTAATGAACAGAAAAAGACCCGTACTGGTAAAAAAGTAAGCTTTAAAAATTTAGGAAAAGGATTTAGTTCAGCGGTTACGAAGCCGGTAAAAAATGAATTGTATAGAAATTCAGGTCTGTATGAACTTCAAAAATTAAATCTTAATAGTACCATTAGCAAAGAACTTGGTTTCCGAGTGCCTTTAAGTATTCCTAAAACTCCATTAGAAATTGCAGTTAAAACTATAAAATCAGTAATCACTAAAATTAGTGATGTTTCAAAAGGATATTAATATGAAAATTTTAGATCTTACTTTAAGAAATTGGATAATTATTATTACAGGAATTGTGGTAGTAAGTTTCCTTTTTACAATTGCATTCAAATCAAAAAGCAGAAAATTTAAATATATGCTTCTCCTGTTTTTGGTAGGGTTAGTCGTTTTTGGCAGTATTAAATTAGGGAATTTTATCTTCATTCTGTTTTACCTTATCGTTCCCAGTCTTATCATTAGTGGTCTTATTTATTTATGGACTTTCGAAAAAAAAGCAGATCCACTTTGGGATGTTGAATTCAATACTTCTCAGGGCAAAAGAATTATTCGGGGTATTCAACGTGGAATTGCAGTTTTTGGTGCAGCAGGTTCGGGTAAAACCATTTCTATTATTTATAATTTGATGATTCATTTTGGCAAAGCCGACTTTGCAGGAATTATTTATGATTTCAAAAATGGAGAGCTTACAGAATTAGCAAAGCCGATTTTCAAAGAAAGATTAAAAGTAATAGCGTTGCATAATCCTAACTCGAGTAATCGTGTAAATCCTATTTCGCCTGATTATATCAAAGGGGAAAAGGATGTCAATCAAATTGTAAAAGTGATCATTGACAATTTAATTAAAAATGGAGTTGGAAAAGGAGATGATTTTTTTAAAGATAGCGCCTCTTCTTTATTAGCAGGAGTTATCTTGAAATTTACTTTCGATCATAAAGAATTATGTACCCTACCCCACGTCATTGCTTTTATTCTTGGTGTCGATTTTAGCGTTCAAAATCCACGATCCGGTTTAGGTGATGATGCAATGGATAAGTTTGCAAAGCTTAAGGAATTTTTGACTTCGAATGAGCGTGTCGCCATTCAAGGAAGTACTTTTATCTTAGGACTTGCTTCTGCAAAGCAAACTGCTTCTGTAATTTCTACGCTTGCGAATGCTCTTAGGAAAATTGCGTTCCCCGAAGCATTTTGGATTTTAAGTGGTAGTGATTTCGATCTCAATATTAATACTGCTCAAAATAATTTTGTAGTTTCAGTCATTAATGAACCAAGATCTGCTGAGTTTTTAAGCCCCATAAATGCTACAATTATTCACACCATTTCTAAACAGATCATGGTAGGGGATCGAAAACCCAGTTTTATTTTATTGGATGAAGCACCAACAATTAAGCTTCTTAATATGGCTCAAATTCCTGCTACAATGAGAAGTTTTGGTGTTGCGGTGGTTTACTGTGCGCAGGATTTTGTTCAGGGAGTGGTTCAGTATGGTAGAGATGGTTTTAAGGAAATTGTAGCCAATCTTTCAACTCAGTTTTTTGGAAAATCAAATGATTCAGAAACATCGAAATTTTATGAAAGCTATTTTGAAATGGTAAATATCAAAACGAAGTCGGTTTCAAAAAAAGGGGGTGATGGTAATTTGTTGGCGTGGGGAGAAACTTCTACCACGACCGGAGAAAGAGAGGTTCACAAGCATAGAGCCAATGAATTTAACAGACTTAGCGTTGGTGAGTTCGCTTTTCTCTCCGATGGGAAGAATGAAATTGTTAATATTATCCATCCTCAAATTGTCACCGATAAATTTGAAAATCAGAAGGTCATCACTCAAAAAATGTTAGATGCTCATTTCGAAAAAATACTTCGGGAAGCAAGAAATATTCTAGATTAACATAATAATTTTAAAATCACAGCGTTAAAAGTAGTGTATATTAGGAAAAATTTTTTTTGAAATTCCCAAAAGTTTATGCTTATGAAGAATCTAAAACTAAAACTCTCCAGTTTCACACTTTTAATTTTTTCGTTGATTTCTGCGCAAAGCATCAACTTGAAAGGTCCGGCACAACAGCTGGCAAATGAAATTAAAGGTATCTTCCCGTATGTTGCTGTGAGTATATTCATCGTCGTTATTTTTGTCAATCTTGGCCATTTTGTTAAGGACAATGGAGATTGGAAAAAAGGAGTAACCAACATCGTTATTTTTGCCGCGATTCTGGGTGCAGTTGTCGGCTTGGTTAACTATGTAGGGAGTATAAGTCTATAACGAATTCATTCAAATTGAGGAAAGTAAAGAATCTAAAAGGATATCGTCAACGACCTACAATTTACGGACTAAACACTACGGGCTTTCTAATAACCACTATCATTTCAATACTCGCTTTATTAACCTTTTTAGGAGGTTTTACTATAAAAAAAATTATAGTGGTGACGCTCGTTATTGCGATCACGTATTTTACTGCGCTTCTGCTGACGAATAATTCCACCATCAAAGAATGGCTCTTTGACGAAAAACTCCCTGAAAAATTTTCAGATGATGAATGATTTATTTTTACATATCGATACCAATAAAGTTGTGGGAACAAATGGCGCATTTGCAATGGGCTACGAGTTCGACTTGATTGAAAAATACTCGATGGGTCAAGAGGATTATGAATCTGTGAATGGTTTATGGAACAGGGCTTTAAAGGATATGCCATCGGGCTCTATATTTCTTAAACAGGATGTTTTTCTAGAGTCTGAATTTGATTCAAACAATTTCCTGCAGGAAAATTATTTACAAAAAGAAACGAAGGCTTATTTTCATAAAAGACCTTTCCTTTCACACAAGTGCTTTGTTTTCTTTATTCTCCCTGCCGGAGATACTTTTACCAGTAAAATAACGAATCCCTTTAAAAGATTAAATCGAAAAAATTTTGAAAAGTTTGATGATAAAATAAATGCCTTTATCAATACCGTAGAACAGATCATTAATTTTCTCAGCAATGGAAAAATTAATAGTGGAAGAGCTTTTCAAATTCGAGAACTGGAGTCGGAAGAAATGAGAAATTATTATGACTACTATTTCAATAATTTCCAAAATGATTTCGTTACCGATAGGGTTTTGAAAAATGGCTATATGCAAATTGGAGATCGATTATTAGGAGCCATCTGTACGAGAGATGAAGAACATATGCCGGAGAGTTTTTCATCTTTACAAATTGATAAAGATTTTACCACAGCAAAATATAAGTTTTATCAAAACATTGGTGATTTATTTGGTTTTTCGTTGGATTTCGACCACGCTTATAATCAGGTCATTTACTTTGAAGATAATCAGAATGAGTTAAGCAGTCTGAGGAAAAGGCAAGATCTGTTAAAAAAATCGTCCACTTTTGATCCTAATAATAAAGTAAACGCTGGAAAACTAGAAACATTGATAGAAAGTATCGCAACGGATATCGATAGTGAAAGAATTATAAGAGGACATTTTAATATTCTTTTTTATGGTGACAATGAAAACGAGATTAAGAACAGAAGAAATCAAATTACAGAGCGGTTTAAGTCAGTAGATATTAAGACCAGACAACCGATCGGAAATTTTCTTAATTCCGTTTTTTGCAATTCCTTCTATTTGTTTTCAGCTAATTTTTCTGAGAAACAAATGTTTTATGGTAATCTAAGTTTAGCTACTCTATTTCTTAATAATTGTACCAATTATAAGAATGATAAAAAGGGCGTTCTTCTCAATTCTCGAATAGCAAACATTCCAGTTATTGTAGATACCTGGGATGAAGAAAAGAAATATGTAAGAGCCAGAAATTTTATGATTTTTGCACCGACTGGTTATGGGAAATCATTCTTAGCCAATCATTTATTTCGCCAATACTATGAAGAAGGTGCAAGAGTAGTTTTAGTGGATTTAGGAGGATCATACCGAAAACTATCAGCTCTTTATCCCGAAGACACTGTATTTATTCATTATAAAGAAGGCGAACCAATTGGTTTAAACCCATTCGATTTACAAGGTGAGGAATTAACAGCTTCAAAAATTGAAGATTTAACAGAATTCGTTATTACTCACTATAAAAGAGATTCTAAAGCAACGGAAAACGAAAAAACCGCACTTAGGAAAATTATTGAAGCCTATTATAGTCAAGATGGTGAACAAAGTCTCTTAAAATTTATTCAAGCCGTACGAGAGAATAAAGACACCTTACTTCCAGAGTTAAATATAAGAAGTGAATTTTTCAATATTGACGAGTTTCTATTTGCCATGAGCGAATTTGAGGAAGGCGGTATTTATGATTTTCTATATGCCGATGAAAGCAATGATAATTTAACCAGGGTAAAAGACAAAAAAATTATTGTTTTCGAACTCGACGAAGTCAAAGACAATCCTCTCCTACTTTCTATTATGTTGCAGTTGATATCATCTGTGATTAATGAAACAGTTTGGAAAGATAAATCTACCAAAGGATATATTTTCTTTGATGAAGTCGCCAAACAGTTTAAGTTCAAAGGCGTTCTGGAAAAAATAGAATATTTCTTTCAGGCAGTCCGAAAGCAAAATGGTGCAATTGGAATTGTGTTGCAGGCAATAAGTCAACTTCCCGACAGCGGAGAGTTTGGTCAAATTGCGAAGACAATTATTGAAAATACGCAGGTTCTGTATGTTTTAAATGCAAAGGATTATTCTGCTTTACAAAACAGATTCGGAATGAGTGATCATGCTTATAATCAAATGAGTTCTTTAACATCAGATTTTGAAGGAAAGAATAAATATTCAGAGGTCTTCATCATGAGAGGTAATCAACATCAGGTTTACCGTTTAGAAGTTCCACAAAAAGTTTTTTGGGCATACCAGACCGAAGGGGCTAAAAATGAGGAACTGATGAAAATCTATCATGAAACTGGAAATATGGAAAGCGCAATTGATCAATATATTAAAACAGACTAAAAATGAAAAAATTAATCTTAACATTTTGCCTTTTGGTAGGATCGTATTCATTTGCACAAATGGCTGTAGTGGATATAGGAGCCAACAAACAAATTGCTAAACAGATTACACAATCTGCAGCCCAAATAAAGCAGTTGGAAAAATCCTATTCTCTTTTAAAACAGGCACAGGAAAAATATCAGAAAGTCAATGGTTATATCCAGCAAATGGGACAACTGCAGAATATTATTAATATGCAGAAACAGGCTATTAATAATTCTAACAAAATTTTAGAGAAAGCACGCAAAGGAAAATTTGATGTTAGTGGTATTCAGAATCAACTGGCTCAAATTTCAGGAAGTATCAAAACCGTTCAGGCATTACTCAATAACGGAATGTTTAATATGAGCGATAGCGAACGCATCACCTTATTGGAAAATGAATACAATAAGGTAAAGAGTGCCAATGCTAAAATTAGTGTAAAGTTGATTAAATTATCTTATTGATGGATTACTCGTGGCTTACAGAACTCAATCAGGTTATTTCCCAAACCAAAGTTTTTTCCTTTACCATTATCGGAGCGAAATCTTTGGCTATGACCTTATTGTTATTCAAAGTCATTGGTAATTTTTTACAAACAGGAGAAAATCCGGAAGCACCGAAAATCGGAGGTCTTATTAGCATTATCGGATATGGACTTATTATCGTAGGGAGTGATTGGGTTGTAAATGCAATTGAAAGTATGTTTTCCTCCGTTGAAATTTCTGTTGCAGCGCAACATCCAATAAAAGACGATGCATTAAAAAGGTATTTATTGGAATTAGATAAGATTGCTGATCAATACAGTGGATTAGATTATATAGGTTTTTATCTTTCGTTAGTGCCTTTATATCTGACTGCAGGTTTAATGACGTTCACCAAAATGTTTTTAGACATTCTGGATATGGCGGTTGTAGGAATGTATTTGATTCAAAGAGTATTTCTAATTCAACTTTTCAAAGTTATTTTTCCCTTTGCCATTGCACTTTCTACGACAAAAGGATTTGAGGATATGCTTGCAAGATGGATCAAAATATACATTGGTTTATTCGTTTTAGGAATCGGATATATGGGGATTATGAAATTTTCAGATATCATCTATGATTTTGTGCAGAGTAAAGCGAATGTTCAAATGTCTGATATCGGATATGATACTGATTTAGGGGTTATTTTCGCCTATACCGTGGGAGCACTACTAATCTCCTTTATGGTGAAGTTGGGTTTGTTTGCGATTGTTACGAAAGAAATTAGAGGATATTTTAGTTAAAATATGAAAAAGGAGAAAGCAGAAATTACCGTTGGAAAAGATATTTATTCGGAATTAAAAAAAAATAGCCGAGTTGTCTGGGGTGTCGTTGCAGTAAGCATCATCTCGATTGTTGCTGTACTTTATTTGGCATTGGTTATTTATAGTGATAGCACATCTAAAATATTTACAGTCAATAATAGCGGAGATTTAATTCCCTTAAGTCTAATCTCCGAAAAAAATGACAAAGTCAAAGTGATTAAAGCCAATGCAGATTACTTCACCAAACAGTTCTATGATTTAGACCAATATTCTATCAGGGACAAGAAAGAAAATGTCCTTTGGTTGGTGGGTGAGCAGCCTACAAACTTAATCAAGGATAAAGACCGGAAAGGCTATTATTCTAATTTCCTTTCTATTAATGGACTGGTGCAAAAATCTGAAATACTTCCTAACAGTTGGCGAATTGACAATGTAGATGGAAATCCCAATATCAGTTTTTCGGTATTGGTTAAAAGAATCAATGGTACGGTTGAAGATTATTTTCAGGCGGATGTACAACTAAGAATGACAAAGGTTAACATCAATTATCCTTACAATCCTTTCGGTTATCTCATTACGAATTTCACCGAAAGCCTATCAAAAGTTAATGCGCCTACTGATGAAGAGATCATTGTCCAGGATAGTATAAAAAGAGAACAAATTAACCCGACTATTGAAGTTAAGTAATGGAACAATTAAAACAATTTTGGGAGACTAAAAGCAATGAAGATCGTCGAAAGATCATTGTTTATGCTATTGCGAGTTTACTTGCCGTATTTCTTCTCGTGGGAGTTTATGTTTTAAACAATGGAGATAAAAAAGTTGCGGTAGATGAAATATCAAATCCCGATGCAAAGGAAGCCCAGAAGTATAATAGCAGAACCGAAGCCAACCAATTGGGAAAAAAAGACAGCAATAAATTAAATACGGCAATGGATGATCTCTTTGGTAAATCAGGCGATTCTCAAATTGAAATTATTTCAGAGATTGAAGGAAATGATAACACTACTTCTGCCTACGTGGAGCCTGTGTACACCCAACCAAACCATAATAATTCCGGAAGTGAAAAACGAAATGCAGGTAGCGGTTACAATAGTCATTCGACCTATGGAGATTATTCGATGTGGCAGGCGGAAGAACCCAAAAATAATTCAATTGCTTATACAGAAGTAAAAAATTATCCAAAAAGTTCCAGATCAAAAAACGAAAACGCTTCCTCAGAGATAGATTATACCGAAATTTCTGAACCTGCGTATGTACAACCAAGTTATAGCGGTTCATCTACCAAACAAAGAAGCATAAATGAAGGGAAGCAGATTAGAGCTAAACTGCTTTCAAAAGGATATGCGAATTCAGGAAGAACGCTTTCATTTGTATTGCTTGAAAGTACAAAAATAGGAACGTTAGAAACTCCCAAAGGACAAATAATAACAGGAGTAGCCTCAGAACAAAACAATCGTTTACTCGTTAATTTTTCCACGATTAAAGTGAAAAACAAAATTGTTCCAGTTCAACTTCAATTATATGGTGCCGACGGAATGGCAGGCCTTCCGATATCACCAGGAACTCAAAATTCAGATTTAGAGAATAGAGCTTTAAATGAAAGCAGCAGGATTCCAGTAATTGGTGGCGTCATCAATTCCGTTGGAAATGCCATGAGCAAACAGTCGGATAACCGAATAAAATTAACCTCCAATGTGGAATGTATCATCGTTAATTTCAATTAAAAAAATAATATGAAAAGAGTACTAATAGTGATAGGTATGCTGTTCAGCATTTTTGGATATTCTCAAAAGAGCACCCAGAAACTTTATAAAAAGCCCGTAAATAAAAGTATTAAGAAAACTGTTCCAAAAAAAGCGACAACTCCTATTGTCGTTGATGCTCCAATTGAACAATCTATTGAAAAAGTAGTAGAAAAAAATGAACCAGAAGCAGAGAATCCAGAACAATATGAAATAATTGCTCAAAAAATTATCAAGAAAAATGGTTGGATTAAAAATCGAAATTCTGCCCTTGTACGAGGTATTGAAGGTTTTGTAAAAGGGGTTTATGTAGGAGGTGGTAAAGTCTATGTACTTATAGAAGTTGCTAATCGAACAAATATCAACTATGATGTTGAAAGTATTTCTTTTATAACAAGTCCTGTACAGGTTAAAGACCGTCAAATTGAGGCGGAAGAAAAGATTTTTTCACCCATCTACACTATTCAAACAGAAAGTATAGCGAAAAAGTCCCGAGAAAAATTACTATTTGTCTTTGATAAGTTTACCATTTCAGACAATAAAAATTTACTTTTTATCATGAGTGAAATTGATGGTGAACGGACACTAACCCTAGACATTAAGCCTAAATATATTGTAGGAGCTGAATATGTAAAATAATAATTTAAAATAAAAGTATTATGAAGAAGAGTGTACTAATATTATTTCTGGTTTGCTTTTGTATTCTCGCAGAAGCTCAAGGACGAAGAAAAAGCCAGTCTGCAGTTCATGCAGAATATGGTTATGTGATGGAAAAGGGAGATCTCAGTGCTGGATTTATGGTAAAAGGAGGCTATAGTAAGGTTTTCGGTGAAAAAGGGTTTTTAGGAAAAGTTGAAGGGTTTTATCAGGATTATGAAGTTTCCTATTTAGATAATCAGATCCTACCCTATCAGAAATATGGTCTTAATGTAAACGCCGGTTACAGTTATGAGGGTCTTGCTCCAGTCTATCTAAACGGATGGCTTGGCGGGTATGCCGGATATGAAACATTGAATGATGGTAATTCTAAAGATCCAAAATACAGTGCAGAGATTCCAGTTCCAGTTAAAGGATTCGTATATGGTATTTCCGGTAGCGTAGAAATCGAATTTGCCTTTGCGAGGAAATTCTCATTTCTGGCCAATTACACTCAGTTTTATGATTTAAAAAGTGAGTTTTCGAAGTCTAACTATGGCCTTTTCGGAGGATTTAAATACTATATTAATTAATAAAATCGACCTATTATGAGAAATACAATCATTATAATACTATCTTTTTTCTCCATTTTACTATTTAACTCATGTCGAGAAGACGGAGACTGGGGAAATGACAATGAAGGACAATTTGGATTTACAATTGAAAGAGATAATAATTTTATTGAAAAAGCAGTCGGCGAGATTAACCAGTTAAAATTTAATGTTCGACCCTCCTATGATTTCCAATCCATTAAGACTTCATTTAAATTCACCACGAATTTAAATGGTACGCTTAAATTAAACGGTGAAACACTTGCGGCGAACCAAGAATATACTTTTGAATCCAAAGACAATATTTTTGAATATGTCGGTAATGTAGTGGGAAGTCACAATCTTAAAATTTCGGTTAAAAATGAAAAAGGGGTATCAAAAGAAGAGGAGTTCGAACTAAAATATTCAGTTTCTGAATTCACCCATACCTTCACTGGAGGAACAACTCCTATCTATCAAAGTGATGAAACCCCATATTTGATGAAGATAGTTCCGAACTCTGGGCAACCTACTACGGGATATAAAATAAAATTTGATACTTATGACGGTCAAATTAAATTAAATGGAGAGGTTGTCACTTTGGGTACTTCATATGATATTACTAATATTGATAGTTTTACTACTTCCTTAAAAACAAATGTAGCAGGAATAAAAACTCTTAAATATTCTATAAGTAACTCAACTTTATCAAGAGAGTATTCATTACAACAAGAAGTATTACCACACACTATTGTGTTATCGGATTTTTCTATCTCTAAAACATCTGCGGGTTTAGATGAAAATCTTATCATAAATGGTATTGTAACAAAAAATCCTGCTTCTTCTAATAGTATTCAATATAAAACTTGGATTAGCCAAGGAACGAATGGTCAAATTAATGGAATAGAGAATACAAACAATATATATAAACCATTTACTCTTTCGAGTAATCATTTATTTAATCTTGCAGTTAAAACAAAAGAAGTAGGGGATTATGTATATAATGTTCAATTTAAGGATGAATTCGGAAATGAAAGCGAAGTAATAACTTTCAATATTTCGATCTTGAAACCTATATCTATAGAAAATATATCGGTTAAAGAAATAATTATAGAGAAAAGACGCAATTCTATAAATCCTGAAAATACTGGGCTCTATTTTACATATAAAGGAACAAATTTTAAATTCAAAGTAGCTAGCACTCCTCATAAAGTGAAAAAAATAGACTTCATTGTAACATTTACAGCATTTGCAAAAGATTATTCCTACAATCATTCCTATACCTTACCTACTGAACAAAATGAATTTTATTATGAAGGTACAAATGATGTTAGTATTGAAATGATTGGTTTTAGAACTCCTTCAGTAATTAATATCACCAATGCAAAGGTCGTGTTAAAAGCTTATGATAATAATGGAGGAGTTGCCGAAATTACATTAACACCAGACATTAAAATTATAGATACTCTTTTATAATTTTATTTTACATAAACGATAGAACCCTGCGGAATGGTTTCTGTCAAAAATTGAGGATTAGCAAACCTTAAAATTTTATAATCAAATTGTTTTGCTAATTCATTAAAAGTGATAGTTTGGTTAATCTTAATGGTTTTTAGATCAAAAAATGAATATCTAAAATAGTTGGGTTTCATTTGGTGTTCCTTGTAAAAATTGAAAAGATAATTAACCGCGATGAAGCTCGGAACATATGCCTGCGTTTCTTTAGGAAGATACTTTCTGAGTTTCCAATAGTTTTTTGTTCCTGCTTTTTTGATCGCTTTATTTACATTACCAGGTCCGCAATTGTATGCAGATATTGCCAAATTCCAGTCGCCAAATTGACGGTATAAATCCCTTAAATATCGTGCGGCAGCATCTGCATTACTGACAGGATCGAAAAATGTGTTGATATATTCGTTTTTTCTTAACCCATATTGTGCTCCAGTTGCAGGCATAAATTGCCATAGGCCGCTCGCTCCTGCCCAACTTCCGGCACGTGGGTTTAATGCGCTCTCAACTACGGCCAAATATTTGAGTTCTCTTGGAATTCCGTAATGATCTAATTTGCTTTCAAAAAGTGGGAAATAGTAAACAGACAATCCTATTATTTTAGGATACCACCGATAACCGAGAAACTTTTTTACATAGGTATAAGTAATATCATTGTAGTCAATATGAAGGCTGGTATTAGCATTTAAAAAATTAAAACGCTTTTTATAAGTTGTTAGATCAAGAGTGGTTTCAAATTTTTCGCTACTGTTATTTAGTTGCTCTAAGTGATGAATGTATTTGTCATCAATTTTGATAAAATACTCCCCATCTTCTCGAGTCAGTTGATTTTGAGAATGAAGTGCTTTAGTACTGATTATGAGTATTAAAAATGTTTTAAAAAAGACTTGCTTCATTTTTTTTAAATAAAATATTAAATTAAAATGGTGGAATTAGTTCTACCTTTGATCAAGATTTGCGAAATGAAAAAAGTAATAAAATCCGTCAAAGAAAATTACACGCATCGAATTTTTCAAATTTGGCTTAAAGACTTCTATAATATATTTATGTCGATTAGAAATGAGTTTAAAAATTCGAAAAATATTTAATATAAAAGAGAACTTGCAAGAGTTTACGCATTATATCGGGTGTAATCCTAAAGGTATTTACTACATCGAAAGCAATGCCGTTGCGAACAAACACGTCAGATACTTCCTTTTTTTGCGTAAGAAAGGCTATAATATCAACGATATTATGGATAGAATTATTGAGGAAGAAGTTAGAAATACAAAAGAAGATCCTCATCTAGGATGTGAACATCTTTAATTTGTGTATTTCTTGGAGGGAAGATTCGATCCAAATGTAGACAGTAGACTTCTCTATTGATGTTTTTTCCGACTATTGTTTTCTGCAATTGTAATTAAATTTTTCCTGGAGACGTAATAATATCTCAAATAACTCAGTCCTTAGACAACTTCCAAAGGCTACCAAACGCCACAAAAAAAGCAGTCCTTCTAAAAAACTGCTTTACTATCCTAAATTCTAAAAACGATAACTCCATAAGGTGACCAACTGGGGAGAAAAAGCCACCGGAGATTCCGTTCAACAGGCTTTCATTTCTTGTCTTTCAGACAAAACGANNAACGAAAGCTTAGTTATTAGCAGAAGGTTTTTCTATTCTGATGTTAATAGATATGATAAAAAGCTTTCTTTTTTGAATTTTTTAAATTAAAGAATTTCTTTTAAAGATTTTATTCAAAATAACTAAACTCATACTTATAAGAATTTCCAAAAGAATCACTTACTGTATATATTTGTGGGAAATTTTTAGTATCATATGTGAATTCAAAAGTTCTAAAATAATTTTCTGTCAAAGGTTCACCATTCACATTTCCCTCCCTTGAAGTGGTTATTTTTGTTATATTATTTATTTGAGGGAAAAAATCAGAAGAAATATCAAAAGCAATTAAAGAATATCCTTCTATATTTTTAAAAGGATTATTTTTAGAGTCATTTTCTACTATTTCAACTTTATCTATAGTATAATTATTTGGATAATAAATATGGTTGGTTGATTTTATTACATTTCCACTGCTGAAATAAACATCGGTTCTGTTAATTGCATTTTCAGGCATGTATTTATCATCCACAAAGTAAACGTGATTGTCATCAACCCAAGTATAAAAAATATTAAATTCTAAAAATGTATACTTATAGTTCTTTTTTGAAAGTTTGTTATTTGCATATTCATAACTCACTTTATATTCAATTTCTCCCGAAGAATCATATGTAATAGATTTTGTAATAAAATTTCCTGTATAAGAAAAAATACTTTTTCTGCCGTTATTTGAAATAATAGAAGTGATTTTGTTTCCATCATATTTATATTCAGATACAATATCTCCTGATGAAGATTTGGTAGTTAATGTTTTGGGTAAAGTCAAAGAATTTACATTTTCAACTATATCTTCATCTCTATTTGAACAACTTACAAGAAAATAAAGAATAAAAAAATAAGAAAATAAATTTTTCATTTGGAATGTGTTTTTTATAAACTTCTGACTAACGTTTTTCTTTTTTACTTACAATCAATTAGTTGCGAAATTGATTTCTTCATTAGTCAAACCAAATTTAGTAATTTGTTTTTGAATCCTTTTTACTAAACCTAGTTTTCTTTTTTCATCCAAAAATAAGTAGCCTTCCGGATTGACATAAGCTTGATTTTTAACGACCATATTCCAAATGATGATTGCCAATTTCCTTGCAGTTGCTGAGATTGCAGATACCCTGCCTTTTCTAAAATTGATTCGCTTGAAAAAATCCGATAATGGTGTTGAGTCTTTTAGATTACCAATTGCATTCGCTGCATTTCTTAAGGCGATTTTTAAACGGTTACTTCCTTTTGGGATTCTATTAGAAAGTATTTTACCACCACTTATTTTATTGTTTGGGGTCAGTCTCAACCAACTTGCAAAGTGTTTTGCAGTCGGGAACTTCTTGATACCTTCTAATCCAACTTCACTCATTATTGAAAGTACGGTTGAATAGGAAACTCCTTCTATTGCCAGTAAATCTACGCCTTCAAAATATTGATAGGCCATTAAATTTAAGTCGATATTCTTAGGCGTGTTTTTATTGATTTTTTTGTGTTTTTTAGGTTCAATGTGATGCTGTCTTTTATTGTCGTCTTGTCCGATTGTTGAGTTTAATATTTTCTCAATTTCTACATCGCATTGTACAATTTTACTTTGCAGGACTTCATACATCTCAAGCTCTTGATTCAGGGCAAATAAATAATCTTCTCTTCCATTGGTATGAAGTGCTTTTGAAATTTCTTCTTCTGTTTTTCTGCAATTACCGTGTCTTAATTCGGCTAATTTTAAGGGATCTTTTTCTCCGTTGCAAATCGCATGAATGATGAGTAATCCGGTCAAACCGCAAATATCATTTACAACAACATCCAATCGAAGGTTTAATAACCGTAAATATTTTTGCATTTTTTTTGAAGTACTCGCTGCAGAATCTAATAAATTTGCGCGATGACGACAATAGGTTCTGAGCTTCTCTGTAATTTCATCTGGCAAAAAACTACCAGTTAAAAGGCCTATGCTGTGTAGTTTTTGAATCCATTGACAATCTTGAACATCTGTTTTTCTACCTTTAATGTTTTTGGTGAATTTACCATTACACAAAATCACTTGGAATCCATCAGCCAATAAAATAGCATAAAGTGCTTGCCAATAGGTTCCTGTACTTTCCATTGCAACAGTTTGAATGTCTTTTTCTTTGAGCCAATTTGAGAGATTTTTTAAGTCCTCATTGAAAACACCAAACTCTTTAATATCTTCCTCTTTTTGGCCAACCGCAACCCAGTGAGATCGGCTACCAATATCAATTCCTGCAGCATTTGAATTGATAATTTCCATTGAAATTTTGTTCTCATTCATATTTTCAAAAATTAATGATTAAAAATACTCTAAGGAGATGTTCTTTAGGCAAAAAAAATATTCTGAACGGGGTTCTAATCAATTAGACCGCCACTGAAGTCATCACATACATCTCAACCAGGATTGCACCCGTGCTATTACGCAACAGTTTTAAAATCGGCCTTGCAAAGAGCTCAATAAAATTAGAAAATATATTCTATACGCACCAAACGTTAGCTTGAGAAGTCAATTCTGGGGTATAGGGGGGATTTCTGCTAACGTTTGGCAGCTTGGCGATGTGGCGGATTAAGGAAGCCGAAACTTTCGATAAGCACTATTTTTCAGATACAAAACCAACTTCAAATTAAGCCTTAACCCGCCATATTGCCAAACTGCGGTTGGGCGCAGTTTTTATTCCTTTTCCAATGATTTGTTTTTCTTTTCTCTAATGAGATATACACTAATCAAAATTAATAATCCACCGATTGCATACCAAACTGTAAATTTCTCTTTGTCCAAAACGCCCCAAATTACCGCAACGACTGGTAATAAAAGTGAAATAGTACTTACAAAAACTGCAGAGGTATCTTGAACAAGCTTGAAAAACAAAAACATTACCAAAGTAGTGCTAATGACGGTTAGAAAGACTAAATAGCCTAGAGCCGTTAAAGTTTCATTTTGGCTGTAATCAATGTCTGTAAAAAAACCTGAAAAACTTAAAATTAAAAGAGACGGCACCATCCAAATAGTGTAAATACCTGTTGATATATCTGTCGATTTTATGTGATGTAATTTTTTTTCAATAATGAGTGCGGCAACGGCATAAAGTGCCGAACCTATAACCAATAAAACCGTATAATAAAGATGATTTTCGCCATTTCCTGAATTGGAAGAGTAAACTAAAATGATCGCACCTATAAATCCAATTATTGCTCCAGCATATTGAATAACTTTATTTCTGATTCCAAACAGAATTGCTCCTAAAACGAGTGTGAATATTGGGTCTAATGCATTTATGATGCCTGCCAATGAGCTACTTACGCCTTGTTGTGCAACAGGAAAAATAAAGACCACTAAAAAGTTACCAAATAATCCTGATAGAGCAATCCAAAAAACATCCTTTTTTGACATTCTTTTCAAAGCTGGGAATCCAATAAATGACAAAAGCAAGCCTGACAATCCTGCCCTAAAAGCTCCGATTTGATATGGGTCAAATACTGGTAGTAATTTTTTTATGAGTATAAAAGAAGAACCCCAGATTATAGCAATAAAGATGAGTAGAAAATATTTATTTTGAATGAATTGCCTCATAAAGTGTCTATATTTTTTTTAATTCGACAAATTTAATCTTTCGATTTGTATATAATCATTCAATCAAGTTTTTTTTTCATTGACTTTCATTGGTTTTTTAAATTGCGCCCAACGGTTGGGTATTTCTGCAGGCGGGCTACAAATACGAAAACTTTCTACTTGCAAGAAACTTAATTAATCGCTAAAATCTTCGATTGAAAACTTCATACCCACTTGTAGAAATAACTTGTTATCTGTCGTTTTTTATCTCTCAATTTGAACGTCCACATTTATAGATGGTTCTCCAGTCGAGAATTTTTTCCATTCGCCATAATAATTTCTGAAATATGTGTCCTTAGAAAAGGCAAAAACGTTTCCGGAAAAATAGAGTTTGCCTTTTAAATTTTCTTCCACTCGAACTAAAACAAAGAAATCTTCATCTGTCCAAATGCTTTTGTCAGCAACGTCTAGAGAAACTTTATTATTTATAATATCTTTTTTATTGACGGTTAATTTTAATGCTTCATTTGTTAATGATTTTGAATCATCTGGAAAACCATTTTTAGAACCTTGTACGTCAAAAATTAACACTGCGGGACCGTCAACCTCAAAGTGTGCAATGTTAATATTTATCGTTTTTATTTTCAGATGTTTTTTGTTCTTAATTTGAATTGCGTACTCGCGAAAAAGTCTGGTTTTATTGTTAGAATCGTAACCGCAATATGCTCCTTTTGATTTTGTTTTCGTACCAAAATTCTTACTTGTATATTTTTTTGGATTTATTGCAATAGGCTCAACTTCTATCACTTTTTCCGTCAACATAATTTCATGGTTAGAATTTATAAAGGCCGAAATTTTAGTTGTGAAAAGTAGAAACCCACTTACATAAATTTTTAATTTAGTATTTTTATCAGTGTTGCTGAAATCAATTTGGAAATTTCCATTCTCGCCAGATACAACACCGGTTTCTGTATCTTCAATTCCAATTCTTGCACCGACGACCGGATTTTTATGACTGTCAGTTACTTTTCCGACAACTATTTGACAATATCCGAATGTGAAAAATAGAAAAGTGAAAAATATAATTATTTTTTTCATCTGTAAAGAGATTTTTTAAAATGTCAGATAACGGTTCGGGGCTTTGCGATGGTGGGGCAATCGAAGCACAAATCTTCAATTTTGCACTAAAGTTCAACCGAAGAACAACCGTTGAACTTTGCAGTTTCGCCCCACTATTGCAAAACCCTTGTTAGCGGCTGGCATTTTAGTGTGCTGCTGATTTTGAGAAAAAATTCATTACGATAACTCCTGTCACAATTAAAATAATTCCAATAATTGCTGGAATGTCTAACGATTGCTTAAATACCACAACCGAAATTATAGCTGTCAAGACAATTCCTAAACCACCCCAAATTGCATAAGCTATTCCCAAAGGAATGGATTTTAAAGCTTGCGATAAAAAGAAAAAGCAAGCAATATATGCCACAATTGTTATCGCTGTTGGCAATAATTTTGAAAAACCGTCTGATGCTTTCATAAAGCTCGAACCTACAACTTCAAGTACGATTGCTAATGATAAAAATAAATATTTCATTGTTCTTTTGTTTTAACTGATGCAAAGATACAAAAATTAAAAAGTGCTTTTTTTGACAAATGTCAAAATCGCTATTTCTTTCTAATACGGCTCAATGTTTCTTGCGAAATACCCAAATAAGAAGCAATATGTCCTAAAGAAATTCTTTGCAAAGCTTCGGGTTGGTTTTTCAAAAGCCAATGATAACGCTGTTCTGCGGTATGTGTTTGTAATAAAAAAGAACGTTCCTCTAAAATTTTGCAATATTCTTCTGCCATTTTTCTACCAATCGTATTCATTTCCTGCGATGATTTGTAGAAACTTTCAAGGTCATTGCTTGAGATATAATATAAAGTGGTGTCTTCTAAAAACTGAATGTTTTCAATTGAAGGTTGGCTAAAAAATAATGGCATTACTGAACCTAAAATTCCGCTCTCAAAACCAAACCAAACATTAATTTCTCTTTCATTGATATTATAAAACGAACGAACAAGCCCTTTTTCAATTACGAATAAACTTGAAACAATTTGTCCTTCTTTGAGCAAAAAATCGCCTTTTTGTTTTATCAGACTTTTAATTTTTTCGTTAAGTTCTGTTTCGATTTCAGAGGTCAGATTTCCGTATTTTTTAAGTTGTTTTATGAGAGGGTTCATTCTTTGTACGGTGTTGGTTTATGCTTGCCGCTAACTTGTTTATATGTCTTACTTCGTCAGACAAATACAACGTATTTGGTAGGTATATGTCTGATATTCGTAAGACTTATTTCTAATCACTAAGATATGTTTTTTCCGACTATTATTTCCCGCAATTGTAATTAATATGTTTCTGGAGAGGTATATTTTTAATAACTCAGTCCTTAGACCACTTATAAGGCAAACGCCACAAAAAAAGCAGTCCTTCTGAAAAAACTGCTTTGTACCTCTAAATTCTAAAAACGACATCCCCATAAGAAGACCATCATACTGCTGAAAAGCCACCGGAGTTATAGTTTACCCTGAGCCTGTCGAAGGGTTCAACGGGCTTTCATCTTCTGTCCTTGCGGACAAGACGACTCGACCGAAGGGACAGAGCGAAGCTAAAGCTTAGTTATTGTACGCAGTTATAATAAAAAACTGAATCTCATAGAAATGAAATTCAGTTATTAGTGCTAGTCGATTAAGTTTATGCGGCGTCCCAGATTCTAATAATTTCCAGGCACTCTTTTTTGTAAGATTCAATTACATCTTTTTTTGCATTGGAATTTGTAATAAATCCATTACCGAAGATATCTAATGAAATACAAAATTCAGGTAAAACAATTTGCTTGTCCAGAGCCACATTTTTTTCTAAATAATGACAAATTCCAGACGCAATTACTTGCTGCTGTTCCTTATCAAATGAATTGGATTTAGAAACATGTAATTTTAATCCTCCAAATACTTCGTTACCATCAATTATTAATTTAAAAATAATTTCAGGAGCAACAATAATTGAAACTCCATGAACATCGATGTCATTTTTATAAAGTTTTGAATTCACAAACTCTATATTTTCATTTTCAAGTACCTTCGGAATTTTTAATCTTAAAAACTTTTCCAAAGCTTCAATAGAAACGTGTTTATCGCTTTTTTGCCTTTTGTTATTAGGAATTCTTGATGCAAGATTAGCTAAAGCATCATTTATGTGCTTTAGCTGGCCATTATCTGTCAATGTTTTTCTAATTCTAGCTTTTGCAAGCTGGTAATAAGCTATTCTAAATTTATTAGGTTTCTTCTGATCCCTAATAATTCTTTGCTTTTTCGCATCAGTAGATTTTATAAAATCTGCATACTGATTAATCGATATAATACACTTCATTCTCATTATCCTTTAGGTGGAAAAGTGTCATTACCATAAGAATCTTTGGCTCTAATTTGGCCATTTTTTCCATGTATTAATAATTCCGATTTGTTATTAGTAGCAATATTTTTCCCTATACCAATTGCTTCCTTTTGCGTATTTACAACTTTATTTGCTTTGCTGCTATTTGCAGTCTTTATTTGCCAATTTTCTCCTTTTGGCGTGACATGTACATTTTTTTTCATGAATACAATTTTTTAAATGTTAAAAGTATGTTAAAATTGCACCAGAATTTGCTTTTTCTTTCTATATTTTTACCTTTGCACACTCAAACGATCAAATTCGGTGTTTCAAAAGCCGAAAAAATAACTTTGGTGCCAAACTAGCACTAAGGTTATTTCATGCAAATTTCATTCCACCTCGAATTTTGTTTATTTTCATCGATTTATCTGCCAAATTGTTGAATTTAGGACAACTTGACATATGACATACTGTCGCATAATTGCGTACAACGTTAAAAGTATTGCTGAAGTACGGGCATAGAATGACTTAACTATAAACTAATCCTAAATTAGACCCGGAAGACATCAAAGATTACCTTTTTGAACTACCAGCGATCAACCGAAGTTATTTATCGGTCAGCTATTTTTACAAAACTTTTATTACTTTTTTTTATGATAATCTCCAGCTAAACTTGCACCGCCGCCACAAAAGTAATTTAATGCGAATCTATCGTCAAATTTCGAAGTAAATACTTCAGCTGTTTTATCCTTAAATATAATCGTCATCGTCCCTTTTAAATCTTTATTGATGGTTTTTAAATCAATATCAATCTGATTGTTCACTAACTTTCCTTTGCCTTCAAAAGTACAGCCTTTCACAGCACCGGTAAATGAAATTTTCACTGAATAAATACTGTCATTTTCAGATTTCAATTCCAGAATTTGGTTGTATCCTTTCCCACTGGCGTTGGTGTTATAGGTACCGTTCAATTGAGCGGGCGTGAATGCTTTTACTTCTTTAAAAATATAATTTTTGGCTAATTCTCCGCTTATTTCTTTCTTATCAGCATCCAATCTGACCAAAGTTTTATTGGGTTTTACCAGATAATATTCTTTGAGCGAATTTGGGATGGATACTTCAATAATATCATCATTCTTTGTCCAGGTACCATACTCGTTTTCAGAAGTACCGTCGCTGTCTAAATACGATGTACTTTTAGCCGCTTTGTTGTCTTTTTGAAAGGTAATATAGGTTTCGATTCCCATACAATCTGCGCAAGGCAATGTTGCCGTGTAGATTCCTGAAGAAAAATCATTAGTCTGCTGTGCCTCTGTTTTTGTCTGTGCTTTATTTGCAGATTCAACGGTCGATTTACTGTCGCTGCAAGAAACAAAAATGGTGGTTAGTGCTGCTACGGTTAAAAATTTAAATGTGTTCATTATTTTTTTTTGATTAATTTAAAATGTTTGATGACCTAATTAATGATTTTAAAAGACCCAATAAGGCTTTGCGGAGTACTAAAATAGAAGAATTTGAAGTTATTATTTTTGAGATAAGAATAAATTTCCATCGAAAAACGGATGTTATCGTGGCAGGCGAATTCCCATAGTGCAAAAAATAATAAACTTAACTTTTGGTCGCTTCACTACTCGCACAACTTTGTCAAGATCAATTTAAAAAGGCTACAGCAGGCTTACAAAAAAGAGACCATTCTAGAGGTCTCTTCAGTATTTTTAAATTTTTTTCGATAAACTCATAATGCTAAAAAAAGCTCCCAAAGCTTCCGTTCAACAGGGTTTTCATTGTTCGTGCTACGCACGCAACGAAAACTTAGCTATTAGTGGCTGCCTTTCTTGTCGTCCACATTAATGGTTCAGTTTTAGTTTCATCATTATGTCGGTCTGCTCGTCATTACCCAATTTGAAAATATGTTTGTCAAATTCAACGAAACCGTTTTTCTTGTAAAAATTTATTGCTCTCGGGTTCTCTTCCCAAACGCCTAACCATACATAGTCAGATTTTTTCTCCTTAGCGACTTCAATTGCTTTGTCATAGAGTAGTTGCCCAACATTTTTTCCGTGAAAGTCTTTCAAAACATAAATTCGTTCAATTTCAAGTGCTTTTTCGTCTTGAAGTTCAGTTTGTGATTGTCCAAAGTTTAGTTTGAGATAACCAATTACATTGTCGTTAAGTGTTGCAAAATAAAACTCTGCGTTATTGTCATTGAGTTCAGTCGTTAATTTCTCAGCAGAAAATCTTTCGTCTGAGTATTTGGTCATATTTTCTTCCGTGTTCCCTGTCGCAAAAGTTTCATAGAAAGTTTGTCTGCCAATTTTTTGTAATTGGTCAATGTCACTAAGCGTTACTTTTTTTATTTCAATCTCAGTCATTTTCTTTTTGCAATGTCGTTTTTAAGGTTCTGACTAACGTTTCTTTTT